>NZ_JAVDTB010000004.1:0-510300 GCF_031455635.1 Paenibacillus sp. 2003 | reverse complement strand
TCGAGTTCAGGGACACTGATCTCCAGCCTCAGCTTTCCTTTGCTAATGATGGATGATAACTGCCTTAACTGCCCTGGCAGACCGATGACACTCTCCGCCATATCGGCCGCACTGCGGAACAAGCGATTCTTGATTCTTCCGGCGCTAAAACGTTCCTTGATCAGCTTACGGCCAAAGGGCTCGGCCATATCTACGATGCTCAGGGAAGGATCGAGATGTTCGATTACACCTTCCATCGTTAGCAACGATTTACCGAGCAGCAGAATATCCGCAGGCATCACAACCCGGTGCCTCTGGGCTACGCCGAATAAATCATTTAACGCCTGACCCACACTAATCTTCGAAAAGGGAATATCGTAATATTTGGTACGCAACTTGTCCAAATCCACATGAAGACCACGCAGATCCATGTCATCTGGCATCATGCCGAGTTTCTCAATCGCCCGGATCATACTGTCCGTATCTTTGCGCATTAACCCAATAATAAGCGAAGCGAGCTGTTGTTTCATCTCATCACTCAGACTGCCCACCATACCGAAGTCTATAAAGGCAAGACGACCATCCTTCAATACCATCAGATTGCCCGGATGTGGGTCAGCGTGAAAGAAACCCTGAATAAAAATCTGATTCAATAATGAATCCACCAGCCGCTCGGCAATGTTATTCAGATCATGACCGCGTCTGACCAGTTCTTCACGATCATTAAGTTTGATACCTTCGATATACTCCATAGTGAGCACACGGGACGAAGTCTGATCCCAGTAAATTGCCGGGATTTTCACCTTGTTGTCCTGTTGGTATTGCTGTGCAATCTTTTCCGTATTGCGGCCTTCGACCGTATAATCCAGCTCGGCCATCAGTGCCTGAGCATATTCTTCGACCATTTGCGGAATCTGATATTGCTTCACCCAGTCCCAGCGCTTCTCGGCCATGGCTGTCAGTTCACGCAAGATATCCAGGTCACGCTGTACAATACGCGATATACCCGGCCGCTGAATCTTGATGGCTACCGATTCACCGCTTCGAAGTTTGCCGAGATGCACCTGTCCAATGCTGGCCGCAGCTACAGGGGTATCCTCGAACCGGGAAAAGATCTCCTCCAGCGGTGTATCCAATTCCTGTTCCAAAATACCCCGTGCCGTTTCGGAAGAGAACGGCGGGACCTGATCCTGCAACTTCACTAGCTCGCGAATGACAGACTCAGGCAATAGATCTGCCCTTGTGCTTGCGAGTTGCCCCAGCTTAACGAAAGCTGGCCCCAGCTCCTGCAGCACAAGCCTGATGCGCTCACTCAGCGTTTTGGTGGTGTGTGCTTCACGCGACATCCACCGTCTGGGCAGAGCCAGCAGCTGGAACAAACCCAGCTCCTCGACCATATAACCGAAGCCATGACGCACTAGCGCCATGGCAATTTCACGGTATCTGCCGACATGTTTGATTCGCACTGCCATCTACTCGATCTCGTTTCCTTTGAGAGGAGGAGGAACTTCAAGTGGAGCTGGGGATTCATCAGGTTGAAGCTGTGGTGATTGGCCCAGTTCGGCAAGTTTTTTCTCCAGTACAGCAACGCGCTGTTCCAGACTGGTTACATCACTTTCGGATGCCACACCAGCTTCCTGAAGCACTCGCTTGACCTGTTCCTGAATCATTCTCTTGAACTGACCCTGTTCTTCATCGCCCCGTTCCAGCAGACGTTCAACCAAAGCTTTGGATTCACCGGGCGCAAGTTCCCCGCGCTTGACCAAATCATCCACGGTTTTCTCAATTTTTTCTTTGCTTACAACAGTAAGACCAAGCCCTAACGAGATCGCCTTTTTGAACAAATCGCTCATTTTTGTCATCCTCCTCTTCGTTGATCTCTATATTATACCCCTTATACTCTGCATGCAAAGATGTCTGTCCGATCAGACGTAACGTGCAGCCCATTTGCCTGCTTGCAGCAGTAACTTCCGGTACGTTTCGTGTGCAAAAGACGGCACATGGTGACCCGGCATCAGATAAACAATACGCCCAACACCATATCGATGAGCCCAAACCGCAGGCTTTGGTCCATCTTCGGATTGATATTCCAGCAATATCTTCGTTTCGGCAAAAGAACCAAATTCGAACTGATACGGCTCTTCTTCCATTGTGAAATTCGAAATGCCCTCCGTCACGGGATGGCTTTCCGCCGTTACAGTGAATTCAAGCGGTGCATAGGCCGGATGATGCAGGAACTTGGCACCGATCATCTGTTTGAGTTCATAACGATTTTGGAGCGAAATGCCGTTATGTATAATGACCAGTCCACCTCCATTACTCACATAGGACAACAAACCTGCTGTCTGCTGAGGAGAGACTTTCCCTTTCCAATCGTCCATGTATGAGATACATACATCAAACCCGGTTATATTTTCTTGCAGCAACATATTCCGATTCTCACTGCACTGCACAGTCATAGTATCATGGAAAATTCGGCTAATCTCCGCATCCACACCTTGAAGCGGGTGCCAATCTGGATGTGTATAATCGCCAAGTAGTAATGCTTTTTTACGATGATCCATTCAATCAATCTCCTTCCTTGTTCACCTCACTGTATCAATCAACTACCAGGGGAGCTTCTCGCCCTTGTAGTCCACATATGCGGGCTGATCTCCTTTAAACTGTTCATGGCGGTCGATAAGTACTGCGATATGTTGTGCAGATTGCTCGGGCGTGAGATCCGCAGAAACATCCAATTCGCCCCTCATATAACTCTGTACCCAACCGGGATGCACAAGCATCACTTGTCCGCCTTCATCCTTCAGACCATTGTGCACAAGACGGGCCTGCATGTTCAAAGCAGCTTTGGACATACAATAGGCAAACCACCCATCCCGACTGCATTGCTCTATACTTCCAGCCTCGGAAGAGATATCAACAATCAGCTTGACCCGTCCTTGAAGAAGGAGGGGCAACAGGGAATGAGTCACACGCAGTGTACCTAAGGTGTTCACATTAAATACTTCAGCCATCTCCGCCATATTCAACGGCCCGCGGATATGATCCGTAATACTCCCTAGTATAGCCGCATTATTGATCAGCATATCCAAATGATTCGTATCCAGCTTCAATGTCTCCGTGAACAGAGCTACCGACAGGTCGTCCGCGATATCCAGTTCGATGG
The DNA here is from genome assembly GCF_031455635.1 of Paenibacillus sp. 2003. Lineage (NCBI taxonomy): Bacteria > Bacillati > Bacillota > Bacilli > Caryophanales > Paenibacillaceae > Paenibacillus > Paenibacillus sp. 2003. The sequence continues at coordinate 507,155 of NZ_JAVDTB010000004.1, read as the reverse complement.
CGCGCAGATGGTCAGGATATCCTTCTGCAAGCATACGAATCCCCTCGGAATCTTCCACGTCCAGACCGGCCGCATACACAAGATACCCTCTCTTCAGCATCTGTGCCGTCAAAGCCAATCCCAATCCCCGAGCAGCTCCCGTTACACATACGGTTCTCATCATGATGTCCCTCCCTCGCCTAATGATTCTGTCTTTTATTCATTCCACATATTCATCTGAAAACCTTTAATTCAGAATGGGATCGCCAACTTCACGACCAAAGACTCATTAGGCAAAAGCAAGATTAGAGCCATTTTGCTTATTGAATTCAGCTATCTATTTGAGCTATAAAAAGCTGCTATTATCTCTGCATATATCGCTCCTGCCGATAGGCTAAACAATGTTCCACCCATCTTCGAGCGGCTGCCGGGTAAGAGCCCAGATGAACGTGCGTATACCCCGCCACGATGTTGCCTGCCGCATACCCTTCTTGCTTCAGGCTACGCAACCCCTTCGTCTCATACGCATAAGGGATCGTTTCTTCATCACGATAGGTCATTGTCGAATAATGAAATTCATGACCCCGGAGTACTTCACCCTTTTTCAGTAAAAAGGAATCCCGAACGCTACTCGCTTCACGATAGCCAAGCGCAGCTCGCTTCTTCTGCATCTGCACCTGTGCGGGGATAATGCCCGCCATGTCGAAGGTGACGCCCTCACGGTCGGTCAACGTTTCCCCGAGTACCATGTAACCGCCACATTCTGCGAATAAAGGCATGTTGGATTGTGCTGCCTGTCGAAGTCCTTCCAAGAACCCTTGGTTACCGGCAATCTCTGCTGCAAACTCCTCTGGAAATCCTCCACCCAAATAGATGCCATCCACATCCGTTGGAATACCTTCACCAGCGAGCGGACTGAAGTATTGTAATCGGGCCCCGGCTGCTTCGAGCAATTCCAGATTATCGGGATAATAGAAATTAAATGCCGCATCGCGCGCAACGGCAATGACAGGCTGCACCGCATATGATAGATGTCGATTATTAACGTGGATCACTGAATCGAATTGTGAATCGGAATTCGAGCCTGGTTCAGTATTAGCTAAATCCGTGTGGGCAGTCGTGGCCGGACTCCTTTCTTCTGCATTTAACGGCGGGGCGCTTGCTGCCAGCCCCAGCAGAAGATCCAGATCAGTGCCTTCCATCAGCACATCGGCAGCCCGTTGGAATAATGGCTCCAGTTCACCGCGCTCAATGGCAGGCACCAGTCCCAGATGTCTCTCAGGGATGGACATGTCCTCGTCCCGCTTCAGCCAGCCAACCACCGGAATGCCACACATCTGCTCAATGGCTTTTTTCACAATGGTATAATGACCCGCACTTCCACACCGGTTGACGATCACTCCGGCAATATTTAATTCAGGCTCCAACTGTTGAAAACCCAGGACAATCGCGGCCGCACTGCGAGCCATGCTGTGTACATCCACGACCAGGATTACAGGGGTCTGCGTGACTAGAGCAATCTCTGCAGTTGAGCCTGTATTACTGAGCGGATCTTTGCCATCATAGAGGCCCATAACGCCTTCTATAATGGAAATATCATGTCCTGCCGATGCTTTCTCGAACGTATGCCTCACGTACTCGGGCGATGTCATCCATGCATCCAGATTGCGTGACGGTCTGCCCGTAACAGCGGTATGGTATGTCGGATCAATATAGTCCGGGCCACATTTGAACCCTTGTACACTCAAACCACGCTGAGCGATTGCTCTCATTAGCCCCAAGGTTACTGTCGTTTTCCCTGCACCACTTCCGGTGCCTGCAATGATCAGTCGGGGTCTGGCGTTACGATCTGCAATGGTCATCGTCATATCCACCTTTTCTTCGAGATAACAAAAACTTCTGATCGAAGCACTATCAAGGATGAACCATTCGTGTTTTAGTTGTAACGTATAAATTCTATAATCTAAACAAAACCGCATCATATAGCGATGCGGTTAAGCTTAATGCACACTTTTTATTCATGAAGCGACGCCAAAAGCTTTTTGTCGAACTGATCTAAAAGCAGGCCACTAATCTCTAATCTTGGCCGCACGCCCTGCTGCAAAGTAACGTCCAAGCTCAACGATGAGTGCTCCCATCTTCTCTTCCTCCGGAATGACCAGTGCCTCAATGCCTTCTTCACGCATGGAGTTTGCTGTAACTTTACCTACAGACGCAGGAATTACACCTTGTCTGAAGGCTGCCAGCATCGGCTCAAGCTTGTCCTGGGAGGCCGCATATTGCGTCAGAAATCTGACCTGCGGTCCACTTGTGAACGCAACAGCATCTACCTCGAACTTTAGAATTTCATTCAATAGCTGTTCCAGCTCTGCCTCTTCCGGCGGTACATGGCGGTAAGGAAGCACTTGTCTGACAATTGCGCCTTGTTCTTCCAACCATGCGACAAGTTTGGGAGCTGTCTCCCCATGAAGCTGCAACATGACCTTTTTCCCTGCGAGATCATGTGGGGCGAATTCTCGAATGAGCCCGTCCGTGCTACCGTCATCATCTCGTACCAGCGGTGTTAACTTGCGCTTTTTGAGCGCATTCACCGTCTTGTATCCCCTTGCCGCAATTGAGGATTCCGATAATACATCCAACAATTGGCCTGCCACTTCCATATCCTCAGCCATTTCAAACAATGCATCCAATCCCATACCCGTAGTTAACACCGCCCAGTCTGGCGGGTCTGAGATCCAGGATACCAGCCCATCCCTGATACTCCGATCATCCAGGAATACGGTCCCCTGTGCCGGTCGCACAAGCGGGATTCCACCCATTTTTTCAACCAGTACGGACATTTCTTTCGATTTTCGTGGTCCTGTCAATGCTACACGCACACCTGCCAAATGTTGAGCCATTCATGTTCCCCCCGTTAGTTCAGCCGAATGTTCATCAGTCTGACTACAGTATACAGGGTACTTCTGTGAAGGGAAACTGTGCTTTTCCTCTTTTTGCCCGTTCATCTATAAGGATTTTTGATGGAATGCATCAGGAAGGCTGGAGTTCTCCGCCATGAGAATCTTTCCGCCTTTTCTCTCCGTCCTTCTCCGAATCAGCCGATTTTTGTTCCGGCTCATGCTTCTCTTTCTTTGACTGGTCTCCCGATCTCTGTTGGGTAGATTCTTTTTTATCCTTTTTGCGAGGACGAAGGAAAAGAAACAGCACAATGGGGAACAACACTTCAAAAACAATGGCAATCCATGTCCATTCCCGAGTGAAGCGATTGAGCTGAATGGCATTTCGGAAGAACCAGAATGCACAGACAAATCCGACGAGGGCAATCGGGCCTGTCAATACCTTTCCCGATACGTTCGGAATCATTCGCTTCAATCCCCAGCAGACAAAGTACAGGTCAAATGCAATCTTCGTGATCATCGTAGGCAAAGTCGCTGCTGCCAGCGCAAGGTCAAACCGATCCAAGAAGTCACTGATTTGCAATTGTCTTGCCAGTTCATAGGAGGGATACACCAACCTTGAAGCGATAGGGACTCCGATGGAGGTAATGGTCTCAACAAGGATTAGCATCATCAACAAGGCTGACAATAAAATGCCTGACACAACCGACTTAAATCGAAAATCACTGCCCTTGATAACAAAAGGCAATGCGATCATCTCTCCGTAAAACGAAAATATGTACCAACTCCCCTTGCCCACTCCCGCAACATCAACGTGAAAATACGGCATCAGGTTATCCATATTGATCTGTTGAATGAGCATGAAAGGCACAATCACGGAGTTTAAGAGAAACAATGTCACATACAACTCCGACATACCGATCAAGGAGCCGAGCCCACCTCTGACGATAAAAACTCCCATAACGATCAGTGATAACACAATGATGGAAATGGGGGTGGTCTCTAACAACGTTATGCTTATATAATCACCCGTTAACCGGATATCCCTAGCAAACACAAAGAAAAAAAACAAAATGTACATCAATCCTGCGAGCCTTCCCAAAAAGGGGAATCGCCCAGCAAGGGCTTGAAATAGATCCTGATCCGGAAATCTCCGCTGAACCCGACTTAACATCCACATTGATGCAAGCATCACTACGACTACAGGTATATACGAGAGATAAGCGTGTTGTTCCGCATAGTAGATAGCTTGCGCGTGAGGCTGAATTAACGTTCCTGAAATACTGAGCAGCAGCACGAGCAGGATCGTCTGACGGTGTGTCACTCTCTGATTCATAATATACCTCCTTTCCCTCTCGCGATCTCGCAAACTTAATGCATCCTGTCCACAACCTAGGGCAGGGGCAGTAAGCGCTGGATAATGTGGCTTATCCATACCGACACAAATAAGGTTTTGCTTAGATTAGTCACATAGAACCAAATACCTGTACCCACTGCTATCAAACTATAGGATAGCCAGCGATTAATGGCAGCTGCCTGTTTCAAATGTCTGAAATCCATCAGAATGACCGCGATTACCATGGCCAGGTAGGTAAATAAGAGTGGTTTAATCATGTACAACTTCATCCTCTCCGACGCCAATTGGTTTATTGCTCACCCCAACGTTTTCAATAATGACATGGGGAGTAACCGTCACCTCGACTTCAGGATATATGTCATCCCAGCGATCCTTCATCGTGTCCCACTTGGCTGGCAGATGTTGATGAATGGATCTTCCGATCCCAAGAATGTCCGCATGGTATTTTCCCTGTACCAACCGGACACCTTCCTCGATATCCAATTTTATTTTCTCGTGAATGGCTTCATGTAACTTCAGAATCTCATTCTCACGCCGATCACCATAATTGGATTCGTTATCTACGAGAACTCCCTTGGCATATAATTCAATATTCACGGTGACCTTGTCAGCCTTGATACTGGGATGCAGTGAAGCGTTGTTCTCGTTCAACTTGATGAACATATCTCCATCTCCGCCAGGAGCTTTAACCATAATCTCCGGCGCATTGGCCTCGCCCATAGCAAGAATGAGCGCATCAGCCGGAGCTTTGTCGATCATGCCAACCAGCTTATCTTTCTTGAAAATGGCCAATCCATCAAGCTTGATGTTTGTTTTGGCGTCCTTCCACCCTTTTGGAACATTGCTCACTTTCGAAGCGACAGGCAGGAATGGATCCACACCTTCACTAAGAATGGCATCTATAAACGTTTTAAGTGAACGTGGATTACGCATATTGAGGAAGCACAGTTCCCGCACCATCTCGGATGGAAACTTCTCTATAGGTGCATCCGTATCCATGACCTCATATGCTGAACCTTTTGTGACCACTGGCAATGCAGAGAATCGGTTCAGCGGATACCGCGTAAACAGATCAAGCATGGGGGCCACTCCATCCTTGGCAAGCTCCTCACCAATAAGCATCGTACGGCGATGCGCATAATAGATTGTTCGTGAGAGTTCCTTTTGACCTTCAATAGACGTACCATGCAATGATTTGGCTGTATTGGATAACATGAACCAGGATTTGTCCCCACTTGTACCCCCGCCACCTCCCGAACTGCCGGTAGAACCGGATTGACCGGGAAGTGCAATCTGCAGGCTGGATCTGTAGTTGTCTCCTTCCTTATCAACAGCTATGCCAATCACAAAAGCAATATCATTAATCTCCTTACGATCCCAGCAACCTGAAATAAAAGTGGTACATAACAACAGCGCTATCACTGCCCGGTACTTATATATGAACTGCATGGGTTCACCACCCTTCCTCAGCTTCAGGGGAACCGTTGATCTTTTCGGTCATCCGTTTCTGATCCCGATGTACCGTAGAAGGACGATTGATCATTTTCCACCATGGCACACGAATGAGAATGTCTTTGGTATCTGTTTTACTGTAAGGGCTAAGACCGGAGAGATATGGGACACCGAACGAAGTCATCTGTGTCAGATGCACAGAGATCAGGACCAAGCCGATGACGATGCCATATAATCCAAGCATACCTGCCAGTAACATGATCGGAAATCGGAGAAGACGCACCGTAATCGCAAAGTTAAATCGCGGGATCGTGAAGGAAGCTATACCTGTCATGGATACGATAATAACCATCGGGGCGGACACAATCCCGGCCTGAACCGCAGCCTGCCCAATCACAAGTGCGCCGAGAATACTGACGGCCTGCCCCACTGTTTTGGGTAACCTGACCCCGGCTTCCCGAAGGGCTTCGAACGATAGCTCCATAATGAGCGCCTCAACCAAAGCCGGAAAAGGAATGGCTTCCCGGGCACCTGCGATACTTAGAATCAGCGTAGTTGGCAGCATGTCCTGATGAAATGTTGTAATAGAGATATACAAGGCTGGCAGGAACAGAGCGATGGCTACGAACAGGAAGCGAATCCAGCGCACCAGATTACTGATGAAGAATCGCTCGTAATAATCCTCACTGGCTTGCAGCATCTGCCACATCGTGACTGGAGCAATCAGCGCGAATGGGGTTCCATCTACCATAATGGCAAAGCGTCCTTCCAACAGATTGCCTGCAACGGTATCCGGCCGCTCCGAGTAGTGCATCTGAGGGAAAGGCGAATACGGATGATCTTCAATCAATTCCTCGATATAACCCGTTTCCAGGATGCCATCAATATTGATTTTTTCCAGACGTTTCTTGACATCTTGAATCGTTTTTGGATCAGCAATACCTTCCAGATAGGTCAGCACAATATCGGTCTTGGTTTCTGTGCCAAGAGTCATGCTTACCATCTTGAGAGAAGGTGTTTTCAGCTTGAAGCGCAGCAAAGCCGTATTCACGCGCAGTGTTTCGGTAAACCCCTCCCGCGGTCCCCGAATCACGGATTCTGTCTGCGGTTCCTCCACACCACGTCTGACGCCGCCTTTGACATTGAACATCCAGGCTTCGCTACTTCCATCGACCACCAGAAGTGCGGAGGATGCCAGCACCCCTTCTGTCGCAGCAGCCCAGCTTTCAACGCGCTTCACCTGGGTCAGCTCAACGGTTGTATCGTCCAGCGGAACATCGGGTTCATCTGTGCGCTGCTGCACCAAACCTCGAATAATCGGACGCAGCATGTGTTCCTGGATATCAGCCGAATTAACAATGCCTTCGATGTAGACCAGAAGTCCTTTCACTTCAGGCGTAATCATGACGTTGCGAAAAACCACATCCGAGCAATCGGAGAATATCTCCTTTACCGCCTGAATCTGAGTTTCATGTACTGCACTAATCGGCTGCCGAAGAAAAGGCGGGGATGGCAGTCCCAAAGGGAAATGTTTTTTCTCTTCTGAAGCTCGTCCCGGTTGTCGGGACTTGTCCTTCCCAGATGTTTTGTCCGCCATATGCCGCCCCTCCGTTCTTGTTTTTATACAAGGTAGCTTGTGCCAGACAGCTGGGAATTATGTGGTCTTTTTTGCAAAATTACGATTAAATTCTCTGAGTTTTCAGACAGCAAAAAAGGCCTCTGTATTTAACAGAGACCTCTGGGATGTTCCAAGTTCTATAGTTACTTATAAGTTAATCCGCAAAATAATCTTCAGGCACATAACGAATCTCCGACTTCGCATAGATGCTTAGCGTGTGACTCTCCCTGTCGTACACAACCCGTTCACCTTCTACGTAGTACCAGTGTTTCAAAAGGGGCTGATCTTTGCGTTGGACGAAACGAAATACGTTCAGTTCCTGTCTAAGCTCCATAATCTGTTCCACAATCTGCTCGTCCAGACCCGTAACGGTAAATATGAAGCCTGTATCTTCCTGTTGGAACCGATAGGACAGCGAATCTGTTTTGCTATTAGCTAATCCTCGCCCGGTCACCGCATGTTTAACCATAAACCATTCCTGTTGCGCCATACGTGTATATCCTCCTTCATCTTGGAGTTCATTTCATCAGCCATCTACGGCAAATCAATAATCATATAGAACGTATCTTCGTTTCCTTGCAGTTCGATTGAATCCCGCTGTTCCACACGAGCCGTGTCGCCTTCGTTCAACAGGTACTCTCCATCCAACCCCAGCTTGCCTTCGATGGAGAAAATGTACATCCGGCGGCCCGAATCCTGATTAAAGGTTAACGTTTCGTCTTTGGCTAATCGGCCAAGGTAGATCGTCATATCCTGATGAATGGTCGCAACTCTTGGTCCCCCATCTGGGGATACAATCGGCACGAGTGCTCCTGCCAATGCCGCTGGATCAAATGATGTGGTCTCATACGAGGGCTCCAACCCTTTTGTCTGTGGCATGAACCAGAGCTGAAGCAAACGTACTTCTTCGGTATCGGATGCATTATGTTCGGTATGAATCATGCCACTGCCTGCTGACATTCGCTGAATACTACCGAAACCTGTAACGGCTACATTGCCCAGGTTATCTTCATGTCGCAACTTGCCGTTCAGTACGATGGATACAATCTCCATGTCACTATGCGGGTGAGCTCCAAAACCGCGACCAGGCGCAATCACATCGTCGTTCGCTACCCGCATCGGTCCAAACGCCGTATTCTCCGGGTCTTGGTATTCTCCGAATGAAAAGCTGTGACTGCCACGGAGCCAGCCTCGATCGAAGCTGGAGCGGGCTTCGGATGGAATGACGTTAATCATAAATTGCATCCTCCTTATTTTTTCTTAGTAGCATACTTATTCTCATTGTAACAAACCTCAGGCATGTCGTCCAAACGAAAAAAGTTCTCTACTGATCAGCCCGGTTCGCAAATCAATTCCCGAACCGGCCTGGCCAATAAAGAACCTCGTTACAGGACTAATCCTGCACTTCATTATTTTTTAACAATCGTTAGTCAATTCAAGCACTCACATTCTGGCGAGCGTTCCCCTGTCTGGAGAACAGATAATCCACGGCCAGGAAGCGGCTTCCTGTGAAGAGCAGTGTCAGGGAACCCGCAAGCAGCAGGTAATCTAACTCGGTACCACTCAGGAACGGCTCACCCATTTTGGCTGTAAACAGAACGCCAACCATCACGATGGCAAACAGGGCAGCAAACACACGTGTTCCCAGACCCAGAATCATCGCTGCACCACCTACCAACTCAATGATGGCTACAACGGATGCAAGAAATCCGGGAATACCGATACTTTCGAAGAAACCTACTGTACCGCTGATTCCACCTTCGAATTTACTCCAGCCATGCAATACAAAGATCAAACCGATCATAATCCTTGAGAAAAGTAATCCAATCTCTACACTTTTATTATTCATGTTCATCTTCCTTTCTCATTATATTCGACTTCAATTTAGCCCAATTAATCTATCCGATGGACCAAACAAACAAGATAGACAGCAATAGAAAAACAGTAGCCGACATCAAAACAGCATAACGTGGCAATCTCAGCGTCACGTCCTGTTCCGGGTCGAGCAGACGTGAAATTCGGACATTCACCGACGTATCCGCAAATGAGGACTGAACGGTCAGTTCCTTTGCCCCCCTAGGTTCAGGACAAGCACGAAGCAGCTTGAGCAAAGCACTTCCAATGCTTGCCACATTGCCTGTACGCTCAATAGCCTCGTTGTCTGCCAGAATTTCTCTAACGATATTGTAATGTTTCGAAGTATGCTTCAATACGGGAATATATGGCATCATGATTGCAAATACCGATAACAGTGTCGTCTTCAGTGGGTCACGGTGCCACAGATGATGGACTTCGTGGTACACAACTGCCGTCTCCTCTTCTGCATCCAGCATCGTCAGAAGCCCCGTGGAGAGTACGATGCAAGGCCTCCATAAACCAATTGTAAATGCAACCGGAGAATGCTTGTCCACCACAATGAATCCCGGCTGTCCGAGATGGTGATACTTGGACTCCAGTTCGCGGGACAATGCACGCACTTCCATGGAGCGAAGCTTACGTACGGCTGCTCTGGTTTTCATCATACGCACCATTAGCAACCAACCTGTTCCCGCAAATGTCAGCAATACCAGTGCCAGCAGGAAATGTCCCACGGATAACCAACCGAGTCGACTCATCCAATGATTGCAGAGCCAGAGCAGGTTAAACGGGATATCCCAGCCAAAAATTTTGTACATCGCGTACATGAACATCTGCATGAACACGAGTAACGGAATGCCAAACCCGACGGTAAACAAAAGTTTCGAGCGGGTCTTCCACATCTTAATCGCTATCCTTTTTCCATTGTTTGATCTTCTGTTCCAGGCGTTCAATCAGACCCGCATCTGCTTCGTCCAGCGCATCCAGCATATGATTCAATGCCAAAGCTCCGAATTCATCCACCAACTCATGTGACAGTTCCTTGGATTGGTCGTTCATAAACTCCTCCTTACTCTGTACCGGTTGGTACAAAGATGTTCTGCCCTTTTGTGACTTTCCGAGAAGTCCCTTGTCTACGAGCCGGTTCATCACGGTCATGACTGTATTAAAATTGACGTCTTTGTCTTGTTCAAGTGCGGTCTGCACTTCACGGATGCTGCTGCCAGGACGAGCCCATAAAATGTCCATGATCTTGGCTTCCAGTGGACCAAAAAATCGGTTGAGCCCACGCTCACCCACTTTGAAATTGTGTATTCTCATTTTCTGACACCCCTCACACTACCCATTGTAGTGCCAACAAATGAGAAGTCAACCTCTATGTCAGCTATTTTATGTAAATGATTTGTAAATTTGTTTTCCATTTCAGTAAAAAAGGCCAAAGACCGGGAAATTCCGCACGTTCGCGGTTTTCCCGGTCTTCCCCAAATATTAGTCCGTATGATGTTGCGAGTACAGGGTCAAACTGCACTTTATTTTCCATCCTGTGACGGCATATGTGCAGAAATATCCACGCCGAGTCCATGAGCCAAACGTCCGCCAAGCTGTCCATCCGCCCGGAAGAAATGGCATAGAGCACGCATTTGAATATCAACAGATACGCCCTTAAGGTCATTGATCAGATTATCCAGCAAATGCTGCTGCTCTACAGGAGTAAATGAACGGAAAAGCTCACCTGACTGTGTGTAATCATCCGTCTTCTCGATTTTCTCTCTTGTAACATGCCCTTGCAACGGAACCTGACTGTCCCGGTATGCCGGATCTTCTTGCGGGCTGTTTCCTGAACTGTTGGGTTCATAGTTCACCGGAGATGGGTCCTGATTCACATTCATGAGTCCATCACGCTGATAATTACGAACAGGTGCGTACGGGCAATTCACCGGAATTTGCAAATAGTTCGTTCCAAGTCGATGCCGCTGTGTATCCGGATAGGAGAATAGGCGTCCTTGCAGCAATTTATCTTCGGAAGGCTCAATTCCAGGTACAAGCGCACTAGGAGAAAAGGCTGCCTGCTCCACTTCAGCAAAGAAGTTTTGCGGATTCCGATTCAGGGTCATGGTGCCCACCGTATGGAACGGTAATACATCTTCAGGCCATGTTTTGGTTGGGTCGAGCGGATCAAAAGCAAAATCATCCATTTGCTCTGGCTTCAAAAGCTGTACCTGTAACTTCCACTGCGGGTATTGCCCGTTCTTGATATGTTCATGCAGGTCCCGGGTAGCATGATTAAAGTCCTGTCCTTGTACCTCGGCAGCTTCCTGACGAGAGAAGCCTCGCACGCCTTGTGCAGACTCCCACTTATATTTCACATAATGGACTTGCCCCTGTGCATTGATCCATTTGAAAGCATGTACGCCGAAACCATCCATCTCCCGATAACTTGCTGGTGTACCCAGATCAGAGAACAACCAGGTCATCATATGTGTTGATTCCGGTGAGAGGGTCATAAAGTCCCAATAACGAGCTGGTTCCTGAATGTTTGTATCTGGAGCCGGCTTCAAGGAATGCACCATGTCCGGGAACTTCATGGCATCACGAATGAAGAAAACGGGCAGATGGTTGCCTACGATATCATAGTTGCCTTCCCGTGTGTAGAATTTGACGGCAAATCCACGTGGATCTCGTGCAGTCTCGGGTGATCCCGTACCGTGAATAACGGTCGAAAAACGAACCAGCACATCCGTCTCCGTACCCGGATCTTGCAGGAAGTCCGCTGTTGTATACTCCTTCATACTCTGCTCTAGCGTGAATACACCATGAGCGCCTGCTCCTCTTGCATGTACAACTCTTTCGGGAATACGTTCACGGTCAAAGTGGGCTATTTTCTCAATGAGATGGTAGTCTTCAAGCAGTGTTGGTCCTCTTCTGCCTGCTGTGCGGGAATTCTGGTTGTCACCTACAGGTGCTCCCTGATTCGTTGTCATACGTTCTGTCATCATGTCGTCCTCCTCTAATGGGTCTCACGGCTGCTATATGTCTACTATTAAAATCATATTCGGCTTCAGTTTAAATATACATTTAGACTTGATCTAACTGTTAAATTGATTCTAACATGTCCCACTCTGCTCTTGCATGAGGTTCACATGAGATTAAGATGAGGTTCTTCAACACTTCATGAATGAACTATGAACATGTTTTTAAGGGAATGATTCTGATCTGCCTATCTATTAGGGAGTACCCGAAAAAGCATGAAGTGAAAGATAAAATTTGGGCAAAAAAAAAGCGGACTAATCCGCCAGGCGGTAGCCCACTCCTCTTACTGTTACAATATATTGCGGCGAAGACGCATTATCGCCCAATTTTTTGCGCAAGCTTTTGATATGAACATCGACCACATTACTTCCACCCGTAAAGTCCGTCTCCCAGATATCGCTGAGCATCTCCTCACGGGAAATGACTGCACCTTTGGCATCAATCAGCTTGAGTAACAGATCATATTCGGTCTTGGTTAGATGAATCCGGTTATTATCGCGCTGTACACTCATCCGTTCACGATCGAGCCACAAATCCTTAAATCCGATACGGTGCCCTTCCTCAGGCAAAAACCCACGATTGGGCAAAGCAGGACTGTTGCCAATCATGCGCTGCACCCGGTAAAGTGCTTCCTGCGGGCGTGCAGGCCACACCAGCAATTCCTCCTGAAGCATCGGTCCACTCGCGCTGCCAATCATCTTCTCACCGACCAGATACAGACAAGGGGTTGTATGCTCAGCCTCACGATTCAATCGGCTGCTAATGCCAGCAAAAGCATCGATAGTTCCGGCCACAGACAGGTCATAGATCAACAGATCAAAGACAAGACGCTCATGCAGATCCGGTTCCCAGCGATGGAAGACCAGTACATCAAAGCAGCTATCCGTTAAGGCTTTTACCAGTTCATGAACCTGACCCGGCATCGGGCTGATCAGAATAACACGCCGTGTAACAGGACAATTGTCCACAAGCGGTGCTGCATCGGACAAGGCTGGTTTAACCCTAAGGGGTAAACGGCGGCCAGGCAGTTTTATTTTTACTTGATCCGTTTGTTTCTGCATTCCCCGCAGACACCTCCAAAGACCACATGAGCATGATCGATTGCATATCCGGTTTCTTCAGCTACCTGTTTCATCCATTGTGGAGGAACCTCCGTCATCACCTCGTCCACTTTGCCACACACTTCACACATGATGTGCTGATGATCATCCATACGGGCATCGTACCGGCTTGCTGTCTCTCCGAGTTTAAGTTCCCGTATCAATTCTTTGTCCGTCAGATAACGAAGAGAATTATACACCGTACCATAGGCCAGATTATACCCTTGTTCCACGAGTCGATTCATGACATCAGCAGCTGTTGGGTGATCCTCCGAATGACGCACCACATCATATACCGCTTGCCGTTGTATCGTCAGATTTAAAGTTCTCACAACCATTTCTCCTTTATTATTGATCCATTTTATATGAAATCAGACACTAATCTTCTACTTATGATGGTCTTCCCAAAAAGAAAGAATAAACTTTGATTTAGATTAAGTATAAATCTTATTGTATATTGAAGTCAATATCGCTCTAACTTCCTGTATATGCAAATAAAACACCTTTCCCAGCAATCCCCTCATAAATTTGGGATAATATGGTTCGCTACAGCACCACTTTTCAGATAAAATATAGGGATGTGCATATAAAGGGGGAATGTCGGTTGTTTAGCACTTTTTTCATTAATATCTGTGTCATGATTACGTTTATGTATGTGTCCGGGATCATCGCAAAGTTCTATAGTATCCGATTGCCTTTTCCCTCGTTACGTGTTCAGTTGATCGGCGGCTTATTGTTCGGTATATATGGCACAGTACTCATGAACTATTCTTTCCCTCTGAACGAAACTACGATTGTAGACCTACGTCATCTGGCCATCGTTACCGCAGCGGTATATATGGGAGGATTGGCTTCGGTCGTTACGGGGTTCATGATCTCGGTCCTTCGTATTCTGATGTTCGGCTTATCATCCTCTGCCATAGATGCAGGATTTGTCATGACTCTGATCGGACTGTCCGGTGTATACTTCGCCTATGCTCCCTGGTCCAGACTGACCAAAATAATTACAATGAATCTGCTTGGCATGACATTAATCTTTATCATCCTTATGTTGAATACAGACAGCATGAATTCATTAATGAAGATATATCCGTTACAAATGACCATTTCCTTTGCCGGTGGATTATTTATCTATTTCATCGCAGAATTCATTAATAAATCCAATGAAATGTTATTTCTATTGGAAAAAAGAGCATCTACCGATCATCTTACCAACCTTAGCAATCGACGACAGTTCGAAAAATCACTTCAACTGGAACTCCAGCGTGCGCGGGATTACCAACAGAAGCTTTCCTTGCTTGCCATTGATATTGACCGATTCAAAAAGGTAAATGACACCTATGGTCATTCCGCCGGCGATGCGGTCCTGAAGCAACTTGGACAACTGCTCGTTGAGCATGCACGTTCTGCTGATATCGTGTCACGAAACGGTGGGGAAGAATTCGCCATTCTCTTGCTCGACTGTGGACACCGTCAGGCCGTGGCTACCGCCGAATCTATCCGGCAGGCTGTAGAGAAATACCATTTTGCTCTGCCCGACGGGCACACGACACGTCTAACCATCTCCATTGGTGTAGCCGTGTATCCCGATCATTGTGATGATCATGACGATGACGACTTCTTCGAACAGGCCGACCGTGCTTTATATGAAGCGAAGAATACAGGGCGTAATCGCGTGTGTGCCTTACCACTTCGCTCTCTGCCTCTTACGCTTTAAAGCAAGATCCAACCTTTCAATGAATCTAACCTTTCAACGTTCTCCAAAAAAGGGATGTCTCGTTCGCCTATTCAGGCGCACAGGACATCCCTTGCTTTATGGATTATTATATATCATCTCAGCTTGTGTGCTGGCAGGAGATCAAGCAAGGATGCTCTCAATCTCCTCGATAATGGCAGCATCCAGCTTCACGCCAGATGCAGCCGCGTTTTCTTTTACCTGCTCGGGACGACTCGCCCCTACAAGTGCACTGGATACATTGTTCTGGCGCAGAATCCAGGCAAGGGCCAGTTGGCCAACCTTCAGATCCAGCCTGTCCGCCACTTCAATCAGCTGACGAACTTTCCCGATACGATCCGCATTGATCTTTCCTTCGTCCCATCCTAGCTTGGCAGCACGGCTATTCTCTGGGATATCGGAAACGGACGTATATTTCCCGGTTAATAGACCTTGAGCAAGCGGGGAGTATACAACTTGTCCGATGCCTTTACGCTCGCCGAGCGGGATAATTTCATTTTCGATATAACGGTCAAACATGTTGTACACCGGCTGATTGACCACGATACGATCCAGGAGCAGACGGTCTGCTGTACCCAACGCAGCTTCCATCTGAGCCGCAGTCCACTGGCTGACGCCTACATATAACACTTTGCCTTGTCGTACCAGATCATCGAGCGCGCGGAGTGTTTCTTCAATTGGTGTTTCGGTATGATAACGATGGCAGTAATAGATATCCACATATTCAACGCCCAGGCGCTTCAAGCTGGCTTCACATTGCTCCTTGATATGTTTGCGAGACAACCCCTGGTCATTCGGACCATCACCCATTTTGCCAAATACTTTGGTTGCGAGTACATAAGAGTCACGGGAGTACGCTTTGAGCGTCTGCCCAAGCAGTTCTTCTGCTGCACCCCGTTCGTATACATTGGCTGTATCAAAAAAGTTGATGCCTTCATCAAATGCAGTTTCAATTGATTTCACCGCATTCTCACGTTCCACATACCCTCCGTACGTCAGCCAGCTTCCCAGGCTGATCTCGCTTACTTTCAGTCCGCTTGCACCTAATCTGCGATAATCCATTGATTGCATATCCTCCTCTGTTGGTTATAAAGATGAAGTTCACTTTCTATTGTAACGTAACCAGCTCGGAATAAAAGGGCTTTGGCTCAGAAAATGGAAAATGAAAAAAAGCGCACCTATAAGGTGCGCCGAATAAAGATTTGTCTTCTGATCATGATTTAAGGCAAAGTAATACTCAATGCATTCAACAGATCAGCCTGTCTGACTGGCTTCGTCAGGACAGCATCAAAGGCTTCTGTTTCATGCAATTCAATGTGCATACCATATGGAACAAGAACAATGACAGGCAGATTCTCCAGTCGCTGTTTCAGTTCATGTACAAAATCGACCGCGCCGCCTTCCAGTAATCCCATATCCACAACGGCTACATCAGGCATAAATCCTTCCTTGATCCAATCATGCGCTAATGTCAAACCCGAGGTCATGTGTACATCCATCTCCCACCTACGCATCAGGGAAGAGACGCCTTGCAATATGTCAGGGTCCTTGGCAAGTAACACCTTTTTCCCTTTTAACCGCTGCTGAACACTTGCGAGTTGAGGTAACTCCCAGTATCTGCGTAACGGAAGTGAAATGTTGAATTCCGTCTCATTTTCCTGCACACTGCTCACCTGAATACGGCCATGCATGAGAATGGCAAGATTCTGGCTTACAGCTAAACCCAGATTGCTTCCAATCAGTTTTTGGATATTCAAATTTTCATCTTGGCTGTTAAAGGTTTGAGTCTTCTTGTCCGATAACATCTGACCCGTGTACTTCACTTTGAGCAGAAGTGTACCGGTCTCCTCCAATTCTTCTCCGTTCACCACTGCTGTGATCAGAACCGAACCTTCACGCGTTGAATCGAGAGCATATTGAATGACGTGTGCAAGCAACTGTCCAATCTTGACTTCATCACCAACAAACACTTGAGATACATTCAGTTCAAGATTTAATCCCAGCTCAATGTTCTTGCCTGTCGCAATACCGGCATAGAGATACACGGTATTCTCAATGGTACCTACCAGATCAAACGGGTCATCATGTATAACCGTTTTACCCGCTTCATTAATGTTGAAATTCATCATATTATTCAGCAAGGAAAGCAGAATATTACCGCTTGTCTCAATCATGTTCACATATTCGGACTGCTCCTCGGGCATATCCGGTGTGCGCATCAGATCTGTCAGTCCCAAAATACCGTTCAAGGGATTGCGAATCTCGTGACTCATCAACTTCAACATCTGTGTTTTGGTCAAGGCCTCAGATTCGGCACGTTCTTTCTCTGCCTGGAGCTGTTCTTGCATTTGTTCCGAATCACTTAATTTCCGCTCCTGAACATGCAACGTGCTTTCCAGATCAACAACATAACCCAGGAATACAGCCATCGCCTTCAGTGTCTTCATATCGGTTTCGCTGATCACATAACCAGGATCATCCATCAGACAGATGGTGCCATATGTTTCGCCCGATCTTCTCATAATAGGCACGCCCACGAAGAAGCGATTGCCAAGTCCGCTCGTAACGCTCATGGATCGAGTCATCGGATGTTCACATGTATCCGGGATCGTAAGAACACTACCGTTGTCTCTTAATACCAGGCTGCAATATGAATCCGTAAATGGAAGTGCACTGCCTTTAACAACTAACTCTTCCGTACGATTAAAGGCCTCCAAAATGACATTGGTCACCCCGTCATTTGTGGCAACAAAGATGGTATTGACCTTCAAAATACCGCTTAATACGTCTACGATATGGGCCGCAGCTTCCTTTATATCTTCATAGAAGCCTCTCGTAATGCCTTCTGCCGTCCCCATGATCCACCCCTTTTGTCTTAGCTGCACTTTCTAATCTGTATATCAGAATGTTTAATCACGTACAAGGGTTCACCAAGAATCCGAATAGCTGTCACAATCTATACTTATATGATTAACACCGTAGAAGTAAAAGAGAATCATTCTGCCTGCCGATAGCCCGTTGTCGGACAAAAGCAGGTCTTGAACTGATAGTTTAAAAACGGAAAATGTATTGCAAATTGCCTTTTCAGATTGATTAAAGTCCATCTTGTCCGACTTCGTATAATTATCCTTGCAGGATAACTAGCAATTATACGCTTCTACTCAGACTTTGGGAACCTTTATCCGCAGCAATTAAAGGAAAGTCCACTTTGCCCACTACGTTGTGTGACCATTATCACACCCAAAAAACCACATATAGTTTATAAATGGATAATACGAATCTACATATAGTATTTAACGTGAATTGAATGATACCCAAAATCATTTTAGGAGGAACCTTACATGAACATGCTTGAGTATGCCACTCCACCGGCATCCGATCTATTATCCGACCTGGGAAGACGAATTATTGGCGCAGAAGACGCCGATACGCTGAGGGAAAATGCGAATCTGAACGGTGACTCCTTCAGCGGTAAGATGAGCAGGCTCGGTTCGGAGACAGCCAAGTGGCATGCTCTGCGTCATGTGTTGCCAGAAGAGCTTGCCCAAGCTGTGGAGAATGGGGATCTGTATGTACACGATCTGGATCAGTATGCACTTGGAACGACCAACTGCATCTTTATTCCGTTTGACCGTCTCCTTGCTGCGGGCTTCAATACAGGCAACGGATCGGTTCGCACACCTCAGACGATCATGTCTGCAATGGCACTGGTTGCGATCATCTTCCAATCCCAGCAGAACAGTCAATATGGCGGTGTATCGGCCAATAAGATTGACTGGGATTTGGCCCCTTACGTACAGCGATCGTTCCGCAAACATTATCGCAAAGGGCAACGCCTTTTTGGTGAGCATACCCTGCTCGAGGATGAACAACTTCATCTGGACAGCATCGAAGCGAAGAATCAGTGCCCGCGCGCATATGCCTTCGCCTATGAAGAGACTGAACTGGAGACAGGACAAGCTGCTGAATCACTGATTCACAACCTGAATACGATGAGCAGCCGGGCAGGTGGTCAGATTCCATTTACTTCACTGAACTATGGATTATGTACATCAGCAGAAGGTCGGTTGGTATCACGCTCATTGTTGGAAGCAACCATTCGTGGCCTGGGCAACGGGGAGACTCCCGTGTTCCCTCAACATATTTTCCAGTGCAAACAAGGGATCAATCAGGCTCAAGGTGAGCCGAACTATGATTTGTTCCGGCTCGCAGTCACCTGTTCATCCCGGCGGATGTATCCTAACTTTGTCAATGTGGATGCCTCTTTTAATCTGCCTTTCTATCATCCGGAAGATCCGGATACGATCATCGCAACTATGGGATGCCGCACACGTACACTGGCTGACCGGTTTGGTCGCAATCGTCAAAGTGGTAAAGGTAACCTGTCCTTCAACACCATTAACCTCGTCAAGCTCGGCATCCGATTTGGCATCTGCCAAGGTGCCAGAGCTGTCGCTGACCGGGCCGGATTCTATACTGCTTTGGAGTCGGTTATGCATAATGCCGCTTCCGGCCTGCTGCACCGCTACCGAATTCAGACAGCACAGCCTGCCAAGGCATCGGACTTCATGATGCGGGAAGGTGTATGGGAAGGTGGAGAACAGCTTGGTCCGAACGAGCCGGTTGCCGATCTATTAAAGCATGGAACGTTATCTCTTGGTTTTATCGGTCTCGCGGAATGTATGACAGCTCTCTATGGGCGCCATCATGGGCAGGACCCTCATGTACACCGCGAAGCGCTCAACATTATTCGGACCATGAGAGAGTTCTGTGACCGGATGAGCGAGCAGCATAACTTGAATATCACACTGTTTGCCACACCTGCTGAAGGGTTGTCCGGCAAATTCACGAAGATCGACAGAGAGCGATACGGCCTCATTGCTGGGGTTAATGATCGTGAGTATTATACGAACTCATTCCACATCCCGGTATATCACACTCTTCCAGCTTATCGGAAGATTGAACTGGAGGCCCCGTTCCACACGTTATGTAACGCGGGTGCAATCTCCTATGTGGAGCTTGACGGAAACGTTCGGGCCAACACCGCAGCTTTCCTGCGAATTGTGCAGTATGCACTGGCACAGGATATCGGTTATTTCTCCATTAATCATCCGATTGATCGCTGCCCTGCATGTGGTTATGAAGGCGTCATTGGGGATGTATGCCCAGGCTGTGAAGCCCACGAGAACCATGTACACTTCCAGCGATTACGCCGCGTAACTGGCTATCTGACCGGAGATTACAAAGTACGCTTCAATGCTGCGAAGCAGGCCGAAGTGCAGGATCGGGTGAAGCACCGGTGAATCTATATGGTTACATTCCGGAATCGGTGAATGAAGGGACAGGCCTGCGTGCCGTGTTGTTCATCAGCGGATGTCGTCACGCCTGTCCGGGCTGCTTCAGTCCGGATTCATGGAGCTTTCGAGCGGGTGAGCCCTTTACAGAGGAGCGGCAGCAGCAGATTCTGCATGAAGTGACGACCCATCCATTGCTGGATGGCGTTACGTTGTGTGGTGGTGATCCCTTTTTCTCGGCAGCAGAATGTACGTCCTGGGTCCAGCAGCTCCGTGCTGCACGTCCTGATTTGACGGTATGGGCCTACACGGGATTTGAATATGAAGAACTGATTACCGACCCTGCGAGAGCAGAGCTTGCCCGGTTATGCGATGTGATTATTGACGGTCGATACGTTGAAGCGGAGCGTGATGTCTCCCTGCCCTTCCGCGGCAGTCGAAATCAACGTTTGATTGATGTCAGTGCAACACTAGCCACTCGAACCATCGTTACAATGCAGCTCAGTATGCTGTAAACATTGGTTTTATTCCCCTCACCAACTAACAAGGCACGAGCCCCAGCGGACTCGTGTCTTTTTGGCGTATAGCGGTCTTCTTTAAGAAATAGGTTTTATCCATTCTCTCTATTTTCTTCTCTATTGCATGACGATATATAATATAGGTAGTTATTAAGTTAGCATTTAAAATTTAACTGTTTACATAAGGTAACCAGGGAGGAATCATCTTTTATATGGATATTGTTCAAGCATTAATTACATGTATGCCTTTCTTTCGAGATACAATTCGTCAGGATGTAACCCTCTCCGTTATTGATCATGAGAAATTCCTATATTTCTCAGCAGGGGAATCGTTAAAACAACTGAATTATCAACCCGGCGATCCTCTATTGGATGGAAATCGAAATTTTGCTGATCTCAACGGCGGTACAGTCAAACGATTCGATCACTACCCTAAAGATTTATTCGGCATTCCTTTTGACGTGGCTTTCATTCCTATTAAAAATGAACAAGGTGAAGTCATCGCCCTGTTTAACCTGCTCTACAGTATGGATGATCAGGAGCAACTGCAACAACTTATGGATGCTACCGAAAATCTGACTAACCAGTTAATTGACAGTGTACAGCACGTAGCCGCGCACTCCGAAGAACTAAGTGCCACAACCGAAGAGATCCGGAACAACTCCAAACAAGCCGTACAGAAATCAGGAAATGTAACTCAAGTTGCCAGCTTTATTCGAGAAATCTCCGAACAAACCAATCTGCTCGGCTTGAATGCAGCCATTGAAGCTGCTCGTGTAGGTGAAGCAGGTGCAGGTTTTGGCGTTGTTGCCAAAGAAATTCGCAAACTGTCTGTGGATACCAAAGAAGCAACGGCCCGTATTGAAGATTCTCTTCTCTCGGTTCGGCAATCCATTCAAGGCATGGAGAATGAACTTGGTGAGATCACTGCAAGCTCCCAAGAGCAGGCTGAACTCGTAAACAATTTCATGAGTACAATTGAGCAACTGAATGAAACCAACAAACAATTGAAGCAATTTGTGCAAAAAATGATTACGTTTGACGGAAAATAAAAATACGTTTAATGGACAATACAAGCACGGCTCATAGTAAACAACCAAACAAAAGCCTCCGAATACATTCGGAGGCTTTTTCATGAGTTATTTGACTTAACGAATCTCGAAGTGACTGATGCGCACGCCTGCAGACAACACAATGTATACATCCTGCGCACCTGATGCACCTGTGAGTTCCGCCTTCACGGTAGACCACTGCTGGGCTTCACCTTGCGCCAGTTCCACACGTCCTGCGAGCGTACCGTCTGGTGAACCGAGTCGAACTTCTAACACAGCACCTGCTTGTTCTGCGGAGACTCGCACTTCAATTGCTGCTGCCCCACTACCCAGATCGGCATCCTTGAAAGCAATCCATCCTTGCTCTCCAACTACACGGACAGCACTTCCGCCCTCTTTGCTCTCATCCAGATCAACACCCAGGTAAGCATCATAATTCTCAGCACGAGTAGCCACACCCAGATTACGGGCAGGGATCGTCTCTCCTTCTACCGTCAGGTCTGCAACCAGCTGAACATCAGAGGATGACTTGGCAACCATGATGGAGTAAGTTCCACTTTCCACGACATACCGATCACGAGTTACATCCCAGATTGCCAGTTCCTGAACAGGCAAGGTGAAGCTGACTTTAGCTGTACCTCCCGCTTCGATATGAAGACGACGGAATCCTTTTAACGTTTTGAGTGGACGTTTCACCCGGGATTTGCCTGCACGAACGTACAACTGTACAACCTCGTCACTGGCAATTGAACCGGTATTGGTTACATCTACAGTTACCGTAACGCTGCCCTCTGTACCCACTTGAGTTGGGCTAAGTTCCAAATTGCTGTATTTAAACGTTGCATACGTCAGACCATGTCCAAACGGATACAATACATTACCTTCAAAATATTGATATGTCCGACCGGATTGAATGATATCGTAATCCTTGATGTCGGTCAGTTGATCTGCTGATTGTACCCATGTCATGTTCAAACGGCCTGCTGGCGCATAGTCGCCATAGAGTACGTCTGCTACTGCATTACCCAGTTCCTGTCCTGCGTGTGAAGTGTACAATACCGCCGGGATGTTCTCCTGAACCCAATTCGATGTGAATGGATAACTGCCCACGATAACGACTACCGTGTTCGGGTTCGCGGCATAGACCGCCTCAACCAGACGTTGCTGGGATTCGGCGAGATCCAGACTTGGACGGTCAATCTCTTCTTTCCCGTTTACAAGCGGATTATTACCGACAAAGACAATTGCCGTTTCTGCAGCCTTGGCAGCTTCTACTGCTTCCTCAAGTCCATTCACAACCACATCCTGCTTGAACGTCTCTGTGGGACCGAAGGTCTTCAGATCTTCAGACACTGCCAATGCGTCGTTTCCACCATTTGGTGCAGTCACCGTTTTGCCATTCCATGTGGTGAGGCCTACACTGCCATCCTCTTGTGGCAACAGGTGGAATACTTCCTTCACGAACCAGCCATACACTTCATCTGCGGAAGCCGTTACGGTCTCTTCATCAGTCGTTAAATATTTGCCGTTGCTTTCGGCCTGCAAGGTATAACTTCCGAAGCCCCAGTCGGACACCATAAACGTCTCCGCTTCTCCCGAAGCAACAACAGCTGATTTCTCACCATCCGCCACTCCAATCTTCTTCCCATTGGCTACAGAAGTTAACGTGATGCGGTCATTACCATCATTGAACACCACTTGGTCGCTACCTACTTTGCCACGGATTGCTTCAAGTGGGGTTACGTTATACGGCATGGTGCCTGCATACCAGTCACGATAGACCGTTCCGCCCAATTGACCAATTACAGCCACTTTCCCTGCTTTTGTTTTGTCCAGCGGGAGCGTGCCTTTGTCGTTTTTGAGCAACACTACTTGTTCTCTCGCGGCTCTGAGCGACAGTTCTTTTGCTTTATCTGTCATCATGGACTCTTCACCAATAGCAGCGTACGGGTTGCCTTCTTCCGGATCGAACTCGCCAAGACGGAAACGCACACGGAACGTATTAAACAACGCTTTGTCGATGTCATCCATCGTGAGTGTACCTTGTTCCAATCCTTCACGCAGTGCCTGTTTGGATAGCTCAGCATCATCGGTGATACTATCAATTCCTGCCTTCACAGACTCTACCGTACCTGGTGTGTGTGAATCATAGTATTTATGATCGTTCTTGATGCCCATGACGTCGCCTGCATCACTGACAACGAAACCATCCATGCCCCATTCGCCTTTGACAATCTCGTTCACAAATGGATGCAACAACGCTGGCGTACCATTAATGGAGTTGTACGCAGTCATCATGGACTGTGCGCCGCCTTCCTTAAATGGCTTCTCGAACGCTTTAAGATAATATTCACGCATGTTGCGTGGATCAATGCTGGACGAACCGCTTCCACGATCTACTTCGTTATTATTGGCGAGGAAATGCTTCAAGGTAGCGACCGCTTTGTAATACTTTGGATGGTCGCCCTGAATTCCTTTGACCAATGCTGTTGTCAGCTCGGCTGTCAGTTCCGGATCTTCACCATAAGCCTCTTCATTCCGTCCCCAGCGCGGGTCACGTTCCATATCCACTGTAGGTGCCCATAACGTAAGACCGTTCACTGCCGGATTTCGTTTATAAAATACACGCGCCTCGTCTCCGAGCACGGAGCCAATCTCCTTCATCAGATCCGCATCCCATGTGCATGCCAGTCCTACCGGTTGTGGGAAAGATGTTGCTTCTCCAAGCCAGGCCAGGCCGTGTGCCGCTTCTGTACCGTGTTTGTATGCAGGCACACCCAGGCGGTCTACTGCCGGCTGATATTGCAGCATGGATTCAATTTTTTCATCTTCCGTCAAGCGGGATACAAGATCCTTCACCCGGGTGTCTAACTCTAGTGCTGTATCTTGAAACGGATATTTCGTTTGGTTGGTCGTCATATAGAATCTCCTTTGGTTATCGGTAGTTAGGACGTTTCTCAAAACTCGCTAAATTCAAAATGATAGCGAATACATACCTCAAGAAAAAGCGAGGGTTAATTCGGATGGATTTGTTCTTCCAATGGATAGATTAATCCTTTTGTAATCAACGTTTACAGGTGTATAACTCTATCATTCTTTTCAAAACCTAAAACGATTTCGGTAATCTAATCATATAGTATGTTTAGCAAAAAAAACAGAGGTGCTCGGCAGGAAATTGCGAACAGCTCTCTGCAAAATCTGAACAACACCGTTTTTTCCTGGCATAGTCTGGCAATCATGAATAAGAGTACAACGATGTGCGCTGAACAACATCCCATTCGATAGATTGAAGATAATCAAGGAGGAAAAGAAATGAGCGACAATCAGCAGCCCAAGACGGGTCTGCCCCCGGTCCCCGAATCACTGTGGCGTGCTATGCATCAATTCGATGCCTATCCAAAACTGACCGAAGATATCACCGCTGATGTAGCGATTATTGGTGCCGGTATTGCCGGCATTACTACAGCCTATTTGCTGACGCAGACGGGTATGCGTGTGGTCGTACTAGAGGCTGGAAAAGTGTTGGATGGCACGACCGGTCACACCACGGCCAAGGTATCTGTACAACACGGCGTCATATTTGATGAGATTATGCATCACTTCGGACAAGAACAGGCTCGGATGTACTATGAAGGCAATGCCGATGCCGCGAAGTGGATGCGCAATTTGGTGAAGGAAAAACAGATTGATTGCCAGTGGGCAGAGGAAGATGCCTACGTCTACATTCAATCGGAGGAAAACATCAAAAAACTGGAGATCGAGCTGACCGCCTATGACAAACTCAATATCCCTGGTGAGTGGGTAGACCCACTCCCTATTCCAGTTCCCGCTAGGGCAGGTATTCGCATGCCAGGTCAGGCACGCTTTGATCCGTTGGCCTATCTGCACTACTTGCTCGATTCCGCTGTGAAACAAGGGGTACAGATCTACGAGCATACGACAGTTACGGATGTAGAGGAAGACGCTTCACTGCATGTACGAACCTACGGCGATGGACCATCTGTAACGGCTGAACATGTCGTCGTAGCTTCTCATTTTCCCGTCTACGATCCCGGATTTTATTTCACACGATTACACGCCGAACGATCCTACGCTGTATTAGTCGAACCGGAGAAACCCTATGCGGGCGGCATGTACATCTCGGACGATAAACCGTACCGCTCCTTGCGTACCGTCTTACATGACGGTAAGGAACTTATCCTCTTTGGCGGCGAAAATCACAAAACCGGACAAGGCATCTGCACCTTCGGTCATTATGAACGCCTGGAGCAGTTTGCAGCGGAGACATTTGGTATCCGCAACATACCTTTTCGCTGGTCAGCCCAGGATCTGATCTCCATTGACAAGGTGCCTTACATTGGACCGATTACCGGAAGACATGAAAATGTTTATGTCGCGACTGGATTTGCCAAATGGGGAATGACGACGGGTACAATGGCAGGACACCTTCTTGCGGATCGCATCACTGGACGTGACAACCCTCATGCTACTATATTCGATCCGGCAAGATTCAAAGCTGATCCTGGTATAAAGAACTTTATTGTGGAGAACGCCAATGTAGCCAAGGAATTAATCTCTGGTAAAGTAGGCATTGTTCACAAAAATGTTAGCGATATTGGTGAAGATGAAGGAGCCGTCGTTCGTCATAATGGTAAGCGGGCTGGCGCCTACAAGGACACCAGTGGCAAGCTGTTTCTGGTGGATACCACCTGCACCCATCTGGGTTGCGAAGTCGAATGGAACGAGGGCGAGCGTTCGTGGGATTGCCCATGCCATGGTTCCCGCTTCGATTATGCAGGCCATGTCATTGAGGGCCCTGCTGTGGAAGACCTTAAAGTTCTGGATGCACAAGAATAACCCACATTTAGTGATTAAACCTGTAAACCAAAGAAACAAAAGTTCATCTCACAGACCGGATCGGAATCCGCCTTCAGACGGAAGTAACCGATCCGGTTTTTGCGTATGCTGAATTATAGCTAAACAGGTAGCTTCAGCTAAGCATCAGTATTAAACGAACTTATTATCGATCAATCGTGATACGGAACTATTTTAAAGTCACTACCTTGCATTAAATAGTACTGGATGCTATGATGAATTCACCACTACTGAACAATATACAATAGCGATAAATGAAGCTACGAAGGAGGAACCTGTGTGAATGTGAACATCCAGTTCAAAAAAGGAGTATTAGAGCTGTGCGTCCTGGTATTAATTAACCGCCAGGATCGGTATGGCTACGAACTGGCTCAGGCGGTCTCCAAACATATCGAAGTTGCTGAAGGTGCACTGTATCCCTTGTTGCGCCGGCTTGTGAATGACGGTTACTGCACCACCTACCTGCAAGAATCAAGCGAAGGACCGCCGCGCAAGTATTACCGACTATCCGATACAGGTCGCGACTACATGACGGCACTGACGACAGAATGGAATGAATTTGTGCGCAATGTCGCAAATCTGATTGAGGAAGGAATCCCCAATGAATAGACAACAATTTATGAAAGCCATGGAAATTCATCTACGGCCGATGGACCCATTCGAACGGGCTGAGTTGCTCGCCGACTATGATCAACATTTCGAGCTTGGACTACGAGAAGGCAGGCTGGAAGAAGAGATCGCTCGGGAACTCGGACAGCCTGAAGAAATCGCCAAGGAAGCACTCGGTGATCGTTATGACATTCATACGCCGGGTTCAGATGCGTTCTATGCACCGACGTATCGTGAGATGCGGTCACCCAGAAACAACACCAGAGCCACTCGCAAATTTTTCACTGCCATCGGCCTGTTATTCCTGAATCTGATCCTTGGCATTCCTCTTGGTCTCATGATGTGGTCGGTATGGCTTGTTATTGCCAGCCTTTCCTTGCTGGTAGTGGCTCCTGTAGCAGCAGTTGTGGACTTTGTATTCCTGGGCCAACTCGATAAACCGGAGATTTTCGTTGCGATTGGCGCTTTCGGTGTCGGCATTTTGTTTGCCATCGCATCGAAGTATGTCTTTAGAACCTTCAAAATCGTTACTCTTCAATATATTAGATGGAATAAAAACACGATGAAAGGAGATGTTTCCGCATGAGCACTAAAAAATGGCTTGCGCTCGCCGTGATATGTATCGGAATAGGTTTACTCGGGACATCCATCTATGGCGTTCAGTTCGGGGATGAACGGGAGCATTACTCCAAACGATGGGATTTCAAAGCAGATGAATTGCAGAACATTATCATGAATGCTAATTTCAGTGCAGATATTGAATTTGTTGTAAGCCCGGATTCGAATGGTTATATCGAAGTGGATGGCAAATGGGACCCTGCTGTAGTCAAAAGCTTCGAACAGGCCACCTTATCCAACGGCACATTCCAACTGGCGCAGACAGAACGTGAACGATTGCAATTTTTCACCTTATACTGGAATGATCAAGACTCCACAATAACCGTTGCCTTGCCTGAAGGACACCAGTTAAATGAGGTTAAGCTGGACTCCTCTTCAAGTGACTGGGATCTGACAGGTCTAAATGCCAAACAGCTTGAGCTGAATAATACCTCAGGTTCCATACGTCTGGAAAACATCAAGGCGCCCAATATTGAATTGGTTCTAACATCTGGCGACATTAATGCTTCCATGATTGATGGAGACATAACCGTGAAACAGACATCCGGAAGCTTCACGGCAGATCAGATTGCCGGTCATGTAAACAGTAAGATTAAATCAGGAGATATTGAGATCACTGAATTAAATGGTGCTGCCGATGTTCAATTCACTTCGGGTAGCATTCATATTGAACAGTCCCATTCCGCCCCGATTAATGCATCTGGAACATCAGGAGACATTTTCATTCAAGCTGCACCTGATTTCGACGGAATTTACGACGCTAAGGCTACTTCCGGAAGTGTCGATGTACCTGAATCCCCAATGGTGAGCCGAGAAGTGATCAAAGCCCGTACCTCTTCTGGCAGCATTGAGATTACCAAATAGTGATGAAGCAAATTTCCGAACTGTGGGTAATATAGTATAATCAGATGCCAGTCCAATTCTAAGGAGGAATTACCCACATGGAACTTAAAAATAAAACAGCGATCATCACAGGTGCCGGTAAAGGCATCGGTCGTGCGATCGCTGAAGCACTTGCCAAAGAAGGAGTTCACATCGGCCTTATCGCTCGCACCGCTTCCGATCTTCAGGCTCTGCAGCAGTCTCTTAGTCAAGAATACGGTGTGAAAGTAACCAGTGCTGTAGCAGATATCTCGGATCGTACACAGGCGGAAGCCGCTGTAGCAGCCATTGAGATGGAACTCGGTGCAGTGGATATTCTTATCAATAATGCAGGTATCGCAAGCTTCGGCACACTGCTGGATATGGACCCAGAAGAGTGGGAACGCATTCTGCATGTTAACGTTATGGGTACATATTACGTTACACGCGCTGTCCTTCCAAGCATGATCAAGGAAAGTAGCGGCAGCATTATCAATATTGCTTCCACTGCAGGTGAACGCGGATTCGCTACAGGTTCGGCATACTGTGCATCCAAGTTTGCGCTACTCGGCATGACTGAATCTCTGATGCAGGAAGTGCGCAAGTCCAACATTCGTGTGACCGCACTGACTCCAAGCACCGTTAATACGGAGCTTGCGACCAATGCCGGACTGAAAATTGGAGACGAAGATCGCATGATGCAAGCGGAAGATGTAGCTGAACTTGCACTCGCAACACTCAAGCTGTCCGACCGTGTCTTTGTCAAAGCAGCAGGTATCTGGACGACTAATCCACAATAGACAGTGTGCTTCTGATCTTTTCAGTTCGTTAGAAATATAAAAGGACGTTTCCCATTGTACATGTATGCAGGTTCGCATGTTCATGACTTGGGAGCCGTCCTTTTTATTTTATAAATGATCCAAACCCAATTCTTTGGACACCGCAATGAGCACCACCGCAGGCTCCTCACCGATATTGGTCACTTCATGGGGCACTATTGCATTCCAGGTAAACGAATCACCCACTTCAAGAACTTCCACATCTTCGCATTGCTCCGCACGAATCTTCCCCTGCAACACCAGATGGCTTTCCTCCCCGGCATGTTTGCTAACCCCGGTTGAAGCACCTGGCGGTAACTCCACAATGGACATACGCATCGCACCTTTGGCTGTAAGCTGCTGCACTTTGATCTGTCCGCTTCCCGCCGTTGTTTCCTTGCGCTCGTTCTTACGTACCACATTCATCCGTTGCTCCGGTGTCAGCAGCAAATAGGGAAGTGGCACTTCCAGATAATCCGCAATACTTTCAAGCGTAGCAATGGAAGGTGACGTTTTGTTATTTTCTACGTTGCTGATAAAACCTTTGGACAAACCGGTTCCCTCGCACATCTGCATGATCGTAATCTGTTTCTGTTTGCGGATCGTACGAATAGCCAAGCCAATATCCATATTGCGTCCCTCCCCTTCTATTGATCTATATAAGACACCAGACGTAAGCTTAGCTACTTCAGGTTGTCTATTCGGCGCTTGCCTCAACAAATATAATCCGATTACCAAACGGATCTGTCACGGTCATTTCTCTTGATTGCCAAGGGGTCTCCTCTATACCGGGTCTCGCATTTTTGTACTCTTTCTGACGAAGTGCACCATGAAATGTATCCAAGTTATCTGTTTCCACGCGCAAGGCAGCTCCAGGTGTACAATCTCCATGATGTTCGGACAGATGAATCACGATGGAATCGAGCGAAACCTGCATATATAAGGGCATATCCGGTTCAAAGCGATGTTCCCAATCCAATTGAAACCCTAGATATTCAAGGTAGAACTCTCTAGCTTTATTTTCATCAAATATTCTCAAAATAGGCACGATACGCTTTAACATCCTGATCACGTCCTTGGGAATAAAATATGAACCATGCGCAGCGGCTTATCTATTAACTGTTTTTAACTTTTTTTATAAACAACATATATTCATCATACAAAAAAAGTATTGACCCTACAATGAAACCATGATAAATTTTGTTCATAAATAAGAATATTTATTTCATATTAGTGAACTTTATCATCAAATCGATATATTAACTCATTCCTCATCAGGTGGTGTTTTCAATGAATTCTCCTTATATACATGAAGTCCGATTACCGTCTCATTACAATCCAGATCAACGTTATCCTGTGATTTTCGCCTTACATGGCATGGGATCAGATGAGCAAGATATGCTTCGTTTAATGGAGCCTATGCAGTCTGATTTTATTATTGTTGCCATCCGTGGGCCTATCGTTCAGGGTAGTGGTTATGCATATTTTCAGATCAAAAGCATTGGCAACCCCATCCGTGAATTGTATGATGCCTCCGTGTTGGGACTGCAACAGTTGATTGTTGAGCTGTCCGCCCAATATGCTATTGATCCCACGCGGCGTTATATCGCCGGATTCAGCCAGGGCGCCATTATGGCAATGACCCTATCGCTGATCATGGGAGATGCCATTAAAGGCATAGTAGCGATGAGTGGGTACATCCCGCAATTTGTGAAAGACGAGTACAAGCTGCAACCCGATTCGGAGCTGTCTGTGTTCATCTCACATGGGGATCAGGATCATCTATTCCCGCTGCAACTGGGCGAAGATAACGCCAATTTCTTCCGTCAACACACCAATCACGTCACATATGTACCTTACAACGGTGGACACCAGGTGACCCCCGATCTATATCAACAATTCCAACACTGGCTTCGGACGGATGCAAATCTGACTACCGATGAATCGAAAGGACTGAATTCAAAATGATGCCATCTCTGTTTATTGCTCACGGTGCCCCGTCACTGGCACTGGAGGAGAATGAATACACCGAATTTTTGCAGAAATTCGGACAGGAACTACCAAAACCCAAAGCAATCGTATTGTTCTCTGCTCACTGGGAATCCACAACTCAGCTTGTATCCTCGGTAGCCAACTATGAGACCATTTATGATTTTGGCGGTTTCCAGCCCGAGCTGTACCAGATCAAGTATCCGGCTCAAGGACAGGCAGAGACCACAGCCGAGGTGGAGCGTTTATTTGCAGAAGCCGGGATTCCGGTACAGACCGATGACGTCCGTGGCCTGGATCACGGCGCTTGGGTCGTTCTACGCCTGCTCTACCCGGATGCGGATATTCCTGTAATTGCCTTGTCCGTGAATCGCTATCTGACAGGTGAGCAGCAATATCAGGTTGGACAGGCGCTCGCTTCCTTGCGCGAGCAGGACATTCTCGTGATTGGCAGCGGCGGAACCGTCCACAATCTGCGTCGATTGAACTGGGAAAGTAACGGCGTTGACCCGTGGGCATCTGAGTTCGACAACTGGCTGCATGACAAGCTGGTGAGCTGGGATACGGAGTCTCTCTTCTCCTATGAGAAACTGGCACCTTCAGCTCAAGCCGCCGTGCCTACGCCGGAGCATTTTGTACCGCTGTTACTCGCCATGGGTGCGGGAGATCAGAACAAGCGGGCATCACTCCTGTTCAAAGCCTACCAGTATGGGAACCTGAGCTTGTCCTGCTGGAAGTTTGATTAAAGAGGACGATATAAAAGGTTAGTTTCACTTATATAGTAGATAAATAATAAGCTAGGGATACAGGGATTGCCCCTGTATCCCTAGCTTTATTTGTTGTTAGGAGCGACTTTCGTGAAGGTTGTAGATGTTGATTGGGATGGAGCCGGTTGTGCTGATTATGCAACAACCGCCTTTAAATAATGAGACCATTGTAGTATGTAAGCAAGGACTCCGGTTTCTTGTGTGCTTTTTCGGATTATAACTATAATATGAGGTGAAATCAGGCACAGTTTGCTCGCATAACACTCACCATATTATCTGAATAGTTCATAGGGAGGGAATTGGATGCCAGAACAGCGTATATATGAATTGATGGATGAACTTGATGTTTTACTTGAAGAGAAGGTACAAGATGAGGAGAACCGGGAGCTCTTGGAGGCATATCGCGAGTTTGAAGGCGTGACGGATGAGCAGCTCGACGCATTCGAGCAGGAGCACGGTATTCGATTACCTGCTGATTTTCGTGCGTTTTATAAACGTAAAAATGGGAGTGGTTATGGCTTTCACGTCTTGTACCCAAGCCTTGAGGAAGGACGGGAATCCGAGCCATTTTACCTGTTATCTCTGGAAAAGATTCAAAAGGAGCAGTCCACGCTGGTGGAGAACCGCATGGATGATTATTTGACCGAAGAAGAGATCTGTGAGCTTGATCCCCGAATCAAACCCTACCTTTTTCAAAAGAAATGGGTTACGTTTGGCAAGCTTGGAGGCGGGTCCTTGTATCTGATGTTCGACTTTGATCCGACAGAGCAAGGAACCGTTGGGCAGATTATTATGTACGTGCATGATCCGGATTTTGTATATTATGTCGCTGGGACGTTTACGGAACTGTTGGAACAGTCCAACCGGAATTTACGTGCCTTGGAGGCCATTGAGTATTGAGATGCACATGATGATATGACCTTTTTTGCATAATGCTGGGATATATCAAAGCGGTTATAATAACATTTAGTGGAAATGCACATGCTGTATAGATAAACTGCCTTTTCTACACCTAATACATTAATCTGGGAGGAACATACGAAGTGGCTGAACAACCGAAGTCTGAGAGTTTTATGTCTCTCGTCAAAAAAGGAAACACATCCTCCGCCGTAGCGATGGCAGGTAATGCTGTTCTTGCTGTGTGCAAAGGGGGAGCCTTCCTATTCAGTGGCAGTGGTGCCATGTTCGCTTCGGCGATGCATTCACTCGCTGATGCCATTAACCAAGGGTTTGTCTTTGTCGGAAGTGTGTTGTCCGAGAAAAAACCTACACGCCGCTTCCCGACCGGATTCGGACGGGTCATCAACATTTTCTGCATGATCGCCGTGATTGTTGTTACCATTATGGCGTATGAAACGATCCATGAAGGCATCCATCTGTTGCAGCATCCTGTTGGTCATACCGGCGGTCTCTGGATTAATATCGGAGTGCTTGTTCTGAACATTGTCATTGACGGGGCCATCCTGATCAAAGCCATGAAGGAAATTCTCAAAGAAGCACGCGCACCCAAAGCCGCCGGATTTGCCTTGGTCCCTGCTGCCATCAAAAATGTAGGCCGTGCTGCGCCACCAACCCGTCTCGTATTCTACGAAGATGTTGTAGCAGTACTCGGTGCGACACTCGCCTTGATCTCCGTTGTAGTCATTGCATTGACCAATTTTGCATTGCTCGATGGCATTGTGACAACAATTATTGGATGTCTGATGATCGCTGTAGCCTTCCGTGTCGGTTATGATAATATGATCGGATTGATCGGTGTTGCAGCTCCGCAGGATATTGAGGACAAAGTGTCCCAAACCATTCTCGCAGACACACACGTTGCCGATATTCAGATGATGCGTATCATTCAGGAAGGCCGTTATTATCATGTGGAAGGTCTGATTGAACTGACCAAAGGACTCAGTCTTGCCGATGCAGATGACATCAAGTTCCGTATTCAGGAGAAGTTGATGACGAACCCCGACATCGCCGATGCTGCCATCTCCATCATTGAGGATGACGGCGTGAACAGCTGGGGCAAGAAACATTCAGATGTGGTGAAATAACAAGCTTCGCTTTTGATAAAAAGAATGACAGAACCCACTCTCAACAGAGTGGGTTTTTAGCATGTTCAACTACACCCTCATCTAGGGAGTATAGTTTCTCAAATTTACGTACCTAGACTTTGGTCTAGGTCCACTTTAACTCCAAAGACGGAGGATAGACTTTTCCATTTCATGCTATGCTGTGAATAACGAAAGTAATTGCTCTACATACAACCGTTCGGAAAATTGATTTTGTATTGAGAAGGAGAGATATTATGGCTAAACGTACGATCCTTGCGCCTGTTCTCATTTTGCTAGGCGTGTACCTGATTCTGAACCAGGGAGGTTCACTCGGTCCGGGTACGATCTTTGCGACTTTCTGGCCCACGTTATTCGTGATTCCACTCGGACTGTTCTTCCACTGGCTCTACTTCTCCATGATTGGCAGAGGGGTTGGACTGCTGGTTCCCGGTGGATTGTTGCTCACGGTTGGTATCGTCTGTCAGATCGCCATGCTGTTTAACAACTGGGGTACGATGTGGCCGGGCTTCATTCTGGCTGTAGCTGTTGGTTTGTTCGAATTGTATTGGTTCGGTGGTCGGAACAAATGGTTGCTGATCCCCATCAACATTCTAACGGTGATATCGTTGCTGTTCTTCGCTGTGATGTCGATTGGCACGATGCTGAGCAGCTTGAGCTTTATCCAACCGTTCGTGGCGATTGTGTTGATTATGGGTGGGGCATGGATCATGGTGGGTCGCAAAAAGCGTATGTAGTGTCGTTCATATAAGATGATTAGGTGGGATCACACTGAGCCACTCCGTTGACAGAACAACTTCTGATCGCTGTTATCCCCGGATTTTTTTGAATCCCATCTGGAATGGGAAAATCCGGGGATAAAGGCGAGCGCTTCGCTTCTTCAGTTTTTTCTGTCCCCTTCGTTAACGTGTGATCTTTAATGATCATCTTATATGGCACTTCAGGCGCTATTGCTATGAAGCAGGTAAAATAAAAGGGTTGCTGCTCGTCATTCAATTGAAATGACGAGCAGCAACCCTTTTTGTCTTTTTTGCAAATCTAACGAACTGTGTACACGTTATTGGCGATTATTTACTATGCATTTTAAACTCCAGGAACAGGTCGTTATAATGCGAGAGCATTTTTTTGCCCAGATTATCGTAGACCTCCAGCTTGCCTGTCAGTGTCTCGTCCGGATAGAAGCGTTCATCCTCCGAGATGTCCTCTGGCAGCAGCTTAAGTGCCTCGGCGTTCGGAGTGGAATACCCGACATACTCCGCATTGCGAGCGGCATGATCAGGGTCCAGCATGAAGTTGATAAACTGGTGTGCCCCTTCAATATTACTCGCCGTCTTAGGGATAACCATGTTATCGAACCAGAGGTTCGAGCCTTCTTCCGGCACCATATAATCCAGCTTATCGTTCTCATCCATAATCTCGGATGCATCTCCAGACCATACGAGCCCAACTGCCGCTTCCTCGTTCGCGAGCAGCATCTTGATTTCGTCTCCGACAATTGCTCTGACGTTTGGTGTCAGGGTAGACAGCTTCTTCAGCGCTTCTTGCAAATGGTCTTCGTTGGTATCGTTCAGGGAATACCCGAGACTGTTTAACCCCATCCCAATGACTTCGCGTGCACCATCAAGGAGCAGGATTTGATTTTTCAGACGCGGGTCCCACAGGTCATTCCAGCTATCAAATGTCAATCCATCCACCAGCTCAGGATTGTACACAACCCCCACCGTGCCCCAGAAATACGGGATGGAATACTTGTTGCCTTCGTCAAAGGACAAGTCCAAGAACCGCGGATCGATGTTGCTCAGGTTAGTCAATTTGCTGTGATCAATTGGAACGAGCAGGTCTTCCTCTTTCATTTTGCTAATCGCATATTCGGA
This sequence comes from Paenibacillus sp. 2003, assembly GCF_031455635.1. Taxonomy (NCBI): domain Bacteria; kingdom Bacillati; phylum Bacillota; class Bacilli; order Caryophanales; family Paenibacillaceae; genus Paenibacillus; species Paenibacillus sp. 2003. The sequence continues at coordinate 470,792 of NZ_JAVDTB010000004.1, read as the reverse complement.
AGGAATCGCCACATCAAACGTGGTTCCGCCCTGCTCAATCTTGGTCAGCATCGCTTCATTGGAATCAAACGTCTGATAGATAACCTTAATGCCAGTCTCGTCCTCAAATTCCTTGAGCAGATCTGGGTCGATATAATCGCCCCAGTTATAGATGGTCAGCGTGTTGCCGCCAGAATAACCCTGACTCTTGTTCAGATACGAAGCCAGGATCATCAGGGCAAACGCGGCCACAAAAACAAGCGCAAATGTCCGTACCAGTTGCTTCATGGTCGCAGCCCCTTTCCTCCGGGAGGTATCCGTGTTGCACGGCGGTTAATGAAGTAATATCCAACCACCAGCAGCACCGTGAGCAGGAATAACAGGGTAGACAAAGCGTTGATGGACAACGAAACGCCCTGCCTTGCTCTGGAGTATATCTCTACCGAGAGTGTCGAATATCCATTACCCGTGACAAAGAATGTTACTGCAAAATCATCGAGCGAGTACGTCAACGCCATGAAGAATCCGGCAAAAATACCCGGTTTCACGTATGGCAGCACCACACGCGTCAGAATCTGCCATGAACCAGCTCCCAGATCGCGCGCCGCATCCATCAGTGTTGGACTCATCTCCTGCAGCTTCGGCAGTACCATGATCACAACGATCGGTACACTGAATGCGATATGAGACAGCAAGACCGAAGTGAAGCCCAATTTGATGCCAATCATGGTGAAGAGAATCAGGAACGATGCACCAATGATGACATCGGGACTCACGATGAGCACGTTATTGAGTGACAGCAGCGTGTTCTTGGTCCGTTTGCGACGCACATGGTAGATCGCCAGTGCTCCTGCTACACCGAGGATCGTTGAGATCGCTGATGACAGGAGCGCAATGATAAATGTATTCAGCACAATGATGAGCAGCCGAGTATCAGCGAACACCTCTCTGTACCATTCAAGCGTGAATCCTTCGAAGCTGCGCATATGGCCGCCACTATTGAAGGAATAGAAGATCAGATACGCAATCGGTGCGTACAGAATGGCGAATACAACGGCCAGATAGACGTTAGACAGCTTTCCGTTTCTTCCCATTACGCACCTCCTTCTTGCCTGATCCAGTCAGGAACATAATAATCGCCATCGCAATAATCAAAAAGACGGCAATCGTTGAACCCATCCCCCAGTCCTGGGTGACGAGAAAATGCTGTTCAATCGCTGTTCCCAGCGTAATTACACGGTTTCCCGCAATCAGGCGGGTAATCATGAACAGAGACAGCGCAGGAATAAATACAGCCTGACAGCCTGATTTCACACCGCTAATCGTCAGCGGAAAGATCACCCGGCGGAATGTTAGCCACGATGAGGCCCCCAGATCACGCGCCGCATAGATCAACGATGGGTTCATCTGTTCCAGCGCATTGAAGATCGGCAGAATCATGAATGGAATGAAGATGTACACCGAGACAAAGATAAAACTGAAGTCGGTGAACAAAATCTGCTGTGTACCAATACCCACGACTTCAAGCAGGGAGTTGGTCAGACCATACGTTCCGAACAGGCCAATGAAGGCATACGCTTTTAGCAAAAGATTGATCCAGCTTGGCAGAATGATCAGCAGTAACCACAGCTGCTTGTGCTTCGTCCGGGTCAGCATATACGCCGTCGGGTAGGAGATCAGCAACGAGAAGGCCGTAATCAGAAATGCATACCAGAACGAACTGAGCGTCATCTGCAAGTACACCGGTGTAAAGAACCGGGCGTAGTTGCCAAATGTGAAGTTACCCTCCACATCGAAGAATGAATAATAGATGACCAGCAGAACCGGCGCCACAACAAACAACACCATCCATAATACATATGGAATCAGATACGCATTGCGTGTGCTGGCCTTAGTCTGCATGAGCGGCCTCTTGGTAGGCTTCAAGTCGTTTGTCGAACTCTTCTTCGGTCTCGTTAAAGCGCATGACGTGTACAGCTTCCGGGTCAAAATAGAGTCCAATCCGCGCACCAACAACGGCTTTCTTCGTTGAATGAACCAACCACTCATTGCCAGCATCATCGTACGTGGATATCTCGTAATGCACCCCGCGGAATAACTGGGAGTCCACATTAACCTTGAGCTTACCTTGGTCTTCGGTTGTAATCTCCAGATCCTCTGGGCGAATGACAATCTCTACCGGCTCGTCCGGCTGGAGACCCTGATCGACACACTCATGCTGTGCGCCAGCAAATTCCACCACAAAGTCCTGCTTCATTTTGCCCGATACAATGTTCGATTCACCGATAAAGTCCGCCACAAAGCGGTTAATCGGCTCATCATAGATATCATTCGGTGTACCGCTCTGTTGAATCACGCCGCCATTCAGGACAAAGATCTCATCCGACATTGCCAAGGCCTCTTCCTGATCATGTGTAACAAAAATAAACGTAATACCCAGTCGCTGTTGCAGCTCCCGCAGCTCGTACTGCATTTCAGTCCGCAGCTTCAGATCGAGTGCCGAGAGCGGCTCGTCCAGCAGCAGAATTTCAGGTTCGTTCACAATTGCACGTGCAATCGCAACACGTTGTCGTTGTCCGCCGGACATTTCGCCAATTTCCCGGTTTTCATACCCGGACAGATTGACAAACTTGAGGGCTTCCAACACTTTGCTGCGAATTTCAGCCGTTTTCATCTTTTTGATCCGCAAACCAAAGGCTACGTTCTCAAATACATTCAAATGTGGAAATAACGCATAATCCTGAAATACGGTATTCACCTGCCGCTGATGGGCAGGCACTCGGTTGATTAGCGCACCGTTAAAATAGATACTGCCCTGTGTCGGCTCCGCAAAACCGGCAATCAGCCGCAATATCGTTGTTTTCCCGCAGCCCGATGGGCCGAGAAGCGTATAAAATTTACCCCGCTCAATCTCAAAGCTGACCGCCTTCAATACGGCTTCATCCTGATCGTATTGCTGAGTCACCGCTTCGAAGCGGATAATCGGTTGTTGTTCTGACATGCCTCACATCGCCCCCTTATACTTGAGGTACCTCTTCATTCTGTACACTTTCGTTCAAGCATCCTTATAGATAACCCATCTATTATATATGATTCAGGTATATCCGCAATGGTTTTGATGTAAACACCACGTGTCATTTCTTCTTATTTTCATAAATCCTGCATACATTACGGGTATATGTCGATATCTACGCATTCCTTTGGGAAGTGAAGCACGTTTGGGATTCCATTTTATGTGTGAAAGGAGTCTTGGCTCTTGGATATTCGTCGTAACCTGCCCTTGCTGATGACCATTTGTTTCCTGAGTCAGATGGGCGGATTCATGATCCTGCCTCTGTTCCCTTTGTTTATTGAGGAATTCGGCATGTCCGGCTGGATGATGGGGGTTATTTTTGCGCTCTTTTATGTCGGGAAAGTGATTGGTGGTATTCCTGCTGCGGCAATTTATAAGAAACTCGGGGGTAAACGTGCTCTCATCCTCATGCTGTTACTGCTCGCTGTCTGCATGGGTGGCTTCGCTCTGTCTTCTGCTGCGGTATTGTTCGGCCTGCTCCGACTGCTACAAGGGCTCGCTTCCACCGGGCTTACCGTGGTCGTGCGTTCCATCATCGGGGATGGGGGGAATGTAGACAACCGCGGCCTGTACAATGGGTATATCAGCAGCAGTGAGGGTGGCGGTATGGTACTTGGCCCAGTCATTAGTGGCTGGCTTGCGCTGCACTGGCCATTATCGGTGCCTTTTTTACTCGTTACCGTATGTTGTCTGATGGCTGTGGTCGCTGCGATGGGGATAAAGACGACAGCACAAGCTAGAGCTAGTCATGAATCTGGGGATACGTTAAGTGATCATCTAATAGAAGATCCTTCTGCGACGGTAACACAAGAACCTCTGGACAGCTCAACATACTCGGTGCTGCACACGGATGAAGTTGAAGAATTCACTACAAGAGACTCCCACCCGCATACTACTATGACTGCTACCCCTTTACCTTCAACAACTTCTGATGCACTGCATACGCAAGGTACGGATATCTCCCAATCCAATCAAGCTTCCGACTCAATAACGATTAGCCCAACTACAGAGCTTACCCAGCGTCAACAGCTTCTCGGCTACGGTACAGTACATTTTCTGGAGATGAGCGCCTATGCGGTATTCCTCACCTATTTTGCACTGTATGCAGCTCACATCATGCATTGGGACCCCTTTGCAACCAGTCTCGCCTTCACCGTATCCGGGATTTCTACGCTTGCCGCTGCTCCCTTTGTCGGTTATCTCTCTGACCGGTTAGGCGATCGTCTGTTGCTATGTATGCTCGGCATGTTCCTGATTGGAATCGAAGTTGTTGTATTTCTAAGCACGTCCTCCCATCTATGGGTCTACGTTGGTATGCTGATTGGAGGGGTTGGCGGGGCATGTTACATGGATTCGTTCTTTGCTCATATCGGTGATCACATCCCAGACGAGAGCCGAAGCTCTGTCATAGGCAAAATTGTCTCTGCGGCCGAGATCGGCTCCATCGTATCTCCACTGGTTGCAGCATTGCTTATGGAAATTGGAACGCTCTATTCTGTGTTTGTATTCAATCTGGTACTGATTGCTGTTGCCATTGTAGTTCAGGCTGTGATGCGGAGTCGGTATCGTTTGAAGCAGGGGTGATTTTTCTTTTGCTAAAATAAAATAACAAAAAATAACCCGTCTGCACAATTTAATGTGCAAACGGGCATTTCATTAGAGCATCTCCGGCCTGTGGCTGTTGATTCTCTACCTGTGCATTCTGCTGCTCGCTGCTTCGCGGCTCTGCAGCAGATGCCACGCCATCTTTCAGGGTATACGCCTGATCCTGATGGAAAAAGTTCGGCTTCACAATCTCATTACGATAGGAGCTGTGGAAAATATGCGTTGTCGCCGGAGATACCGGCGGAATCAGCCACACCCAATCCCCGTTCAGCTCACGCCCAGCCTTCTCTTCCCGCTGTTCAAACATAGCAAATTGCGCTGCCGCCGTGTGGTGATCGACAATGCTCACGCCTGCTTTCTTAAACGAATGCAGCACAGCGACATTCAACTCCACCAACGCCCGGTCCTTCCACAAAGTTGTTTCACTTGACGTATTCAACCCAAACGCTGCCGCCACCGCAGGCAGCTTGTTATATCGAAACGTGTCCGCCAGATTACGGGCGCCAATCTCGGTACCCATATACCAACCATTAAACGGCGCTGCCGGGTAGGATATACCGCCGATCTCCAGACGCATATCGGCGATCATCGGCACACCATACCAACGCATACCCAGCTCACCAATCTCCTTCTGCTCCGGGTGTTCAATCATCACTTCCACAATCTCTTCTGCGGGTACAACATACCATTCCGGAGCTTGTCCTTGCGCCTGAATAATGAGCGGTAACACATCATAAGGGCTACCTGCCCCTTGCCAGCCAAGTGACATCGCCGCCTTGGTCAGTTCCACCGAAGCAGGGTCTCCAATAATGCCTTGCTCTGTCTCATATCCCGCATAACGAATGAGCTGATGATTCCAGAGCCGTATCGGAGTTCCTTCCGGTCCATCCGGTGGAAGGATGGTAATCATCGGAATCACTTTGCCTCCGTTGGATGCCACATGAATATGATTCAGCACAGCATCCGCTGCCGTTCCTGCCGTATCGGCATGACGGGCATCCACGATCCGCAATTTATCCCAGAACAGCCGCCCGATGCATCGGTTGCTGTTCCGCCATGCCATTTTACAACCCTGCTCCAATTCTTCTGTGGTATGCACATAGGTACCCGTTACTTCGATCTCGCCCATAACGGCAACAAGCCGGGCCTGCGCGTCTTCACGCGAATGGCCCAGCTCTTTATAACATGTATATATAAACCGTTCAGCTTCTTCCTGCATTTGTTCCAGGTCTGACCGCATTGTTCATTCCACCATTCTGTACATCATGAATGCCATCATTATACGGCAAGCGCACCTGTTTTGTAAGCGAACGGGCACTTTGTTCACGGACTCTACATATCGTTGTCAGGATGAAGGGTGACTTTGCTTATTTGCCCAAAAATGCGTTTAACATCCAGACCTCTTTATCCAGGGCAGCGGTGAATCCAATCAACATATCTTCCGTTGCGTTATCCTCTGCTTCTCCCGCTTCGTGAATGCCTTGATGAATCACTTCCACCATCGTACGCAGATCAGCAACCACCGACTCTACCATACGCTCAGCAGACAACTGTCCTTGTGCCTCTTCAATCGGAGACAGACGCAGCTGTTCACCCATCGTAGCCACTGGACGTCCACCAATAGCAAGCAAACGTTCTGCAACTTCATCCATATTTGCAGTAGCCAAGTTGTACAGCTCTTCGAATTTGGCATGTAGTGTGAAGAAATGAGGCCCTTGGACATACCAGTGGAAGTTATGCAGTTTCGTGTACAGTACGGACCAACCTGCGATCTGACGGTTCAGGACCTCTTGAAGTGCTGTGGCGTTGTTAGCAAAAGTGTTGTTTTTAGTTTGGATTGTGCTCATGGAATTTATCCCCTCTCGAATATAAAAATAGAATTTGAATGATTGTTATGGACTACTTTGATTCGTTCCTTTAATTTAGACTTAATCTAAATCTTGTTTTAATTATAACACCGCATATACGGTTTGGGAAGGCTTTTGCACTGTCTTGTGAATGAAGATTTCATGAAGCACAGCTTCATAGAAACGTTGGCACAGGCAATTAGAAGATTGATGATTGCCAGTAAACTATTCCTCAACGATTGGAGCTATGATAGACTCATCTGATTGGGTTTCCATATTTTTTTGGAGTAGGATGATACCCATCATAAGGATCGTTGCCATTGTAGGAAGTTAACTTAGTCACTATTACGGAGGTAAACATGAGGATATTTCAATTTAAACAAGAGTCCGGGAAGAAGATTACCAAATTTGATTCTAATTTCGTCATGTCACGTATTACGCAGACCGACAAAACAGCTCATATCGGATGTATGCACTTGCCTGAGGATGGAGTAGTAGGTTATCACCAAGCTGTGGTTCCTCAACTCCTTTTGATCGTAAGCGGAGAGGGTTGGGTTAGAGGTGAAGCAAATGAATACATCAAAGTGCATTGTGGCGAAGCCGTACTCTGGGATAAACATGAATGGCACGAAACCAAAACAGAAGCTGGACTCATGGCAATTGTAATTGAAAGTGAAGAGTTAGACACCTCATTATTAATGCCTCTATAGAAGGTGTAACGTAAGAAATGAAGTCCTTCTTTAACACCAAAAAGCAGACCTGCACCTAAAACGGTAACAGGACTGCTCCTTTCAACATATATATCCTTAAACTTATACAACCTCAAAAGTCAGAATACGACTGATCTCTTCATAGCTCGATGCTACAAAATGAGGTTGATGATCGGATTCCGGCAGCGCCTCCCGATGATTGAACCAGATAACCTTCCAGCCTGCATCCACTGCACCTACCACATCATTACGCCACGAGTCTCCGATGTAATAGCTGGAACGCGCATCTGTCCCGGACTGCTTACTCACATATTCAAACAACCTGCGATCCGGTTTCGCATAACCAGTCGTACCGGAGATGAAAATCAGATGCTCGTCCACGAGACTGAGCACATCCAGTGCTTCAAGCTTGCGGCGCTGATGCTCTCCTTCTCCATTGGTTATTAGACCGACGGTATGGCCTTCTGCCTGAAGCCTTTTTATCAGTTCATACGCTCCTTCAAAAGGCACAATCTCAAACTGTCTGCTCAGATACTGTGCTTGCAGTTCTTCAGCCTGACCCGATTGTAGAGGGAGTCTGAACTCTTCCATCGTCAGCTCAAACCTCTGACGCCGCATTCGCTCCACCGCATCTGGCTCCGGTACAGCAGACAGATCTTCTTGTGCAGACAGGCAGTCACTATAATAGCGAAAACGGTGATATGCCTCAGCATAAGGAAAATCATCCGGCAGGCCGATAACGTCCTGCAAAGCGCCACGAAGTGGCTGCAAGTGATCATATAAGGTATCATCCACGTCGAAAAATATGGTTTTGGCATCATTTATTTTATCCATAATGGTTGTCTATCCTCCTGCTTTTGAGTCCAAACATTCTCTTCTTACTATATATGTATTCATTTGTCCCGTCCAAACCATGAAACATCATGCTATGGAAATACATTAATTCCATGTGAGGATAAGCCCATTATTCAGCTCGCATTAGATGATTGCTTCATTCCATTTAATGGAATACAATTATCTAATATCACATCAAACACTAATTACTAAAAGGTGGAATAAGCGATGAATATTTCAGAAAAAAAATGCACGGATTGCGGAGGCACGTCTTTCGTACAAGCCTCGGACTTCATCAATCTTCGTCCATTGGATAAGAAATTGTCAATTGGTTCGGAAAGAGTATATACCGTTTGTTTGGATTGCGGGGAAGTGGTCTCCATTAAGGTGAAAAATCCAGAGAAATTAAAATAAGCGGGGTTCGGATTATATATAATTACACGAACATGATAATACGATAATGAATCCGCGAAAAAGAAGCCTCGTTCACCTGAGTGAACTGGGGCTTCTTTTTCTAATACAACACGCAAACGATATAATAACGAATAATCTAATGGATCATCGCAAGCAGACCACCAGATGTGTCTGTCACACTTAAACAATCAACGATACAACCTTACCTGCATTCACATCAATCAGGCCATGGTCAGTGATCTTCAGCGCCGGACTTACCGCAAGAGAGTGAGTACTGATCGACATGATCGGGTTGTAATGTACATACCCAAGAGACAACATGGCTGCGCGCAATTCCTTCACTTGATGAGATACCACTGCGAGTGGTTCTTCCGTCAAAATGCCACCTACGGGAAGTTCCAGATGGGACAGCACCTTGCCGTCTTCCACCACACAGAAGCCGCCTTGGCTCGAAATTACCGTGTTAGCTGCCAATATCATATCTTCACGATTACGTCCCACAACCAGCAGGTTGTGATTGTCGTGTGAGTATGTCGTTGCAATGGCCCCGCGTTTGATGGTGTCTCCACCGATCAGACCATGTGCACGATTGCCGTTCACGCCATAACGTTCAAAGGTCGCAATCTGCGCATATCCGCTTTCTTCCCAGCGCAATTCACCATCCGAAGACTGAACCGGTGCAATATGTTCTTCCACAAAAGTAGAACCATCCTTGACCATCATGACACGGCATTGGTACTCACCTTCACCAGCGAGATCAACACCTGATCCACTGACTTTTGGATCTGACAACTGAATTGCAAAATCAGCTACGCCCAGCTTCTCCAACTGTACACTCTTATAGAAGTGAGGTGGGAACTGCCCGGTAATCCGTTCCTGCTTATACGGTTCGTAATCGTCATAAGCTTTGCGGCCGTTTTTGTACACCTGATCAATAGAGAGATCATCCAAGTTGGATACCAACACATAATCGGCCACTTTGCCTGGGGCAACACTGCCACGATCGGTCATTTTCATCCGGGAAGCAGGGGTAGATGTTGCTGCATAGATCGCATCTTCCGGGCGCATGCCCATCTGAATTGCCTTGCGTACGATATGATCCAGATGACCACGCTCTACCAGTGAATCCGGCATTACATCATCTGTTACAAAGCAGAAATGCTGCGCCACATCATGTTGAATCAGGTACTCCATGACTTCCGGTGTCATCGATTTCTCCTGAATTTCAATAAACATACCTGCCGCAATCCGCGCCTGTAATCCCTCAATGCTCTGATGGGTATGATCGGAATCAATACCTGCATAGATCAGTCGGTGCAGATCGAGTCCAAGCAGTTTCGGTGTGTGACCTTCGATTACAAGATCCGGATAGTTTTTGCGGATATGCTGTAAAATCTGGTTGGTCTTGCACTCCGGATCACGGATGACATCGACATAGTTCATGATCTCGCCCAGACAGATCATCTCGCCAGTAGCGAGCAACACGTCCATATCTTCGATTTCAATCGAACCGCCTGTTGTCTCCATCGGGGTTGCCGGAACGGAACTTGGGATCGCATAGAACATGTCCACCGTCGTTTCCCGACTCGCAGTCATCATCTCCTGCACCCCTTCCAGCCCAAACACATTCGCCATCTCATGCGGTTCCGCTACAATGGACGTTACCCCGCAGCCAATCAGACCATGGGAAAAGGTTTCCGGTGTCACCATCGTGCTTTCGATATGCAGATGGATATCGATCAAGCCAGGAATCATGTATCTTCCTCGCGCATCGATGACTTCGTCTGCCTGAATCATCTCCGGTCCACCGGGTCCAACATATAGGAATCTGCCGTCCAACACAGCGACGTTGTTCATTTCAAACCGTTTATAATAACTGTTATACACATGTACATTCACAATTAGTTGATCTGCACGCATGGGGCATAATCTCCTTCTTCAAAAACAATTCAACGCGATCCGAACCGGACAAACCTGTACTTTAATCTGCTATATTGCACATGATTGCGCACCACTGTCATTGTCCGGAACATCGCATGAAATGCCTTCTTTGCTGCTCTTATTTCGTAAAGCTACTCCCTACATTCACGACTACTCTACCAGCACAAGCTTATCTTGCGGGAAAATCAGGTTAACACGCTGTCCACTAAGGTACGGTGTTTCCATCTCCTGATTTGCTGTAAAGTCACCCAGTTCCGTCTCAATCACATACTGATAGCTGCGTCCCAGATAGGTGCTGACTTTGATAATCCCCGGCAAAGCATTCACCACATCCGCAGAAGTATCTCCACTAACGATCAGATCATCCGGCCGAATCGCGCCTTTACGTGCACCGGCACGTGCTGTTCCGGGATGTGCTGTTGCTGTAAATGTGCGTCCACCTGCGCTCAGTGTGATTAATTCACCTGCATCGGTGCGATCCGCGAATTCAATAAAATTATGGAATCCGATGAATCGTGCGACAAACTCCGTTGCCGGATATTTGAAAATCGTTTCCGGGCGGTCGAGCTGCTCGACCACGCCTTTGTTCATAATCGCGACCTGATCCGAGATCGAGAAGCATTCTTCCTGGTCATGAGAAACATACAGCGTTGTGATACCCAGCTCTTGCTGAATCCGGCGAATCTCCACCCGCATATTGAGTCGCAGGTTCGCATCCAGATTACTGAGCGGTTCGTCGAACAAGAGCAGATCAGGCTCGATGACCAATGCGCGGGCAATCGCCACACGCTGACGCTGTCCACCCGACAGTTCTTGTGGAAAACGTTTCTCAAATCCATTCAGGTTAACCACCTCAAGGATTCGCATTACACGGGAAGAGATATCCTTGTCTTTTACCTTGCGCATCCGCAGGCCAAAGGCCACGTTGTCATAGACAGACAGATGCGGGAATAATGCATAACTCTGAAATACAAATCCGAAGTTCCGCTTGTTCGCCGGAACCTTCGTATAATCCTTGCCGCCGAACATAAACTTGCCCTGTGATGCTTCCAGAAATCCGGCGATGAGGCGCAGCGTAGTTGTTTTGCCGCAACCGCTCGGTCCGAGCAGGGAGAGCAGTTTACCTTTTTCCAGCTCCAACTGAAAATCCTTCAGGATTGTCTGCTTATCGTATGCCACGGATACGTGGTCTAATGTCAGCAATGCCATAGCGTTCTGCGCCTCCAATTAACGTTTAGTAAAGTATGAAAATCCGCCCATGATCCGTTCGATCACGAACATTAAGAGTCCGGTCAGTACCATCAATAGCATGGAAATCGCTGCAATCGTTGGGTCAAAGTAGTTCTCCACATACGTCAGCATCTGAATTGGCAATGTACTTACCCCTGGTCCGGTCATGAACACCGAGATGTCCACGTTGTTGAACGACTCCAGGAAGGCAATCAGCACCGCCGCGATAATTCCTGATCGGATGTTGGGAAGCACGATCGTGAAGAACGTTCTTACCCGTCCCGCACCAAGACTCAGCGCTGCTTCTTCCACGGCGAAGTCAAAGCTCGACAGACTCGACGCGATAACCCGAATGATGAATGGAAGCATGATAATCGTATGACCAATCAACAATCCGAGATACATCGGCAGATGGTAGATTACGATCAGGTATTTCATCAATGTAAAACCAAGCACGATTCCCGGGATCAGTACCGGGGAAAGGAACAGTGCGTTCAGCACGGACTTGCCTTTGAAATCGTAACGACTAAGCGCATAAGCAGCCGGAACTCCGAGTACCAGTGCCAACAGGTTCCCCAGCAGGGAAATGATGATGGACGTCTGGAATGTGCGGAGGAAACCGCCTGTGTTGAAAATATTCTCATACCAGCGGAAGGAGAACCCTTCCGGTGGAAATTTGAGTACCGTTCCCGGTTCAAACGAAGTGACCGATATGATCAGAAGCGGGCCCAGCAGAAAGATAAAGACCAGCAGACTGAACAGGCCCAGCCCGATATGTTTCTCCCGCATATGTCTACCCCTTCGGATTTAAAGTTTTGGCCATTTTGTTCATGACACCGACCACGACAAATGTAATTACAATCATAATCGCGGCAACAACCGAGGCCAGATACCAGTCGTTGAGGGTCATGGCGTTCTGATACAGGAACGTAGCAATCACGCGCTGCTTGCCTCCAAGGAGGGCAGGTGTGGTATACGCCGTCAGGCTTCCGACAAAGACAAGCACGGCTCCGATCACAAGTCCTGGCACAGCCAGTGGGAACACAACCCGGCGGAACGCCGTAATGCGCGATGCGCCCAGACTTTGTGCTGCTTTGAGCAGGTCACCGTCAATATTCTCGAGCACACCCACCAGAGAGATAATCATCAGTGGCAGGAACAAATGCGTCAGACCGATCATCATCGCTGCCGGCGTGTACAAAATGTCCAGCGGCTTGTCCACGATACCCAGACCAACAAGGGTGTTATTAATCAGCCCTTTTCGTCCAAGAATGATCATCCAGCTAAACGAGCGCACGACCGGGCTCGTCAGCAGCGGGAAGATCGCCAGTGCCAGCAAAATGCCTTTGCGGCGTGGCGCTTTCTGCGAGATATAATAAGCTGTCGGGAATCCGAGCACCACACAGACGATAGTGGTGACCACGCTGACTTGCAGCGTCGTAAGCAATATTTTCAAAAAGTATGGGTCTCTGAAAAAATGCATGTATCCTTCAAACGTGAAGGAGTTTTCTTGGAAAAACGTCGACCCGATCGTCAGGACAATCGGAATGATCATAAATGCCGCCAAAAACACGAATCCCGGCAGCAATAGCCAGTAGATTACTGATTTCTTCATCGCGATACTCCTGACTTGTAAAATGGTTTTATTCACACGTTTCACTGGCGCACATTTCAAAAATAAACGTCCATGTTTATCGCACCAGCCGTTCCGGTTACGAATCGTTCTTACGATCGCTGTTATCCTTGGATTTTCTTGATCTCCTTCTTAATAGAAGGAAAAAACCCAAGGATAAAGGCGAACGCTTTGCTTCTACAGAATCGATTTCGTCCCCTCCACTAGCAGCGAAATACGTAAGGATTAATTTTCAAATTGAACGCCAATGCCCTAAAGATCATAACTACGCATTTAACGCGTTGATAAACAGTTCAAGGAAGCTTTCCGCGTCTACGGTTTCGCAGACGAGGGTGTTGGGCTGCTCGCCCAAACGGTTTTGGAAGTCACATACCATCTGGCCATCGCACAGGCGGCTGGCGGTTTCGACATCCACGTAATACGATTTACGTCCTACCAGTTCAGGGGCAAGGGCTACGCCCACGGCTAGTGGATCATGTAAAGCGCAAGCGCGGACGCCGTTCATTTGTTCGTAACGGTTGATATAAATCTCTGTGCTTTGAGCAACGTACGCGCGCAGTGCAGGATCAGTGAGACGCTCAATCGTTGCTTCATTCAGCAATGTTTGACGCGTCACATCCAATCCGACTTGGGTAAGCTTCTCGATGCCTGCGTGCAGTACAATGCGTGCCGCCTCTGGATCAGCGTATGTGTTGTACTCGGCGGTCGGTGTAATATTGCCATGTCCGCGAACAACACCACCCATAAAGATGACTTCCTTCAATAAAGAAGGCAGTTCAGGACACTTCATCAGCGCGAGTGCCAAGTTCGTTAATGGTGCGGTCATGATTAATGTCAGTTCGCCCGGATATTGCTTGGCTTGTTCCACGATAAAGTCTGGCGCAAAACCTTCCTCGGCTTTCTTGGACACGGCCGGATCAGGCAGCGCACCGCCCAATCCGTCCTGTCCATGTACCCGGTGTTCATAATGAGACTTGCGAGTGAGCGGTCCAGCTGCTCCGGCAATGACCGGAATTTCAGGTGCACCCGCGAGTTCAAGAATTTTGCACGTATTCTCTGTTGCCTGCTGGAGTGATACGTTCCCACAGACTGTGGTGATGCCGAGAATGTCCAGCTTCCGGCTTTTGACGGCCAGCAAAATCGCCAGTGCATCGTCAATCCCTGTGTCCACATCCATAATGATGCGATTCAGCGCTTCACTCATCCGTTCTCAACTCCTATACGGTGATTGGTTGCTTGCTGCAAATGATAAGTTGAACTAAAGAATATTTACACTTACCACTCCGATGACAGAATAACCTTCCGATCGCTGTTATCCCCAGATTTTTTTTGAATCCCTTCTTCAAAGGGAAAATCCGGGGATAAAGGCGAACGCTTCGCTTCTTCACGTTATTTCTGCCCTCTCCGTTCTCGTGTAAAAAGTTTAGTTAAACTATATAGATCAAAGATAACTATTTAGTCGGTTACTTGTTTTTATTGTGCAATCTCGCGGTTCCAGCGATCTGTCCAGCCTTTAACCTGTTGATTCACAAATTCCATATCCAGCTTGTTCAGCTTTTCAACAACTTCAGCGCCATATGTTACGCCTTCTGATTCTTCAGCAGTCAGTTCAACCTTGGTGTTCACTGGAGAATCGACTTTAGCTTTAGCAGATTTCGCTTGTACATCTTGACTGAGCTGCCAGTTGATGAACTCTTCAGCCAGTTCTTTGTTTTTGCTGCCCTTCACGACATTGATTGTGTTCATCACGGCATATGCACCTTCGCTAGGTGTAACAAACTTCGCATTAGGCACAGCTGCTTTGAGATCTTTGAAATACATTTCCATGATTGGTCCGCCAGCAATCTCTTCTTGAGAGAACATGTTCACGAATTCGGATGTTTGGCTGTAGAATTTCACCACATTGCCGCTTAGTTTTTTCAGTTCAGCAAATGCCGCATCTTCATTAAACGTATCGTTTCCAGCTACACGGGAAGCTGCATCCACAACCATTGGCCCTGCTGTTGCCGTAATATTCGGGATGGTCAGGTTACCTTCGAACGCCGGGTCCCACAGGTCACTCCATGAAGTCACTTCTTTGGATACGAGATCCGGGTTATAAGCGATACCGAGCTGTCCAACCGTGTAGGCCGGGCCATAATCTTCACCAAGTGGTGCTTTGGCAATATCATAAATGTCATTTACATTTGGAATTTTGGAGCGGTCGATTTTCTCAAACAGACCTTCATCGATACCCTGTTGTGCATAATAGTCAGACAGGTAGATAACATCGACATTTGATGTACCTTGACGAATTTTATTCAGACGTTCAGCGTTATTGCCGACTTCAAGCACGATGTCTACATTATGTTCTTTTTCGAATGGACCAAATACTTCTTCATTAAAGAAATCTTCGGAGAAGCCCCAAGTGGAGATAACCAATTTGTTAGCTGCGGTTCCTCCACTGCCTGATCCGCCTGTTGCATCATCCGTGCTGCTGCCACAACCTGCAAGTAATACCGATGTCATTGCCACTGCTGCCAAACCGCTAATCCACTTTTTCATCATGATCCTGATTCCCCCTGATATATGTGATGTGTATGAAAAAACAAAAAGAAAAGCATTCTTGTATAAACAAGAACACTTTTCTTCGTAAACAAAGGAAAGCGACACCCGCTGCCGGTACATCATCGGTTTCTGCTTCAGAATCAATCCAAAGACAGACGCCATCATATGAAATTGTACGGAACCTGATCATGAATCCGGACCATAACTTCCGTATGTATCAACAAGAATGTATCCTGCCGATCCATCCTAGGCCTGTTCCAGAATCACATTTGTGATTGCCCACTGAGTGGACGCATCATAATCCCGCAATATAGCTTCAATTGGCAAACCCATGTGTTGCTCGAGCTTCTCCCGGAATTTCTTCTTATATAAGACAGACATGCGGAAGTCCACTTCCAGCTTTAAGCCGGGGGCCTCCCCTTCCAGGGCGTCAGAGCGCGGTGAACGTCGGTGCTTCGCGTAGAAGGTAACAATGTTCTGGTCAATGGTCACTCTCAGGAGAGTGGTGCCAAATCCGAACAGTTCCTTCGAGATTTCGTTATAATACTGGCACATCTTCTTCTTACTCTCATTGCTGTCCAGTAGTTCCATGAACTCACCCACATCTCTTACTACCGTACATTCGACGTGTTAACACGATTGATTATACATAAATCTTCTGAAATGAGCAACCCAAAAGATATACTTAACATGTAAATCACACACAGAAGCGAACGATAAGACATTTGCCTCCAAAAACAATTCGTCTTAAACCACAGTAAATTTACATTAATATGCCTGCATGTCAGTCCTATACTATTGTTAGTTGTAAACTACGTTTTAATACACAGCATTCAAGTCTTCGTTTCAACTTTCTCTCTGCAGGGGTATTAATTCCTGCAAAACATAGACAAACTTCGTCATCAACCGTTAAAATGAGACACAATGTTTACATGTTTTTATTTTCTAGAAATTGGAGACTTATACCATGAAATGTCCAGTATGTAATCATGAAAATGGAGATGCCCAGTTTTGCGAGAGGTGCGGATCTAATCTAACCCAAACTACCCCTTCACCCTCTCTTGTAAAGAACCCGGAATCTGCTGCTGCTTCAGAACCCGAATATACTCGCTGGTCCAGCACGCAGGCTTCCTCTTCCCAGGCATCCGTTCCATCCAACACACCATCCGTCTCCATCCACAAGGAACAGGCGAGAGAATCAACAGGTACCAATGACCATGCTTCTGCAGGAGACAATAGCTCCAATCAGTGGAATAATATCGTGCAGAATGAGAAAGTTCAGCAAGCCAAAGAAGTAAGCAAACAGTATCTATCCTATTTCCTCAGTGTATTAGCCCGTCCTTATCAGACGATGAAAACCGTTGGCGACCAGCATTCACTAAACGGATGGCTAACAATGGCGCTGATTGCAGTCCTATCTTCTACATACTTCTTAATTACCTTTAGTCGCATAGGCATGGATGGCTTGTTCATTGGTGGATTTATCCGGCCGCTATTGTTCACCGTCATTATCCTGATAGCCTCTATTGCACTGATGTACGCTATTCTGAAAATTGAAAAAATAACCTTCCGTCCCAAAACACTGGTTGCCCAGTTCGGTACATTGCTTGTTCCTGCTGTCGTATCCCTTGTTCTGGCGAATCTGTTTATTATCATCTCGTATTCCATCGCGATCGCCTTGCTTGTGGTCTCGTATATCATCATATTTGTCGCTCTGAACTCGGTGCTATTCCAATATCCATTGAATCGTACCAAAGCAGCCCTCGACAGTATGTACAGTGTACTCATCGCCAATGTGGTCGTATTCTTTATTCTGTATCGTTTGTTGGGTGAGGTTATTATTGGACTGATTGGCATGATGCTTTCGCCGTTTGGCCGTCTGTAAACTATATCCGTTGGAATAAAGCTATTTACACTTGTTACTTCGATGACAGAACAACCTTCCGATCGCTGTTATCCCATTAGATTTGTACTAGGCGCTCCCTGCTCACGTGGGGAGCGCCTTTTTTTGTTTTCCAAGGCAGCATTGCACTGTGCATGTATCATACACTATAATGTGTAGTGCAACAGGTATGTTCTTATTGACGTAACAAACCAATCCAGCAACTCCCGTTACGTAATAAGAGGATTCATCTTTGCCATTAACACTACATCATGTAGTGTTATGTTCACTCATTTTACAAAGAAAGCAGAGGAACTCTCTATGGACATGACTCATATGGATCATATGCAAATGGAGCACGATGCAGGTACATCCTACCTGTGGCTCATCGTAGGTGTAATCGTGTTGCTGTTCTCCATCGCCGCCTATATCTGGGCATCACGCACACAGGGCAAAATCCTGGGCCACATGAAAAAGAAAGAGCGGGCGGACATCCACAAAAAAAGTCGATCCCTTCGGCTGGCTGCACATGTAATGATGGCTGTGTCGATTATTACGTTTGGCCTGTTCTTCATGCAAGGAGCAGGTAAAACATATAATGTAGCCGATCTGGAATCCAACGCGACAATCGACGTGACTGACGATAAATATTATGGGGCTGACCATACAGAGGACCCCATACAGTATGAGATGACAATTCCAACATCGGGGCCGCATAATCCGCATGATATCAAGTTTGGATTTTACACCGACTTCCCGGGATATAATTACCTGGTACACAATCTGGAGCACGGGGATATCATCATCTATTATCGGGAGAACGCAAGCGAGGATTTGAAGGAACATCTGAAATACCTAGCCAAATTCCGCGAAGCCGGAGCAGGTATTCTGGCTGTACCCAACAAGGATATTCCCGAAGGCAGTGAAGTTGTGGTGACCGCATGGACCAAAACGATGAAACTCGACCAATTCGACGATGCCAAGGTGGGTACTTTTATCAATAAATATATTAATCAGGGACCTGAAAAGATTCCTGCCTCTGTTCGCCAGGGCGGCGGAACAATGTAATGACGTAATCACTCAGTCATATGAAGCCCCTCTAAGGAGTAACAGTGAGGTTTCTTCCAATGATGGGCATGGTCAATATAGGATTGAAACGTAATTAGCTCCCGGATCAAAATTGACTCGGGGGCTAATTCTTTATCGCCGGGATGCCGATATTTCAAGTAGAAAACGGTACATTTGATATACAATACATACGAACCAAAGTAAAGAGACAAAGAGACGATTGATTCAACAGATCAAGGGGGAACACTTTTACCAATGAACAGTTTGTTTATGCGGATCTTTTTATTTTTTTCCTGTCTGATGCTGGCCGCGGGTGCGGTTCTTGGCATTACCATGTATCGTTCATCGGCTCAACTGGTCGAGCAATCCATGGGGATGCAGGCACAGGCTGTAGCTGAACGGGCAGCTGCACTAATTGACACCTCTCTGTATGCACCACTCAGTACCGGACAGGACGAGACAGCGTATTACGGCACATTGCGTGAGCAGCTTAGTCAGCTGCGCGAGGCCAATGGACTCAAGTATCTGTACACCCTTGGTACACGCGAAGAAAATGGAACCAATACATATTTCTACGTTGTAGATGGGGCTGCTGCGGATGTGGCAGAGGATGACTTCTCCCCTTACGGTTCCGCAGAAGAGACCCATTATGAAGGAATGCTGCAAGCTTTTGAACAGAATGAGCCTATTCGGGGTGAACTCACACAGGATGAATATGGCGCTACCATTACTGCGTATGTGCCGATCCATGGAGATGACGGGAAAGTAATAGGATTGGTCGGTGCGGATATGGACTCCACTGCGGTCTATGAACTGATGTCCCGCAACCGTATGACCATGATCTGGACAGCCTTGGCTATTGTTCTGCTGAGTGTCTTGTTGGTGTATGGATTCGCCCATTACTTGACCCGACCATTGGTGAAGTTGAAGAAGTTAATTACCCAGGTAGGAAAAGGCGACCTGACCGTCAACGTTGAACTTAGTCGCAAGGACGAGGTGGGACAGCTCGCTTCCGAGTTCAAACATCTGGTTACAGGTACCCGTGATGTCATGACGGGCATCCGTCAAAGCTCCGATTCTCTGCTACAGGCTGCAGAAGGTGTATCGAAACATTCACAGGCGACTGCCGAAGCCAGTCAGCGTATTGCCGAGCATACGAATCATACGGCCAGTGGAGCTGCCGAACAGGTGGCTCGTGCTGGCGAAGTTACGGTAGCCATGGAAGAGATCACCCGCAGCATGCAGCACATTGCGAATTGTTCTTCTATGGTCGCGGATGTATCACAGAAAACGACCAATAACGCGGTGCAAGGTCAAGCCAACATCAACACGGCAATGGACAGTATGGACAAAATTCATCAAGCGAATGTGCAGATGGTGGCCTCCACCTCTCAGCTGGAGCAGTACTCAGGTAAAATTGAGTCGGTGGCACATCTGATGAAAGGCATCGCTTCACAGACCAATCTGCTCGCACTTAATGCAAGTATTGAAGCGGCTCGGGCAGGAGAGTATGGCAGCGGGTTTGCGGTGGTTGCCTCAGAGGTTCGCAAGCTTGCGGGGGAATCAGAGCAATCGTCCCAGCATGTAACCGAACTGATCGCCGAGATGACACGCCAGACTGCCCTGTTGTCAGAACATATGTCTGCCAGCACATCAGCAGTCCAATCCGGTCTCGCTGTTGTTCAGGAGGCAGGCCGTTCATTCACATCCATTCATACCGGGATTGAGACGATGAATGAACGTCTGCACGAAGTATCCGCAGCATCCGAGCAGCTGTCTGCCAGTGCAGAAGAAGTATCCGCTTCTGTGGAGGATATGGAACATATCTCACGCGAATCCTCTTCGAGCATACAGAAGGTGTCTCATGCTACCGGAAGCCAACTGCAATCCATGGATGAGATGAGTGCATCCGCTGAATCTCTGCGGGTATTGTCCAGTGAGTTGAACGGATTGATTGGTCGATTTAAAATATAGCGGGCAGCTTAGATTGCTATATAGATCGGCTATATAGTTGGACTAAAGAATATTCACACTTGCCACTTCGATGACAGAACAACCTTCCGATCGCTGTTATCAATCTATATAGATCAGCCCACAACCAAAAAAGCCGCACGGCAGGGACAGGATTATGGGGTTCAACCCCATACCCAGACCACTGCCTGCGGCTTTATTTTTGTTGTACCTTTAATGTTGGCAAGCCCTGAGGCTGCCTGAATTAGTAGCGCTGCGGAGCAGCTTTTTTACCCAAATCCGTCATGTACGTAAAGAACGCTTCCGGATCGGTATCATACACCAGTTGTACTGGACGTCCGTCTGCTTGCTCCACCGTGCGGCCCTGGCTAGGACCATCGGGGATAACAATACAGTTTACGGTTTTCTTCTTCACGATATCCTCGCGTCCAACGGAAGCCGTTGTCAGCACATCCCACAGATAGTATGTGGAATTTGTCTCACTGTACACCAGTGGCGGACAACCTGCGTAACAGTTACCCAGGAAATCAACGCCTTCGAAGCGACGCTCTGCTGCCCAGCGGTTACGAACGGCTGGAGTCAGAGGTACTTTGTTCGTGCTTTCCAGTGCAACCAGATCGATCTGGATACCACTTTGCCATACACGGTAAGCCGCTTCCGGGTCCCAGAATACGTTCCACTCTGCTGTACCGTCATGCTCAGGCTCTTCTACGTTACCACGCTCGAATGTACCACCCATCCATACCAGCTTGTCGATTTTCTCTTCAATGTCTGGTGCTTCGTCCAGTGCACGCGCAAGGTCAGTCAGTGGGCCTGTGAACAGGAGCAACGTTTTGCCTTCGGTATTGCGCACTTTCTCGATTAGATGCTGGTGTGCAGGAACTGCAGAAAGTGGTGCTTCCATTTTGCCGGACTCGTTCAGTACAGGAAGTGCATCTACATCGAAGGAATGCAGTCTCCACGCCGCAGGAAATGGATTTTTCCCTCTGGAGTTGGATTTGGATACCTCTACGGAATATGTACCGAAACGATCGATAATTTTGCGGCTGGCATCTGTTGCTGGCTCCAGATATCCGTCTGCCGGAATAACCGATACGCCGGTTACATGTACATTGTCCATTTGCAGAAGCATGAACAGCGATACGAGGTCATCCACGCCGCCGTCATGGTTAAAATACACATTAAGTTGGTTCGTCATGCTTGCTTTCATCCTTCCCCTGGTTGTCCCATTGATGTTGATCATCCGTCTGCCCAAGGCCGACGCTCTCTCTATTATGTCCCATAACCCTTGGCTACGTAAACCTTCCCCATGCAAAGAAAACAAGGATCACGCCTCATCCTGCGGATATTTTACAGTTCCACCATTCCATCTCAGGAGGACAACTGGTAGAGGTCATTTATCGTTCAGAAAATAAAAAAATGGACAGCTGGCTTGAAGCCCCGCCGTCCATTCCCCCCAATCCATGCATTACATAGACTGGTTTTGTTTCTCCTCATTCTTCTCTGCAATCGGAACATACTTGCCTGGCCAGAAGGCCCATTTGCCCAGCAATGCGGTGATCGCCGGTACCATGAACGGACGAACCAGGAAGGTATCCAACATCACACCAACAGCTGTGATAATACCAAACTGCACCAACACCTGAATTGGTAATGTAGCAAGTACCGCAAACGTTCCTGCCAAGATCAGACCTGCAGATGTAATAACAGAGCTTGTCTCGCCAACACCTTCTCTGATCGCTTGACGAAGTGGCATCGTTTTGCGTTTCTGCCAGATGCTAGAGATCATGAAGATGTTGTAGTCTTCACCCAGTGCCACGAGGAATACGAAGGAATACAGCGGAATCGCTCCCTGAATGGCATCTGCGCCAAGTCCGTAGTGAATGATGATCCAACCCAGACCCAGTGCAGAGAAATACGACAGAACAACCGTTGCAATCAGATACGCTGTAGCTACAACTGAACGCAGGTATAATAGTAATAACAATGTAATCATGCCGATGACCACTGGAATAATGATCTTGGCATCCCGTTCTCCGGTCACTTCAATGTCATACTGTTCAGCCGTCTGACCATCGATCCAGACCTGACTGTCTACATTGCTTACTCCAGCATCTTGAAGCGCCTTTTCCGCAGTAGCCCGCAGATCCGGAATATGCTGCATTGCCTCCATGGAATATGGATTCAGATTGAATTCCACATCAAAGGCGGTAATGTTGGCATTCTCGGCACCCTGCTGAGCATCGCCTACTTTGCTAATGTAATCCAGCGATTCGAGACGCTGCTTCAGATCAGTTTCTTTGCCTTCGGCATCAACGATCACTTTGACTGGAGCCAGCTCACCTTGGGAGAATTGTTCGCCGATGACGGTGAAACCTTCGCGGGAAGGCACATCCTCCGGGAAGGAAGACAACAGATCATACGTGAATTTAACCTGAGTAGAGAATGCCGCCAGTCCTCCCAGCAATACCAACGTAATTGCAAGAACGGTCCATGGCTTTGTTACTACAACACGGCCAATCCAGCTTTCCTTCGCTTTGCGCGGGGCAGGAGCCGGTTTGCCTTTTTTCTTCGCACGTTCCACTTCCATCTCATGTGTACGTGGTACGAATGGATAGAATGAACCCCGACCGAAGATCGCCAAGAGCGCTGGAACCAGCGTCAGACTTGCAATAAACATAATAAAGATGGACAGACTGAATGGTACGGCAAAGCGATGATATGCACCGTATTCAGCCAGCAACAGCACCAGTAGTGCTGCAACGACCGTGAACCCACTCATGGCAATGGCGCCAGATGATCCGGTAATTGCCTGGAAGATGGCTTTCTTTTTGTCCGGCTCATGATAGAGAATCTGGCGGTATCTGGAGATCATGAACAGACAGTAATCCGTTCCTGCTCCAAATAACAACACGGTCATGATCGAGATCGACTGTGCATCCACCGTGATCCAACCTTGATCTGCCATGAATCCGAGAATGGGGCTTGTCACCATATACGCGAATCCAACCGCAATAATCGGGATAATCGCCAGTACTGGCGAGCGGTAGATCAACAACAACAGTACTAATACCAGTACAACCGTAGCGATCAGCAAGGATACATCGGCGGAGGAGAATAGCCCGCTCGCATCAATGGATATTCCTACTGGCCCTGTTACACGGGCAATCAGTGTATTGGTATCATCTATGGCTACATCGAACGGGTTTGCCCCGAAGATGTCTTGTGTTTTTTGCTCAAGTGCTTCAATAGCTGCCTTCAATTGTTCCGAATCGGCACCTTCATTGAAGAAAAGTGGCATAACCAAGGTACTTCCGTCTTCCGAAAGCTGGCCTTTCAATGCCTGTGGTGGTAATTGATAGAGTGGCACAACGGACTGCTGTTGTTCTACCGGATCTTGATCCAGTCGCTCCGTTAATGCCTGAATGTTCTGAATCTGCTCATCCGTCAGACCGCCGGCTTGACGCCATACGATCAGCGCGGGCAATCCTTCACCGCCAGGGAATTCCTTCTCGGCAAGTGCTGCTGCCTGAACCGATGGTTTGGATTCACTCAGATCCTGTGCGTTATTGGTTTCACGATCACCTACAGCAGGCCATACCATGCCAAGCACAACGGCGATAATGATCCATACCAACAGCGTAATCCATTTGCTTCGTTTGCCGGCAACCCAGCGGCCGTAACCCGAACCTTCCTGCATTGTCTCTTCATCTCCCTATTCTGTTTCTATGAAGCCCTAATATATATGATAGTGTAGTAATGAACCACGGGTCATAGTATAATCGAGTTAATTATATATACCGGAAGGTTAATTTTGCAATGCCTAATTTGTGAACTTCCTAAACTAGCGATTAAATACGTAAAGAGGTCAGTGATTATGAACAAAAAAACAAACATTCCCCGGTCACCGGGCAGACCAAAAACGGGCGTCGATCAAGCATCTGTCCAAACCAACATATTGATGACAGCTTCACGTCTGTTTATGGAATATGGGTATGAACCCGTCTCCCTCCAACAGATTGCTTCATTATGCAATGTAACCAAAGCATCAATCTATTATCACTTCACCAGCAAAGCCGATCTGTTCACCGTTGCCATTACCCGCATAATGACGATGAGCATGCAGCAGACTTCACTCCGCCTGGATGAACCTGGCACATTACAAGAGCGGCTGATCAAGGTTGCGCAAGCGAAGATGCAGCACTCCCATATTGAGACGGAGAGCATGATGCGAGAAGCCGAGAAACATCTGAATACGGAGCAACTCAGCCAGATTCGAGAAGCTGAGGTTCAGATCTTCGAAGTGCTTGCGACCCACTTCAAGCAGGAGATGGACAATGGTTATTTGCGTGTTGCCAGTCCCATGCTGCTTGCCCATGCATTTACGTCACTGCTCATGCTCGCGAACCGCGAAGATGTGCGCAACATGAATGGCGGCAGCATTGAGGAACTTGCACGGGAACTTGTGGCCCTGTTTCTGGATGGAGCGGTTAGGCGGAACTAAAGACCCTTCTATACGTTTGTCTATGAGCAGCACAAGATGATGTCCGGAATGTTGACCCCTTATTCCATCACATTTTAGGAGGAACAACTTATGTCACATTCAAAACCATCCCCACGCATCCCCCGTCTGCTAGAAACGTCGCGCATATATCTCCGTCCTTTCGAGATTACAGATGTGGATGCTTACTTCCCCGGTCTGTTTGACGCCGAGATGCGCAGGCTGACAGGAACACAGAACAGTTTCACACGCGCTCAGGTTGAACGTTATGTTGAGAGCGCTGCACAAGATGACACCAGACTCATGCTACTTATTGCTTTACAGGAAAATGACCAGATCATCGGAGATGTCGTCCTGATGGACATCCATGCCAAGAATCGCAGTGCACATATTCGGGTTGCCATCGATCGGGCGGAGCATCAAGGAAAAGGTTACGGTACCGAGGCGTTACTGCTTATGCTGGACTACGGCTTCGGCATCTGTAACTTGCATCGAATCGAGCTTGAGGTGTACGCCTTCAACGAGCGAGCCATTCGCACGTATGAGAAACTCGGATTCCAGCGCGAGGGTGTGAAGCGGGATGTCTTGTTCTACAATCATCAATACCATGATGCCATACAGATGAGCATGCTGGAGGATGAGTTTAGGCAACGTCATATGAAAGATCAGGTAGGGAATGTTTAAGTTTTCGATCAGCCAAAATCAAACCAAAAAACCGGGGATTTAATAACCCTCCCCGGTTAGAAACTTCAGATGACCCGTCAGCACCGAAAGCTCGGCGGGTGTCTTCATATACAATTCTCCGTCCGTGTCAGCTGACATCGGCGCATCTGTCTTCACTTTTAGCGTAGATGCCTTGAAGTATGAAATGCTCTCACTCTGAGGTTGCCAATCTCCCTCCGGCTTGTGCGACAGAACCTCTCGCAGCAGCGGAATGCCTGTCTCATGAATAATGAGCACGTCCAGTTCGCCATCCTGCAACGCATCCGGTGCAAAGGGCAGGGCATTCGTTCCCAGAAAACGGCCATTGGCTGCGTAGATCATCACCGCTTCGCCTTCCATCTCTTTCCCATCCGCCTCCAGTTGGTATCGAAACGGCTCTGTATGACTAATTGTCTGTAAGGTGCTGATGAAGTAACTGAGCTTACCCAGCGCGCCTTTCAGATTCTCGTTAATATTCTGCGATGCATCACTGATCAAGCCAATACCGAAAAAGTTCGTGAACACCCGATCATTAGCTCGTCCAACATTAATGGATGCCACTCGACCTGCTAGCATTTCTTGTGCCGCAGTCTCTGCATCCGGTGAAATCCCGAGCGAACGCGCAAAGTCATTACACGTGCCTCCAGGCAATATACCAATCAACGGAGGATGTTGCAGATCAGCCAGTCCATTCACGCATTCATGCACCGTGCCATCCCCACCCAGAATAAACACCACATCGAATTGTTCACCGCGCTCACGACACAGCTTCTCTCCTTCACCAGCTTCATCCGTACGCACAATGACGAGTTCATGGACAGCGGGAGCCAGCACACCAGCCACAAGGCCCACTGTATTCTCACGATTGGCCTTGCCCGAATGATGATGATGAATTAACAACGCTTTGTTAAATTCCATCCCTCTTCCTCCATTCCAATGCTTGTTACCCTTTACCCACAAAGGTTGAAGTCGTAAACAAGCCCTTCGCTAAGCACTCATCATGATTCCGAATAGGTTTCCCAATCAGGTATGCATCCTAATCCTCATTCAATTCGTAATAGCTAGATGGCCCGTTTATCCATAATCCAATTCCTTTTTTAACCAGATTTATGCATGAGAATGAGGGTTTCTCCGCACCTTAATGTCATAAGGCTGCAAATTTTGCTGGTGAGAACCCATTCAAATCGAGTCAAAACGGTTATATCTATACCATATACGAATGGAGGGATTCCCTATGATTCCGGCAACGTTGGAACAATTGGAGCAAGTTCGCAAGGAATGCCGTACCATGGTTCGCAAAAGAGCTACCGCTTCCGCCGGTACAACACTCGTTCCGCTGCCCGGTACAGACGTACTGGCTGATGTGGGGATGCTGATGCAGTTGCTGCCTGCCATTAACAATAAATTCGGATTATCACAAAAACAGCTGGACGGCATGGACCCCGAGACCAAATCCATGATCTATGGATTCGTCATGTCCATCGGAAGCAAAGTCATCGGTCGTATGATCACCAAGGAATTGGTGGTGCAGGTTCTGAAAAGAGTCGGCGTACGCGTAGCCACCAAATCAGTCGCCAAATTTGTCCCCTTTGCAGGACAGGGATTGGCTGCTGCACTCAGCTTCACAGCCATGCGCTATGTGGGTAACAAACATGTGGATGACTGTTATGAGGTCGTCAAACGCATGATTGAGCAGCGCGAATTAATTCCGGGTGAGCCGGCTCCGTCTGCGCTGGAGGAAGCTAACAGCGACGACGTGAAGGTAGAAGTGAAGTCGGTCTCTAGCAACGACACTGATGAACCTGCGAAGGAGTCTAAGGATCAATAAATAAAACAATCCATATCCTAATGTCAATCCTCTGGATATACGACAAATAGCCGGGAGCACCCCTAGGGATGCTCTCGGCTATTCTTGTTAGTTACATCTGTAATCAGATCGCCTGCGGTTGTTGCTCCGCAAACTGACTATTGTACAGATCCGCGTAGAAACCTTGACTCGCCATCAATTCATCATGATTGCCCTGTTCAATCACGTTACCATGATCCATAACCAGGATCAGATCAGCGCCGCGAATGGTAGACAAACGGTGTGCAATCACAAAGCTTGTGCGATCCTTCATCAGATCATTCATTGCTTTCTGGATAAACACTTCGGTCCGTGTATCCACGCTACTCGTCGCTTCATCCAGAATTAGGATGGCCGGGTTCGCCAGAATCGCTCTAGCAATGGTCAGCAACTGTTTCTGCCCTTGGGAGATGTTCGACGCCTCTTCATTCAGCACCGTATCATAACCATCAGGCAGTGTACGGATAAAGTGATCCGCATGTGCCGCAACGGCTGCCTTGATTACATCCTCTTCCGTAGAACCTTCTCGACCATAGGCGATGTTGTCCCGAATCGTTCCGTTGAACAACCAGGTATCCTGAAGCACCATGCCGAACAGACTGCGCAGCTTACCCCGCTCCATGTCCTTAATGTCGGCACCGTCAATCGTAATCCGACCATCCTGAATTTCGTAGAAACGCATTAACAGGTTGATCAGAGTTGTTTTACCGGCTCCCGTTGGTCCAACAATGGCTACCGTCTGTCCCGGTTTTACATCAATATTCATGTTATGAATGAGCAGTTCATTTTCTTTATATCCAAAATTAACACCTTGGAATGTAACCGCACCTTTAGGCTGCTGTAGTTGCACGGGTTGTTTGGACTCCGGAACTTCTTCCTCTTCATCCAGCAACTCGAATACCCGTTCTGCCGAAGCAATCGTTGATTGAATGATATTGGAGATATTTGCAATCTGGTTAATCGGTTGTGTGAATTGACGGGAGTACTGTGTGAAGGCCAGAATATCCCCGATAGAGATCGATCCGCGTGTAACGAAAATCCCACCAACCACACAGATCAGCACATAACCCAGGTTACCAACAAAACTCATGAGCGGCATAATAATACCGGAGATAAACTGGGCTTTCCAGCCCGATTCATACAGTTCTTCATTGACCTTCTCAAATTGCTGTACGGATTGTTCTTCACGTCCAAATGCTTTGACGACCTTGTGGCCCGTATACATCTCTTCGACATGACCATTCAGTTCCCCAAGGGATTTCTGTTGACCCGCAAAGTGTTTTTGCGAACGGGAAGCGACCAGCATGACAACAACCACACTAAGTGGCAGCGTCAAAATTGTGATCAGCGTCATCCATGGACTAATCGTCAGCATCATGATAATTACGCCGACAATCGTTACGATGGACGTAATGAACTGTGCCAAACTTTGCTGAAGTGTATTACTGATATTGTCCACGTCATTCGTGGCACGGCTAAGTGTCTCACCAGTTGTGCGGGAGTCGAAATATTTCAAAGGAAGGCGTCCAACCTTCGCACTGATCTGCTCACGCATGTCATACACAACACGTTGGGCCACACCGGCCATCAGGTATTGCTGAACATACATGAATGCAGCACTGAACAGATAGAGCCCGCCAAGCAGGTATAGTACTTTCATCAATGCAGGAAAATCAATCCCGGCTCCCTGCACACCCTGAAGGATAGCAATGGCGCCTTTACTGAGAATATCCGTTCCTTCGGCCATAATTTTTGGACTGATGATGCTGAATACGGTACTCAAAATGGCTGCAACCAGCACACCTAGCAGACGAGAACTATGGGGCTGGAGATAACGAATCAAGCGACGCAGTGTGCCTTTGAAATCTTTTGCTTTCTCAGCGGGAGGTCGCATGCCCATTCCGGGACCTGGACCCGGCCCACCATGGGGACGAGGCGACTTGCGTTCTGTACGTTCACTCATGCGATCTCCTCCTCTGTCAGCTGGGAGGATACAATCTCGCGATACACTTCATTGTGCTCCAGCAGCTCTTTATGTGTTCCTGAACCGACAATTCGGCCCTCATCCATAACCAAAATGCGATCGGCATCCATTACTGTACTTACGCGTTGCGCAACAATTAGCACAGCCGCTTCTGTCGTTTCGGACTTCAGCGCAGCACGAAGTTTAGCATCCGTTTTGAAATCGAGAGCAGAGAAACTGTCATCAAAGATATAGACTTCCGGACGGCGAACAAGTGCGCGAGCGATGGACAGACGTTGCTTTTGTCCACCAGATACGTTGTTACCGCCTTGCGCGATAAGACTGTCATATCCCTCTTTCATCTCGGTAATGAAGTTCTCAGCCTGAGCCGTACGTGCCGCATGCACAATTTCATCCATTGTGGCATCGTCTTTCCCGTGACGAATATTCTCCGTAATCGTACCCGTGAAGAGAACTGCTTTTTGTGGTACAAAGCCAATTTTGGCACGTAAATCTTCCTGCCGAAGCTCACGCACATCCGTACCATTTACCCGAACACTGCCCTCGGTCACATCATAGAATCGTGGAATAAGACTGAGCAATGTCGATTTCCCAGAACCCGTACCGCCAATGATGGCTGTTGTCTCACCTGAGCGAGCTGTGAAGGAGATATCGGACAAAGCTGGATTCTCTGCACCCGGATAACGGAAAGTTACATTATCAAACTCAATCATACCCTGCATGGATTTCATACCACGAGGCTGCTCGGGATTGCTAAGATCCGGCTGCATATCAAGCACTTCATTGATCCGTTCTGCCGATGCTGAAGCTCTTGGAATCATGACAAAGATCATCGAAACCATAATCAGTGAGAACATGATTTGCATTGCATATTGGATGAAGGCAATCAATGCACCGATATTCATATTGCCGCTGTCGATCCGCATTCCACCAAAATAAAGGATGGCAATCATCGAAAAGTTCATAACCAGCATCATCACAGGCATGATGGTTGCCATGAGCACATTAACTTTGATCGATGAATCTCTCAGTTCTGTGTTGGCCCCGTTAAAGCGCACTTTCTCATGCTCCCCACGGTTGAATGAACGAACAACCCGAATCCCTGTTAACTGCTCACGCAGTACCAGGTTGAGACGGTCCAGCTTTTTCTGAATGGTTTTGAACAAAGGTAAACCCTTGGCACCAATCAGCGCAATAGCTCCACCCAGTACCGGAAGCACGACCAGGAAAATCGTAGACAATTTGGCGTCCTGAGATACCGCCATGAAGATACCCCCGATACACATGAGCGGAGCCATAATCATCATTCGCAGCATCATTGTAAGTACATTCTGTACCTGTGTGATGTCATTCGTCGTACGCGTAATCAGTGAAGCAGTACCCATCTTATCGAACTCCTGGAGAGAGAAGTTCTCCACATGGCGAAATACTCTGCTCCGCAGTTGTTTGGCAAATCCACCCGCTGTTCGAGATGAGAGATAACTGGCGATCACCGAACACGCTGTTCCGCCAATCGCGATGACCAACATCCATCCACCAATCTGCCAGATATACGGGATATCCCCTTTAATGATGCCGTCATTCACAATATCTGCCATTAACGTAGGCAGGTACAATTCAGCAAGCGACTGAAACAGTACCAAAACCAGAATGAAAATAATCGGAATTCGGTATGGCTTCAGCATGCTAAACAGTTTCATCATGGCGTATCATCTCCTCTTGTCGAATCATCCTTTTGCAAGGAAGTTAATGTATCAAAAAAGGTGTATACCTTTGTCAACAACTCAGCCAGCTGAGTACTGTCTTGCTCACCCAAATGCTCAACTAACTTATTGAATATTTCCATACGCTCTTGGTGAGCAGCCCGAATAATTTCACGACCTGCTTCAGTAATCGTGATGCGGACAGCACGGCGATCCTCCGGGTCCATCGTCCGTTTGACCAGCCCCTCATCTTCAAGGCCACGAATAACAGGTGTAATGGTCGGTGACTTCACTCGTAGCAATGCGCTGATTTCCGAGACTTTCATCCCGGGATGATTGGATTCGATCGTGTCATTGAAATCAGGCGGATTGTCCTGCCAGTTCAATTGTTCTCCCGGATGCATCCCGTGGAGCAAACAACCCAGCACCATAATTTCATTGTGATTGCGCCCATGAGGTTTATGTTGCCTCCATTTGCCTTTATTAAACTGCATAATGGAGTACAAAAGCTTCTGAGCGACCGGATCTATACCAGTCATAATGGGTCCCTCCTTCTTTCTTTATCAATCCATAGACATCCAACATCATAGGACATCTATTAAATAGCAGTACAATTAAATAGATGCACAATTAATTAGGTGTACTAAGTATATTATCGTAAGAAATGAATGTCAAACATCTAAAAATAACCAATATAAACCCATAATCAAGAGCATACACGCGCTTGATTATGGGTTTTGTCATTTGGCATTCATTGGAGCCCGCTATACTTATTATGTGCAATTCCATGAATTCAACTTACAAAGAAGCTCCCATTCCTTACTCCGGTGGATGATGACCCGGGAGTAAGAAATGGGAGCACTTTTATTACGATTGAAAATTAGAAACTAGAGAATCTCCTATTGCATAACGTGCATGATTAGATACGCTTGTTATTCATCAGGACTGTGAAGCAGAGACTGTTTTAAGCACTGAGGCAAACGGGAAATAT
Source organism: Paenibacillus sp. 2003 (assembly GCF_031455635.1). NCBI lineage: Bacteria > Bacillati > Bacillota > Bacilli > Caryophanales > Paenibacillaceae > Paenibacillus > Paenibacillus sp. 2003. The sequence goes on along the minus strand of NZ_JAVDTB010000004.1, from coordinate 438,331 downwards.
TCTTTTGCATTGTTGTAGGCGATGCCCTGTACGATCTGACCAAGCAGCTCCAGATCCTGCGGTGCCTCCCCTTGTTCGGCCCATTCACCAATGAGGTTGCAGACGAGACGACGGAAATACTCATGCCGGGTGTAGGACAGGAAGCTGCGTGAATCGGTCAGCATGCCGACAAATCGGCTGAGCAGACCAACATTCGCAAGGGCTTTCATCTGAGCAAGCATGCCGTCCTTCGTATCATTGAACCACCAGGCTGCACCAAGCTGGATTTTGCCCGGAATGCCCCCGCCCTGGAAGCTGCCGATGATCGCCGCGAGCACTTCGTTGTCCCTTGGATTCAGAGAATACAGAATCGTTTTGGGCAGTGCTTGCTGCTCATCCAACGCATCAAGTAATCCAATCATCGCTGACGACAGCGGTGTATCATTCACGGCATCGTAACCGGTATCCGGCCCAAGCTTGGCAAACATCCGTGTATTGTTGTTACGGGCTGCATTAATGTGGAACTGCATCACCCAGCCTCGCTCTGCATACAGTTTGCCAAGGAACGTCAGCGTCACTGTCTTGTACTTGTCCTCTTCCTCACGAGTTACCTTCTGACCCGCAAGTGCCTTGGCAAAGATGGCACCCGCATCTTCGCGTGTAGCCACGCCGTAAGGAACATAATCGAGCGCATGGTCAGAGACTCTGCCACCGACGGAATGGAAAAATTCCACACGGGACTCCAGCGCAGTAAGGAAGGATTCATAATCTGAAATGGCAGTGCCAGATGCCTGCGACAGCTTGCCCACCCATTCCACGAAGGTATCCCGGTTCAATTCCAAGCCTTTATCCGGGCGGAAAGAAGGTAATACGGCGGTATCAAAACCTTCGATCTCCTGAATCTTCAGATGATACTCCAGAGAATCCGTTGGATCATCGGTTGTGCACACAACAGTGACATTAGATTTGGTAATTAGATCACGTGCACCGAATCCGTCACTGTTCAGTTTGGCATTTACTTTTTCCCAGATGGTTGGTGCGCTTGTCTCATTCAATACTTCGTAAACGCCGAAATATCGCTGTAACTCTAGATGAGACCAGGCGTACAGCGGATTACCAATCATCATAGGGACCGTTTTGGCGTAAGCCAGGAAACGATCGTAATCGGTCACTCCCTCGCCGCCGGTCACATATTTCTCTTCAATTCCGTTTGCGCGCATGAGCCGCCACTTATAGTGATCACCGTATAACCAAGCCTCTGTAAGATTGCCAAAGGTTTTGTTCTCGTAGATCTCCTGAGGACTGAGGTGGCAATGATAATCAATAATCGGCATGTCTTTGGCATAATCCTCATATAACTTGATCGCCGTTTCATTGTGCAGCAAAAATTGTTCATCCAGAAAAGATTTCATTCGCCTCGCACGCTCCCTTTAGGTGAGTTTACGTTCATATGGGTTCACTTCCCATCTTTACGCTACACTGTTTATCATCAAAGTTCAATATAAAATGATAGCGTTATCAAAAAAGGTTGATTTAGGCATATATTCGGGAACAAGGTATACTGGATTTAACGCAAGGATGCTGATCTGAAGATTACACAAGGAGATGAAATGAATTGAAAATTACTTTTCTGGGCACAGGAGATATGTTCAGCGTGGAGCAGCACCACAATAGTATGCTGGCTGAATTCGGAGACACGCATCTGGTCATTGATTTCCCAGAATCAAATGCTAAAGCACTCAAGGAATATGGATTCGCCATGACCGATATCCACAATGTGTTCATTACCCATTTGCATGAAGATCATATTAATGGTGTACAGATGCTGGGTTATTACGCACAGATCGTAGGCGACCGCAAACCCCGTCTGTTCATCCACGAACAATTGGTAGATCCGCTCTGGAACATTCTATCCCCCGGCATGCGCTACACAACGGATGGTGAACGTACCATGAGCGATTACTACGATGTCGTTCCTCTGCCAGATGGAGGCACATTTGAACTGGGCGGCGTGACGTTTGAGACGTTTCGGACCCAACATGTTCCCGGTATGATCAGCAATGGGCTTCTCGCCAAGCCTTACTTCTATTACAGTGCAGACAGTACACTGGACCAGGCACGGGTGGAGCAAGTTGCCGCTGATGTGCAGCTGATTTTCCATGAATGTCATATGCATGATCTGGTGATCAAATCCCATACCTCATTGAAGGATCTGGAGCAGTTACCCGCGGAAGTGAGACAGAAAACCGTACTGATGCATTATCATGACGAGTTCGCGGATGCGGACAAACGGGAACAGTTCAACCGCGCGCATGATCTACGGATGGTTGGTACGTTGGAATCATTTGAGTTGGAGTAGGTAAACGGAGGTCCAATAAACAGGCAGCGTCTACTGAAATTCCTCATACGGAACCGGTATGCGCTGCTTTTTTCTATTTTTCTTTCTCCCATGATTTCATATACTCAATCGTTCTCAGAGACGGGTGGGCTTGGATGACAAAATAATCTTCCGTTCGCTGATCATTTGGGCCATAGGAAATTTTGATATACATATCTGCATAACGCTGGAGGATATTGCTGTCGATCTCCGCCTTTGGCTTCAAGACATAACTTCTGCTCAAACTCAATCCAAGCGGTTCCTTGTCAGACTCTAAACTAATCTCGTGTGTATTGCTCACATTGGAATGAAATAACTCTCCGGCATCTATTCGATTTATCATGTTGGGATCGAGGGTGAAGGACTGAATGATATTAACCATGGGCACCCGAGCCTCATTCACCAAAATCTCATAAGAAATCCGATCCACTCCGGATTCATGACTCACATCCACCGTTGCAGTCAAAGTATAATCATCAGGCGTATCCTTCTGGAAGGATTCAGGTCTCTTCGTAACCCGCTTATTTAAATCTCTTCGCTCCGAATTCAACGTATACTCATCGGTCCGTTTCGGTTCGCCCGTTGGCCCCTGGTTTGGTCCTAAACTGCAAGCCCCCATACACACGGCTATTACAAATAGATACATGACTAACGGGAAGAAACGGTTCATCTCTCTTTTGGGACTCATGTCATCCCTCCTCTTCTCCAATCCTCTGTAAAAAATATCGCTTATTACGTTCTCTCATTTTATTTCCTAACACTCCATATTTGGATTATTGTACCATATATTAAGATGTGGAACCGAACTGTTTCTTTCTCATTTCATGTATAACTTATAGCAGTGATTCGTTTGCCTATGGCGGCCACACTTAACCCACGTTAAGCTAACGAATCTGAGAGGCCTTATTCGGCTGAAATCCGAGTTACCAGTATTCGAACGAATCTCAAACACGTTAATCTGGTGATGTTGCTCCAATTGGCGCTATTTCAATCGTTTTTGAGAGTAATAAGGTTACTGAGATTCGTTAGAATTCCAATAACGCTAATTCAGTGCAAATAAGGTGCCCTCGGTTCGTTAGGACGGAGTTTTAGTTGTACCTAGAAAAATGCAAAAAACCACCTGGACACAGGTATACTCGCTCTCCTGTTCAGATGGTTTAACGATCAATCTATATACTGTTTTCATATCAATCGGTGTACCTTTTCTTATCCTGCCTGGCACATGCCGTTACTCAGCGTCAGCACAGTACTCATTCTGTTCGGGAAGGGCCCATACCGACACGCCCCCACCGCACACATGGAAGGTGGCCCAGCCGTCTTTCTCAATGGTAATCTGATCCTCACAGCTCTTCGTCAGATCCACCCAGACTTCACCAGCACGATGCTCGCCGATGAACATTCTCTTCTCACCGTCATCTCCGTTGGAGATGACCACTGCACATCCGGAACCTTCGATTTCCTCTACGCCACGACGTACCCAGCCAATCGTATTTGCGTAATCGAAGTAATCTTCCTGCTCTCCATACGCCTTGTTGCAACGGGCAGACAGCAGAATGTCCAGAATTTCTTTTTTGCCATCCACAGGTTCAGGTCCACCAATGCCATAATAATCCCCGTAAAATACAACCGGATAACCATCGCGACGTAATAACGTCAACGCATAAGCGCTCGGCTTAAACCAATCACCAATCCATGATTCCAACGCTTCATGAGGTTGGGAGTCATGGTTATCTACAAAAGTTACCGCATGGGTAGGATGTGTCTGCACCAAGGTATCATCAAAAATTTTGGAGAGATCAAAGTCTCTGCCTGCAAGCGAAGCCTCATGCAACTTGTAGTGAAGAGACACATCAAACAGGTCGATCTGATAGTCTACCGTATCAAGGAATTCACGACATGCATCCAGGTTCGAATTCCAGAACTCACCTACGATGTAGAAATCCTGACCGCGTTTGCGGATCATCTCTGCTGCGAACTCCTTGATGAATTCGTGGTTGATATGCTTAATCGCATCCAGCCGGAACCCACCACACTGGAGGGTATCGATTAGCCATTTTCCCCAATCAATCATCTCGCGCCGAACATCCGGGTGGTTATAATCTATATTGGCGAACATCAGATAGTCATAGTTGCCAAACTCATCATCGACATTCTCATTCCATTTTTTATTCTCTCCTGCGATGCGAAAAACACCTGTTCGTTCTCCCTTGGCGTCAAAGTCTGTACCGTTGAAATGTTCAGAGCTCCACTTAAAGGAGGAGTATTGATCTCCGCGACCCGGAAATGTGAATTTGGTCCATCCCTCAATTTCGAACGGCTCGGAAATTTCCTTCGTTCGATCATTGGGATCAACCTCGATCACTTTGAACACTTCCGTCTCATCTGCTCCGGCCTTGTGATTCATAACCAGATCCACATAGACGGCAATGCCGTTCTTCTGACACTCAGCAATGGCCTCCACCAGTTCCTGCTTGGTGCCATATTTGGTCCGTACGGTACCCTTTTGATCAAATTCGCCCAGATCGTACAGATCATATACCCCATAACCTGTATCTTCTGCTGACACTGCCTTGGTTACGGGTGGTACCCATACCGAGTCAATGCCTTTGGCTTTCAGTTCCGGGGCCATTTCAGCCAGTCGCTTCCAATGATCTCCGTCTGCAGCCAGGTGCCATTCAAAAAACTGCATCATGGTATGATTTCTCTTCATTATAACCGACCTCCTTGATTGCTTTCGAAGCGGACCGCGGAACGGATAGGGTAATCGCCGTTGTTCGTTCGTTGCTAACCAAGTTATAACCCTTTCACCCTACCCTTCAATCATATAAAGGAAAGAAATCTGAGAAAAATGTTAAACTTCTTGGTTCAGCATTTGCCTGATTCCATTGAAATTGCTGTGGAGATGCATCATATTCAAATTCGTTTATAGTCCCGCCACTCCTCGGGCAACAGGGAACGATACGGTTCTTGGATAAAACGATCGTCGACCAGCACCAGCACACCCCTGTCTTCCTCCGTCCGAATCAGCCGTCCACCCGCCTGCAGCACCTTGTTCATACCCGGGAAAATATAGGCGTAATTGAATCCGTTGCGTCCTGTCCGATCATAGTAATCACGTAATACGTTGTTCTCCAAACCAATCTGCGGCAGCCCCGCACCTACCACAACGACGCCATTCAAACGGTCTCCCGGCAGATCGACACCCTCCGAGAATACGCCACCCATTACGGCAAATACCAATCGTGTTCGTTCAGGATTGGGTTGGAAACCATCCAGAAACTGCTCCCGTTCCAGTTCGTTCATGCCTTGCTTTTGTATGACCGTATCCGCTTCACTTGGAAGCTGTGCGTAGGTCTCATATATCTCGCGCATATAAGGGTAGGAAGGGAAGAAGACCATTAAATTACTGCGCGGCCACTCACTTACCAGCTGTTGCAGCATCTCCGCAATGGGTCGCCGGGATTGCTCCCGATCCTTATAACGCACGGATAAGGGCAGGAGTCTCACATCCAATTGTTCGCGCTGAAATGGAGATGGAATCTGCAATGTATAATCCTCTTCCTCTGCACCCAGCATATCCCGATAATAGCGAAGAGGTGACAAGGTAGCCGAAAAATGAATGAGGGAGCGGAATCCTTTGGCCGTCTGACGAAGCAGTACCGAAGGATCGAGACAAAATAACTTCACTCTCACTTCACTTCGAACACACTCTGCATACGTAATAAAACGTTCATCATACAGCTTGGCAATGCGCAGGAAATTCTGTGCCGTGAAGTAGGCATCCAACAGCAGTTGATCCGTCTCGGCATTCCCCGAACCACCTTCAACAAGGCATTGCTCAGCAACCATGACAAAAGGTTCCAGTCGTTCAATCAGTTCCTCCGGTGCTTCCTGCTGGATGATCTTTCCTTCTTCTCCACCGTTTTTCCGAAGGGTAATCAGATACTTATCAATGGCCCCGGTGTAGTCAACAATGGCTTTGGCAGCAGGCACACTGCTGTCCAGCGACTGGAACTCTCTTTTCACATCCAGAAATACTGCCTTCTCCAGCTCAGCGGAAAACATCATTCGGCCACGATCGACCAAATTGTGAGCCTCGTCCACCAGTAGCACCGTCTTGCGTTTCTGCTCCTCCAACATTCTTTTCAGAGAGATCCTCGGATCGAAAATATAGTTATAATCGCAGATCACCGCATCAGCTGCATACGCCGCATCCAATGAAAACTCAAACGGACACACCCGATGTTTGCGCGCATACTGCTCGATGACCGGACGTGTCATCAACGTCTCATGTTCCAGCATGTCCAGCACGGCCCCGTTAATACGGTCATAATATCCTTCACACATGCCGCACTGCCCCGTATCACAAGCTTCCTCTTCCTTAAAACAAATCTTGTCCTTCGCGGTCAGACTGATCACATGCATCTTCAATCCTTCCGATTGCATCCGGGCAAAAGCTTCTTCTGCCGCCACCCGTGTCGTCGTCCTCGCGGTCAGATAGAACAATCGGCTCGCTTCGCCTTCGCCAATCGCTTTGACCGTGGGGAACAGTACGGACATCGTTTTACCAATGCCTGTTGGTGCTTTGGCCATCAATCCCTGACCCTCGCGGATCGTTTTGTATACGGCACCTGCCAGCTTCCGCTGTCCCTCCCGGTATTTGCGAAAAGGAAACGGCAGCTCTTTCACACTGATATCTCGCTCTTCTTCATATGCAGCGATCATCTCTGCATATGGCGCATAACCGGCAATCACTTCTGCCGCAAACTGCTCCAGTTCCTGCCGTTCTGCCATTCGGCGAAACCGTCTTTCTTCATGGGTTACCGAATGCACATACGTCAACTGCACTTGCATACGTGGTTCATCTTGCTGAACGGCGTACATATAGGCATACATCATGGCCTGCGCCCAGTGCACGGGAAGTCCTTCTCCCAGATCATCCAGATTGCCCGCAGTTGATTTAATCTCATCCACTGTCAACTGACCGTCCAGACGAATTAGCCCGTCACATCGCCCCTCCACCACATAGGTCAGATCCCCATGTTGAATCTCAGCTTCGAGCACAATCTCTTTTAAATCCTCTTCCGTGTACTCCTTCTGTACCCGCTGGTGAATTCGAGTCCCCTCTTGCATCGAGGCATTGGTCCGGAACCCTGGACGTATGCTGCCACTCCGGTACACATACTCCACCAAAGGTCTAACCGATATCCGAATTGTTGTTGTCATACGATCACCCGTTCTGTTTGTAGTGATTATACTTTATCATGAAAAGACGTACTCAAACCAGTTGACTCGCTGATTGGACTCGCACAATCCCATATGCTATGTTGAGGTATATAAGTTAAATAAGGAGGCAGCTTCTATGTATATCTATTTGGTTCCTTCTCCGATTCCGGATGCACTTGCTGCATACCCGCATCTGACTTTGCGAAGCGAAGAGCACGTGCGTCTGGCTATTGAATCTGCAGAACGCCTGATGAATATCGAGTCTGATGATAAAATAGCCGCATATGAAGCTTTTGATGCCGCAGGCTCCTGGACTGGCGGAGGTTTTGCTGTTTTGAATAATATCCCTGTCACAGAGGATGGTCGTAACGATTTTGAAGAACGGTTTAAGAACCGTGCCCGCAAGGTAGAAGACGAGCCTGGCTTTGTCGGTATTCGTGTGCTTCGTCCTCTGAAGGATGACACATATGTGGTACTTACACTCTGGCAGTCGGAGGAACATTTCAAAGGCTGGCAGGAATCCCAAGCTTATAGTCACGCTCACCGTAACCGCAGTACAAGCGAAGGGCTGACTGCACAGAAACCCACCATGTTCCCCAGACCTTCTTACGTCACAACGTACACTATAGAATAACGGATTGGGTCACGCCTGGCTTTTATCGCAGTAGCCCATGTTTTTTCAAACCTCTTCCTGCATGGAAGAGGTTTTTTGCCGTCAATTATAGAAGGCTCTCATTTTTGACACAGCCATGCTGAGATAGGATAATACTTGTTAAATGAAACTTCGGAAGGGAAGGCGGTACCTTGTCACGCAGTTCACTCACCCGATTTCTAAGCGGACCTTTTATATTCTTTACCATTATTATGATGATCAAAAGCTCACTTGCCTGGATTGTTATCTTCGATGACATCCCTGTCTGGAAACCACTGCTGACCGAATTGCCACTCATCTGGATCGGCTTCTGTCTAATTGAGTGGTTTGCTGCCAAGCGACGGATGTGGATGTACCTTGCCGTGGATCTGCTGCTTTCAGGGATTTTCTTTGCAGCCATCATGTACTACAAATACTATGGCGTAATCGTTAACTATCACGCGCTGGCACAGGTGAATCAGGTGACCTCGGTCAAGAGCAGTATGTTCTCTTTACTTGACCCCTATTATTTGTTTATTTTTGCAGACGTTCTGATCATTGGGGGGATACTCACTCGTCGTCGGATCAAGCTCGGGAGTACAGAACGCCCAAACCGTATTCCACTTGAACGACGTGCCAGAAGACGGGTTGCTTCGGTCATTCTTACCCTGTCCCTGATCCTGTGCATGCTTAACATCTATCCCAATCGGGCCAGCATGAGTGAGCTTACACAAGCAGAACAGATGGGCATCCTCGGTTACGAGGCGTATACCATCCTGGATCGACCTGATAAACCTGTGCCCATTGCTCAGATTGATCAGACTGACATCGACCAACTGAAGCAAACGACCGAACTTCCTGCAATTTTGGAGAAGGGTGCCGCGAGCGGACGCAATGTGATTATGCTCCAGTTGGAATCGTTTCAGAACTTTCTGATTGGATTAGAGGTAGATGGACAGGAGATCACGCCCAACCTGAATCAATTGGCTAGAAAGAGCCTGTATTTTCCGAATTTCTATCAGCAAGTGGGACAGGGAAATACATCGGATGCAGAATTTGTTGTGAACACATCGTTCTACACCCCACCGAACGGGGCAGCAACAACTGTATATGCGGATAAAGCTCTGCCGAGTCTACCCAAGTTGATGTCAGCAAACGGATATCAGACAGCCACATTCCATACAAATGATGTTCGTTTCTGGAATCGGGATCAGTTATACAAGGCACTAGGATTCGACCAGTATTATGATATTGATTATTTCGGCACACAGGACTCTATCGCCTTTTCGGCCTCGGATGAAGTACTGTATTCCAAAACACTGGATAAGCTGGAATCCATGCAGTCTTCGGGCAATCCCATCTATGCCCATATCATTTCCATGTCAGCCCACCACCCGTACACTTTGCCTAAAAAAAAGGTAAAGCTGACGCTGCCAGAACGTTACAAGGATACGTTGCCCGGTAATTATCTGATATCACAGCATTATGCGGATGAGGCAGTTGGACAGTTGATTGCTGGATTGAAAGAACGGGGATTATGGGAAAATAGCTTGTTCGTCTTGTACGGGGATCACCTGGGGCTTCCCATCTACTCACTGGATCGGGATGACAAAGTCCTTATGAAAGAGTTGTATGGTCGGGAATACACATCAGCAGATATGATTAATATCCCACTCATTATCTCGGCCCCGGGCGTTACCCCGGGTGTACAACTGGAACAGATCGGAGGCCAGGTGGATATTCTGCCAACGATTGCGGGACTCACCGGAGTATCGCTGAAGGACCAATTACACTTCGGACAGGATTTGTTACACGAAGGTGGAAATCTCTTACCCGAACGCTATTACCTTCCTTCCGGTTCGGTGCTAAACGATGCTTCTCTCTTCATTCCGGCGAAAGGATACGGGGACGGAACGCATTATTCCCTAGCTGATGCGGGAAGACAGGATGCTGGGCAACAACGGACAGGTGTTCCGTCAGACGAGACACCGCAGATTTCGGAAGAAGAGGAATCTCCAACTATAGCCACACCCAATAACAGTGGGCTGTCTTCTTCACAGTTTATAACGAAGGAACAATATGATCGAGCATTGGATCTTGCACACTTGTCCAACAGTTATTTGAGCCAGCTACCGGACCGAAAGACTACACAATAATTAAATCTTTTCACTAGAACTCATCCATGCGGCGACCTTCCTCTTTATCATAGAGAGAACGGTCGCTATTTATATTACGGAACCAGACTAGTGGCCTATCCATTCGTGAGCAGACCATCAAAGAGCCAATTTCCTTTCTCGGAACGAATAAAATAGAAATCCAATGCACTGTTTCCATCAGACCATACTATAGCCATATGTAAAATGACACGATCTGAACCCAGAGGATTAAATCCACGGTACTCCAAATTATTCAGGCTAACGTTTTGCAGAAAAGGTACTTCGTAATCCCCCTGTTCCAGTTTCGAAATAATGATATTGTTCTGCTGCGATATTTCTATATTCGGAGAAGACACCGATTCAAGATATGTATAGTTATTGGATTGCATCGCCGCCATCAGTTTAAACGTTATGTTCAGCGTTTCTCTTAAACTTTCTATTTCTTCTTGCTCTGTTACGTCTTTTTCATCTTTTCTCTTCTGGTTGTTCCCTACCCGCTCCTTCAGCAGTTCATTTTCCTTCCGCATTTGTTCGGTATTTATGGCATCCTCGCGTTCCCTCTCCTGTACATCTGGTAGTGAAGCATCGTCACTCGAACTGCAGGCTGTTAAAAATAAAGCGAGCATCCATATCAATAAGATTCTGCTTTTTCTCATCTAATCCCCTCCTTAATAAAAAGTGAATAATAGAAACACATATCTTCCATATTTATGGTAACATATCCCAAATAAAAGAAAATACTATCTTGTTTATTCTGAAAAATAAACAAAAAAGACCCAAACCCTGTTAGTCCAGGCTCGGGTCTTTCATATGATTACAACGGCAGTAGCGCAACCGACTTGCGAGCAGTCAATTGTTCTACCATGGCAAGCCATTCCTGTGGTTTGTTAGGAAGCACTGCATAATATCGATTCAGGAAATCAGCCACTAGGCTTGCTGGCAGTTCACCAAGCGACTCATCACCTGGCATGAAGCACAGGTCCAATCCACCAACCGCTTCACCATCCCCTTGCCAGGATGGATGAACATACGGGAAGTCCAGACGCTGATATCCCAGATGGGACAATACTTCACGACGTACATACGGGTCCATCGGCTTGATACCGCCAAACTCGTGATCCTGACTCAGATAAGGATTATAGATTTCGGCAAACATACCGAACAATTCTTTCCCGTTTGCCGCAGCCAGCTTCTGCAGATCACGCTTGCGGTGATTCGCCAGGAAACTGCCGATTCCCAGTCCTTCGCGCCCAATAATCGTGAAGTCCGTCATGGCCACGTTCCAATCCTCGTAATAACGGTATTCTGTCGCCCCAACAACTTGTCCCTCATGTACAGCCACGAACACCCGTATACCCGGATCTTCCAGCGGTTCTTCCCACAGGGGGAAGTCCAGCACTTCTTCCCGCGGGAAAATCTCCTGCATCAACTTGTGCATTTGGGCAAACAATGGATCTTTAATGGATGTAATACGCGTAAATTCCATGGATAAATACCCCCTTGATTGATGATGTATTTCATTTAATATTTTTTATTTGAACGGGTTCCGCCACTCCATCAGGGCAGCATAATTACAGGATTCCTCATCGTCCAGATAGTCTGCGGTCACACCAACAGGCATGCGGCCACAGCGAAGCAGGAACGATATCACCGGGTCATGCCTCTCTCCCGCTGCTACCTGTTCCAGATATTCCTGCGCAGACAGTTGGTCTGCAACCAGATGATAACCGGGCATTCTACCAGCACCTAGTAACCGGTCCATACCCTGTGCAATCACCAGGTGGTACATCGCCTGCATCATAAGCTGAGCCAGTCCCCACTTGCGGTACTTCGGACGAACGCAGAGATCAACAATATACATCGTGTTGCCATCCGACTGGTGGTTACGAATATAACCGTCATCCGTTACTTCGGCCCAGGTATGACTCGCCGGATATGCAGGGTCCCACTGCATCCGCAGCGAAGTCATCGATCCGGCCAATTCTCCATCCACTTCAATGCAGATGGCCCCTTCCGGGTAATGTTGCACATGACTGTTGAGCTGCTCGTGACTCCAGAGCAACTCTTCTGGATAAGGGGGAGGGAAACTCTCCGCCTGAATGCGAATGAGTTCCTCAAAGTCGGCTGCAACATAATTGCGAACGACTGCCTTTACCCTTTTGCCACTTCGCTCAGGGTCGGTGATCAGCATTTCTTTGGTATACATGTTGCCGGGTCACCCCTTTCCACTGACAAAATGAACTCCATACTCTGTTTCGCTTCGGTTATAAAGGTAGCTTTACTCCCAATCGGTATAAAGATCGGTACGGCGGTCACGCCAGGTCGTTACCGATCCACGTTCACGCACCTCATACAGCAAGTCCAGATCCAGATCGGCGGTCACGATCATATCGTTGTTAATCTCACCCTCGGCCAGAATGCCACGTGGCGGGAATGGGATATCATTCGGCGTAATAATGGCAGCCTGTCCATAGTTGGCACGCATGAAGTCAACGGTCGGCAGGTTACCCACTGTTCCGGTTAACACAACATACACCTGATTCTCTACCGCACGGGCATGACTCGTATAACGCACACGGTAGAATCCGTGACGATCGTCCGTACAGGAAGGACAGAAGATCACGTCAGCGCCTTTGGCTTTGGCCATCCGTACAATTTCCGGGAATTCAATATCGTAACAGGTCAGCATGGCAATACGGCCTTTGTCCGTGTCGAACACCTCAAGTCCCTCTCCGGGAGCCATATTCCATTCATGGACTTCGGTTGGTGTAATGTGAATCTTGTCCTGGCGAGCGATGCGACCATCTGGATAGAACATGTGGGCTGTATTATACAGCTTCCCTTCACGGCGAATGACGTGGGTTCCCCCGATGACGTGCATGCAATACTTGGCAGCAAGTGAAGTGAACAGTTGTTCATATTGTTCCGTATAGTTCGGCAGATCCTCAATCGTCAGTGCATTGCCTTGTTTGTCCCCAATGGACATTAACTGCGTTGTGAAAAATTCCGGGAACAGCACAAATTCGGTTCCGTATTCGCTCGCTGTCCGTATGTAATGCTCAGCCTGAGCGGCGAACTGCTCAAACGAGCTGATTGTGTGCAATTGGTATTGTACAGCGGATACCCGCAGTTTCATGTTCGTACACCTCCATCATGATTATGCTTCCATTGTAACAACGATCCGGGGTCAACAAAAGAGTATTTGCTCTGGGCACTACAATGACAGAATAACCTTCCCATCACTCCCTTACTCACCCAGCATCGACTGTGTGAATGCAATCCACTCTCTCGTGGCAAATGAAAGATAACGATCCTTCCGCCAGATCATGCCGAGCTGCCATGGAATCACCGGTTCCACCACGGGTATGATGCGTACACGCATATGATCCACCTCACGACAGATCGTCTCCGGCAGTAAGGCTACACCCAGATTGGCGGCAACCATCGCGCTGAGCAGATCCCACTGAGAGCTCTCATATACCACACGGGGCTGGAACCCCGCATGCTGGCAAGCCACAATAATCCGGTCATGCAATGCAAAATCCTCCCGGAACAGCACAAAGGCGTCGTTTTCCAGTTCATGCAGCGCGACCGACTCTTTCTCCGCAAGTGGATGTGAAGGGTGTACGAGCAGGTTCAGCTTCTCTTTCACAAACACAAAATGATCCAACAGCTCATCCACGGTTGGCAGTACGGCAACGCCAATATCCAGTGCACCGCTGATCACATCGGCCTCCACTTTTTTGGCGCCATCCTCAAACAGCTGAATGGTCACCTGCGGGTAGGCTTTGTGAAATTCACCAATGATCATGGGGAAAAAGCTTGATCCTACCATTGGCGGCAAGCCGATCCGCAGATGGCCTTTTTTCAAGTTCATCAGATCGTCCAATTCGGAGGACAGACTGCGGAATGATTTTTCAATCTCCAGTGCCTGCCGAAAAAAAACATGACCTGCATCGGTTAGTTCCACCTTTTTGCCATAACGATCCAGTAGCGTGATCCCCAATTCCTCTTCAAGACTCTTGACCGTCTTGCTGATCGTGGGCTGGGTGATATACAGGACTTCGGCGGCTTTTGTGAAGCTCTGCTGCCGGGCAACTTCCAGAAAATATTGCAAATGGCGGATATCCATCGGTTGATCCCCACCTCTCATAGATAAATGGAATAGTAAACATTCTTAATATGCATTTTACTCATGAAAGAATGCCATGTAAAATTTGTGATATCAAACGAAACATTTTCAAAAAAAATTAAACGATTACGTTGATTATATAAGGAGGGATTGAAGTGAAAAAATGGGGCCTTGGTATTGCACAGGTTGCGCTCTTAATGGTTTTTTCACTGCTTATGGACCTGCTGGCCCGTACTCTCCATCTTCCTGTACCCGGTTCAATACTCGGTATGGTTGTGTTATTCATTCTGCTTCAGACTCGTGTCGTGAAGCTACGCTGGATTGAAGTTGGAGCTGCCTGGCTGCTCGGTGAACTACTACTATTTTTTATCCCGTCAGCCGTTGGCATTATGAACTACATGCCCATGTTGGAGCATGACGGACTGCAGATTTTATTCATCGTACTACTTAGCACATTCCTGGTCATGTCCTGCACAGGCTTGGTTGCTACACGAATCGCGAAACGAAAGGGGCGTCACACTGGATGATTGGATTTCTCTGCCTGCTATTAACCGTTGGGATCTATGGGGTCGCCAAACGAATGTATCGTAATCTGCCAAAAGTATATCTGTCTCCACTGCTCATTACGCCGCTGCTGGTTGTTGGCATATTGCTCGCAACGGGAACGGATTATACCACGTATAGCAGTGGAGGCAAATGGCTGAGTCTGCTTCTCCAACCGGCCACCGTGGCTTTTGCAGTACCGCTCTATACCTTTTTTCATGTACTCAAAAAACATATTTCTGAGATTGTCTTCAGTGTCATGACCGGCTCGGTCGTTGCCGTACTTTCTTCTGCCCTGCTCGCCAAATGGTTGCGCCTGGATTCCGGTCTCATTCATAGTCTGATCCCAAGATCGATTACCACCCCAATTGCCATGAACGTATCCGCCACCATCGGTGGCATACCCGCAGTGACAGCTGTTTTTGTTATTATGACTGGTCTGCTCGGAGTGATTATGGGCCCTTCTATCGTCAAGATGCTGCGCATCGATGGGGAGATTGCACGAGGCACACTATTTGGAACCGGTGCCCATGGCACAGGAACATCCAAGGCGTTTGAACTGAGTTCCCTGACCGGTACCATCTCCAGCATCTCCATGGTGCTCGCTGCATTGTTCACTTTAGCGGTTGCACCCATCCTTTCCAAACTTATTTTTCCATAATAGATGGCATTATCCCACTTTTTTGAAATATTATTGTTGTATTAAAGCCCTTTCTTCCTTACAATAAGGACAGGTTTTTAATTGTGAATATTGCGGGGGAGATGCGATGAAAAGAACCGGAATGAAGAGATCTCTGGACCGTCTTGGACGAATTGTCCTTCCCAAAGAAATGCGGGATACGATGGAAATCCATATCGGCGATCCGCTTGAGTTTTTCATTGAAGGGAAAGAGTTGATTTTAAGAAAGTACAAATCAACATTATGTATTTTTTGCGGTGATGTAGATACGGAAATGTATTTCAAAGAACAATTCATCTGCCGGACTTGTGCAATTCAATTAAAACACCCGGATGACTCTCCCGACTGGTTCGTACCTCAGAACAAACAGGCTCCTGCACCCGTGGAGCGTCCTGCTTCCAAATCCGCCTCAGTCTCATCTCCCGCTAGGGAAGAAGGGACCACAGCTGACAACCAAGAATACCCGGATCTGCGGCCGAAGACGGCACGTATGCTGCAACAGATGAAAGAAATTGTTGAACAGAATCCCGGTTTGGCTCAACAGCAAATTGCGGAAAAGCTTGGCATCAGCCAAGGACGCGTCTCTCAATTAAAAAAGTTACTATAATCAAAATGGCATTCGATCATTTATAGTCAGAAGACCTTTCGATCAGGAAGTCCCGCTGCAAGAGAACCCGTTGTTTTTCGTGGGTTCTTCTTTTTTTTATATTAAATCCATTCAATCCTAAAAAAAGATGACCTATGCTCATCTGCTGCGGCCATCTCATGATATCGTTTCAGATCTTCTATTCATCTTTAACTTACGCCTGAACCGCGTCCATCTGACCTTCTTCTTCCGCTTCCAATCTGCGCATGCCCACAACCAGGACAATAATGTTAGCTACCAACAACACGGCCGGGAACGGAACAGCAGCATATTGTGCATAGATCAGATGACTTCCCACGGCCCCAATCAGAATAAAGGTCAGTATGCCAGAAGCCAGGATGCGAGTACGTGGAATCAGCAGTCCTACAGCACTAAGCAACTCCGCAGCGCCCAGCAGATACATCGTCCATGTCGGATAAGAGAAACTTTCGAATGTCTGAATCATCATGTCTGCCCCACTAATCTTGTTAAACCCTGTCATGACAAACATACCTGCAAGAATAACTAGAAAAATATAACCCAAAATTTTGTTCATATGTAGATCCTCCTGTAACAATTATATGTTCCTACTATGTAATGATTATTTTTGCTGCACATTGTAAAAAAAGAATCTATGTAAAAGTTCCCAAAGGTCACTCTGTTTTCAACCGTTCAGCCGAGTTTAATTTTCAGAATAGTACGCGTTCATATTATACGTATTATTTATCACCAACTTACTTTTGTGAAGTTAGTATATAATAATAACATAATTTCTTCAAGTAATTTTTCGCTGTATGATGTATAATACATACAAAAGGTATGTTACAGTATATTTTGTAGTAACCCTCATTTACTTGGATGTCCTATATTCTTAAAGCGGCAGAAACCATGTCCTTTCATATACAACCTGCGAAGAAAATAATCATGAATCGAGGTGAACACGTTGAAGCTGAAAAAAGTAAAAGCACCAAGTCCCTGTATGATCACTCAAGCCATAGACATCATAGGCAAGAAGTGGGTACTGTTAATCATGTATCAACTGTTGTCCGGACCCAAGCGGTTTACGGAGCTTGAAGCAGAGATGGCGATCAGTGGACGACTTTTATCGGAGCGATTGAAGGAAATGGAGACAGAAGGTATCGTAACCCGACACATGTTTCCCGAGATACCTCCCCGTGTAGAGTATGAATTAACACCTAAAGGCAGAGCCATTGAACCTGTCATTGATCAGATCTACAGTTGGTCATCCGACTGGTTGAAACAGCAGAAATCCGAGTAGTTGAATTGCTGTTCAATAATCTCTACTCAACACAAATACGCCTGAATCGGGCTGATCTGCGGATCATTCCCTGATTCAGGCGTATTTATATTACCTTCAACCTTTTAATGAGAGAGATGTTTTGAAGGCTGAAGCTGTACAGGCAGACCGGAATCTGCCGATGCCAAGGCCGCCGTTGTAATCTCCTGTGTACGGCAGGCATCCGCATAATCGGACAGAATTCGTGAACGGTCTCCCGTACGCAGAGCATGAATGAACGCTTCATTCTCACGCTCGTATGGATTATGTCCTGCCGGAATCTCCAAACCTGCCATCGCATGTTTTGCCGCACTTGGCAGAAGCAAACGTTCTGGCGTCCAATCCCACACGCCTGCATCCGTGTAGAACTGGAGTCCTGCGCCGCCCTCTCCATCTGGCAACAGACATGTATTGGCGATACTGGCAATCGCTCCACTTTCCAGCTTGAGCGTCACATTCGCCACATCGGCAACGGTGACATGCTCATGCTTCTCATGCATGCTTCGCTGAGCTGCTACAGCATATACCTCCGTAACTTCTCCTGCACAATACCGAAGCAAGTCTACAATATGTGTAGTCTGCTCAACGAATTGTCCTCCTGAACCGTCCTGACGCCGCCACCAGGCGACCCCTGGCATTCCGCCCATCCAGCGACCAAGAGCCATGCCGACCGTCTGTTCTTTCATCGATTGCTGCAGGACCTGCGCGGCCTCCTGATAACGAAAATGGTATCCTACAGAGGTTAACAATCCGCTCTTTTGCACCTGATCCAACACCTGACGCGGAACATCCATTCCGGTGCTCAAAGGTTTCTCCACCAGGAATGGAATACCGCGGCGGATTAATTCGGACTCAATCGATCCGTGAGACATCGGAGGCACACAGATATACACCGCATCCAGCTTCTCACCATCCAGCATATGTTCAAGTTCCCCGTAACCAACAGCATCATAAACGGAGGCCATAGCCTCTGCCTTTTCGAGCGATGTTCCACAGACACTCGCAACACGAACACCTTCCATCCGTGCGAGAATATCCGCGTGTACCTTACTGAACCAGCCTGTTCCAATGATTCCGATCTGTAATGTCATGGATGTAATCCCCTCTCTATGTTACACGCTTACATGTTCCATTCGACTCTCGATCTTGAAATCCTGCCTCAGATTTTTCCGGATGCTTCCAGCAGCAGTTGATCCAGTTCCTGTGTATGTTTAACCACTTCCTCTTCCGACCAGTCCAAACGAACTGCCATATACGAGATAACTGCTGCTTTATAGCGACGAACTTCATCAATACGGAAGAATAAATCACCTGTTCTTCGTACCAAAAAGTCAGATGGGGTTGCAGCCATCTCTTCATCAATCGCGTAATGTAGCATAAGCAATAGCTCCTGTGGCATGCCATGAAGCTCTGACTTGATGCGTGGATCGGGCATTCGCTCATATAGTGCCTCCACATTGGAACCATACGTGCGGACCAGCCGCTCCGCAGCAGGTCGAGCAAGTCCCAAGGCAACACCATCCTTGATCTTGCGCTCCGCATACGATACAAATCCAGCCGATCCCCCTACATCACCGCCGGAGATGGGCATCTTCTTCGTTACACAAGGTCCTATGAAATGCCCACTCTCCTGCTGCATCTGGCGTGCGACCAGATCAACAACCATCTCGGCCATTTTACGGTATCCGGTTAACTTGCCCCCGGCAATCGTAATCAGATTGGAATCGGATACCCAGACTTCATCTTTACGTGAAATTTCGGAAGGATTCTTGCCTTCTTCATGAATTAGTGGACGTACACCCGCCCATCCGGATTCCACGTCCTCGGTACTAATGTGTACATCTGGAAACATGCCATTAACTGCATCAATCACATAATCGCGATCTGAGTCGGAAATTTGCGGGTGTGCAGGATCATCCTGATATACAGTGTCGGTTGTTCCTACATAGGTTTTGCCATCACGTGGGACAGCAAATACCATTCGACCATCTGGTGTATCAAAATAGACGGCCTGTCTTAATGGGAATCGTTCACCATCAAAGACCAAATGGATGCCTTTGGTCATCTGCAACGTTTTCCCCTGGCGCGAACCATCCAATTCCCGCAGACCGTCCACCCATGGACCGGAAGCGTTAATCACCTTGCTTGCTTTTAGTGTATATATCTGCCCATCGATCTGATCCATGGCTTCAATACCTGTAATCTTGCCATTCTCCTTCAGGAAACCTTTCGCCTTAACGTAGTTCACTGCCTGTGCCCCACGTTTGACAGCTTCTTTCATAACTTCTATGGTGAGCCTGGCATCATCAGTCCGGTACTCCACATAGAGTCCACCACCCAACAACCCCTGTTTGCGTAATAAAGGTTCACTGTCTGACACCGCTCCAGCATTCAACATTTGGCGCCGTTCACTGCGCTTCACCCCGGCGAGCCGATCATACACCATCAGTCCAATGGATGTGCTGAAGCGGCCGAACGTGCCAGCCGTATAGATCGGTAACAACATCGGTTCCGGTGTGGTCACATGTGGCCCATTCTCATAAACTACAGCCCGCTCCCGTCCTACCTCAGCAACCATCTTCACTTCATATTGCTTCAAATAACGTAATCCGCCATGGACAAGCTTGGTCGAACGACTGGATGTACCTGCTGCAAAATCCTGCATTTCTACAAGCGCTGTCTTCAATCCACGGGAAGCCGCGTCCAATGCAATCCCTGCGCCTGTAATCCCACCACCAATAATTAATACGTCAAAATGTGCATTCGCCATGCTTTGCAAATATTCGGTCCGGTGTGCTGACGAGAACGTTTCTGTCATTCTTGAACCTCCTATTGATTTTCTCAATTTTTCCGTAAAAAAACAAAAAAAGGACCACGTCATTCGCTCAGCAATTGCTGAGCGGCACGTGGTCCCTCCCGATCTCCAGACATCATTTTTTAACTTGTGCCTTTATCCTATCACAGATTTTTGACGGCGTGAAGTCCTGAAATGACACATTATTCAAAAAAAATTCAAAAAGTTGTTCTGCCAAAGGATGGAATTTCAAATGAATCCACTAACCTTGTTTTTTTCCTTATAGTGGGTATATATTTTGTCTTCTCCAGGAAGAATAACCCTGTAAATCATTCATCATTTTCCACCAGTAAATATCATTTATAACATATGTTTAGTTAAAAAGTACAAATACCCACACCAAGAAATATTTATTTCATTCCTTTTATTTAAAAGCCATTGCAGCGTTCACTGCACGCTTCCAGCCTGCATACAGTTCTGTTCGTTGTTGCTCAGCCATAACAGGCTGGAAGACACGCTCCGTATTTTCATGATCGGTCAATTCATCCGCACTCGTCCAATATCCAACCGCCAATCCTGCCAGATAAGCCGCACCCAATGCAGTCGTTTCATTCACCGTTGGGCGTTCGACAGGAATGCCCAGAATATCACTCTGGAACTGCATGAGGAAATCATTCGCCGCCGCTCCTCCATCCACACGCAGAGCATGCACGGAAATACCCGAGTCGGATTCCATTGCCTCCAGTACATCTTTGGTCTGATACGCCAACGCCTCAAGCGTAGCACGGATAAAGTGTTCCTTTGTCGTGCCTCGGGTCAGGCCAAACACCGCACCCTTAACCTCACTATCCCAATACGGACTGCCCAGTCCGACAAATGCAGGTACCATATAAACGCCGTCTGTCGAAAGCACGCGTGTGGCGTAATCCTCGCTATCTTTTGAAGAGCGAAGCATTCTTAATCCATCACGCAGCCACTGAACCGCTGAACCTGCAACAAAAATGCTGCCTTCGAGCGCATATTCAACCTTGCCATTCATCCCCCAGGCAATCGTTGTAATCAGTCCGTGATTGGATTGTACCGGGTTCTCTCCCGTATTCATAAGCATGAAACAACCGGTACCATATGTATTTTTCATACTGCCCTTGGTGTAACAGCCCTGACCAAACATCGCTGCCTGTTGATCACCTGCCGCTCCCGCAATCGGAATCCGATGACCGAAGAAATGATAGTCTGTTGTGTGTGCATATACCTCGGATGAACCTCGCACTTCTGGCAGCATGGCCTTAGGAATGTCGAGGATATCCAACAATTCGTCATCCCATTGCAGATCATAGATGTTATAGATTAGGGTACGTGAGGCATTGGATATATCCGTGACATGTGTACCCCCGCTCAGTTTCCAGATCAGCCAGCTATCAATCGTGCCAAACAGCAGTTCACCCTTATCTGCCCGCTCCCGGGCACCAGGGACATGATCCAGAATCCACTTCACCTTGGTTCCCGAGAAGTAGGGATCGATCAGTAATCCTGTTTTACGGCGGAAAAGGTCCCCGAGACCCTGCGTCTTCAATTCTTCACAGATATCTGCGGTCTGTCTGGATTGCCATACCACTGCATTATAGATGGGTCTGCCTGTTTCTTTGCCCCATACCACAACCGTCTCACGTTGATTCGTAATTCCAATTCCAGCAATCTGAACAGGTTTAATTCCGCTCTCTGCCAGACATGAAGCCATCACGGCAAGAATGGAACTCCAGATTTCGTTGGCATTCTGCTCTACCCAGCCCGGCTTGGGGAAATACTGGGGGAATTCCTGCTGTGCAATGTGCACAATCTCCCC
Source organism: Paenibacillus sp. 2003 (assembly GCF_031455635.1). Lineage (NCBI taxonomy): Bacteria > Bacillati > Bacillota > Bacilli > Caryophanales > Paenibacillaceae > Paenibacillus > Paenibacillus sp. 2003. Next base: position 416,049 of record NZ_JAVDTB010000004.1, on the reverse strand, counting down.
GCCACGGTTAAATAGAATAGCTCGGGAGCTTGTCGTTCCCTGATCCAGAGCCAATATATATTTTTCCATACAGCCAACCTCCTGTTGTGGTTTCTTTTTACGGTGTAAGCGATTTCTCGAAGTGTCGGATCAGATCTGCGTTGGATGTGGTCACTGCCGTAGCCCCGACGCCAAGCGCAAGTTCAACCTCTTCCGGTGAACGGATCAATCCCCCCGCAATAATGGGTATCCCTGTACGCACAGATACTTCCGCAATAATATGCGGAATGACGCCAGGTAATACTTCAATATAATCCGGTTGGGTTTTGGCCAGCAACAGATAACTTTTCTCCAGCGCATGGGTATCCAGTAGAAAAATACGTTGAATCGCTGTAATGCCTTTCTGCTTTGCCTTCTGAATAACACTCGCTCGCGTAGAGATCAGTCCTACGGGGCGAATGTGCTGACACAGATACTCTGCCGCATACTCATCGTTTTTTAATCCCTGTACCAGATCTGCATGCAAAAGTATCTTTTTGTCATACCGCCGCGCCTCGTCCATTACACTCTGAAGCTGTGCAATATGAGTTTCCAGCATCACCCCATAGGTATAAGGGCCTTCAATCATCGCCTCAAACTGCTTCATGCTCTTCGCAGCCGGCAATATACGTTGTCCCTCAAATGGCACCTTGGTTCCTCCCGCATTCATCAGATGACTATATTGTATAATCCGAACTGTGGGAACGGCAAGCCATTCCGTGAATCAGGAAAACCTGATCGCTACCCTATCCTCCATACAAAAAAGCCGCTGCTGTACTTCTCCATAACGGAGAGTACTACAACGACTAATCCACTAATCAATTACATCTATTAATAATGATTAAGCCTGCGCATGCGGAAGCAACGTCTCTGCCTCAGCCCAGCCATCACTTTCAGCCAAGTGACCGGAACGATTCACTTTCGTTTGCAGATATTTCTCGTTAAAAGCAGAGCGATCTCCCCATAGTGGAACACGTCCACCCACATTTAATCCCGCTTCCTGCAAGGCAGCCAGCTTCCGTGGATTGTTGGTGATCAGTGTAACCGGAGCAGAGCGAAGTGCACGCAATACGGCAATCGCATCGTCATAATTGCGGGCATCGTCTGTGAACCCGAGCTGTAAGTTTGCATCTACCGTATCCAGACCTTCTTCTTGCAAAATGTACGCCATAGCTTTGCTGAACAGACCAATGCCACGTCCCTCATGGTTCGCAAGATAGAACAGTGCACCCGCTCCGTGTGCGGCGATCATTTTCATGGATTGCTCCAATTGGAAGCCGCAATCACAGCGTTTGCTGCCAAAGATGTCGCCTGTATGACAGATGCTATGCATCCGGATCAGCGCTTCTTGTGCTTCAGCAAAGTCACCGTACACCAGAACACTGGATTGTTGACGCTCTGCCAGTTCAGCAGCAGCAAGAGATTCGATTAACTCGCCGCTCTCCATCGCTTTGTCCGATTTCATCCAGCTGTACCACTGGAATGTCTTGGTCTCCCCGTCGAGGTTAACCGGAAGCTTGATTGGTCCCACCAGGTATATAAACTCTTTTCCACTCGGAAAAGTCTGAATTTTGGGGGCAAGCAGTTGAATAATATGTGAATTGATCATTGTCGTTCCTCCTGTTTAGGCCAACTTGTATGTTGATTGATTCGCATCCAGAGCAAAACTGGATCACTTGGATGTTATATAGTACGTATCTATATTATTCTCATCATCATTAGTTACTTTATGTAAGTTAGTTTAGAATAAAAATTATAATGTGTCAAGTAACTTTTATTTTTAAAGTAACTACCCAATTTATGTTACGCAACCGACACAAATATGTGTTTCATTTTAGGAATATTGGGTATGAGTTTATAAACTGCTCATACACTAATGTTGTAGTCCAAAGCACTTCATGCCTCGAACTTAACGATGAGGGGGTAATACACATGATCCGCCGGAAAAGAACATGCTGGACAGCCATACTGATGGTCTGCGTCCTGCTCATAAGCGGATGCTCCATCTGGCCCGGACAGGACGATTCAGCGAACAACAAAAAGGTAGCGCTTACATTATGGTACTGGAATCGTTCCATCGATGATAAGTTGATTGCCAGGGCTAAGGAAAAGTTCCCCAATATCGAACTGACAGCTCAGAAAATCGGCGGTGATTTCAAAGCAAAGCTCAAAACAACACTCGCTGCACGTTCAGGTGAACCAGACATTGTGGCATTGAACGACTGGATCATGGAGCTATTCCCCAGTGAGGACCGTTTCTATAATCTGTATGATCTAGGTGCAGGAGATATTGAAGACCAATATCTGCCGTGGAAATGGAAGCAAGGCGTTACGCCAAGTGGACAGATGATCGGTTTTCCGATGGATACGGGGCCAACAGCCCTCTTCTACCGAGAAGATCTGTTCAAGGAGGCCGGATTGCCATCTGATCCCGAAGACGTTACACGCCAGATCAACAGCTGGGATGCATATGCCGCTGCCGGAGAACAGATCAAGGAGAAATTCGGAGGAAAGGTATTTCTGACCGATAACATCGGAAGCGTTTACAACCAAGTGCTGTCGCAAGGAGCTGAACGTTATTTCCGTCCAGATGGTTCATTCATCGGCATGGATTCTGCTCTGGTGCGAACAAGCTGGGATACATCCATTGCCTTCAAAGAGAAGGGACTACTTGCCAACGCAGACGGCTGGACTCCAGGCTGGAACGCCGCGATGAATAATGGCGAAATCGCCTCTTTCGTAGGTGCTGTCTGGATGAAACAAGTTCTTCAGGAAGCCGCTCCGGACACATCCGGGAAGTGGCGGGTCGCTCGGGCACCAGGGGGAGATGGCAACAACGGGGGATCATTCCTGTCCATCCTGAAGTCGAGTGAACATCCTCAGGAAGCCTTCGAACTGGTTCGCTGGCTGCAAAGTCCCGAAAATCAGCTGGAGCAATACCAGACATTGAACCTTTTCCCTTCCGCACCAGGTGTGTTTGATGACCCTGCCATGAAAGAAGAAGAACCTTTCTTCGGCGGACAGGCGACGGGGCCTGTATTTGCCGAATCGGCACAGCAAGTGCCGGATGCCTTTTTTGGCGAAAGGTACCCATCCGTACACAACATTATCACCCGGCGGCTGAATGATGTCGCGAAGCAAAATGCCGATCCACAGCAGGTCTGGACAGATACGGTACACCGCGTCGAGCGGGAATTGCAGCGTTAACCTGAAGAACGTGGTTTCGTTATCCGCAAAGGAGGAATTCATATGGCTGTAACTGAACCTCGTCTTACTCCCGATCCCGGAAATGCAAGACCTGATCTGGATCGGCAGAAGTCACTATGGGCGAGAATGTGGGAGCATCGTGCACTTTATGTTGCGATATCGCCGTTTTATATTCTGTTTGCGGTATTTGGCCTGTTCCCGATCGGATTCTCACTTTATCTGGCTTTTCATAAATGGGATGGCATCGGTGTCATGACGTACAACGGGTTCAACAACTTCAAATACATGCTGACCGATGCCGAGTTCTGGCAAGCCGTGGGCAACACGTTCATGATCTGGATCTATTCGACGATTCCAATGCTTTTTTTCGCCCTGATTATTGCCTTTCTGCTGCATGCACCATTTGTGAAGTTCCGTACATTATTTCGGGTCGGTTATTTCCTGCCAAACGTCACGTCCATCGTAGCGGTAGCCATTATCTTCGGTGCTTTATTTGCCAACAATTATGGTTTTCTCAATTATCTGTTGCAATCGGTCGGGCTACCGGTTGTGGAGTGGCTGAATGCACCATGGGGCATCAAAGTTGCAATCTCCTCCATGGTGGTCTGGCGCTGGACCGGATATAACGCCGTTATCTATCTGGCGGGGCTACAGAGTATCCCGCAGACGTTATACGAAGCAGCCAAGATTGACGGGGCATCCGCGATACAGTCCTTTTTCCGCATCACAATTCCGATGCTGCGTCCAGTGATCCTGTTCACGGTCATTACATCAACGATCGGGGGTATGCAACTGTTCACCGAGCCTCAAGTATTGGTAGGTAACGATGGTGGCGCTGGTGCAGCAGGCATGACGATTGTATTGTACCTCTACCGTGAATCCTTCATTAACAATTACTTCGGATATGGTGCTGCTGTTGGTTGGGGCATGTTCCTCATTATCGCCCTGTTCTCAATTGTGAACTGGAAGCTTGTTCAAGGCAAATCATCCTGATGTGACAAGGGGGAGCGCTTATGGCGTCCAAACACCTCAAATCGCTGGTGTTGTATACCGGTCTTATCGGGGGCATGCTCATATCCATGTTCCCGTTCTATTGGCTGATTGTAATGTCTACCCGGACAACGTCCGATATCTACAAGTTTCCACCGCAGCTCTGGTTCGGGGGCGAATTGTGGAATAATATTACGCGGGTGTTACAGCAGATTGACTTCTGGGGCGCCTTTCTGAATACGTTGTTTGTGTCGGGCCTCGTGACTATTCTTGTACTGTTTTTTGACTCACTGGCGGGGTTTGCGTTTGCAAAGTTTGAATTTCCCGGCAAAAAGTGGCTCTTCATCCTGCTGCTCGCGACCATGATGGTACCTTCCCAGCTATCGCTGGTGCCTTCCTTCGTACTCATGGCTACGTTCGGCTGGGTCGGTTCCTTCAAAGCTCTTATTATTCCGGGCATGGTGAACGCCTTCGGCATTTTTTGGATACGCCAGTATGCCACGGAGTCTATTCCGAACGATCTGCTGGATGCAGGCCGCATCGACGGCTGTAATTTCTTCCGGCTCTATTGGAACGTGGCGTTGCCGATTTTGCGACCTGCCTTTGCTTTCCTTGGCGCGTTCACCTTTATCGGAGTATGGAATGACTACCTGTGGCCTTTGATTGTCCTGACGGATGAACGCAAATACACGTTGCAGATTGCGTTGTCTCAATTGAACGGACTGTATAACACAGACTATGCGATGGTGATCGCAGGTACGCTGCTTGCCGTCATTCCGCTGATTGTCATGTTCCTGTTCATCAGCCGCCAGTTCATTTCGGATATTGCCGCAGGAGCGGTGAAGGATTAAGGATGGTGTAATCGAGATCGACGTAATCTGCTCCATTTTGATCCATCCCTCAAGTCTGATATTCTTATCTATAGTTGAAATAACAGATGCCATATAAGTTGGATGAATAGCGCCACCTTATATATTCAAGAAAGAGGGATGACAAAATGGCTTCTTCACCCTATATGATCGGCGTAGATATCGGCACGACCTCCACCAAGGCCGTCTTGTTCGAACAGAACGGAACCATTGTGGCTCAAGGCAGTGCCGATTATCCGCTGCACACCCCCACACCTGCGATTGCGGAGCAGGATGCGGAAGATATTTTCAAAGCAGTCATTGAATCCGTTAAACAGGCCACGTCCAAAGCGGGAGTGAAACCAGAGGACATCCTGTTTGTATCATTCAGCTCGGCCATGCACAGTATTCTGCCAGTCGATCAACACGGCAAACCGTTGATGCGGGCCATGACATGGGCAGATAATCGCAGTGCCGAGTGGACCGAAGTGCTCAAATCGGAGATGAATGGCCACGAAATCTATCTGAGAACAGGTACGCCCATTCATCCGATGTCCCCACTCACCAAGATCATGTGGCTCACTCGGGATCAACCGGAACTGTTCCAGCAGACGTACAAATTCATATCCATGAAAGAATATGTCTTCTATAAATTATTTTCTGAATACGTCATTGACCACTCGATGGCCTCCGCCACCGGACTCATGAATCTGGAGAAACTCGACTGGGATGCAGAAGCGCTGCATGTGGCGGGCATTACGCCGGAACACCTTTCCCGATTGGTCCCAACCACACATGTGCTGAAACATGGATTGCACCCGGAGTTCGCCAAGGAGATGGGCATTGCGGTCACCACACCGTTTGTCATCGGGGCCAGTGATGGCGTGCTTTCCAACTTGGGCGTGAATGCCATTGATCCAGGCGTCGTGGCCGTGACCATTGGTACCAGTGGAGCGATTCGTACAGTCGTAGATAAACCGGTGACTGATCCAAAAGGACGCTTCTTCTGTTATGCGCTCACGGAGGATGCCTGGGTCATTGGCGGACCGGTGAACAACGGCGGTGTTATTTTTCGCTGGATTCGGGACGAGTTTGCGGCTTCCGAGGTGGAGACGGCGAAGCGACTTGGCATCGATCCATATGAAGTGCTGACTCGTGTAGCTGAAAACGCACCTCCGGGATCGGAGGGTCTCCTGTTCCATCCGTACATGACAGGTGAGCGGGCTCCGCTCTGGAATCCGAATGCACGTGGCTCGTTTTTTGGCCTGACGCTGCATCATAAGAAAGAACATATGATTCGCGCTGCCCTCGAAGGTGTGTTGTTTAACCTGTACACGGTCATGCTGGCGATTGAAGAAAAGATCGGTCGTCCGAAAAAAATCCAGGCGACAGGCGGCTTCGCCCGCTCTGAGTTGTGGCGCCAGATGATGGCGGATATTTTCGATCAGGATGTCATCATCCCCGAAAGTATTGAAAGCTCCTGTCTCGGCGCAGCTGTACTGGGCTTGTACGCCCTTGGCCGCATCGATTCCCTAAGTGCCGTCTCCGGCATGATCGGATCAACACACCGGCACCAACCGGACCCGGACAGTGTCCGTGTCTACCGGGAACTGCTGCCGATCTTCATCCGCATCTCCCGCAAATTCGAAGAAGAGTATGCGGATATCGCTGCTTTTCAGAATAAGACGATGCAAGGGTAGGAAAGGCGTGGGATGTTACACGTCGGAGATTCAAAAAGTCGAACCGGAATAGGCTAACGAATCATAGACACCTTATTTGAAGCTTTTAACATGTTTTCAAAATCTAACGAACCTGAGCCACCTTATATCGGATTACATGGGCAAAAAACTGCTCTAGAACCTAATATGTAGCCTATTAACGTGTCTGTGGTTTGTTAGAAAATTACTTTTGCCAAATATCCTCCAATAGCGCGTCACAGGTTCGTTAGAAGTAATACAAGATGCCGTAAGTTAAAGAGGCCCACCCCGCCATGGTTATGTCCATATGGGAATGGGCTTTTTTTCATGCACAGACTATATAAACTCTATTTAGAATAGATCAAATTTATCTCTTGAGCATTCTTGAATCTTCCCTTTATGTTCTATATAAAGTATCCCGAGGCCGCCACAGCAACCGTCCTAAAATAGAAAAATCTCTTTTCCAGTTCCTGATTCTCTGGCGAAAAATCGGTCAAAAACTCAACTGAATTCAACATTTCTTCGGTCATCACGCTAGGTCTCCACAAAGCCAATTGGATGTCTTTGAAAATAAAAGAAAATCCCAACTCCGCATCGATGTCTCGAGTATATGGTGTCTTACTATCTATTAGCTTAACGAGATCATCGGCCTTTGTTCGAAAAACGTCAATATTATCATATGTAAGGACAACATCAGATTCATCAGGTGGATAATCGTGTGGATTACTTACTTCAATGAAATAGAGTTTATGTTCCGAATTATACTCCAATCGGTTATAGAGCTGACTAATCTCCGGGTTGATGCGCTCGATGATCTCCTCTACCTCTGGTTTACTCATTCCCAACTTAAATGGTCCAATGCCGACTATGGGTATGATCTCTAAAGGTTCCATGACGTTTCGGTTCCCAATTTCGTTCATGTAGTTCACTCCTCTTTATTTCAACATCTAAGAATTTATAAACGTTCATCCCTATACTCTAATCCTATCCTAAAAAGAGTGATTGAGCATGTTGGGTATAACAAAACCCCACAGCATGAAAAAACGGTGGAGTTAAAGTTTCCTATCTTTTATTGAATCAGATTTCTAACAACTATAGAACTGAAATCCTGGATTTTAATTACTGATTATACCTGCTGAACGCATTCTGGTCGGCCTGTACATTCTCCAGATACACAATCTGGCCCGCATCATTTACACGCGCGATATCAATGCCTGCTTTGGCATATACCGTTCCGTCTGCCGCTTGTCCGCATACCGCCCAGTTGGTTTGGTAGCTGCCGTCAGGCTGTTCCACCCAACCGTCCCACATATGTTTTACGTCCTTATTGTACTCGTAGAAAGCTTTCATGAAGCCATCGAATCCTGTTCGGCTGGTGCCGTTAAGCACAATCTCTGCGTCCTGTGTAAACAGGGACAATAAGTCCTCCATGGCGCGCTCGTCTGTGCGTGAAGCATCAAATAAACGGAAATAGTTGTTCAACAGTGTAGTGGTACTTATAGTACTCATTTATATTCCTCCCAGAATAAAAAGCCATTTTCCAATCTTTCAGTTCGAATATTTTCGAACTAATCGAAAAGAAATGTAACACACTTCCTATACTGCCCGCAAGAAATATATAAGTTGAGACCGACTTTTACACTAACACGGAGAGTGCAGAACCAATCTGAAGAAGCGAAGCGTGCGCATTTATCACCGGATTTTTCCCTTGGACCAAGGGAATAAAGAAAATCTGGGGATAAGAGCGATCGAAAGATGGTACTGCAATCGGAGTAAACAAGTGTAATAGTTACAGTTCAACTTCTATAGTTCGAAATTTTTCAAACATTGAAAGGTGTGGCCGAATATGCTAACGTCATAGATATGAGAACTCCAACGATACCTATGGCTTCGGAACTGAAGTTGACCACGGTCTGCAATGCATTGGGTGATCCGATCCGCATGAAAATTGCACACTGTCTGGCCAGCTCTGGCGAGAAAAACTGTTCCGCCTTCGAAGTAGATCATATTTCCAAATCCACGTTGTCCCATCACATCAAAATTTTACGTGAAGCTGGCGTGATCCAGCCACGCATTGAAGGTAAACAGCATTTTTATTCCCTACGAAAGGAAGAACTAAACACACGTTTTCCAGGCCTCGTCGAGATGATTCTGAATACAACCGAGGAATACGTACATTAAAGTAAGCAGGTTTGAGATAGAAGAACTACTTTCATCATGATCGCAATTCCCATAAAGGAGGCTAACCCTATGGACAAAAAAGCGGCAAAGATACTGCTGAGCAACTTCTGGGGAGGTGGTGGCTGGAAAACAACCTCTCTACCCTTCTCTGGAGATGAATTTGAATATGCCAAAAGCAAAGGTATTATGTTCGATCCACTCACGATCACGCATGACGAGATTGTCCAACGTCTGTACGACATGCATCAGGATGACTCGTTTAAAGAACGGGTGATTTCGGCATTTTTACATAGTCTGTCCACCAAAAAAGTCTATCTGCGCAGCGCATTATCCAGCTGGGCTTTAACATCGAACATGCCTTTGCATACTTACGAGGAACGTCCTGCCCTTCACCCCAACACCAGCTCCTGTGGGGATTGCAACTTCCTGCGTTTGCAGTCAGACAAGGAATATTCCAACGTCGACTTAAACGTCCTGAACTTTGAACGGATCAAGTGGGGCGGCGTGCGTCACGGTTGGCTTATCTATTGCCTGATGGATCTGGAATTACTGCTTCAGGACAACGATGCAAACTTTGAAGTAACTCCTGAAGACCAAGCCATCCTGGTCAACCTGCTTGAAGCAGCTCAGACGGAAGACCCCAAGGACAGTGCTCGCTCACTCGAGAAAAAGTGGAAGGATCTCTTGCCTTCCAGCAAACAGGAGCGAGATGCTCTGCTGGAAATCTGGGCGGCAGCCGGCATACTGGTTCCTGGAGATAAACCGAGAAAACGCAAAGGTGGTTCCAGCGATTTTGTTTTTGCAGCAACCTGGCAAGGTGATGATGGATATCATGCAGAAGCCGTAAAACATTATTTCGGCGCCTATCTTCCTCAAAAGCAATAGAATCCGATTTCTGTTCACTATTGCGTACGTCTGGTTACAATAATGACATCGACAGATTTCCTGTTTAACTCGTATAATAAGGGGAAATTGGTAGATGGGAGTGAAACAAGCGAGTTTATGGTATACATACTGGCTTTTATAGTGTCTTTTGCTGTCGTGGTTCTGCTTATTCCGCCGCTTGGTCGACTGGCTCACCGGCTCGATTTTGTGGACAAGCCTCGGGAAGATGTGGAGCGTAAGCTACACAGGCAACCGATCCCGCTCACGGCGAGTTACGCGATATTTACTGGATTTTTCCTGACATACATTGCTCTGACCAAAGAAATCACATGGGAAACAGCGGCTCTGGTCGCTGGTGGTATGCTTTTGCTAACAATTGGCACCGTTGACGACTGGTACAAAACAAAAGGCAAAGATTTTCCTGCCCTGCCCAAAATGCTCGTACAGGTCTCTGCGGCAGTACTCGTATTTGCTTCTGGCATTGCGTTCACCGGATTTGTGAATCCCTTCAACGCGGAATATGTCATGCTTCCAATCTGGCTGCAATTCATTCTCACGATCCTGTGGATCTTCGGGGTGACAACCGTCATCAACTTCTCGGACGGCATGGACGGACTGGCTGGTGGATTATCGGCCATCTCGGCGATTACCCTGTTCATCGTGGCCCTTGCCAAAGGTCAAAGTGATTCCGCACTCATGTCGATCATTCTGGTCGGTGTGACGATTGGTTATCTGAAGTACAACAAAGCTCCTGCCAAAGTGTTTATGGGTGATGCAGGTGCTACGTTCCTTGGCTTCATTCTGGCTGTTATCGCTCTGGATGGTGCATTCAAACAAGCAACCATGTTGTCCATCTTCATTCCAATTTTGGCGCTCGGTGTACCGATCTTTGATAACATCTTTGTCGTTATCAAACGTTTCATTCAAGGTAAAGCGATCTACCAGGCCGATGCGAGTCAAGCCCATTATCGGTTGCTACGTGCAGGACTGAATCACAAACAGGTTGTTGCTGTCCTCTATCTGGTTAGTACCTGCCTGTGTCTGTCTTCCATTATATTGATGCTGGTAGAGATGTAAGTATCCGCAATGTAAGCGGTCATGTCGGAATGTAAAAATAGACGAGTCCAAGATTTCTTGGCTCGTCTATTTGTTATGCTTATATGGTTAAGTGCTCATTCCGTGCTCATTCCGCACTCATTCGGTGTCATTCGCTAAATTGATAATTCATGTATAGGTTCAGTCCAGCTCAATCATCTGGGCTGGTATGCAACATCCACACGTCTTGAGCCGCAGGCGCTCATAAGCTCACACTTATCTCGAGGCTACCGGTGGCAACGGTTGTTCTTGTTGCTGCCGACCTGTCCACCCCGGCCGATCAAGTTCAATGAGACGGCGGTATCGCTCTTCCCCAGCCAGCAGTTGTTCGTGAGAACCCTGCATGGCAATCTTTCCATTTTCCATAAAAATAAGTTCGTCCATCTGTTCCGCACCAATCAGGTGGTGAGTCACCCAGATCATCGTTTTGCCTTGCAAGCTGTCCAGAATGGTCCGCATCAGTTCACGCTCCGTCACTGGATCAAGCCCTACCGTTGGTTCATCGAATATAATAACAGGTGTCTCCCGGAGCAGTACCCGGGCCAGAGCAATCCGTTGCCTTTCCCCACCGGAGAAACGCAGCCCGGTCTCCAGCATCGGCGTATCATATCCCTGCGGCAAGGATTCGATCAGACCGGATAAACCTACCTGGGCGGCCACCTGACGAATCTCCTCATCCGTTGCATGTGGACGACCAATCCGCAAATTATTCGCTACCGTGGTGTCGAACAGGTGTGGGCTCTGATTCAGCACCGCGATAACATCAGTGACACTATCACCAAGGGTCTGCACAGGCAGATCGTTGATCAGAACTTTCCCCGCAGACGGAAGTAATGCCCCCTGAATCAGCTTCAACAATGTCGATTTGCCGCCGCCGCTTCGTCCAAGAATAGCTAATCGTTTGCCTTGTGGCAGATGAAGGGATACATCATGTACGGCGTAGGAATCATCCGCTGCATAACGGTAACTTACGCGATTAATCTCGATGTCTGCTCTTAGTTTGGGTGGAATGCGAAGACGAATTCGTCTGTCCGAGTCGCCCGTTCCGCCAACATCATCCCCTCCAGTCTGCCCCTGAAGATCCGATTTCCCTTCCAGCTGTTTCAAGCGGTCCAGTGATTCCCGGTACTGAGGCAGATGCTCCACCGCATCCCCTACAGGCAGAAGTGTTTCCGTGAGCGGGAATAACACCAATACAAAAGCAGCAATCATCACGGCAGGTAATTGCCCGACAGAAGCGGCGTTTCCAGCCCATAGCGTCACGGATACGACCATCAGGCCAATGACACACTGGGCCATCAGATCACGCCAGCGTGTCCAGCGCCGCAACTTGCGACGAATCGCATCGACCTGTTCTTCCGCCTCTTCCTGCTGCTGAACAAATTCGGTTGCTCGTCCACTTGCAAGCCAATCTCCCAGTCCAAGCACACCGTCAGTCAGTCGGGTATACAACCTGCTGTTTTCCTTTTTCAGCCGTACACGCCATTTCCACGTCACTTTCAGGGAAATCGCAGGTAACACGGCAACAAGGAATAACATATACAAGCCCATCCACACCGCAAATCCCAGATCAACACGGCCAAAAGCAATCACAGCCCCGCCGTACATCACAAGTGCAGTAACAGCGGGAAAGACTGTACGCAGATAAATATCCTGCAACCGCTCCACATCATCGGCGAGTGCTCCAAGTACATCTCCAGTCTGCATGCGAGAACGCAAGAACAGGGCCTGTGGCTCCAGAATGCGATATAACTTCACCCGTTGATCGGCCAATACACGCAGTACGGCATCATGTCCTGCCAAGCGCTCGATATATCGAAACACCGCGCGGAATATTCCAAATGCACGTACACCAACAATAGGTACATACACCATCAGAATATTCTCAGGACGCAGCGCAGACTTGGAGATAAGAAATCCGGAGGTGAACAGCAACAGTACCGCACACAAGGCAGCGCATGTACCCAGCGCAATGACTGCGATGAATCTCCAGCGGTACTGTGCCACATACGGAGCGATCCAGCTATTTTTTTCTTTTCCGTTACGGACGGTCTCCATATGTTCATATCCGGACTTCATTTTATATCGCCTCCATCTGAGCCTGAATCATCTGATAATATACACCTTGTCGTGCCAGCAATTCCTGATGTGTTCCCGTCTCTGCCACTGTACCGCCATCCATGACAATAATCCGATCCATATGTGGCATCCAGTGCAGACGATGGGTAGCCAAAAATACAAGTTTGCCTTCAAACAGCGGCAGCATCGTCTGTTTCAGTTCATACTCTGTTTCCACATCCAGATGAGCTGTCGGTTCATCAAGCAGCAGGATGTTCCGTTGACTAAGCAAGGCTCTTGCCAGAGCCACCCGTTGCTCCTGCCCACCACTAAGCTGTCGGCCGCCAGCCCCAATAGGCTCATGCAACCCAGCGGATAATGAGGTCAGAAGCTTGGTTAATCCAGCTGCGCTAATGGCCTTGGCCACCTCCGCATCCGAAGCCTCCGGCATGTAGAAACGAACGTTATCGGCCAGGCTTCCACTAAAGATATACGGATGCTGTGGGATAGCTGCCGTCTGTCTTCGCCAAGATTCGAGCATATCCGGTGTAACCGGCTGTCCGTTAGCCAGTACTTGACCCGAAGTAGGTAACTGGAAACCAGCCAATACATCAATTAATGTGGACTTGCCTGCTCCGCTGGCGCCAATAACACCGATTTTGCCAAGACCCGTGATCTGAAATGTGACATCCTTTAGCGAATAAGGACCTTCATCATCATGCCGTACCTGTACATCCGTTAGAGCCAATCTGCTATTCTCATTCCAGGAGAACACTGAGGAAGCGGAAGAAACAAGCTCAGGAATAGTAGAAACAGAAGCAGGATCAGGAGCAAGATGTCCCAAAGCCGTTTTATCGTTCAACACGACACGTATGGTCGAAATGCCTGCTTTCCTTTTACCCGAAGATAACGATGATGCAGATCCCGTCCCATCCTCTGCCATGTCCGCGTGCGCAACAACGTTTGCATAAGCTTCTTTCTGTTTCCGTTCAGCAGCTTTCCCCCGTTCAATCACCTGATTAATGGCCGCTCCGGCTTCCTTACCGTCCAATGTGGCATGATAATCAGCGCCGAGCATACGTACAGGCAGGAAATATTCGGGTGCCAGAATCAGTACCGTCAACGCAGGGCCAAGCAGCATATGCCCTTCCGTCAGACGTAATCCCAAACCAACTGCCACGGAAGCAACGGACAGCATGGTGAAGAAATCGAGTGCAAACGAAGAAAGAAAGGCCATACGCAGGGTAGACATCGTTGCTTTCCGATACCGCTGACTGACCCGCAGAATGGACTCTTCGTGTGTTTTGCTTTGTCCCAATGTTTTTAGCGTCTCCAGCCCACGCAAGGTATCAACAAAATGGTTAGCGAGTGCTTTGTAGGATCTGAATTGTCCGTCTATCTTATGCTGAGCTGCGAGACCAATCAGAATCATGAACACGATCAGGATTGGGAGAGTCAGCATCAGAATAACCCCGGACATCAGATCCAGCTTGAACACATACAGCAGAATGACGATTGGTGTGAATCCTATGCCCAGCATGCGAGGAATGAATAGTTCGAGATACGTCTTGTATTGAGCTGTTCCCTCACGTGCCAGTGTAACCAGATGGCCTGTGCCCTCGGTCTTGGCATAACGCGGCCCAAGTCTAAACCACTGCTCCACCATTTGTCTGCGCAGATCAGTCCCTGTCCTCTCCGCATATCGTGATGTCACGAGTTGTAACCAGAAGGATAGAGCGTATCGGGCGGCAAAAGCAGCCAGGAACAGCAGCAGTACCGGGTACTGCTCCGTTACGGATGAACCCTCAAACAATGCCGTGATGGCCTGTGCCAGCCATTTGGCTTGCATAATGATCGTCATCGCCTGTAACAGTACCAGCGCTGATGCCAGCGCGAGTACTGGCCGGATGCCCGGCAGCTTCAGCAGCCCCCGTCCCATATCAGTACTCCAGGTGGTGCTGCTCGTTCAGGCGTTTGCGGAAGATATAATAACTCCAGATCTGATAGCCAAGAACAAACGGCAGCAATGTGCAAGCTACAATGGTCATGACTTTCAAAGAATACGCACCAGATGCTGCATTGTATACGGTCAGGTCATATGCCGCTCCAAAGGAACTCACCATCACTCTTGGGAACAGTCCAATAAATACCGAAGCAAAGGCAATCGCAATGACTGCCCCGGTCATACCAAAAGCCCAGCTTTCACGCTTCTGACGCACGAAGTAAGCCGCAAGTGCAAGCGCGACTGCGCCAAGTACAACCATTATCCAAAGGGCCCAGCCCCGTACGGTGAATACATCGGTCATAAAATACGTCATTAACGCATAAACAGCGAGCAGTGCAGCCAACGGCAGCATCAATTTTTGCGCTGTATTCAAGGCACGCTCTCTGAGTTCCCCGACTGTTCGTAGGGAGGCAAACAGCAATCCATGAACCAGACACAGCAGGGTTACGCTCAAGCCACCAATCACGGTGTACGGATTAACAATATCGAGGAATCCTGCACGCAACTGCATCTCCCCATCAATAGGCAGACCCTTCATGAACGTGGCAAAGACTACGCCGAACAGGAAAGGCAGGAGCGCGCTGGATACCACAATGATGATATCCCATGTTTTGCGCCAGCGCTGCTGTTTCATTTTACTGCGGAATTCGAAGGCAACCCCGCGACCAATCAAGGCGAGTAACACGACCACAAGCGGCAGGTAGAAACCACTGAACATCGTGGCATACCAGTGCGGGAAGGCAGCAAACATCGCTCCCCCTGCTGTAATCAGCCATACTTCATTACCATCCCAGAAGGGACCAATCGAGTTGATCAGGGTCCGGCGTTCGCGGTCCGTTTTGGCAATAATGCCTGTAGACATCCCCACACCAAAATCAAAACCTTCCAAAAAGAAGAAACCGACAAACAACACGGCAATCAGCAAAAACCACAACTCACTTAGTGACAACGGAATAACCTCCATCCACGCCGAACGGATCGGCCGATTCATCGTGATCTTCTGGCTTATCGACCGCAAATGGCCCTGCCTTGATCTCACGTACGAACAGGTATACCATCACGATACCGAGAATCGTATACGCAGCTGTAAAAGCGATGGTCGAGAACAGGATCATGCCTGCGGATACGTTCGGTGAAACCCCGGCCTCGGTGGTCATATAACCAAATACCGTCCATGGCTGTCTTCCAACCTCGGTCATGATCCAACCAGATGTATTGGCGATAAATGGCAGAGAAATAGCAAATACCATCAGACGCATGAACCACTTTCCTGCAACCTCCAGCTTCTTGCGCATAGCCAGAAACGTACCATACAGGGATAACAAAATCATTAAGCCCCCTGCTGCGATCATAATGCGGAAACTCCAGAACGTTGTTCGTACCGGCGGGATGTAATTCCCCGGTCCATACGTCTGCTCATACTCGGCTTGAAGCTCCTTCATGCCTTGGACACTACCGGAGAACTTGCTGTAGGACAGGTAACTGAGCAATCCAGGGATTTTGATCTCACCCGTACTCTCCTGTTTATCCGGATCGATAAAAGCGACCACCGTCCATGGTGCCGGATCTTCTGTCGTTGTCCATGTGCCTTCACTGGCTGCCATCTTCATCGGCTGTGTCTCCACGAGATATTGAGCCTGGAAGTGTCCAGAGAAAGCTACACCAAATGAAGAAACAAGAGCGATAATGATCGCGATATTAAACGATTTGCGGAAGATCTCCACATCCTGCTTCTTCATTAATTTGTAGGCACTGATCCCGGTTACGACGAAAGCCCCTGTCATCAATGCCCCAAAAATCGTATGTGGGAACTCGACGAGCAACTGACCATTCGTGATGAGTGCAAAGAAATCATTCATCTCGGCTCGGCCGTTGTTAATCTCAAACCCGACCGGATGCTGCATAAATGAATTGGCTGCCAGAATCCACAGCGCGGACAGGAATGTGCCGACAAACACCAGCCAGATGCAGGCCAGATGCACTTTTTTGGACAAACGATCCCATCCAAATATCCACAAACCAATAAATGTAGACTCCATAAAAAACGCCAGTAGCGCTTCAATAGCCAGTGGCGCACCGAACACGTCCCCCACAAACCGAGAGTACTCGGACCAGTTCATGCCAAACTGGAACTCTTGCAAAATACCTGTGACTACACCGACGGCAAAGTTAATCAGGAACAGCTTGCCCCAGAACTTCGCCATCGTTTTGTAGATTTCCTTACCCTTAACAACGTACAACGTCTCCATGATTGCAACCAACAGTACAAGACCGATGGATAGCGGGACAAAAAAGAAATGGAAAATCGTTGTAAGTGCATATTGGATACGCGATAACATAATCGGATCCATACCGTTACCCCTTCTTTCTGTTCACTTCGCAGTATGCGTATCTGGCATTGAAGCTGCACCTTCGCTGTCTGTCCGCCAAATACGTTGATGAACGTATTGTGCCAGATTACCTATTTTATACATGTGATAATTATCACAATCTTCGTCTCTAGAGCAAAAAAAAGTGATCCTGGTCACACAAAAGATAAAATTCAGCCTATTATCACAGCTTGCCAACTTCATCTATTCATGGAAGATACTCATGTTTGGGACGGAATGCCCATATGTTAGTCTCAGGCATATCATGCGAAGTACCGTGAGGGCTTTACATATGAAGTGAAAGCATGAAGTACATGCAGAACGAATGACGCGCCATATTACAGTCAAGGTGAGGTGAACTATTCATGGAAAAACCTGCGCCATTACCAGGTGAAGACTCCGAAGTCAGCCTGGATAAGGCCAGTACAATACAGTCCCCGGTCCGATATGTTCTCTTCCCTCGCAAAGGGGGCTGGTCATCCTTTCCCTATCCCGATATTGCTGCACTGCTGTCGATCGAGGGAGATGTCTACTATGTCAGCAGCCTGACAGAAACAGAAGATGTACCTCCGGTCATTACCGTCATCTCCCTCCCTGAGGCCGAGCAGCTATTGCTGGAACCTCGCACCGTAGCCGTAGTCGCCCATCCCTACTGGCTAATGGCTACGGCTTCGCTGGAGCCTGAGCTATGTATTGCCCTGCTCCCTGAGCCTGCTGGAAACGAAGCAGAATCTCCGCTATGGGAGAGTAGTATTTCCAAACTGGTCGGCATCGCCGATCTGGTAGGCACATCCTCCGAAACACGTTATATGAAGCTGTTATTCCAAGGTGCACGCGCTATCTGGCTGGGCGGTGAAGACCCTGCACCTGCAGGTACGATGCAAAAAGATGATCTCGAAGTCCCTCTCCGGGACTACGAACTGTTCTTCCTGCATGCGCTGCGGCAAATCCTGTCAGGCACTCCGGATAGCATCACCCTGCTTCAATGCAGTGTACGTGCCGACTTCTACCGCCAGCTTCGTGCCAAAGCAGGTGCACATGAGACGATATCCTTTTTGCTGGCAGCCTATGAGTACTTGCTTGAAGATCCTCGGGCTATCAATTCACTTCAAGAGGCATTCTCCCATGCGGTCTTGAATGGTCGCAGTGACTGTGTAGTCTCCCACTATAGATTCCTGTCTGCCATTCATGCCCGGGCCGGACAGTTGGAGGACGCCCTGCGGGTGTATGGAATTAGTGCAGCCGATGAACAAGAACGGCATCATTATGAACAGTTATGTCGCTGGCTTGAGGCGGGAGAAGATCAACTTGTACGAGCGGAACTACTGCGTATGAACGAAGATTACGGAAATGCCCTGCGTATCCTTGACGAACTTGGCGGAGAAACCGCGAGACATTGGAAATTCCGCATCTACCAGGAGACTGGACGTGTGGGAGAGGCACTGGCTCTGGTGCATGCAGTCGATATTCAGGATGATGCCAGTCGCCGGGACTATCAGCAATTATCCGGCAGTGCGCTGGCACTGCGAGGGGAACGACACGGGGCAGTCCGACATTTCCTTGAGACAGCACTGGAGGATGAAGATGCGCTGGCCCGGATTGTGGAGCTGGAGCTGTTGGATCATGCTGTACAGCAATTGCTTGGGGAGGTGCCATGATGCTGGACCCGAAGAAGCGTAGACAACAGTTGAATGGGCCAATGGTGCACAGGGATATCCGAACCGAAACCACTTACACGCCAACGAAAACAGTCGATCGAGCACATACAGATGCATTGGGAAATGGCGATCACCCCCCGGATCATACACAACAAACACAGAACATCCGAAGCCAAGTGCATCACTGGGGTGACACACAAGGTCAGGAAGAACAGAATGCTGCTATGACACAAGAGGAAACATGTGTATTCAAAGAGCCCTTCTCCATTCGTCGGGTTCGCAAAAGCAAAGGCAACAAGCTCACCGCCATGCTCCAGGTTCGCAATGAGCGTGGCCGATACCTGGAAGAAGTATTGCATGATCTGAGTGAGTTCGTGGATGAAATCGTGATTGTGGACGATGCCAGCACAGACGGAACCCCGGACATATGCAAAGCCTATCCAAAGGTAGTCCGTCTGGAGGTATTGGAGAAACCGCTGTTCGCCGAGGAATGGCGGCTTCGCAACACCTTATGGCAAGCGGCGGCGGGAACACGTCCCGACTGGTTGCTCTCGGTTGATGCGGATGAGCTGTACAGCTCAGAGGCCAAGAAAGCCATACGCACGCTGATTAATCAGGAGTACGCAGACTGGTTTGCATTCCGTTTCTACGACATGTGGGGGGGCCGGACCCACTACCGGGAAGATGATCTCTGGTGTCTGCACAAACGGCATACTGCTTCACTTGTACGGTATATGCCTGGATATCCTTATTTTTATCCACAACAGAATCATCATGTTCCCCGTCTTCCCTTGTCCTGCACCGTGTTGCCTGGAGTCAGTACGGAACTGAAGGTTCAGCATCTCGGCTGGGCAGGCAGTCTGGAGGACCGGGTTCGTAAATATTTGCGTTACAAACGTATTGATCCGAGCGGTGAGTGGGGCAATCTTGCACATTACGAGTCTATTCTCGATCCGGAACCTCGGCTGATTCCCTGGAAGGAGGGACCGTGAGATGGGCGTGGTGAGTATTCTGACGCATAGTTTCACCGACGGGTACAACCGGGAATTCGGTCGTGTATTTAGGGGTGGACTGGAGCGCTATATTCTGGATCTGTGCAGTGTCATCCGCGGACTCGGGCATATTCCCGAGGTTCATCAGCTCTCTTATTTTGAAGCATTCCAGACTCGGACGGAGCAGATTGACGTATTTGGTTATTCGTACGACATGGATAATGTACCGGAAGCCTTTGACCGGATGGCAGCCGCAGCGCGCGGCCCAGTGATCTATGCCAGCTGTCTGTGGCAACCCATCACCTACAAACCCGGCAGTCTTGGCATCTGTCACGGCATTAACTGGGATCGTCCCGGGCTGCCATTGGAGACCAAACAACAAGTGGCGGAACATATTCAACTGGCTCTGGATGGACTCGTGCGCATTGTATCGGTGGATTCCCATTTCCAGACCTTTTGCCGGGCTGCGTGCACCTATACCGATTCAAGGAAGGTTGTCCTGATTCCCAACGCAGTGGATACGTCCTATTTCACACCAGCCCCGCCAACACGGACCTTCGAGCAGAAACAGGAAGACGAATGGCTTGTCGCATGGAAGAATGATCTGGCGAGTCATGGAGAAAATGTTGGTGCAGTTATATCAGGGGTGCAAGCTGTAGAAGGCAAGGATAGCGATCAAGAACCAGAGGGGAAAGAAACGGTAGATTTCCATTTGAATTTATCAAAACTGGAAACAGCCGAGGTAAATGGCGAAACGTATAGGGTTGCTCGTAACCTCCGAAATGCAACGGATTGGGCAACAGATGTTCTAGCAGAAGCAGATGCTGAATATCAGGATAATGTTCCGATTCAGGGACAGGTTGAACAGAAAACTATGGATGTCCGGATGACCTATCCCCGCCCAATTCGCATTATATATCCGCGTCGAATCAGCATGGAACGGGGCATTATTCCAATGATGCTTGCAACAGATAAGCTGCTGGGGGCTTTTCCGGATCTGGAGATTGAATTTGCCGGGGAACTGGTTGAAGGAAGTACGGTCGGGAGAGCCTTTCGTTATTGGCATCGTACTCATCCACATGCGGAGCGAATTAACCAGCGCACGTATGATTTCCGGGATATTCGTGAGGCCTACCATCAGGCAGATATCGCCGTAATTCCAACATTATTCTCGGAGGGTACCTCCTATGCCTGTCTGGAAGCAATGAGCTGTGGACTTCCGGTGATTGCCTCCAATGTCGGCGGATTGAATGATCTCATTCAGGATGGTTTTAACGGGCTTTTGGTACCTCCCGGCGAGCAGGAACTGACCGCTGCTCTGGTTCGTCTCGTACAGGATCGGGCCGAGCGTGAACGACTGGGAATCTATGCGCGCGAGACTGCACTGTCGTATGATCTTGCCAGGTGGCGGAGCCGGTGGAGCACGGTGTTGGAATCATTTTTGGCAGAGACAGGATTAAAGGAGGGAATTCGGGGATGATGGATACGCCCAAGGCACCGGAATTCATGGAATCAAGATACATTAGGCAAAGTGACCCTAAAACGGACACATTGGTCTTCCCCCTGCATCCGGCATGGTGGAGCCGTCCCTACGAATATGAATGGGCCCGGCGGTTTGCACGTTCAGACGATGTGGTCCTTGATGCAGCCTGCGGCATCTCCCATCCGTTCAAATTCTGGCTTGCAGAGAACTGCCGCGAGGTTCACGCCTGTGACTGGGATGAACGTATTTTGTCTGAAGAGGCGATAAGACTGGATATTGTTTCTGATTTTGGCGAGCAGGCCGCCCAGGATCTGCCGGAATCAACTCTCGTCCGATTGCACCGTGCAAAGGCTAATTTGGCACAGCTTCCGTACGAGTCGGGTAAGTTTGATCGGGTGTTCTGTATCTCTGTACTGGAGCATCTGGATACAGGCACGATGCTGCGGGCGTTTCGTGAATTCGCTCGGGTGCTGAAACCAAACGGACAGTTAATCGCTACCTTTGATGTACCCGAGATGCGGCCGGATCTGCTGGAGACGATCATGGCTGTCACCGGATTAACCATTGAAGATAAGCTGAATGTGGTAGAGCCAGACGATGCCATCTGGTCTGACATGTACGGCACGCCGATCCGCTGTTTTCGAGCGGTGATATGCAAAGGTTGAGACGAATTGGGTTGCTTTGAGTTAAGTGCAGAGTGGAAAGGAGCGCGTGAACCGTGCGCTCCGGGGCGGGCACTTCGTCCGCATGGGGCTGCTGTACGCCGTCCGGCATGCCGCATAGCGCAAGCAGCCCGCAGTGTTCCGCAGAAGGAAGGCGCTGCGGGCAACGCCAGCACGCCACGAGGCGACAGGGCTTGCAGCAGGTCCTTTTCTATCCAATGAATCTGGAAGATATGTCGTTCCTCCAGATCAGGCTATCAATCTGACTGTTAGCGGATCACTTTCAGTTGGAGGACTAATGGCCTCCACTGCTTATTTTGCTTGGTGGGAAGTATAATTCGTTCAACGATGTATAACAAATGCAACGTGCAAACAACCGCCTTCGAATGAATATCGGAAGCGGCTGTTCGTTTTATAGTAGATGCAATGATGATAAAAAATGTTGTCCGGACAAGGCTGTCAGACCGATTCCTGCGGAATGGTCTCTTTTGCTTCAGACACGAGAGGCTGCTTCCCCTCCCACAAGATTCGTTGCAGCAGTATGCCGGCAAGACCAATCACCAGCGTAGCGAGACCGATATATTGAAAGGTGGGGCTCGGCCCTGCGGCTCGAATGAGTGCTCCGCCTGCAAGTGGAGCTACGACAAGTACAACACTGGATAGTGAATTTTGAATGCCAAAGACGCGCCCTACATAGGCAGGAGGGGTTTCCTTTTGCAGCAAATAATTCAGTGTTACCATAAAGAGTCCATTACCAAGCCCAATGCAGAGACCCCAGATAATGACCCAAATTTCAGGTGTTTGTGGGCCGATCCACCCCAGCGCAGCGATTCCGGCACCCACGAACAGATATCCTCCACCCAGTCCCCACCCATACCCAATTCTCGGCAAGCGATTTAACAACAAAATGATGATGACTGCCCCGGCTCCTGCCGACGACCCCAACCAGCCGAGCAGTGATTCATTACCTGGCTTGATCTCCCGAAACAGGGTAGTAAACTGATAATCAATCATGAGAATGGCCATGAGTCCAAAACAGCCGAACAAAATCGTACTCAGCACGGTGCGACTGCTCTGTATAAAACGCCAGCCTTGCTTCCACTGGGAGAACAAAGATTCCGATCCATCCTTTTCACTAGCAGCACTTCCGTCTGATTCAACGGACTCCGACTTCTCCACCAAACGCCGCAAGGGCCATAATACCGCACCTGACAACAGGCGGGTACAGGCATTAATGACAATACATATTTGTGGTGAAAAGAAGGCCAAAATGACTGCACCCAGAAGCGGTCCCGCCACTTTCGAACACTGGCTCACAAAACCGTTTAGGGACGATGCCTGAAACAGATGCTCCTCTGCCACCACCTGACGGGTTAACGCCTGCTGAGCTGGAACGTGGAACACTCCCATCATGGCACGCAGAGCGAGCAGTGGAAGCAACCATGCCGGGCTTGGTGCGAATAAAATAGCAACGGTTAATCCCACGGTGATTACATCACACAAAATCATGATTTTCACTTTGTGCAGTCGATCAGCCAGAGCACCTGCAAAGGAGCCAAGCAGTATACCCGGGACAGCCATACATACAGGAATAAGTGCAATAATCAGCGGATCAGCACCCCAACGGTAGGCCACCATCACCTGGATGGCGAGTGCATCGAACCAATCTCCAAACGTAGCCAGCGAGTATGCGATAAACATGCGGACAAACCGGAGGTTAGTCCATAAGCTTTTGGAAGATTGCGCAGATGAGGCGGGCGATTCGGTGGATTCATTGGATGTGGATTCAGTTGAAATGACGGTCATACATGTACTTCCTCCCTTGATTACAGCCGTTAGCGGTCTGTATGTTCCTTGGCTGTAATCATAAAGAAGTTATATCAGAGGAAGATCAGAGGATGGGGAGGTAGGAGATAAAAAGTTACGTACTTCATCTACAATTTGTTGTCCATATAAGGGAACACCGTAACTTTTGCCGATCTCAGCATACACTTGACGATACTTACTCCGAAGTCTGCCTTCAATTCGATGATGACCCAGGAATAGGAGAATCTGATATGCTGCATTCAGATACAGCGGTGCGTTCAGTGACATTTTCAATACATCCAGACCGTCATCCATTCTTAACTCTGCCTCACGAATTCGTCCCTGCCGAAGTAACCATAATCCTTCCATCACCTGAAAACGTCCGATCTCTCGCAGATAGGGTGCATCCTTTAATCCTGACCGCAGAACTGCCATCTGGGCCTCAACAGCTTCACCGCTGCCACCCCACAGTTCCACATACAACGCTGCAAGTGCTACAGGCAGTCTGAAATTCTTGAGCTCGTCAGTCTCTATTACACGATACGTTTCCTCCAGTTGTGCTTTGGCCCGTTGATATTGGCCCACCTCTACATAGACTTCAATGATGTTCAGAATGCGGAGTTCGCGAAGCTGATCAGCAGACAATGCCGATGAATTCAGCGCCTGTTCATACAACTGAATACTATCCGCCGGCTCGATCAGGGGGTGCACGAAAATCAGTAGCCAATATAGTCGCTCCTCAAAGGGAATTTCTTTCGTTGTAATCAGCCATTCCAGATCTCCCTGTATAAAACGGATATACAACTGATAATACGGCACAATCTGAATGCCGAGTGCTTCCTGCTGTTGAACCAGGGTCTGTATGGCGTTTCCCTGCCCAAACAAGTGATATTTACGAAGTAATCCGTGAATGACTTCCTGCATTTCCGGGTCCTGAGCAGAGGGGCTAGCGGGTAGAGCGGACTTGTTCTCATGTACAGCAAGCCGATATCCATAGCCCCTTACTGTATCCAGACGTATCTCATCCCAACGTTTCAGCTTCTTGCGCAGGCGATAGATATGATCGTCCACGGTGCGTTCAACCGGATATTCCAGTGGCCATACCCGATCCAGCAGTTGGCTGCGGGTGAAGGCTTTTTCCTTGTTTTCATATAAAAAATGAAAAAGTGCAAATTCCTTCGCCAGCAGGCGAATGGAATCCGTACGCCGGGTTACGGTGTATGTCCCTTCATCCAATTGTAAAGACATGCCTGGTTCCTCCTATGTATTCTTCTCATCGTGTTTTCAACATACCACAAAAACCCTTTGCGAGAACGCAAAAGGTTTCTGTAATAAAGAGCTTGTTATAGTACGAAACGCTTAATTTTGGATCAAGTATTACCTTGCCTTAACCCAGCACGACACGATCGTCCGCCATTTTTTTGCCGCTAATCCGCTCGAATTCACCAAGCAACTCAGGGACAGTCAACGTACGCTTGCGCTCTTCGCTGACATCCAGAATAATTCGGCCTTTGTCCATCATGATCAGACGGTTACCTAGACGAATGGCCTGCTCCATATTGTGCGTCACCATCAATGTAGTCAGTCTCATCTCACGCACAAGTGTCTCCGTTAGTTCCGTGATCAGTTCAGCACGTGAAGGGTCAAGTGCGGCCGTATGCTCATCCAGCAGTAGAATCTGCGGTTGGGTAAAGGTCGCCATCAATAGACTAAGTGCCTGCCGCTCCCCACCTGACAAGAGACCGACTTTCGCGTTAGGCCGCTTTTCCAGTCCGATTCCCAGCTTCTCCAATTGCGTGTTGAAAATCTCCCGTCTGGCACGGGTAACTCCGAAGCCCAGTCCGCGTCCTTTGCCACGTTTGTATGCCATTGCCATATTTTCTTCAATGGACATATGTGGTGCTGTTCCTGCCATTGGGTCCTGAAACACCCGGCCAATCCAGCTGCTACGCTTATGCTCCGGCAGGTTTTTAATGGAGCGGTCATTGATTAGTACATCGCCCATATCCGGCTTCATCACACCCGAAATGATGTTCATCAGCGTGGATTTACCGGCCCCGTTACTGCCAATCACCGTCACAAAATCTCCCGGATTCATCGTCAGATTCACGCCAACCAGCGCGGTCTTCTCGTCCGTTGTGCCTGGGTTGAACAGCTTGGTTACTTGCGTAATCTCCAGCATGCTCACATACCTCCCTTCGCCTGATGACCCCCGGATCGCATCAACTCTTCCGTTCGTTTGCGAGCCAGACTACGCTGCTTCATGGAGCGCTGCATCGTTGGGAATACAAGAGCAATAATGACAATCACCGCGGTGATCAACTTCAGATCAGATGTATCAAACCATTCGACCTGTAGGGCAAGGGCAACCACAATTCGATAAATGATTGAACCAACGATCGCTGCAAGTGTAGCCCAGAATACCGTTCTTGCTCCAAGAATGGCCTCACCGATAATCACTGAAGCCAGTCCGATGACGATCATACCAATACCCATCGTGATGTCTGCAAAGCCTGATTGCTGTGCAATGAATGCACCAGACAAGGCAACCAATCCATTGGATAAGCTGACCCCTACAATCGTAGTCACATCCGTATTTGCACCAAAGCTGCGAATCATGCGTTTGTTATCACCTGTCGCGCGGAGTGCCAGTCCAACATCTGTTTTCATGAACAGATCGAGCATGATTTTAAACACCAGCACCACGATGATAATTAGTACCATGACATGTTCACCCGAGAATGGATTGTCCATGCCCATAATGGATTTATTCGGTGCGCCAAGAATACGCATATTAATGGAGTAGAGCGCGATCATCATCAAAATACCGGATAACAATCCGTTGATTTTACCTTTGGTATGAAGCAGACCTGTACAAGCCCCAGCCACCATGCCGCCAGCCATTGCCGCCAAACAGGCAAGCCAAGGAGAGAAGTCATTGGAGATCATAACCGCCGCGATTGCGCCTCCTGTTGTAAAACTTCCGTCTACGGTAAGGTCAGGAAAATCGAGTATGCGGAACGTAATATACACACCAAGTGCCATCAGTGCATATAAAAGCCCCAGCTCGATCGCCCCTTCAATTGAATTCCAGCTTATACTCACACTACTTCCTCCCTGTCTATCGAAAAGAATGAGGCGAACCCGTTGCATGTCCGCCTCGCATCCATACTGCCGGATTACATTCCGGTCAGATTATTGAATAATGTTGTTTTCCTGGTCTTTTACTTCCGCTTTCATCTCATCCGTAACCGTGATACCTTGGGCTTCAGCCGCTTTCAGGTTCAGGATCAGATCCAGTTTGTCCGGAACGGTGACTTTCATATCCCCAGGATTCGTACCATTTTTCAGAATGTCCGCGGCCATCTCACCAACCTGATATCCATGGTCATAATATTTGAAGCCAACCGTTGCAAAAGCTCCTTTTTCAACGGTATCCCGATCACTGGAGAAGAACGGAATTTTATTACTGTTCGCCGTTTGAATGATCGTATCAACCGCACTCACGACAGAATTATCGAGTGTAATGTAGAAGGCGTCTACTTTGCCAACAAGAGAATCCGTTGCCTGTTTTACTTCAGATGTATTCGTAACCGGTGCTTTCACCAGCTTGATATTATGTGTTGCGAGCGCTTTTTCTGCATTATCTGCCATAACCACCGCATTTGGTTCACCTTCGTTAATGACCAAGCCCACCGTTTTCACATCCGGCAGATTTTTGGCGATAAAGTCAGCCAATTGTACAATAGCCTCCGGATTCGTATCGGATGCACCTGTAACATTGCCGCCCGGCTTGTCCATATCCGTCACCAGTTTGGCACCCAACGGGTCCGTTACCGCTGCGAACAGCAATGGCTTGTCCTTCACTTGTTGAGCCAGCGCCAGCGCAGATGGTGTTGCGATGCCGAGTACAAGATCATTTTTGGAATCACCCGAGATTTTCTGTGCAATGGACAGGTTGTTCGTCGAATCACCTTGCGCGTTATTGTAATCGATTTTGAGGTTCTTGTTCTCTTCAATGCCCGCTTCCTTCAGGGCTGCGATGAATCCTTCACGTGTAGCATCCAGAGATGGATGTTCAACAATCTGCGAGATGGCAATCTGGTATGATTTTTCCTCGCTTCCTCCACCTGTTGTAGTCCCTGATCCTTCGGATTCCGAGCCAGTACCGCTGTTATTTCCGCAACCTGCCGCAACGATCATTGAAGCAACCATCATCAGTGACATCCAAAATTTCTTTTTCATGTGTGAGAACCCCTCTCCATCTTATAAAATGTGGTTACCCTTATCGAGATTCCATTGGCACGATAGGGCGGGACAAAACAAACGCATCAACGCATTGTTGCTTTGATCGACAAAAGCAGACAAATATAGACTTTTCTCATGCGACTGAAGTCCATGACCCGTGTTGGTGTTTTATTGTTCCCCTAATATTAAGGGGCGTCCCGATATCCGTCAATGGTTGAACCGCTTCCAATTTAGTTTCATCGTATGGTTGTGATAGAAAACATTACATAACGAAAAAAAAGCAACCCGCAAGTTATGCGAGTTGCCTATGTCTTATTCAATTAATTCCCCGACGCTTCGCGAATCTCATACTTGCACCTTTTGCCGCCATCGGCGTAACATTCGGTACGCTCTACCTCAGCTTGAAGTAGCGAGCGAAACAGTTCCAGTTCACAGCGGCAAGCCTGCTTGTAGACACTCGCGACTTGCACAATCGGGCAGTTCATTTCCGTAATGACGTAGGTTCCATCTGCATCTCTGGATGCATCCGCCATATATCCGTTGGCATTCTGGATTCGCGCGAGTTCCTCCACCCGTCCAGCCAGATCCTGGCCCTCCATCTGTGGCAATCCGCTACGAAGCAGTTTGTCCCGGCGACTCTCGAACAATGCATCCACCACACCGCTACCGGCAGAGTCAGACAATTCTTCAAGAAGTTCCAGCGTAAGGGACGAATATGATTTTGGAAAAAAGCTGTCCCCGCGTACCGTCAGTTGGTACACCGAGGACGGACGTCCGGCCGTAGCCCGGGCCTCCCGAACCTCGATCCAGCCGTCCTGCTCCAGTGCCGTCAGATGACGGCGAATGGCCATGCCGGTCAGACCCAGATCAGCTGTCATTTCCCTCGCGGTCAATGTACCTTGCTGCTTCAGCATGAACAAAATCCGTTCACGCGTCGTTCGTTCCTCTTCGCGCTTCACGATCAGCACCTGCTCTCCTGCTTATGCGTGTACCGGTGCTGCCTCCCGGCAGGCATCCGAGCAAAAGCGGTTATGCGTCTCTTCGCAATCCTCACAGCTTACGTGCTGCAGGTTGCAGGTTGGACAATTAATATATCGGTCATGTGTCGTTCCACAGTGATAACAGCTGGCAATGACAATATCCTCTTCTGTCCGGTTAATCGGTACAGAGATTCGCTCGTCAAATACATAACACTTACCATCGAACAGATGGCCTTGTACTTCAGGGTCTTTACCGTACGTGACAATACCGCCGTCCAGTTGAGCCACGTCCTGGAATCCTTCATTGATCATGAACCCGGTCAGCTTCTCGCAGCGAATGCCGCCAGTGCAGTACGTAATGATCGTTTTGTCCTTCATGTCACCCAGGTTCTCCCGAATCCACTCCGGAAACTCACGGAACGACTCAACATCTGGACGGATGGCCCCGCGGAAATGGCCAATTTCGTATTCGTAATCATTGCGACCATCAATAACGATGACATCATCACGTTGCAGATGTTCATGGAACTCTTTCGGTGAAAGGCGTTTGCCGCTGATCACATTCGGATCAAGATCTTCATCCACGCGGAACGTAACCAGCTCTGCTTTGTGACGAACAAAGATTTTTTTGAACGCATGCTCTTCCACATCATCAATCTTGAACACCATATCGCTGAACAGCGGGTTGGCATGCATGTCTTTCATATACTGTTCCGTCTGTTCAGGAGTTCCGGATACCGTACCGTTAATGCCTTCGGATGCGATCAGAATACGGCCTTTCACACCGAGGTCCTTACAGTATTGCAGATGCTCTTGTGTAAACGTCTCAGGGTCTTCAATCTTCACGAACTTATAATATAAAAGCACGCGGTACGCGCTGTTACACATGTATATCACCTGTTCCTATTCCATGTTGTTATTAGCCGGATCATCCGGCAAGACGACTACGTTGCAACCTTGCTCATTAAAAAGAAAATAAACAGCCGCCCGAAACATCGTCTCGAACTGCTGTCTGACATTCGACTTTTATTCCTGCATTCTAGTTTATCGGAAGCGGAATAGCTTAGTCAATATAAATGTATAGAAAGGGATGAAAGTTATGGAACATTTCAACCATAAATGATTTGTCTCTGGAAAATCCAAAAAAATATTTCAAATTTGAACTAAAATCGTATTCATTTTTGCTTTCATATCCATTAAACTATGCTCATCATTATATGACTTCCCCCTGTGAATTAGAAAGATAAGGTGGATCAGGAATAAGCATAACGTAACATATTTAAATGAAAAATGGGGATGAGATCGTGAGTTTAACACTATTCAGGAAAGTAAGCATCATATGGTTGGTATTCCTGATCGGACTAAGTGGTCTATGGAATAATATCAGCATAGTACAACAAGCGCATGCCGCAGCCGCAGATCCCTACCTTGGTGAGATCAGATTATTCCCTTACAGCGCGGTGCCCACAGGATGGATGCCTGCCAGAGGACAGACGCTCTCTATAAGCCAAAATTCAAAACTCTTCTCGCTGCTAGGCATTAAGTACGGCGGGGACGGCACATCAACATTTGCCTTACCTAACCTTACCCATGCTGCACCAGAAGGGATGGGCTATTACATAGCTATGGATGGTATATTCCCTTCCCGAGACCCAGATGGTTTATATACCCGAAATGCTGTGTTAGGCGAGGTTCGCCTATTTCCATATTTCTTCTCTCCCACGGGTTGGTTAACTGCTGAAGGGCAGAGCCTTAATACCTCCGTATATTCGGATCTATATAAAATGATTGGTACAACCTACGGATCAGACAAATCGGATGAATTCAAGTTGCCTAACCTCCCAGAGATGAATGGTGTACATTATGCTATATTTACGAACCCAGCTAACCATGCCGAGAATGGTACAGGTAACGAGTACATTGGTGAGATCATTCCCATGCTCGTTAATCTTTCGACGAACAATTGGATATTAGCGAATGGTACGACACTCCCCACCAACGGTAATCAGCCCCTGTTTAGTCTGTTGAGCACCAGGTTTGGGGGCGATGGTCAGGTGAACTTTAAAGTACCTAATTTGAACAGCAGCCAATCCGACTTGGTTTATTATGTTGCTAACGCAGGAGCGTTCCCCAACTTGGACGGTGGGCAGCTTCCGGAAGCAATCGAAGACACCTATACCACGAATCAAAACTCCACTTTAGCTGAGTCTGCACCAGGCGTGCTTTCCAATGATAGCGACAGTTCTACCGCTATTTTGAAAAGTGGGCCGATGAACGGAACATTGGTAATGAATGCTAACGGGGCATTTACTTATACTCCGAACGCCAATTATGTGGGAAGTGACAGCTTTACCTATAGTGCCAGCAATCCATGGGGTACAAGTATTCCGGTGTCAGTGACCATAACGATTGAGCAAACCACTCCTCCTATAGTCAACGGCATATCTGACGGTGGAATATATAATCAAACGGTAACACCTGCATTTAATAGTGGTACCGCATTTCTGAATGGTGCTGCATTCCCGAGTGGCACTCCAGTTACGGCTGACGGGGTTTATACATTGGTGGTAACCAACAGTATCGGCAGTACAACTTTGAATTTTGCCATTGATACGGTAGTTCCCGTTGTATCGGGTGTCACCGATAATGGAAAATACAATGAAAGCCCAACAATCACTTTTAATGAAGGAACAGCCACTCTGAACGGTTCACCCTTCAGCAGCGGGGAAACGGTTCAATCTGAAGGAGAATATGCACTGATTGTTACCGATAGTGCGGGCAATACCACAACCTTACATTTCAGCTTTTATACGCCGCGAACGATCAACTTTAACAGTAACGGCGGTTCTGAAGTAAACGAACAAAAGGTGTCTTACGGTGACAAGGTTATGGTTCCAGCAGTTCCAACGAAAGCAGGACACACTTTCGGTGGATGGTATACCGATTCAGGATTGAGTCAGGCTTTTGATTTCGAAAATACCACCGTTACCGCTGATATCACTCTGTATGCAAAATGGACGGTCAACTCCTATACGGTTAATTTCGATTCTAATGGTGGTTCAGTCGTTCCTGATCAGACGATCCCATATGGTGAGTTGGTGGCAGCTCCTGACGTTCCAACCAAAGCAGGGCACACCTTCGGTGCATGGTATACCGATTCAGGATTGAGTCAGGCTTTCGATGTTGACAATACAACTGTAACCAACGATATCACTCTGTATGCAAAATGGACGGTCAACTCCTATACCATTCACTTCGCATCTAATGGTGGTTCAGTCGTTGCTAATCAGTCTATTCAACATGGTGACTTGGCGGCTGCACCTGACATTCCCACCAAAGCAGGACACACTTTCGGTGGATGGTATACCGATTCAGGATTGAGTCAGGCTTTTGATTTTGACAATACCACCGTTACCACTAATATCACTCTGTATGCGAAATGGACGGTCAACTCCTATACCGTTAACTTCGAAACTAATGGTGGGTCAGTCGTTCCTGATCAGACAGTCACGTATGGTGAGTTGGCGGCAGCTCCTGATGATCCAACCAAAGCAGGACACACTTTCGCAGGCTGGTATACTGAGCCTGAATGGAGTACGCCATTTGACCTGAATACTAGATCGATTGTCCAGGACACCACATTGTATGCAAAATGGGCACCAAACACATATAAGGTAACGTTCAATACACTTGGAGGATCAGCAGTATCCGATGCAGCTGTTGAATACGGAAAGAAACTTTCAGCACCTGCTTCGCCTAGCCGTTCCGGCTATACATTTGCAGGCTGGTACGCAGACCCCGAGTTGAAGACTCCATTCAACTTTGCTCAAACAGAGATTACAGCCGATTTGATCTTATATGCCAAATGGAGTGTTAATTCCACGCCACCAGCAGGTGGTAATGATGGTAACAGCAGCGGCGGAGGCTCTGGTAACCAGAATAACAACGGGTCGAGCATTACCCCTTCGCCGCCTAATACCATAACCCATTCGTCCACGAATGGACGTTTAACACTTGCTGCGGGGCAGGCTGGGCAAGTGAGTTTGGGTGATGGCATCACTGTAACCATCCCGGCTGGAGCAACTAATCAAGAAATGAAGATCACGATTGACCAGATTACAGATTCTTCGGACTTGCTAACTAATCAGACTAAACTAATCAGCCCGGTATATGAGTTACTTAAGAATGTTCAACAGAACTTCAATAAATACGTAACCTTGAATCTGGCATTTGATACATCAAGCTTGCCAACCAATCATCAGGCTGGGCTATTCTACTTTGATGAACAACACAAGTTGTGGATCTCTGCGGGAGAAGCTTCAATTCGTGACAATCAAATCAACGTAGACGTAGACCATTTCACCAAATTTGCTGTTTTTGCGGTTGAACAACCCAAGGTGCCAGCAGAGATTGCATTTAGCGATGTCAACGGGCACTGGGCGGAAGATTTCATTCAGGAAGCCGTCCGTGAAGGTATCGTAAGTGGATTCTCCGATGGGTCATTCAAGCCTAATGCATCCGTTACGCGTGCTGAATTTACGGTGATGCTAATGAATGCACTGCAAACAGAATACACAGAAGCCGCAATATCTTTTACCGATCATACAAAAATAGGAGCTTGGGCACAGTCTGCTGTAGCTCGTGCAGTGAAAGCAGGATTTATTCAGGGGGACACTGAGGGGGCTTTCCGCCCAAATGACGCTGTAACCCGTGCCGAGATGGCTGTCATGGTAGCCGATGCGTTTCAATTAAAAGCGATAACTGGCACAAGCTCAACCTTTGCTGACGACGCACAGATTCCGCTTTGGGCCAAAGCAGCTGTCGCTGGCATGCAAAAAGCCGGGATGCTGAACGGTAAAGGGCTGAATACCTTTGCTCCAAGTGATAAAACTACGCGTGCAGAAGCGGTCAAATTACTGTTGAACACAAAGAATTAGTGCATATCTAAAAGCCTGTTCCTTCCCGGGAACAGGCTTTTCTGATTGTTTCATTCGGAGATCGTAATGACTGAGGTTACAAAGTGATACAATCCGTTCTCCAATACCGCCTGCGATAACAGGATTTTATTGCCTTCCGGACTCCAGGCGAGCGGGTCAGAGGCGTTGTCCATATCCGCCGAGATCTGGAACTGTTCTGCCGACTCCGTGTTGGAGACAAACAGCCCTTTCTCATTATCATTCTCGGAATTGATGGTGTATGCAATCTTGGAATCATCACCCGACCAGCTTGTGCCGAAAATCTGCGTGCCTCTGGCGAGCGTAGCCTTCTCATTGCCTTCCAGATCGGTGAGCACCAGCGCCCGTTTGGTATCCGCTGTTCTTTTCACAATCGCAAGCCTTGTTCCATCATTAGAAGGGATGACCCACTCCACACTTTTCAGCACCTGTTTCACGTCACCCGTCTTCGCATCGTATGCATTCAACTGGCCATCTTCGCCCGTAATATAATAGAGCATATTGCCTGACACCTCGATACTCCGCACATTGAAATTACCCGTCTCCACCAGTACCTTTGTTGTACCGTCCACACTTGCCGAGATCAGATCACCCTTCATATTGGGGAAAACGACATGTTCATTATCCTGCCATGCACCCTCTTGGATGAAGCCATCCTCCTTACCAGCAGGAGTTGTCTCCCCATTATGCAGGTTCAGGAAGTAGCCTTTGCCCGTATTTTCCTCCGGCTCCCGATAGAATAAGTACTGACCATCCGGTGACACCAGCGGTGCACCCAGGCTGGCTTCACTTTCCTTGAGCGGCGTGTCTGTGCCTTTCGT
This sequence comes from Paenibacillus sp. 2003, assembly GCF_031455635.1. Taxonomy (NCBI): domain Bacteria; kingdom Bacillati; phylum Bacillota; class Bacilli; order Caryophanales; family Paenibacillaceae; genus Paenibacillus; species Paenibacillus sp. 2003. Next base: position 381,091 of record NZ_JAVDTB010000004.1, on the reverse strand, counting down.
CAGATCATACATATATAAGTTATGCGGGTATCTTTCCTGACCTTCAACCGTGACGGGTTTCAAGGACTTGTTCTCTTTGTCGGATACAATCCAATCATCACTAAGCCATGTGATCCCGCGCATATTTGGAAGTTTATCGATTTTCTCCAGCTTAAAGCTCTGGTACACGGACGTGTTGGTATTATCTTTTACTGTAATGTCGGTGCCCGTTTTCCCACCTTGTGCGTTGCCCCCCGGCTCCGTTGTTCCCCCGCATGCCGCTGTCGTTAACAGGGCAATGGCTCCGAACGTGCCCAAAGCTGCTTGTTTCCAATTCATGATGGTCCCCCCTGGTTTCTCTTGCTATACACCAAGCATACACATCGCATACTTCCAAAGTTATTCAGACTTGTTTCGAACTTGTAAACTTGAATCAGCCAAAGGGAACATGAGCTGGAACGTCACACCTTCCCCAGCTTCTGGATCGCCCGACAGCAGGGTGATTGTACCGCCCTGTTTTTCAACAAACTGCTTCACGAGAGATAGCCCCAGTCCGGTTCCACCGGTCTTTCTGGCTCTGTCTTTGTTTACGGTGTAAAAGGGTTCAAAAATCTTCTCCCGCGCCTCTGCCGGAATCGGCGTACCCGAGTTGTAGATGCGAATGATCGCTTGACGCTCGTGCATCCGTAGTTCGCTCTTCACCCGGATCACACCATCCGGAATGTTATATTTGATGGCATTATCCAGCATGTTGATGAAAATATGCATAAGACTCTCCCGGTCGCTACGGATCACCGCCGGTTCAAGATCCAGTTCCATGTTCAGCGCAAACTTCTCCGCTTTCCCACGCATCCGGCCACAGGCATCCTCCAGTAGAGCACTGACCTCTACATCTTCGGCCTGGTTCTCGAAGTCATACTTCTCCAGAGCAGATAAATGTAGTACTTTCTCCACCATCTCGTACAGCCGCTCCGTTTCTTTGCCAATGTTACTCGTGGCATCATCAAGAAGTTGCGGATCATCCTTGTACATGTCGAGCAGCTCCACATAAGCTTTGATCGATGTCAGCGGTGTCTTGAACTCATGGCTGATGTTACCGATGTATTGTTTCTGCTGCTTTTCCAGCGCCTGAAGTTTCTCAATCGCCAGTTGCAGCTTCTGCTGCTCCGCATGCATGGCTGTGATATTTTGCTGAATGGATGTACTCATATAATAGATGCCCTGCCCCAGCTCACCCAACTCATCCTTGCGCTTTAAAGGAGACTCCGTAATGTAGTTCCCTTCGCGAATGGAATCTGCAGACTTTTTCAGCCGGGTAATCGCGACAGCAAACCGATTGTAGAACAGATACCCCAGAATGAAGCTCAGCGCCACAACCGCAATCCCTGCCCACATAAATAGTTGAAGGATACGGGCATAAAAATCTTGGTAACTCTGGACCGGATACTGTATCCACACGGCACCCATCTGCCCATCCGGACCGTCCAATGGTGCAGCGTAGAGCAGGGTGTCCCCTTGTTCATGATAGGCAATTTTATTTTGCAGCGCATAGTCTAACGTTTCCTGAACGAGTTCACTCTCACCGGAGGCGAAGGATGCTCCCACCTGCTGACCTGTCATGTTATAGAGTGCTATTGGCAATCCGGTAGAGTTGGCCAGTTCCTGTGCCAGCCTGCGGCCATTTCGCTGTAAAAAAACGTCCTGATCGAGATGAACGGACTCGGTGTAGTAGGACTGTCGCACATTCAGATTCACCAGCCGTGTCTGCTGTGATAGAATACCTTCAATCTGTGACTGCTGATTGCGTTCAATACCGCGCAGGACCAGTGAACTAAGCACCACCACGGTCAGGATAAGCAAGGCTGCCAGAAAAACACTGAACTTCAGCTTGATGCTGACTCTCATACAACCCCGCCTGTATCAGGTGCAGATGCTTTGTAGCCAATCCCATATACGGTCTGCAATTTTTGCTGATCCGTATCTCCGATTTTTTTGCGCAAACGCTGAATGTGAATGTCCACGGTCCGTGTGCCACCTGCATATTCCATGCCCCAGACCCGATCCAGCAGATCATCTCGTGTGTACACACGCTCGGGATTGGACATGAGAATGGTCAGCAGATCGAACTCTTTTGGTGTCAGATCCAGCTTTTCCTCATTCACGGTCACCGTGCGGTGAGCAACATGAATACGCAGTGTGCCATTCACGATGGCCTGATTCTTCGAATCATCCGGTGGTGGACTGCTTTTCTCGACACGGCGCATGAGCGCCTTCACCCTTGCGAGCAGTTCACGGATCTCGAATGGCTTGGTCATGTAATCATCGGCACCCATTTCCAGGCCAACGATTTTGTCCACGATATCATTTTTGACAGTCAGCAAAATAATGCCGATATCCTCGCGGTCCTCCAGCCTCCGGCATACCCCGTATCCATCAAGCCTGGGCATCATCACGTCCAGAATCATGACCTGTGGGTGAAACGATGCGACCTTAACCAAGGCCTCTTCACCGTCACTCGCAGTATCTACTTCATATCCTTCGCGCCGCAGCGCGTAAGCAATGGCACTGACGATGCTTGATTCGTCATCTACCACGAGCACCTTTTTATTCATGGGATTCATCCTCTACGTTACACGAGATAACTTCAAGTGCAGTACCGTCTTCTGATCGCTGTTATCCCCAGATTTCTTTAATCCCCTTCTTCCAAAGGGGAAATCCGGTGATAAAGGGCGTAGCATATGCTTCCGAAGTAGCTTTCTGACAGAAAGCTTTGAACTTCGTTTCTTCAGACTGGCTCTGCACTCTTCGTTTTCGTGTAAAAATTCAGTTCTTTTTTATTTATGTTAGCAAGGTCTATGTTAATTAGCTATGGATGAGATGTAATTTGTCTGAAAGGTGCATATCCTCTCAGCTTGGACTTCACTTTACTTTCTTTATACCCCAAAGGCAACAAAAAGAGCCAACCCGTGATTGGATCAGCCCTGGATCTATAGATTCCCAATTCATGTTACTGATTTTTAGGCAACAACTTCTTGATCACCTCAGCATTTACTCCTCAAATGATAGATTGAGCGGCTCGTCCGACATCTCGTACTCTGTCTCCATATGCGTCAGCGGTGTGTTCAGATCAACCTCCTCGAAGCGGAAGCTGTCGACCCACGCTTTTCCTTTACCGTTCAAAATAACCCCGAATGAAATGACCGCACTGCCCTCCGGCACATCAAGCACAATATTATACTGATTCCATGGCTGCGTACCCGTAATTGGCCGATCATGCATGTTATCAAATTGAAGTACATCATGGACGTTATTATCCACACGCATCCATAATCCGCAGAACGCATCCACATGCTCGGTCTTCACGAATCCCGATAACTTCATCCGCTTACCCACATACTTGTCCGCTCTGAACTGTTGCATCATTGTTGCGAACTCGTTAGGCTCCATCGGCGTAACGGCCTTCAAATATCCTGATGCTTTTCCCTGATGCACTTCGGACGGATCAATGCCCATCTCATAATTCTGCGGATGACTTCCCGTTAACATCCAACCTGTAATTGTTGACGTCTGATTCATCTGTAATTCTCCTCCTCTGGTTCTTCCTTCGAATAATTTCAGATCGAACAATTTGCGAAAACGTCCTGGTGGCATGCCATATAATTTGCGGAATGCGCGGGTGAAGGCTTCCTGACTCTCAAAACCACATGCCAGCGCGATGTCCAAAATGCCCGCATCCGTCGATCGCAAGGTCGTGGACGCCAGACTCATCCGGCGATTGCGGATATAATCCACGATGGTCATGCCCACCTCATTACGGAAAATTCGATGGTAGTGATACGGCGACAACAACGCCTCGGATGCCACTTCTTCCAGCCCAATCTGCTCATGCAGATGAGTCTCAATATAAAACAAACTTTGCTGAATCATTGCACGATAACGGCTCAACTGAGGTAAAGCCCCCTTCCATATCCTTACTATACGTGAATGGTGTAACCGCCGTTTTGATCATTTTTGCTATCTTCACTTCGGTTGGCCTCTATCTCGGAACGCAAAAAAGAGCCAATCACGGATAGAATCCTGCCCGTAATTGACTCTTCTTTTATTTATTTGCATAACATTCTTTGTCAGACAGCCGGTACCGGCTGTGCACCAACCTCTTCGTCATCATGCTCCACCAGTTCATGTTTCTCCCAAGCTCTACTCTTCCAGCGGAAGTACATAATGACCGCGCGGGTCCACTCATCCGCCGCAATGGCAAGCCACACACCAGCGAGCCCCAGATGAAGCTTGAATATGAGCAGGTACCCCAGAGGCAGACTCATGCAGACCATGGAGATCAGACCCATGTACACTGGGAACTTTGCATCCCCTGCCGCACGCAGGGAACCAATGATCACAATATTGCAGGTACGTCCCGTTTCGAGCAACAGACTGAGCAGAATCACTTGAGCCCCCAGCTTGATAATTTCTGGATTATCCGTAAATATGCTCATCAGAGGCACACGGAACAGAATGATGATTACATCAATGATAACCGTGGCCAGAAGGGCCCATTTTACACTGTCAAAAACACGTTTGTACGCATCGTCTTTGCGGCGCGCACCGACAAGCCGGCCTACAATGATTGATGTCCCCATACCAATCGCCATGCTGAACAAGTAGATATAGCTGGAGATATTGCCCGCATACTGCTTGGTTGCCATAGCTTCTGCTCCCAGATAGGTCACATATAGCGTGAACACGAGCTGGCAGGAATGATATACCATGGATTCCATCGCAGACGGAATGCCAATCCGCAGAATTTTGCCAATGAATTTCTTGGACAACTTAATGTAGTATTCGAAATCCACCCGCACCTCGCTCACACGATACAACAACCAGAAGAAAATCAGCAGACAGATAAAACGGCTTCCCACCGTGGAGATCGCTGCCCCTTCCACCCCAAGCTTCGGCAGGCCGAAGTGTCCAAAGATCAATGCATAGTTACCAACAACGTGAATCACGTTCATGAATACAGCAACATACATCGTTTCTTTGGTATAACCATGTGTACGAATCGTCGCAGCCAGCGCATTAATGAGTGCCTGGAGGAAGATCCCGCCACCGACGATATTTATATACGAACGGGCAAAATCATAAATTTCGCCTTGAATATTCAAGAGTGATAACAAATGTCCTCCGAACAGAAGAAAGATTCCGCTCAGGACCAGACCTACGATAAGGTTCAGCGTAATCGCATTACCTGTCACTTGTGCTGCTTCACTTAACTTTTTCGATCCGATATATTGTGCCACTACAATCGCAGCACCATGTCCAATAACTTCCAGTACAAGGATAGCGATAGAAATAATCTGATTGGCTGCTCCAACGCCGGAGACCGCATTATCGGATACCGAGCTGAGCATGAGCGTATCCACGCTCCCCATCAACATAAATAAGAAGAGTTCCAGGAAAATAGGCCATGTCAGTCGAATCAGATTCAGATCCTTGGCATCAGAACGAAGGGACTCTTTGGTTGAGGATATTGCTGTCATTTTCTCACCTTTCCCATGTGGGCTTTAATTCTTAGGGTATGTTAGCACAGGTGGTTTGAAAATGCAGTAGTTTTGCGAAAATAGTTGAAAGTTTTTTGTAATTCCATAAATAGGTATTTTCACTACTTTCATATAGCCTATCTTCCGTACGCTTACCAGAGATTTTAGAAGACAAAAAAGGCCCCTCCCCACTCGCTTTTAAGCAAGTAATGGAAGGACCTTGGAACCTCAGCCTTTTAACCTTTAACTGAACCCGCAGCAATTCCCTCCACGATTCGATTACTCAGGATGAGAAAAGCAATCAGAATCGGCATAATGCTGATCATCAGCGTGGCACCAATGGCCCCCCAATCCGTTGTATATTGACCGATAAAGTTCTGTACCCCAACGGTCAGGGTCTTGTATGAATCCGTACTGATGAACGTATTAACAAAGATGAACTCATTCCAGTTATAGATCATGTTGATGATTGCCGTTGTGGAGATAACCGAAGCTGTCATCGGCAAGATAATCCGAAAGAAAATTCGATGCACGGAGCAGCCATCCATCACTGCGGCTTCTTCCACTTCCCGGGGAAGCGCGTAGTAGAATCCGAGTAGAATCATAATGGTAATTGGCATATTAAAGGCAATATAAGACAAGATGACTGACAAAGGATGATCTGTGAGATGAAGCTTCAGGAACAAGCTGAACAGCGGGATCAACGTGGAGTGTACAGGGATCATCAGACCCACCATGAATAGCCCCAGCACCAGCGAACGACCCTTCCAGCGCATACGTGTAATGGCAAAGGTCACCAGACTGGCAAACAGCACGGTGACCACCACCGAGACCACGGTAATCCATACACTGTTGAAGAAGTACAAGCTGATATTTCCCTCTGTCCATACCTTGACATAGTTTTCCCAACGCGGGGTAGCAGGAAGGGAAAAAGGCGCCATGTCGAATACTTCCTGATTATTTTTAAGCGAGAATAACAGCAGCCATACCAAGGGTAAAATTTGCAGCAAAGCTACCAGGGACAAGAGGAAATACAGCAGAACATATCCGAATCTCCTTAACCATGCCGAACCTCGGCCTGTCCCCGGGTAAGTTGGCAATCTAACGGCCGTATCCGTCTTCACCGGGATGGACCTCCTTTCATTTCACTAGGGCGTGTCTGGAAACTCCGAAGGTGGCAGATTTTGCCGAATTTTCGTTCCAAGCAAGGAAATTTTCCGCAGGCGTGCCGGGGCACGTCAAGGGAAAGTGACGCAGCAGGGGGCGAAAAGGCGGTAAAAGATGCACTTCAGCGAGTTTTCAGACACGAACTAGCGTCAGGAATACTGGATCGTATCTTTGGATGCCGTCGCTTTACGAAGCAGCCAGGTAACAAGCAGACAGATCAAGAGCAGGAAGAACCCTACAGCACTACCGTAACCAAAGTCGAAGCTACGGAACGCCTGACGATACATATAGGAGGCCATCACTTCGCTGGAGCCATTTGGTCCGCCATCGGTCATCACGTAGATGAGATCAAAATACTTGAGTGAGCCTACCACAGCCAGTACCACAGTCACCTTGATGACTTCAGTAATTAGCGGCAACTTGATTCGAAAAGCGATCTGCCAAGGGCTTGCCCCATCAATCCGGGCTGCTTCCACCAGAGATTCCGGAATATTTTTGAGGGCCGCATAATAGATCAAAATATAGAAGCCTGCATACTGCCATAGAATCGGTACGAACAGTGCATACAGCACCAGTGATGGCTCCGCCAGCCAGGCTGGCGGATTGCTGAAGCCGATCGCTTCCAGAAAAGTGTTTAGCACACCATTGCTGGGATGATAGATCTTCAGCCATAACTGAGCGATCGCGACCGAAGACAGCAGCATCGGGATCAAATATATTTTGCGGAACAGATTGGCACCCTTGATCTTGCCTGACAGCACCAAAGCAATCATCAGATAACCGATCAGACTCAGCGCAGAGAACAAAGCAAGCAAAAAAGTATGGTTTGCACTCTGCCAAAATGTTCCGTCCTGAAGCAGTCTGGCGTAATTATCCAATCCAATAAAGGTCATTGCACCGATCCCGTCCCATTGCATCAACCCATAATACCCGGTGAGCACGATTGGGATGTACACCAAGACCAGCAGCAGAAGCAGTGCAGGAAGCACGTACAACGCAGCAACGAGACGGTTGGACATGACTTTGTCCATCACATTATCCTCCCTTCAAGCGTTCAAACGTGTGTACGTCAATTGCCTTTATCAATCGCAGCCTGATGATTCTTCACAAAGTCCTCCGGTGTAACCGCTTTGCCAAACAACGCCTGAATCATATCCAGATGTGCCTGAGCGGCTGCCGGTTTCATCTGTACGTCTGCAAAGAGTGTAAGACTGCTGGCCTGATTCAATTCGTTCAGCAGGTCGATGTAGAGCTGTGGCAGCTGTACTGCCGCCGTATCCACTTTGGTTGCCGGGATGACGCCTGCCTCAGTCACCGAACTCTCACCCCATTTTTCCACAAAATATTGCACGAATTTTTGCGCTTCTTCCTTCACTTTGGAGTTCTGGGCCACGAACAGTCCTACGCCTGGACCACCTACCCAGCTGTTAATATCGCTCTTGCCATCTTCCATTGTTGGGAATTTGAAAAATCCGATCTTGTCTTTGAATTCCTGCGGGATGTCCGGGTTAGTCGTGAAGTTTGGCAGTTCCCACGTACCCATCAGGTACATAGCAGCTTTTTCGTTCATGAATTCGGATTTGCCCTCATCGTTAGACAACCCGTTGAAGCCTTTGTTGAAGGCATTCATATCCACCAGCTTTTGTACCTCGGCAGCAGCTTGAGTCAGAGCCGGATCGTCAAACTTGCCAGAGCCATTGATGGCCTTTTCCAGTGCATCTCCACCTAACCGATTCGCCAGATACATATACCAGAGTGAGCCAGTCCAGCGGTCTTTATTGCCCAGTGCGATCGGAACCTCACCGTTCTCTGTCAGTGTCTTCAGCACACTCAGGAATTCATCGTACGTTGCTGGCGGCTGCAAGTTATATTTCGCAAAAATGGCCTTGTTATAATAAATGGGGGAGATATTCAACTCGATTGGTAGCGCATATGTTTTGCCGTCTATGGCATAAGCTTCTGTTGTTCCGGCTATGAATTTCTCGCCCAGCGAGTCGCTCAGCAGATCATCGACCGGTGCGAACAGGTTCCCCTTCACATAAGGCTCCAGAAATCCAGCAGCCCAAGTTACACCAACATCGGGAAGTTCATTGGATGCCGACAGGATTTTCAATTTGTTCTTATATTGTTCATTCTCCAGGACTTCCTGCTTAATGGTTACATTCGGATGATCCGTTTGATACTGCTTGATGATATCGTTGACCAATTTGTTTTGCTGTGCGGAGCTGCCTGCTGGCCAGAGGTGCATGAATTTGAGGGTTACTTTCCCATCTGTGCCGTTGCTGCCTGTTTCACCCTCTTCATCCGAACTTGAACTGTTACATCCGGATAAAATTACGGCGAGAACCAGCGTCCATGACAGAAGAATGGCCATCGTCTTTTTGCTCATTATTCCAGACCCCCTTGGTTTTTTCGGTTAATGTAACCGCTTTAACCAAATTGTAGCACGGGCCTATTGCCTCCATAAGACCAGAACAATTTGGAAAAACTCCACTTTTTTGAGGTTATTTGTTATCTCGTTCAGATAGGGAATGCCGATATTTGCTTGGACTAAGCCCCTCAAGACTTTTAAATACCGTGATAAAATACTTATCCGTCTGATAACCCACCTGTTCCGCAATCTCCGAGATTGGCATCGTTGTCTGCACAAGCAACTCCTTCGCGCGCTGAATGCGTTTGCGGGTAAGGTATTCACTAAAATTGATGCCGATCTGTTCCTTAAACAATACGCTGAAATAACTGGAGTTGAGATGGAGCAAATCAGCGATTTCACGCATGGTCACATGTTCACCCAGATGAGTATCCACATAGGTCAAAGCTTCACTGATCTGGCTATTTAGCCTCTGTTCCCCTCGCTCCTTAACATCCAGCAGCTTGGGGTCAACCATTTCTTGCATCGTTTGAATACGTCGCTGTTGTTCGCTGAACTTTAGGGCCTTTTCGACGGTCTGCAGCAATTGTTCCTTATCAATCGGTTTCAACATATACTCCACAACACCCAACTTAATGGCCTGCTGGGCATATTCAAAATCGGCATGTCCCGACATAATCAGGACAACAGGCTTGTTCGAGAAATGTTGAATGGCTTCAATCAGAGACAAGCCAGAGAATTCCGGCATGCGAACATCCGTTATTAACAGGTCTGCCGTTTTTTTCTTGAGCCATTCGACAGCCTTGACGCCACTTTCTGCAGTCTGAATGTGATTTCGTCCTGCTGACCATCCTTCCAATGTTTTGCGAATACCCTCTCTTGTACGCGGCTCATCATCCACGATAAGAATCGTTTTGTCATGAATCATATGCACCCTCCGTTCCCATGGGAATCTCAAAGCAAATGACGGTCCCGTCCCCAACCTTGCTCGTAATGGATAGCTTGCAACGTTCGCCAAGTTGGCTGCCAAAGTAAAGCTTCAACCGCCGATGTACGTTGATTAGACCTACACCTGTCCCCTTCTTGGACACAGCCGGCCCGCCATGTAAAGCATGAATGACAGATTGTAGCCGTAATTCATCCATACCGGGCCCATCATCCCGAACCTCAATGCGAACCAGATTTTTCTCTGTCGAAGCATCCACATGGACGATTATCTTTCCCGGTCCCAGTTTACTTTCAATGCCATGGAGAATCGCATTTTCCACCAAGGGCTGTATAAGCAGTTTCGGAATGGGGACCTTACGAACCGCATCACTCAGCTGAATCTCCCATTCCATTCTCTCTCCCAATCGCATCTGCATAATGCGAAGATAACGCTCTGCGTGTTCCAGCTCGTCAGCAATCGTAACCCATTCATCCTGCTGCGAACTGGAGATAATGTAGCGAAATAATCGGGACATCGCCACAACCATACGTGCCATCTCCTCGTCTCCCTTTTCCTCAAGGGACCAATAGAATGCCTCAAGCGTGTTGAATAGAAAATGGGGATTAATCTGAGACTGCAACGCCTTCAGCTCAGCCCGGGACTGCATGACTTCCTTCTCATGAACCACACGGGTCAATTCGTTCTGCCTGTAGACCATCTGGTTATATACGTTGTTAAGTTCATTGATCTCCATCGTAGAGCTAACCATTAGATTAGGTCTCATTGCTCCCGGCTGTGCACTGCGCATGGCCCGCATCAGGCGTATGAGCGGACGTGTAATCATCGTGGAGAGAAAGAAGGACATGATCAGGAACAGAATAACACCAATGATTCCCGAAACGAGAAGCGCCGTCCTCAGGATGGATACCCCTTCCGTTGTCTCCCGCAGCGGAGTCAGCACAGCAAGTGTCCATCCCGTTAATTCAGACTTTTGCCGGACAACGATATAGGATTCCTCCCCGTTCTGCACGACTGATCCACTGTCCAATATGGCTTTGGGATCGAGATTAATCTCCAGATCAGAAGTCACAACTTCGCCTGCCCCATCCAAGAGCATGATCGAGTCCTGCGAACCATCTGCCCCATTCGAATCATTGAGTTGAAAGAAACTGCGTTGCATCCGCACCACAATATAGCCTCCATGCTCAAAGGAATGTTCCAGCAGGTTAATGCGCCGAATAGCCAGAAGCACACCCGGATCCTCAGGGTCAGCACCTGCCCATACCAGTCTGCCTTTTCCTTCATCCGCCAGGCTGATCCAGTTGCGCTCCACTCTGAGATCGAGAGATCGGTCATCCATGGGAAAGATGCGGTTATAACCCGTAGTGTATATCTCCATACTCTGCGCGCCATTAATGAAAGACTGATAGCTGCCCGCAATCTGCAAGAGAGCTTGACGCTGATTAAAGGTAGCCGGGTTGCCTTGCTTCTCATCGCTGAGCAGACGCTGCACATAGGAATCATCCGCAACCTGGGCGGTCAGCGAGTTCACTTGTGCAATGAGTGCATCCAATCTGCCGCTGGCTTGGACAGCGGTTTGATGAATATGTTTCTCCGCATTGCTTTTCAGCAGAGCAGCTACCCGATCATAGGCCGATATGCCTGCGAACAACAGAACAACAAGCATCACCATAACAAAACCAATAAAGATTTGATTGCGGAGGGAGTTAAAATGTCCCTTTTTCCAATGCAACTTCCCCATTCTCCTCTCTTTTTGGCATGTAAAAGAACCCACCACTTTACGCCCGTGCTCTTGAAGACTGGGTACAAACGATGCCGGATTTATCTACGTATTCAGTTCTTTTCATTAAAGCGCTTGCATAATTGAAACTTAATCTTCTTCTCTTCTAGTCTTTGTTTACCGATTAAACTAACGACTAAAAAATAGCATAGTTTTACAGGTTAATCAATCCTTCTGACAGTTCCCACACGTCAAATGACAAGGATCGAAAAAAAGAGAGGGGACTCTTACAGTCCACCTCTCTTTGTTCATATCCCTTCACACATATTCTTTTCTTTGGTACATCATAAGTTATTTCACAGATCCTTGTGTAACCCCGTTGATGATCCACTTCTGCGCAAACAGGTAGATGATAATCATTGGCAGCAACGCGAGCAAGTAGGATGCAAAAGCAAGGTTAAACTCGGTATTGAACTGCCCTTGGAATACATACTGTACCAGTGGCAGCGTGTACTGTCCCGGATCACTGATAATAATGAGTGGCAGCAAGAAGTCATTGTACGTGGACAGACAAGTCAGAATACCAACCGTGGCACTGATGGGTGCCATTAGCGGAAAAATGATTTTCCAGAATGTGCCCCAGGTTGTTGCCCCATCCACAAACGCCGCTTCCTCAAGCGCTACCGGAATGGACCGGATGTATCCAACGTACACAAATACGTTAAATGCCAGGCCATATACCGTGTGCAGCAGGATCAGACCTACCAGATTTGTCATCTCCAGCGATGCGGTCAGCTTAACAATCGGCAGCATGATGATGGGGAACGGAATGAACATCGCGCTGACGAAGTAATAATAGAGCCCTTTGAAAAACTTGCGTTTCTCCATATTCCGTGCAATCGCATAGGCCACCATCGAGTTACTCAGCAACGTCAAGAGCACCGTTGATGCGGTAACGATTGCACTATTACGGAACGATTGGAAGAAGTTTGTCATGTCGATGGCTCTCGCGAAATTCTCCCAGTGAAGCGTCGTCGGAATGGCAAAGACCGATTGGGCCATCTGTTCCGGATTTTTCAAAGCAATCGTAACGGTCATATACAATGGAAACAGGATAAACAGGGTACCCAGCACAACAAGCAGCATAACGAGCCAATTGATTCGTGTACGGCTTTTCATTACAGATCCATCTCCCTTCTTTGCAGGAACCGGATTTGCAGAATTGAAATCACCGCAATAACGATGAAGTAAATAACCGAGTTCGCAGATTGATATGCATATTCGCCGCCTTCAAATCCTCCGGTGTAGATCAGATGAGAGATGGACTGCGTCGCCCGTCCGGGACCACCGTTAGTCAAGGCTACGATTTGGTCGAAGACCATGAGTGAGTTTTTCATCGCCAGCACCATATTAATGGTGAAGAACGGGGCAATAAGCGGGAAAGTAATACTCCAGAATTCACGCCATTTGCCTGCGCCGTCGAGGTTGGATGCCTCGTACAGTGTCGTTGGTATCGTTTGCAGACCCGCCAAATATAGAATCGTATTCAGGGCCACCGATTGCCATACTGCAACAATGACGATACCAATCCAAGCCAGACTCTCGCTGCCGAGAATGTTGGTGGATAGCGCATTGATGCCCAGATTTTGTCCCCAGATCGGGAATACGTTGGAGAACAGGTAGTTAAATATGTAACCTACGATCAGTACACTCAGAATATTGGGCAGGAAGTAGATGCCGCGGAAAAAGTTACGGAACTTGATCTTGGCATTCAGCCCGAGTGCAATGAGCAGGCTCAGGATATTGGTCAGGATCGTCACCACGATCGCAAATTTGAACGTAAACCAGTAGGCGTTACCTACATTGTCGTCCTGGAACAAGTTGAAATAGTTTTTTAAACCAACAAAATCATACTCTTTCCCGAATCCATTATAATTCGTAAATGAATAATAGATACCCTGGAGGGCCGGCAGGGTCATAAATACAAAGAACAATACAACCGCCGGAACCGTCATCCAGTAATAAGGTGCGATACGCTTGTTCATACTCCATCCTCCTTCAGACAAGGCTTAGCGCCGATTAGCAACCTTGTCCCATTCTTTGTCTAGTGTATCTAGATAGTTGTCGATGTTTTGGTTCTGCAAAAAGGACTGTACGATGGAATTCAGCTGCACCGCAGCCGGAATATAGTGATCGGGAAAGTCAATAACCTTGCCCTGCTCGATATATGGCATCAATTCCTGTACAGCAGGATCATCCTGCTTCACGCCTTCTACCGCAGAGAACAGCGTCTGTTCGTCAATATATCTTCCGATATTTTCAGACTCTAATAGAAACGCAATAAACGTCTCTGCCTGTTCGCGATTAGGCGTGTCTGCCGCAATGGTAAACAGGGAGTCAATCCCGTTCACCAGCTTGATCTCGCTTGCATCGTTGCCCGTAGGGAATGGGAAGAAACCGATATCGACATTTGGATTCGCTTTGCGAATCTCCGAGATGGCCCAGGTTCCCTGGATGTACATGAAAGCTTCACCATTAGCGAAAGCACGGTTACCGTCCGAATAAGCTTTACCAAAGTTATCGCCGTGACCGTATTTCATGAGTTCCAGTTGCTTCTCAGCTACCTCGCGGTACTTCTCCTTGAACGTCACTTTGTTATCGCGCCGCTCCTGGTAGAAATCAATACCGACCAGATTGGAGGCCAGTGCATTGAAGGGCAGACTCGTCTGCCAATCATCCTTGTATGTGAAATAAAATGGAATCTCACCTGCATCCTTGATCTTTTGGGCGGTCGCAATGAGTTCATCCCACGTCTTGGGCACGTCCAATCCCATTTCCTTAAACAACGTTTTGTTGTACATGATGCCGTTTGCATTAGTCGCGTAAGGAATACCTGTCACTTCGTCCATGCCTGTGAGATCCTTCAGCATTTGTATGTAGTTCGGATCAACCGTCTGGAGTAATGAACTATCCGTCAGATCGGTGAAAATATCACTCTGGGCAAGAATAGAATAGGTGTCGGTTGCACCCATGGCCATAATATCCGGTATATCATTTTTGACGACACGCGTTTTTAAGACCGTCTCCGCATCTGGCGGATTCACCTGGGTCACCTGAATATCGTTATGCTCCGCGTTGAACGTCTTGATCAATTCATCAAAGGTTGTTTTGGCTTCAGGCTTGTTCTGGAAAAATTCAATCTGCACTTTGCCATTTGCACTATCCCCACTGGTACAGGAAGATAGAAGTACAGCCATCATTCCACATAGCAACATTGTCCCGAGAGCCTTGGTAAGCGTTGTTCTCATGTTGTACCTCCCTCAGCTTTATATACGTAAAGATTTACCCATTCAAATGGCGAAATAACCATTTGGTTAATCCTTCCACAAACTCATACTATGAGCGTTGGCTATACAAGCCTTTATTATTCCTAAAACGATTTCGGTAAAAATGAATCAAGGCATTTCCTCCCATAACCTGAATCGGACATAACAAAAAGGACACTGGATGATATCCAATGTCCCTCATTTATTAAGCTTATATTCACCCACTGTAACGCTTTTATCCATGTTACGAACGTTCTGCTTTCGGCAAAGCATTGCGTATACGCTTGGCTCGATAACTCTGATATGCACGAATCAACATGCCGATGATGATCATGACCACACCGATGTTAATTGCGACATCAGCGAGATTCAAAATCCCGCGTCCTGACGGAAATACGAGGAAATCCGTTACCCGGGCATAGATAAATCGATCGATCGCATTTCCCAACGCCCCGCCGACCATAAAACCCGCGCCAGCTTGCATCCAGAAACCGCGAATCTCACCTTTACTCCGGTAATACAGCATGCCCGCTATGAACAGAACAGCAATCACACCGAACAAACGCGCATTCCCCTGAAACATGCTGCCCGCCATTCCACTGTTCTCGTAATGCTGTAACTGCATGCTCGAGTTACCCAGTCTCATGACGTCGCCAACTTCCATATACATCCTCACTGCAATCTTGGTTCCCTGGTCCACCAAAGTCACCAGCAGTGCTACAAAATAAAACAGCATCGTGCTTCTCCTCCTGCCTACTTAGCGTTAACTTATTTTAACTTTAAGAGTTTTGAGTATATTAGGTTCCTTTCACTTTAACACAGCCGATGTACGGTCTCCAAATGAGCCGTCTTCAACCACGCAAATAACGTCCACTAACATCGATCAGACTGCATCCAGAAGGGACTACACCAATCTATGTCGAATGTAGACATCAATCATATATGTAAAGGAGCTGCCTGTAATTTGAACCTGATCATGACAGAGAAATTAAAGGAAATGCAGCAGGAAGAAAAGGACTTGGTATTTGGCACATTTGATTCTGAAACGGCGCTTAACCTTGGCCTGCATCTGGTCGAAGAAGGGAAGCGTCGTTCCCAAGCCGTGACCATCGACATTACCCTGAAGGGACATCGTCTCTTTTTGCATGCTATGGAAGGCACTCATCCCGACAACGAAGACTGGATTCGCCGCAAGAACAACGTGGTGAATCATTTCTCCTCCAGCTCTTGGCATACAGCTCTGCGGTTGAGAAGCGAAAATCAGACACTTGAGCAAGACTTCAATCTGACCTCATCGGACTATGTCCTGGCTGGTGGCGCTTTCCCGCTGATTCTGAAAAATGAGGGACAAGTCGGCACCATTACGGTATCGGGTCTGCCTGATGAGGAAGACCATGATCTGGTCACGACTGGTATCCGTTCGTTTTTGTTGCAGCAAGGTTAGATTAAAATGAGCAAAAAAAATCCGTACCTGGGATAGGCACGGATTTTCTTCTTTTTCCTGCAGTTTAATTACTGCGTTTATTGGATCGCTGAGAGAACGTCCAGAAGCATAGATTTGAATTTTGGCCGATCAATGGCTTCACAGACACGTACATTCGGCTCTTTGCCAAAACGTCCGTTGATATCAACCACACTGTATCCGCGTGTCAATTCTCCTGCCGCTTCTACATCCACATAATATTGACCCGACTTGGTCATGATGGATTCATCCGCGGCTACAGCCATCAGCAACGTATCGGGATGAGTGGTGCCATTGAGTTTATGTACCGACTTGTTGAACTGCATAACCACTTTGTTAATGGCTGTAAAGAAATCTGCACCTGATGTACCGAGAGCTGCAATCTCTGCATGATCGTCATCATCCATCACTGAATATTGCGTGCACATCTCCCAGCCAACCATCGTGATCGGAATGCCTGCATGCAGTACAATTTTCGCTGCTTCCGGGTCCACGTAGAAGTTATACTCCGCCGCCGGTGTGATATTGCCCAGTGCATTATTGGTTCCGCCCATGATGTACAGGTGAGCAATCTCCGGAATAATCGTTGGGTCTTTCTGGATCGCCATCGCAATATTGGTCAGCGGGGCAATCGCCAGAAGTTCAATTTCGCCCGGATGTGCATGCACCTTCTCAATGATAAAATCAACCGCATGCCCGCTCTCGGGACGCTGATCCGCCTTCGGGAAATGCGCGCCGCCCATGCCATCATCGCCATGCACGTCTTCCACTGTACGGTGCTGAGCTTTACCGTAGGCCATTAACGGACGCTCGCATCCTTTATACACAGGCACCTTGCCGCCATGTCCAGCAACCTGTACCGTGTACAGGGCATTTTCAACCTCTTGGTCGAATTGTACGTTACCGCCCGTAATCGTGATGCCTTCCACCTGAAAGTGATGCAATGCCGTCAGGATCGCAATCGTATCGTCTCCTGCTGTATCTGTATCGATGATGACTCTTCTCATGATGCCGCGCTCCTTCTTCCGTTTAATAGTAAACTCTATAAAACACTATGTCTTATTTTACATTAAAAACGTACCAATGACGATGGAAACGCCGATGATAATCGAACGCAGCAGTTGTGCTACCGCCATATTTCCTCGTGCGATTTCATCACACACTCGCATTTTCGGAATCAGGAAATCAAATATAATATAGACCAGGCACAGCACAATAATTCCAAACGCCGACCACAGCAGCATATCCAACCACGAATGCGTTGAGAAAGATACCATCCCCACAATAATACACAGTCCCAGCAATTTGCTACCCATATACATGCCCGCTGCCTCGTTACCTTTGGCGATTTCCTCACTATCGTTATACCGGGTCAATTTGCTAAAAGCAAAATATCCACATACCAATACCACCAGCAAAATGCCTACACCCACCGCCACATTCACGAGGTTTAGTCCCAAGTTCTCCATTCCTTCTCCTCCTCATCATTCATCCGTTCACGAACCGTAGCCGCGCAATAATAGGCCATATCTCCAGTTACTTTCTCCCCAACCCGTGGCAGCACTCCAGCCAAACGCCCACCGATAACAAACACCCCTGTAAGCAGATAACCGCTGTACGCTCCATTTTCCGTCTCTATCACGACCTGCTCCATGGGAACCAGCTTCTGATAGATTTTGGGTTGGTTTTCGTAATAAGCTGTCACCTCTTCATCCTCGTCTGTTGCCGCAGTTGCAAGATTGGATTCCAGCTCCTCGTTAAGAGAATGCCCTATATCCTGCTTTCCAAAGGCATTGTCCGCTCCTCCATCCAGCAAAAGAGTTCCTCTGCCTTCGCGCCCCCAATAGCTCTTGGCTACATATGGTATGGAGTTCAGCTCGAAAGGCTCAGCTGAAAAATAGGTGGGCAGCAGATATCGGGAAATCACGTCCATCTCTGCTTCATTAAAGAGGGTAAACCCGCAATATTCCGGGGTTTGCTCGTTACGCTCGTAGAGCGACCAGATTGCCGCCATGAAGCCTTTGCTCTGCATCAGTACATGTTGAACGGGATTCATCAGGCCCAGCCGTCCTTCCCGTACAAGTTCAAGTAACGCAGCGCCAATGTCCACGCCTGTCGTCTCATCCCGATCATCAATGAGATACTCCAGTGGATAAAGGCGGTACAGCAAGTTAATCTCCCGACCCTGATGGTAAAGCGCCTCCCCAGGAACAATCTCCAGTTCCTCAAGTGGAGCATAGAAGACTTCGTATCCGGCTTCCTGACAACGTCTCATCAGGTATTCCGTATTCGTTCGATCTTCGACATGTTCGCCAAAAGAAGTGAACGTCACCGGACCCTGCAATCCCTGCTCTGCATAGAATTCCATCCATATCCTGAAACAGTCCCGAATACGTGTATCCATCTTGGCAGATGGTGCAGTCAACGCGGCATCCTCAGCAAGACCGACCAGAATACCTTCCAGTGTTGCGGCCTCCGGTATACCCGTAGGGGTGTCCGTATTATTTTCAATACACTTCGGTCCAGCTTCTCCAATAATCCAGTCCTGACGGGTAATGCCTCCAGTCACCATCTCCATACGTGCCGCCGGGATAAGCCCCGGATGGATACCTAACTGATGCTCCAAAAATGAATCCGGCATATATTGCTGGATAAATCGCATCACTTTACAGTAAATGCCGTCTACCGCCTCGGCTGCGGTACGCAGCTCTTGTACCTCCGAGGGAGAATAGGCCGTCAATGCAGGCACGCAATATTGCTTCCCGTACATTCGATGGTATGGAATCTGCTGTCCCGTTTCACCATGAAATACCTCTTCGTGACTAAACGGCAGTTGAACCACTTGCCTCATCCGGTTATCCTCCCGAACTGCGGAAGAAGCTACCAAAGCCGCTTGATTTGGACTTGGATTTGCTATAGGAGCTGTTACTGTCCTTGTTGCTTCGATACGACGACCCACCGTAGTAATAGTGCCCACTGCTGGAATCATATTCACATCCGGTATCATACTCCGGGTCACATTCATCATTGTTGCTGCCACAACCGGATAACACGGCAGGAACCGCCAGCATCAGGGAGAAAGCAACCAGCTTTGCTTTTGATCCGGGTTTCGATTCTTGCCCCCGCTCTTGGTCACTCATTACAGATCCACCTCTTTCATATAAAACAACACTTTCTTGCGATCCGCATCCAGCACGGAATACAGGAACTCATACGTCTTGCCACTGCGAACCATGTAATGGTCCAGCAGTTGCTCGGCAAGCTCCATCGTATAGGTGGATGACGCTGTGAGCTCCAACTCCTGAAACGAACTTCCATTCCACAGCATATACTCTGCGCTGTACATGGAAGACATTTTGCACATCGCCAGCGCAGCATCCGCAATGGCTGCACCGTACTCGTCCGGCATCTGTTGGTCATACGCCGTCACATATACTGCATGTTCCCGCCCATCCTGGCATTCATTGGACAGATGCGCCCAGAGTTTGTTTTTCACCAAGGTAGCATCCACCAGTTTGCGCATGAACAGTTCATCTCGTGTGACTGAAGTCTGTTCCAGCACCCCCGTCTCCGCCTGTCGATCATCCGACCAACTCCGATACGTCAATGAATAATAGATACCGATAACCTCCCTTTCTGTAAGCTCTTAGGTGAGCCGTTTCAATTCATACAAACGTATTTAACGCATGTGGAGGTAAAAAGTTCCACTAGTGAATCAATTTCACAATACCTTTAGCTGCTTCAATCAAGTTGACGATGCTACATTCGTGCTTTAACGCTCTCTTGGCTAACACAAAGCGTATGGTATTTAACCCCGGTCAAAAAGGCCGGAAATGATTCTCCGACCTCGCTTGTTCCATCTTATGCTTATGCCATTCTGACTTATAACTCAGCCCACTGCGCCAATATATCATTATATTCAGCGGACAATTGCTCGCGATCATTCCAGATTTGTTCCAGTTCAACCGGATTGTTCTGTACGGATTCCAACTGTTGGTCCAGTGCCTGAATCTGTGCCTCAAGACGAGCTAACGTCTGTTCCAACTTCTCCGCAGACTGGTTGTTACCATTGCCACTTCTATGTTTCGATGCTGCTGCCGAAGGAGTCAACGCCTTACCTGATTGAGTAGAAGCTTCATGATCTCGACTTCCATCGGTAGCCGCAACAGTGGAACCGTTCAATGTCGAGGTTGCTTCTGGTTTCTTCCCTGATCTGGCAGTTCCGCCGGGAGCGGACGTTAAACCTGACTTCATCTCTGACTTGGCATTCCCACGAGAGGAAACTCCCACGCCTGCTGTAGCATGACCTGTCGCCGCCGCACGAGCTTGCAGTTCAAGCTTCTTCTCCCGATATGCCTCAAAGTCTCCCAGATAAGCGGTCATCTGACCGTCCTCCAGTTCCCAGACACGGGAGGCGAGACGATTGACGAAGTACCGATCATGTGAGATGGCAAGTACAGTTCCTTCAAAATCAACCAGCGACTCTTCCAGCGCTTCTCTGGATGCGATATCCAGATGGTTGGTCGGCTCATCGAGCAGCAGTACATTGGGTTTTCGCTGCACCAGCAGAGCCAAACGCAGGCGCGTCCATTCCCCGCCAGACAATTGCCCGACAGAGCGGAATACATCCGCTCCATAGAACAGGTATCGAGCCAGTATTCCGCGAGCTTCTCCCTCTTCCACGCCTGCTTCCAGACGGAAGTATTCGAGTACGTTCAGCTTTGGATTCGTGGGTTCCTCCTGTTGAGCCAGATACCCCACATCCACACGCGCCCCCCACTCCAGCCTGCCCGCATTGGGCCGCTCGTCACCAAGCAACAGCTTGAACAGGGTTGTCTTGCCGGAGCCATTGCGTCCAATGAGTGCAATTTTATCTCCATATTCCAGCAGACCCGAGATTCCGCGCAGGATTTCACGCTCACCATAGCTCTTCTCGACCTGTTCCAATACGGCTACCCGTTTACCCGTTCGATCCGTAGGACGCACATCGAACTCGGCATTGCGGCGCTCCAGTACAGGACGCTTCACCTGTTCCATCCGCTCGATCGCTTTACGCATCGAGGCTGCCCGTCTGAAGAACTTTTCATTGCCACCAATTCGGCCCCATTCCTCCAGTTGGCGGATCGTTTCTTTCATTTTTTTGATAACCTTCTGCTGCTCCTTGAACTCCTCGAATTGCTGCAACAGCCGTTGTTCCTTCACTTTCATATATTCCGTATAACCGCCAGCAGACGTTTCAGCTTCTCCATCCTCCAGCTCCAGTGTTCGATTCACGACCCGATCCAAAAAATAGCGATCATGCGAGATCAGGACAATGGTGCCGGGATATTCTCGTAAAAATCCTTCCAGCCACTCGACCCGCTCCAGATCGAGATGGTTCGTTGGCTCATCGAGCAATAACAGATCGGGTTTTACGATTAGCTGCGAGGCCAGCACCACCCGAGTCTGTTCCCCACCGGACAGTGAACCAAAGCGCCAACCATAATGCTCCTTCGCGATATCCAAACCGTCCGCCACCTGATCGATCCGGGCATCCATTTCGTATCCACCCTCACGCTCAAACTGGTCTTGCAGTGCCGCGTAGCGTTTCAGCAGGCGCTCCAATTGATTAGGGTCTGCTGCACATGCCGGATCGGACATCTGCTGCTCCATTTCCTTCATTTGCGTGCGACATATCATAAGCTCCTTGAATCCAAGGCTCAGCACATCCAGGACGGTATGGTCATCTAATCCTTCTGGAACCTGAGCCACATATCCCATTCGTGTATCTTTCTTTATCATCAATTGTCCTTCATCCGGCTTGTTCAGTCTTGCCATCAGGCGCATAAGTGTGGTCTTGCCGCTTCCGTTGCGGCCGATTAGGGCGACCTTGTCACCTTCCATAATTTCAAACGTAATGCCATCCAGCACCAGATGTGCTCCGTGGTATTGAGTCAGTTGTTGCGCGCTAATCATCATCATAATAAGGTTCCTCCTATGGTATGGAAGATCCTGACCGCAACACAAAAAGAGCCGCAGGAGGTTAGCTCCGCGGCCCTTCAGAATTCAAGCAATATCGCTTATCGTCCGAATGAGGTCAAGGCAGGCATCTTCTCGCAAATGTTAACTTCCGTATATTCAAAATTGGACAGACTTCTCCCGTTGGTCAGAAAAGTATGAACAATGCCAGCCATAGCAATCGGCAGCTGGCTAATACGGTTGTTAAGCATCTCGTGATTCACCTGTCTTCACCTCCCTTGTCATAATTAATGTAAATATATCACAGACGGATGCGTTCCTGCAACCATCCCATCACCCGATTCAATCTTACTGTATAGAGGTTTCATTCTTCCGCTTAATTCCTGCCCCGTCGCCGAAGCACCACATCCCTGATCGCCACCGTAATGAGTGTTAACATTCCCGCGGTACCCAGCGATACGCCAAGCAGGGCATATCCGATGCCGTTCCACCCGCCAATATCGATGCTGATCATGATTACGACGGCACCGCCGAGCAAGGCCACACATGGCAATATATATTGTACCCACGTCATTCGGCGTCCTTGCAACCGGTAGATAAGCCATTCAATCAGCAATAATGCGACCCAAACAAGGAGTGTTAATATAATAAGGCCTTTCACTCATGCTCCCCTCCTTCTTCACACATTCTCCGAATACACATGGACGCTGGGCATTCTGATACGTGTAGAGTTTATCATATAATGAAGCCCACCATTCACGATAAATGAAATTCGTGAATGGTGGGCTTCAGGAAGGTTTCATGATATCCAATTGGCATATTTCTTATGATGCCTTGTTCCTGCCAGCAGGCTTAGTAAAGGCTCACACTTTCAGCCTGACGTTGCTCATAACGCAGTCCTTTATACAAGTCTGCCTTACCCACGGAATTGAACAGATTCATTTTATAACGAATGACGTTTTGAGCCTCAACAATGCAGTCCGGGTAAATGGCATTTGGGTCCCATAATTCCGTCGTGCTTAGAATTTCACGGGCTTTTTTGAAGTATGCATGTTTCATATCGCTGGAAATATTGATTTTACATATCCCCAACTGAACGGAGTCGGAGACCTCCTGATCAGGGTTTGCGGACCCCCCGTGCAGAACGAGAGGGATGTCTACCAATTGATTGATTTCTCTCAGAATATCCATTTGCAACTCCGGTTTAATATGTTTGGGATATATGCCATGGGCTGTACCGATGGCCACCGCCAATGTATCGATACCCGTACGTGCCACAAAATCTTCCGCCTGGGCCGGATTCGTGTAAGTTACTACGGATACACCGCCCTCGATAGAATTACCGGTCTGCCCAATCGTCCCCAATTCCCCCTCAACAGATACGCCGACGGAGTGTGCAAGCTCCACCGCCTGTTTAGTAATAGCCACATTGTCTTCATAAGGGAGCAGAGAACCGTCAATCATGACAGAAGTAAATCCACACTTGATCGCCCGGATGATATCAGCAATGGACCCACCATGATCAAGATGGATCACCAGTGGAACATGGCTGGCATGTGCACGCTGGCTGGCATATGCGAAAAATTCATCCGTCAAAAATTCAAGCTCCGTCGGGTGAATGGCGATGATTGCCGGGGAATTGGAATGCTCCGCCTCCTCAATCACAGCTCTCAAAAATGTACTGTCTGCCACGTTAAATGCTCCCACCGCGAATTGGTGTTCCTTGGCTACTTTAAGCAGCTCCTTCATCGTAATCAACATGAAACACATCTCCTTTAGATTGGTTTAATAAAATGTAAGCGCTATCTATATGGCGGGTATTACTCCACTTTGAACACAATGTCATCGAAGGTTACGCTTTCGTCTTCGGTATCGTCGAATTCTTCATCCATCGCCGTAACTGGCTTCTTTAATAAAGATAAGGTTACACCACAGATTCCGGTTCCAATGAGAAGAGACAACATAAACAGCCATGGATGGGTGAAGAGGGGTACAACGAATAATCCCCCGTGTGGCACCGGAGCCTCAACGCCCCAGATCATAATCAATCCACCAGCTACCGCTGAGCCGATGACACAGGAAGTCACCACCCGGATCAGATCCCTTGCCGCAATCGGAATGACACCCTCCGTGACCATGCAGATTCCCATCGGGAATGCGGCCTTTAACGATTCTTTTTCTGCTGCCGTATATTTGTTTCTCGTCAGGAAATACGATAGGGTAATCCCTAATGGTGGAATAATGGAGCCGACAAACTTGACAGCCTCAGGCCCATAGATACCTTGGACTAACATCCCATCAGCAAACAGTGACATCGTTTTATTCACAGGTCCTCCGAAGTCAAAGGTGGCCATCAAGCCCAGAATGGCACCTAAAACAAATTTGGACCCCCCCTGCATCGATTCAAGCACATGGGTAAGACTGTCCTGTAACCAGACAATTGGCTGACCAATGACAAGAAAGATACCTAAACCAGAGATCAATGTAGCCAGAAACGGAATAACGAGAACAGGCATTAATCCTTGCATGGACTTTGGCAGCTTCACATGTTTACGGATACCGAGTACGACATAACCCACCAGAAATCCGCCCAGCATCCCACCAATGAACCCCGCTTGAATCTGACTGCATATAAAACCAACAATTAATCCTGGAGCAATTCCGGGACGGTCCGAGATCGAATAAGCAATCGCTGCGCAAATTAAAGGGACAACCAGCCCCATGCCCCAACCGCCGATTTGGTTAATCATATACGGAATGGTACCTTCCGCCTTGCCCACATCGGCTCCTCCCAGAATTTGTCCCAGCGCGATACACAGCCCTGAAGCAACGATCAGAGGAATCATGTAGGAAATGCCTGTTAACAGATGACCTTTGATGACTGAACCTGCGTGATTGGATTTTGCGCTCATCGCCCTGCCTCCCTTGTTATGAGGATACCCCTAAAGACTGCTCCACCTTTTCAATGAATTTAATCGGGGCTTTAATGACCGTCTCGGTTTTGACTCGAATGATCCGTTTGCCTTTGAACCTTTCTTCTCCACCGATTTTGATATCTGCAGCCACAATGACAACATCAGCTGCCCCAATCTCTTCCCTGGAAAGCTCGTTTTCTGTTCCTATGGTGCCTTGGGTCTCTACTTTAATCTCATGACCACGCGCTTTTGCACCTTTGATCAATTTTTCCTTGGCAATATACGTGTGGGCAATACCAGCAGTGCACGCGGCTACGGCTACAATGTTCATCAGAATCCCTCCAAATGATGTATTGTGCTCCATATTAAAATCCTGAATTGCCATGTTCTACGATACGCTCTCTCTGCTAGCAAACAGCTCCATAATCTGGGCCGAGTCCGACTCATGCATCAAACGTTCCAGTACCTCTTCATCAGCGAGCATACTCGCAACTTGGACCAACAGCTTCATGTGGGTTGTATTCCGGTCTACAAGCCTTACAGCAAACAAAATAACGACATGGACAGGTTTGCCGTCCAGGGTCTCCCATTCAAGCGGGTGCTCTGTTCGTCCGATGGTGAGGGAGGTCTTGAGGACCGCCGCCGATTTGCCATGAGGGATCGCAACGTGGTTCTCCAGGCCAGTTTGACCCTCTTCTTCTCTTAAATAGACGTCTTTGATAAACTCTTCTTTGGAGGAAAGGACACCTTCCTTTGCAAGCAAATCCACCAATTCCTCAATGGCTTCATCCTTGGTTCGTGCTTTTAGATCCAGCTTAATCAACCGTTCGTTGATAATCTTGGTTATATCCATAATGGTCCTCCTCCTGATCGTGCTTGGACTGTAATATCTCGAAAAGCTCCTGTGGTGTAGTTACTCTCATGATCTGTTCATACATGCGCCTGCACATCAACAAGCTCTGTATTTCTATCAATAATTCAGTTAGTGGCCCATCCTGGAAGAAAGCGATTACAATTTCCAGTTTGCAATTGGTCGGTTCGCCTTGAATGACATTAAAACCGACGATGGGATTGACGTTCACATCACTGCGGATCAGGAAAACCGACAAATGGTTATTCAGCTTAGCCTCGGCAAATGTCCGGTTCTCCAGATTAGCGCCTACGTGTTGGAGTATGGATGCAAACAGCTTCAGACGGGATGCTGTACCTTCTGTATATTGTTCCTTCGTATTCGTTTCAATCTGTACATAAGATGGGTGGAAGTACGCCCTGAGCAGTGGAAACGAAAACACCCTGTTTTGATGTTGATTCAACCTCGCCTCGTTAAACTTCGCCTTTATTAAGCTGACATCCGTGTCATTTAATAGCGCCGAGACATACACAACTGGCAAGTCATGATGCTCCAGTTTCACGGTTGATATAATCAGATCAATGTCCGTCCAATCCTCCATACGCTTGAACCAGCTTGTCGAAATGACATCAACGACTTCCCATTCGGGAAATGAACGATTGATCCGGTTTTTCAGCAAGTGAGATGTCCCTATTCCAGTGGAGCAGACCAGAATAACTCTTTTCTTTTTACTGCTTTTCTCAATGGATGCCTGAAAATAAAGGACCAGGTAACTTATCTCGTCATCACTAAACGAATTCAATCCGCAGGCTTGGGCCATGGGCAGCATCCCCAAACGGACCAGAGAGAATATCTCGGCATACGCCTCACGTATATCCTCCAGCAGAGGATTATTAATGGAAATGTTGTATTTTAGACGATTCAGCATCGGTTTGAAATGAATGATCAGACCCTTGTACAATTGTTCGTCTGTTGTGAGATCACGCCGGATCATCCCGGATACAGTCTGAATTAATTCCTTGACCATCACTTTAGACTCTGGACAAACCTTGTCCATCAGACCAGACAGCTCAAGATTAAGGGACGGAACACTCATGCCTGATGAAATCAGATATTGATAGATGAAATAGATCTCTTCACTTGGTAATTCCAATCCGCATAGCTCACTGATTTGCTCGGCCATGGCTTTTGCGATGGAATGCACATGAGGGTCAGTTACGGGATGATCAGGAATGCCGTCAGCCAATCGAATGACCTTGCCACTCTTCAGTCTGCGGATACAAATTAGCAGGTGAGTCAGCAGGTTGATGTAATAGGGATCGCCTATGGTATATCCTAATTGCTGCTCGGTTTCTTCCAGAATACGTTGAATCCCTTGAACTGAATCGCAGCCAAAATGTTCTATCAACTCAACTAGTGTGTTACCATCAATCCGAGATTCATGCTCTTGTTCTCCCGCCCGTTCTTCACTCACAAGTTCATTAATGAGAGAAGCCATGGCTTTGCGAATGTTAATCTCTGAACCGATCAGACGGGTACCGAGCTGGCTTTTTTCCAGTCGGAGCTGAAAGGGTTCAATTCGTTCTTCAATGGCCTTGAGATCATTCACAATCGATGCCTTGCCGATAAAGTATTCTTCTGACAGCTTGTTAATCGAGGTTTCCTCAGGAGAATCATATAATAAATTCGTCAATATTTTGATTCTCCTCGCCTCTACGGAAAGGGTTGTCACCACCCTTTTTCCCGAAGCCCATTGCGTTCTTCTCAGCTCCATTGTCTGTTCTTGGGTTAAAGCCAGCGCAATACCTCTTCCCGGCTTCCGTTCGAGGCGAATGCCGCGAATATGCAAATTGTGTTCCAAGGCGTTTAGTTCCCTGTAAATCGTTTTTTCCGACCAGTTCATGTGACCGGCTATTTCTTTGACCGGAACGAAATCCCTACGCTCCAATAGAAAATGCAAAATCTGATATTCTCTCGCAGACAGCGCCTTCATTTGGGAATCACTCCTTCCTTACGCTCACAGCATAACACCCCTATTTTTTTTGATAAATACTAAAATATGTCCATTTCATTCGGGTCAAATTAATATACCTCCTGTTCAGCGCCAGCGGAACACCCGTTGATTCAGGCACAAAGAAAAGGCTCCTGATCGGATTCCCTACCCGATTAGAAGCCTTTTGCACTCCGTTTATACCTGCATCTATATGGGTCACTTCAACCAGTTGGCGAAAAATTCGCGGTACCCTTCTTTCATCTTCGTGCGCGAAAAGGCACCAAAGGCATACTCCCGGTTGTCTTCTGACACACTGCGCGGCGCAGCCGCAGCCATGTTCACCAGTTCAAACCAGTTATCCTCGTTGCCTGCAAAGGCATGCGTGGATCGAATGTGTCCGTAGCATGCATGCTCGGGCTTCACGACCATTTTGCCCATCGCCATCGCTTCCGTCAGCGGCATTGCAAACGTATCAAAGGCGGAACAGTTCCAATACACCTTGGATGAGTTCATCAACGTAAATATCTCATCCTGCGTGAGGGCAAACTTCAGCTTCACGTTGGCAGGAATGTCGTACTTCTTCATGGTTTCCTTATAGCGTACACCGCCAAACACCATATATACTTCCTTGTCCGGGTTCTGCCGAGCATATTCCAGCACCAGATCCGGGCGACGGTTCGCCTCATCCCGCCCGATCCAGAGCACCCGATTATGCACGACCTGGCTCGGGTCATAATGTCGGTTCGCCAGCTCTTCGCTAAAACCAATCGGGATGACGTTCACGTCATGTACACCGAAATTGCGACCCAGTTCTGTTTTCAAAAACTCGGTCTGCACAATTGCTTTGTCTACCATCGTATAAAATGGCTTCATCATCTCATATCCCGTCAGCGCGGGATCGGGGAAACTGTGCGGAAACAACACACTCTTTGGTAAGAACATCTTCAAAAACGTAAACCCGGACACGGTGTAGATGACATGTTCTATATTTTGGCTATGAATCTGATCCAGCACGATATCGTAGTTCACCAGGTCACCTTTCTCATGCTCATACCCCGGCAACCAGTCGTATCCGCTGACATGACGCTCCGGCGAGATGAACACGATATCAACACCCAACTCCAGACCAATCTGCTTCAGTCGATCCGCAAATACGCGTGGCCCCTGAGCTTCTGTAAATTGAATTTTACGCATAACAAGTCCGACTTTACGCAAGCTTCTCACCCCTCATTTCTATTCCTCACGCATGTGCTTCATGCACTGTTCCAGCGTCGCTGCCGTCTCGTGCCACTGGCTTCGCAGCTGCTCCTTCGGCCAAACACATTCCTCACTCCTCAGATCACCGTCAATCAAACGCAGCATCCAGAGTGAGAATACAATAGCATAGGCGTCGTACCATCCTGCAAAAGAATCCCGTTCAATCTGCACGCACAGGCTCTCTAGTTTGTCCAAATAAATGTCTATGACCCGCTCTCGCAAAGCAGGCGTAACTGTTCTGGGAAACAGCGGATGCGAGAGATCTACCAGATGGTACATGTCCCACAGCGGCGTATTCAGATGGGCATGCTCCCAGTCCAAGACGACCAGCCTACCGTCAACTTCCGCCAGATTCCCGGGATGCAGATCTCCGTGACACAGAACGGCAGGAAGTTCTTCCTCTGCTGTGAGAATCAACATGGTAATCTTGTCCCAATCCGTTGAAGACAACCGCATATCCAGCGTAGACAACAGGTCATCGGTAGATTGTCTTTGCATCTGCAACTCATCCAATATGGTGCGAATAGACGGTTTCTGGCCCATACGGGGCAGCTCGTTCCACTCCGTAACAGGCAACGCATGCCACATTGCCATATGCACCGCTGTGTTCAGCATTGTCACTTCTTGCGAATCATGCACCAGTTGCCCCAGATCCTCATAGATCATCCAGCTCTGTGCCGGTGCAATGGTAGGGTCCGACGTTGCAACAAGCTGCGGATAGATCGGGGGTAGACCAGACATCACACGCTCGTACATCCATCGTTCTCGTCCGTGCTGTGCGGGATTCGTCAGCGGTTTAAAAATATAACTTTTACCGGTAGGAACAGTGAATCGCTCCACATATCGTCCGTTCATTCCTTTATACAACTGTTCGCGGCTTGTTATATAGTGATCATTCAGCATTCCTTCAGGTGTCACCCAGCTATATGCATCCATCTCATCTTTCACGCAATCCACCATCCGTTTCGTTCTTCCTGCTGCTCCGATGTTGATTTCTATTCATCATACGTTGCCTCTCTCAAGCCTGCAAGCTTTGTTCGTAAGCGCTTATTCATTGTCTCCATTTAGAGTTTCAAAATTGCTTGTTGCATTTTAGTTAGTAATCACTTACTATACGATTATGAAGAACAAACCTCATGTGGATAGTAAAAAGAAAGATATTTTACAAGCGGCGATGCGCTTGTTCGCAACCAAAGGCGTTGACGGCATATCCGTCAAAGAGATCGGTGACGCCGCCGGAGTAACCGATGCGGCGATCTACAAACATTTTAAAAACAAAGATGCCGTTGCCCTGGAAGCCTTCACCCAATACTGCGCGGACTATACTTCACTGATTGACGGGTATGTTCGCCAGGAAGGTCCCGTGTTGGAGCGCTTCAAGCAACTGATTACCGAGGTTCTTCACCTGCACGATGAAGATCCCTACGGACTGCTGCTGATTTCACAGAATCATGAAATATTCATTGAAGCCGGCAGCAGTGAGGACTACCGTCAGCCATTGGATGCGTTAATGGATCTGATCGATCAGGGAATGATGCGGGGCGAACTGCCTCCGCAGGATTCACGGCTCACAGCCGTCCTGGTGATCGGTGCGATTACACGTATGGCAGTCTCGAGTATGCAAGGTGAATTGCCGGAGTTGTTGGTACCCTACACCGGGGAAACCGTTCACCGACTCTTATTGATGTTGGGGCAGGTACCTCAAGAGTAGAACTGGAGAGGGGCAACCATTCTGACCTCGCAGAACACCAAAAAAGGTTCAGAGCTGCACGATATAAAAAGAGAATCGTCAACATACCATCAGGATATACAGATGGATTAACGGGTCATACGTGACCTTTTCTTTTTGCACATGAGGTTAGTGTTCATTAACTAAAATAGTCAGGACGTGTCGTCATCATGAAGAAAATATTAGTCATCCAAGGCAACCCCGTTTCCCCAAGTTACAATGGCGCAATCGCCGAAGCTTATCGTAAAGGCGCTGTGCAGGCAGGTGCCGCGGTTCGCATGATCACCCTGAACGAACTGGAATTCAACATGAATTTAGAGGGAGGGTATCGTAATAAACTGCCGCTTGAACCGGACTTGTTAGAAGCACAAGAGGCGATTAAATGGGCAGAGCATCTCGTATGGGTATTCCCGATTTGGTGGGGCGGACCGCCTGCGCTGCTGAAAGGATTCGTTGACCGAATCTTCATGCCAGGTTACGCATTCAAGTACCAAAAAGGCAAACCTTTCCCGGATCAGCTGCTCAAAGGCCGCACCGCCCGCATGATCACCACGATGGATGGTCCTAGCTGGTACTTCAAATGGTTCCAAGGTGAGCCCGCACACAAAATGATGAAAATATCCACCTTTGCACTCACTGGCATCAAACCTGTGCGGATAACAACTGTAGATCAAGTTGGGAAGAAGTCAGATGAGCAGAGAAAGATTTGGTTGGATAAGATCGAACAGCTTGGGCGGAAGATGGGGTAAACACTTTTCTGCAAGGAAACTTCATCGGAAGTATATGCTTATCACCAGATTTTCACGTTGTAAGTTAAATCAAAAATTTGGTGATAAGCGCAATTCGAAGGTAGTCCTGTACTTCGAGTGGCGGAAGTGTAATTTTAATTTAACCTTATATCAGAAAGCAGGAAATGTGCCTATTCCCAGGTACAAAAAAAAGGGTTGTCCCCTACGTCTTGTTCAAGACGTAGGGGACAACCCTTTTAGCATTCATTATGGTCTAACGAACCGTAAACACGCTATTAGCCCCATTTCCGATAAGTCTGCGGTTTAACGAATCGTAGAAGTGTTATTTCCTCGATCTGTATATCATTTGGCGATTTTAAACTAGTTTGCACCGGAATAACTTCACTGACATTCGTTACATTTTGCATTCCGCACTAATTCGCCATTTAATGCTCACTCGGTTCGTTAGCGACTTCGCATCCGTCATGCAATGGAGCAACCATAGTAAGCAACTCCAACGAATAGCCATCTACAACCATACAAGCAACCATTACCCAAACGAAATACGACCTGATGGATGCTCAGGCAAAATAGCTGTAACCAACTGCTGCACAGCAGGATGATCTGACTGCATTACCGAATCCCCGGCATCCCCGTGATAGACCAGCTTCCCCTGATCCATTACGGAAATGCGGTCACAGATCGTCATGGCGGCCCGAATGTCATGTGTGATAAAGAGGTATGACAACCCGTAGGACGCTCTTAGCTCAGCTAATAAGGATAGGATTTGCGTCTGGTGCACCATATCCAGGCTACTAATCGACTCGTCCAGTACGATTAACTTCGGCTTGAGCGCAATGGCTCGTGCGATGTTAACTCGCTGTAATTGGCCACCGCTGAACTGGTGCGGAAGCTTGTTTGCATCCTCTGGTGTAAGTCCGACCTGCTCAAGCAGTTGTCCAACCACACGAAGTTGTTCTTTTGCCGACAAACGCTCGTAATTATCCAGCGGCTCACCAATGATCTGCGCGGCAGTCATAAGCGGATTCACAGCCGAATAACAGTCCTGGAACACGACTTGCAGATCACGTCGTAATTCTTTAAGCGCGGGTTTGCTGGATCGGTAGATATCCTGACCCTGAAACAAAATTTGACCCTGGCTGGGCTTCTCCAGACCAAGAATGATTTTGCCCAAGGTGCTTTTACCTGCCCCACTCGTACCCAACAGTCCCAGACAAACACCCTTCTCAATCGTAAGTGAAATGTCCGCCAGCACAGGAGGACGTGCTCCCGAGCGATCCAGCCAATTGCGTCTGCCATAGCTATGGCTTACTTCACGTACCTGTAGCATCAGGTCATCCTCCTCTCTTGTACTTGGCAGAAGCAATCTCTGAGAAGACGAAATTACACATCACCATGTTCATTCCACCCCTACGCTGCCCACTCAAAATACAGTTCATTCCCGCTCTACACATACACTTAATGAACGATTCAACTCACACGTAATTACTATCGTCCCGAAGACATACTGGGTCTAGCATTCAACAACATCCGGGTATACTCATGCTGCGGGTGATCGAACAGTTGGTACACATCCGCCTGCTCCACAATTCTTCCCTTCTGCATAACCGCGACTTCATCCGCCATTTGCGAGATCACGCCCAGATCGTGGGAGATGAGTAAGATGGATGTGCCATATTCCGTACGTAGCCGATCCAATTCCTGAAGCACCTTGAACTGATTCACAACATCCAGTGCCGTCGTTGGTTCATCAGCAATAACCAGGGCGGGCCGCAGGCACATCGATATGGCGATCATCACCCGCTGCAACATACCGCCACTCAGTTGAAAGGGATATCGCTTCATCAGTTTGGCCGGCTCGGGCAGGTTCATATCTGCCAAGGCAGCAATCGCCCGCTCTCGGGCTGCTGCTTTCGACATTCCCGTATGCGTACGCAAAGTTTCAATGAATTGAGATCCAATTGTATATACGGGTGTAAAAGCATTCATCGGATTCTGCATAATAAATCCGATGTCCTTGCCTCGGATGCGTCGCATCTCCTCACCTGACAACGAACCAAGCTCCCGTCCATTCAGACGGATGCTGCCCGACACCTCCATCCTGCGCGGATCAAGCAGATGGAGCAAGGCGTTACACGTAACGGTCTTACCGCTGCCACTCTCGCCGACCAGACCGAAGACACGACCTTTTTTTATTTCGAAATCAATGGGCGCAAGTAACGGGACGGAACCCTCCGCTGTTCTAAGATTCACTTGAAGACCACGAACTTCGAGAACCTTCGCTGCATCATCCATCGTTACGTTCACCCCTCATATACCTTTGGATTCGAACCACTACCTTTTTGCAATGCCATAACGTTCGGATAATGCTTCACCCAAAATGTTGAACGTAATGACGACCAGAAGAATCAATGCCCCCGGGTAGATCATTAACTCCGGATGACTGCGAATATAACCCGTTCCTTCATGAATCATGGCGCCCCACTCTGCATTGGGTGGTTGAATACCGAGTCCCAAGAAGGACAGTGCGGATATATCCATAATCGCCCAGCCCATCTCTAACGTGCCCATGACAACAATGGGACGCTGCACGTTGGGGATGATATGTTTGCGAATAATCGTCCATGAAGAGGAACCGCTAACTCGCGCCGCCGCGATAAAATTCCGTTCCTTCAGACTCACGACCATATTCCGGCAGATGCGTGCATAATACACCCACTGCACCATCATGAGGGCTAGAAGCACCTGCATCAGACCTGGACCAAAAATCCCCACAATACCCAGCACCAGCACCAGATTCGGAAACGCCATAATGCCTTCACACAAGCGCATTAGCAGACTGTCCACCCAGCCACCAAGATAACCGGAGATCGAACCCACAATGACGCCAATGAGCAAAGATGACAGGAAGATCAGAGTAGCAAAACCGAGCGATACCCGCGCTCCATATATCAGCCTGGTGAGATTGTCGCGTCCCAGATGATCGGTGCCCAGCCAATGCTCAAGCGATGGACTCGCCAGCTTCTGCAACAGATTCACCTTCACCGGGTCATGAGGAGCAATCCACGGAGCCAGTATCGCAATCACGAAGAAGAGCAATATGATCACCGAGCAGATCTGGATGGCTCTCTGTCCTTTAAATACCGAACGCCATTTGTTTATCAATGTTCTGCCCGTCCTTTCGCTGAAATCCGTGGGTCCATAACGAGCTGCACCAGATCAACGAGCAGATTGCATACGATGAACAGGCATGCCGCCAGGAAGACATAACATTGAATCACGGGAATATCCCGGTTAAATATCGCATCTACAAAGTATCGTCCGAACCCAGGCCAGGAAAACACTTGCTCCACAATAATGGTTCCTGTCAGCAGCTTGCCCATACTCATCCCCATCCCCGTAATGAGGGGCGATATAGCGATCTTCAGGACATGCTTGAGCATAATGACTCGTTCGCGAATTCCACGTGTTCTCGCGTACTGTACATACGTCTCCTGCAATTGCTCCAGTACACTGGAACGCAACAATCGGGTGTAGACCGCAATAAGAATCAAGGAGAGTGTAATCGTAGGCAAAACCAGATTCTCCCACGATCCACGCCCCTCCACAGGCAGCCAGTCCAGCTTCACTGAGAAAAAGAAGATAAGCAGATAACCAAGCCAGAATTGCGGAATAGATGCTCCAAAATAGGAAATCGCACGGCTGACCATGTCAATCCAGCTATTCTTATACACCGCAGCCAGTATTCCCAAAGGAATACTCACCAAAGCCGATAACAATATACTCCAGAAGGCTAGTTCAGCCGTAGCCGGGAGCCTTAATTTCACTTCATCCCATACCGGTTTATTCGTGAGATATGAGGTGCCGAAGTCGAGCTTGGCAATCTTCTGAATCGTATGCACATATTGGGTTAACATAGGCTGATCCAGACCGAACTCATGCCGCTTTTGCGCAAGCAGCTCCGGTGTTGGATAGATATGAGCGGCTGTCAGATAAGCCTCGGCCGGATCAACCGGCGATATATGAATAAGCGCAAAGGTCACAAGTGTAGCGATAAAAACGATAGGAATGATCGCGATCATTCGCTTACCAATATAACCGATCACCAAACGTTCCTCCCTTTTATCAAGCTACATGACCTTACCACTCTCAAAGTCACTACTTATTAATTGCCTAATTCAATGCCCACAAACGGATTTTCATCACG
Organism: Paenibacillus sp. 2003; assembly: GCF_031455635.1. NCBI lineage: Bacteria > Bacillati > Bacillota > Bacilli > Caryophanales > Paenibacillaceae > Paenibacillus > Paenibacillus sp. 2003. The sequence continues at coordinate 344,925 of NZ_JAVDTB010000004.1, read as the reverse complement.
GTTCGCTGGGAAAATAAAGTTGGAGATTTTCTTCTGATATACAGCCGTTTTCTTAATATAAGAGATCGGTACGATCGCCGATTGCTCCTGAAGTGTCTTCAAGATGGAGCCATATAACTCCTGGCGTTTCGTCTCGTCTGTAGATGACAGGGCTGCATGCACCTGATCGTCCAGTTCCTTTTTCATCGGCAACGCACTCAAGGTCTCGGAAATCCCGAATCCAGGGCTTGCCACAACGTTAATGAAGGAATGGGGATCATACGGAGCGCCATAGTTATACCAGAAATACAGGTCGAAATCATTGGCTTTCAGACGTTTGATCTGTACCGTCAGTTCCAGTCCCGTGAGGTTTACTTTAACCCCCAGCTCGCTCCACTCAGCCTGAATGGTCTCGGCCATCGCTTTCTGAATCGGGTCCGTTTTGTCAAAAATCATCTCGAAATCAAGCTGCTGTCCGTCTTTTTCACGAACCGTCCCACCAGCCGGCAGCTTCCAGCCTGCTTCATCCAGTAATGCTTTGGATTTTTCCACGTCATACGTGATCGGTTCCAAGTCTACATTGGTGTAAGGATAGTTTTTGGACAATACGGTATCGGCTGGTTCTTCCAATCCGGAAGTGACACCCTCAACCATCGCCTGTTTGTTAAACCCTTGCTGGAGCGCCATCCGCACTCTGACATCGGACAGCTTTGGATTGGAAGAGTTCAGCAGCAGACTGCGTGTGCCCACCGGATCAGACAATTGGGTCACATATTCATCGTTGTCACGAAGCTGTTGGAATGCATCCAGACTGATCACACCTTCCCCGTAGATCAGATCGAGATCACCCTTTTCAAAAGCAAGGACACGGGTCTCCCCATCAGGAATGATCTTAACCGTAATCTGATCTACCTTCGGTGCTGTTCCCCAATAGTTCGGGTTGCGTTTGAAGACGGCATATTCGTCCTGCTTGTACTCAGCCAGCATCCACGGGCCAGTACCCACCGGCTCTTTGATGCCTTGGGACGTATCTCCGTCATCCGGGAATCCGGCTTCACCCAGGAAGCGGAAAGGACGAACTACAGACAAATCCTGCAAGACCGGATAATACGGCTCTGTGAGTGTCAGTCGGAAAGTCTGATCGTCCACAACCTCCGTCTTGTCGAGCACGCCTACAATGCCCAGCCAGCTATGTGTATCTTTATTTTTCATAACAGCATCAAAATTCTTTTTCACAATCTCAGCATTAAATGGCGTACCATCAGAGAATTTCACACCTTGGCGAAGCTTGAATGTATATACTTTGCCGTCATCGGAGATAGTCCATGATTCTGCCAGGGCAGGTTCCAGTTTTCCGTCCTTCTGGTAACTGATCAGCGGCTCATAGAGCATGGATTGGGCAAATAATTGCGAAGGATTGTACGTATGCGGATTCATTGTACCGATATCACGTGGCCATGACATCGTAATCGACTTCGTTGATGTTTGATCCGAAGCAGCAGATGAGGATTTATCTGCACTTCCTGTATTGCTGCAGCCCACGATAACCAATAGCAACAAGAGCATAGTTGCCAGTGTGAGCGCCGAAGATTTGCGATGTTGTACAGACATGGATGTTGAACCCCTTTTCTCTATTTCATGATAATGATTCTCATATTCATCCATTAAGAATAGGCAGGAGTCCTCCTTTTGTCAATAAAATTCGACATGGTATGTGTTGTTACTAAAATAGCAAAAGAACCTTTCCTGTGGGAGGAAAGGCTTCTTGATCTGGATGTGAATTACAACTGGAAAAATGAGCTCCACCATAATCTGCCATTCCTTGCTCACAGCATGGAAATCACGAAAGTACATATAGAGATATATCACTAAGATTCATCTCACATACACCTTCTTGTTTCTCGTTTAAACTTCTGCAGTGATGCCTTCATAGAACCGACGAATAATTTTCTCCGCAGGCTTACCATATACCCCGTATCCGTCGTCAATCAGTGCATCCCTCTCCGCGTGCAGATGTGCGCTCCAATCCCATAGACCGAACCCGCGCACCCAGTCACGCTGACTGACATGCCGGAACATGGCCTCATAGAAACGCTCCTGTTCCTCAGCACTCACTTCGCCTTCCAGTCCCCAATCGTTCGGTACCTGGGCTGATCCACTGCGGCTGGGACAGCCTGCTTCCGCGAAGAAAAAGGGTTTGCCATATGGAGCAATCACCTGTTCAATACGATCCAGCTGTGCCTCCCAATCTCCGATGGGATAATAGCCACTGGAAGAGATCACGTCCACAGCATCCCACCATTTCACATGACCTTCCTGATATTTGTCCGTGTTGTATGACACCAGTCCAGTGTATACTTCACGCACACCAGCGATCACCTCCTGCCACTCCCGATCCCGACGCTCGGATTGCACCATCTCACAGCCAACAATGAACATCTCACACTTTTCCTGCTCTGCAATCGCTGCATAATGCTTCTGAAATGCTGTGTAGCTGCGGAACCAATCCTCCCACTTCGGTTCACAAGGCACATCGATATCAAAAAAGTTAATGTGCGCACGCCATGTGCCATCGGTGCAGTTGACGGTTGGTTTCAGAATGACACGCAGCCCGAGTGTACGGGCATAACGAATCATGTCGACCAGTTCATCATCCTCGACCAGATGTTCACCCCGATACTTGACCTCTACCGCCTGCGGATGATCCTGATGTGCCGCCAGTGCAAAAATAACATGTGAACTGCCTGTACGTTCAGCCATCAGGCGCAAGGATTCTTTGGCCTCCGGCTTGCGGAAGTCGCCCTTGCCACTCATCCAGCCAAATGTAAATCCCTTGATATAATCCATATGCATTGCTCCCCAATGTTTCTGTTCACTTAATGTAAAAAGAATGACCGAATGTGTACACTTCCACTACGATTGCAGGACCATCTTCCGATCGCCGTTATGCGACCACCTCGCTTCTTCAGATTGGTTCTGCACTTTCACTTCGATTACAGCTTGCCCTCTTCATGGTCTCCTGCAATGACTTCATCCGTCTCGATCACATAGTTCACGATCTCTTCGATGGTGGTGTAAGCCACGCCCACATACGTATCGGCAGCGCCGTAATAGATGGCGATACGTCCGGTCTCTGCATCATGCAGCGTTGCACACGGGAAGATGACGTTATCAACGAAGCCTTGTTCTTCATACCATTTTTCCGGTGTCAGCACGAAGTTGGAGGAACGATATTTTACTTTGGATGGCTCATCCAGATCCAGAATGACCGCACCCATGCTATATACCAATCCGTTACAGGTCCCCGTGACGCCGTGGTAGAACATCAGCCAGCCTTCGGACGTTTCGATCGGAGCAGGACCGCCGCCAATTTTGACCGATTGCCACCAGCCCTGACCGCCTTTGCTCATCACATGACGGTGCTTGCCCCAGTACACGAGATCCGGGCTTTCACTCAGGAAAATATCCCCGAATGGCGTATGTCCACTGTCACTTGGTCTGGACAACATTACATAGTTATCGTTGATTTTGCGCGGGAACAACACGCCATTCCGGTTAAACGGCAGCATTGGATTTTCGAGGCGGACAAATGTTTTGAAGTCATCTGTTTTGGCCAGGCCCAGTGCTGCACCGTAGAAGTCTGTACACCAGATGATGTAATACGTGTCTTCGACTTTGACCAAACGTGGATCGTACGCATAGTTCGGCATAAATGGATCGCCATTTTCATCTACAAATGCAATGCGTTCCTCTTCAATCGTCCACTCCAAACCGTCCTCACTCGCCCCCATGTGAAGATGCGGACGGCCATTAACGGTTTCGGCGCGGAATACACCAATGAATTTTCCTTCATACGGTACAACAGCACTGTTGAAAATGCGAGCAATGCCTTTGACCGGGTTACGCGGAACCACCGGGTTCGCCGAGTGTCTCCATACCGGGCCTTCCGTTCCCTCCGGTTTGGCTTCCCACGGCATATTCGGCAAAGCGTCCCCAACAATGTGTACGTTTTTCGTTTCAGAAACTGACATTTTCATTTCTCCCTTCGGTTAGGCTTTATGAAATGAATACTTAAAATTGCACTAGACCACTTTGATGACAGAACAACCTTCCGATCGCCGTTATCCCCAGATTTTTTTGATCCCTTATAAAAGGGGAAAATCCGGTTATAGCGTATGCTTACGAAGTGAGCTTTCTTTCAGAAAGCTTTTAGCGAACACTCCGTTTCTCCAGCTTTTTTCTGTCCTCTTCGTTCCTGTGCATTCTCAATATGCATTTCATATAGCCTCTCGTTTTTTATTTAACTGAGCCTTGCGCGAAGCCATTGTAGATGTACTTCTGTAACAACAGGAAGATGATCATGGTTGGTATAATGGCGATCATGATGCCGGCGCTGATGACTTCCCACTGCGATCCGAAAGGTCCCTTGAATTTGAACAAGGCGGTGGATATGACCTGTAGATCGGTCTTGGGCATGTACAGGAAAGGTGTGTAGAAGTCGTTATAGATGTTCACACCCTTCACGATAATGACTGTTACAATGGCCGGTTTCAGCAGTGGCAGAATGATTTTCCAGTAGATCGTGAAGTACGAAGCGCCGTCCAGCATGGCGGATTCATCCAGTGCACTTGAGATGGAGCCAAGGAATTGCAGAAAAATATAAACCGCGATGATATCTGTACCCAGGTACATCACGATGGCCGCCCAGCGTGTGTTGAACAGGTCGAGCGCGTTGATGATCTGGAATGTGGCGACCTGTGTTGTAACACTTGGAATCAGGGTAGCGAGCAGGAATGCCGCGACCATGATTTTCTTGCCTTTGAATTTGAACCGATCCAGCACATACGCGATCATGGAGCCCGTTAAGGTCGCTCCTATAATAGAGATGACCAGGATAATAATTGTATTTTTGAAACCAACCAGCATATTGCCATCCACAAAAGCCTTTGTGTAGTTCGCAAAGTTCAGCCAGTTGGCTGGCGGGGCAAGCGGGCTGCTGGTCGCGTATTCCGCATTCGTTTTGAGAGATGCAAACAGGATAACCACGATGGGTAACAGTGCGATAAACGCCGCAAGCACCAGGGAAGCATATTTAACCACGCTCGCAAGGGTGTATTTGAGTTGTGTCACGTTTATTCCTCCCCTTTCATGGTGACGCGCTGCACGAGCGTAACAAGAATAACGATCAAGAGCAGCACCACAGCCATGGCGGATGCCAGTCCCAGCTTGCCATATTTAAACGCCAAATGAACCGTCTGGATTACAAATGTCATACTGCCGTTGGAACCATCGGTCATGATATATGGAATATCGAACGCACTAATTGCGCCGCTAATCGCCAAGATCAGGTTGAGCTGCAGGATGCGTGTAATGCTTGGCAGGATGATGTGGCGGAATTGCTGCCAGCGATTGGCGCCATCAATATCGGATGCTTCATACACATCCTTCGGAATGGAGGAGATTGCACCCAGGAAAATGATAAAGTTGAAGCCCATGTATCTCCATACTGATGCACCTGCGAGTGACACGTTAATAATATTCGGATTACCGAGCCAGAGCTGCGTATATTGTCCCAGCCCTACAGCATGCATGAGCATATCGAGTGTACCGTCCGGTTTGAAGAAAAAGAGGAAGATAAAACCGATGGCTACCCCATTCAGCAAATAAGGGAAAAACAGTATGCCTTTGAAAAAGTTTTTGCCTCGGACTTTGAAACTCAGAATCGTGGCAAAGTAAAGCGCCAAGCCCATCTGTAAGAACGTAGCCACGAAGTAGTACAAGCTGACAATAAATACTTTGAAGTATTCGGGATCACTGAATATGCGCGTATAGTTCTCAAACCCAACATAATCAAACCTTTTGCTGTATCCATTCCAATCGGTGAAACTGTATTTGAACATGTTGATGACCGGTAAGTATGCAAACGTGAACAGCAACGCCAGCGGAATAATTGAGAAGGCACAGATGATAAATATGCGTTGCGCTGAGTAACCCCAATTCGAAAGTTTTAAGTACTTCATGCTCTCCACACCTCCAAGCGGTTCTCCCGCCTATATATCGAAAGACTCCCGTCCAATGGAATCCTGGTGGAACACTGCCGGGGGAAGAGCATGGGTATTATGCTTTCAAATACCACATACTCCATGCTCCATTCATATATGGATTCCTATATCCCCTCAGTTCATTCATCACCTGATCCACTTACGTTAATCCCATTATTTCGTGAGTTCTGCTCGCGCTTTTACCCACTTGTCATTTAGGTCCTTCATGATGTCGTCATAGGATTCCTTGCGGTTACCAATACCTGCTTCGATAATGCGTTTCTTGAAGTCAGGCTGCCAGAGACCGATTTCGCCTTCGTTATCAATCTTGTCAACGAGACCTTCCTGACCTTCTTTGGCAGGGGTAAGTGTGGAGAATTTAACGTCTTTATATTGATCCAAAATCGGTGGCAATTCAGCGTTTTTGTCGGCATCCATACCGCCGCCCTGTTCAACTGCATAGTTCGATTTCGCCAGGAACCAGTCAATCCAGGCTTTCGCAGCAGGTTTGTTCTCGCTATTCACGTTCATGCCGATGTTATAGTCGGCGGAGAGCGGAACCACAACCTCACTTGCATTGGTTGGGAAAGGTAAGAAACCAATGTCGTCCGGGGTATCCGTCATGCCTTGGATCTGTGTGATCGCCCAAGAGCCCAGTGCCATCGTAGCAATTTTGCCTTTGGCGAGATCCGCTTTGGAGCTTTCCCAGTCGGTTGTCGTTGGATCTTTCTCGATTAAACCGTTCTTGGCTGCATCATAGAGCACTTTATATAGTTCATAGTGCGGCTGACCAGGCACAAAGTTTATATCTGTGTTCGGTTGGTCCACGTTAACGTAATCCACACTGCCTGCAACGGTTGGCAGATCCGATTCCCATTGGGTGAGAGCCCAGCCGGATGCATAGTTGGTGTAAAGCGGAACCGCATCTGTATTGTCTTTGACCAGTTGAAGCGCAGCCTGGAATTGCTCCGGTGTTTTGGGAACTTCCATAATACCTGCGTCTTTAAACACCTGTTTGTTATAAATGATTCCAGAGAACGTAATTACGGTAGGGATACCGTAGACCTGACCATCCACCATGCGTTCTTCAATGGCGGTGTATTTGTCTTTCAATTCATCGTACGTGCCGAGCGGCTCGAAAAAGTCCGGGATATCTGCGATCGGAACACTGGTCGGGATCATCAGTACGTCACCATAATCCTTGGTGCTCATACGGATCTTCACTTGTCCTTCGTAGTCGGCCAGAGCCTGAAAGTTCACTTTAACATCCGGGTATTCCTTATTGAACTCAGCAGCGTAATCTTTGAACACGGTGTCCACAATATCTGTACGTTGTGTAAGGACAGTAATCTCACCCTTGATATCTGCCGGATCTGTACTGATCTCCCCCCCTGCCTGCGAAGATCCACCTCCGGATGAACATGCAGCAAGTAGCGAAGTGATGAGCAGCATCGTCAGCAACATCATCCAACCTTTGTTTTTTCTCAATTGTTTCGGCCCCTCTCTTAAGTTAATTAAGTTATCGTTAAGGTTACAAAATGAATTCTATTATGGTAACGCTTACCTGTCAATTCATTTATTTATAACTTAACAAGAAAAATTGCGATGCATTTCGTTGACATCTGTTTTTCAGAGCACTAATATGGACTAATAAAGTTACCGATAACTTAATTTAATTAGATTGATGCACTATTTAGAGGGAGCGCTCACTTATGAACACAAAAACAACCGAACTTCAATCTGAAATTAAGGCGCATTGGGAGAAGCAGATTTTACCCTTCTGGTCCAACCTTAAAGATACAACCTACGGTGGGTTCTACGGCTGGGTTGGCAATGATCTTCAGGTTAATCAACAGGCACCCAAAGGCGGGATCGCCACGGCACGGCAACTCTGGTCTTTTGCAGCAGCCTATCGGGTTACCGGAAACGAAAGATGGCGCGATCACGCGGAGCACGCCTATCGTTTTCTCGCTGACCATGTGATGGATACCGAATATGGCGGTATGTACTGGATGGTAGATTACACAGGGGAAGCACTTGATACGAGCAAACATGTGTATACGCAATCATTCGGCGTGTATTCACTCAGTGAGTACTATCGTGCTACCGGGGATGCTTCTGCGTTGGAACTTGCGAAAACGCTTTTTGCACTAATCGAGGACAAAGGTTTGGATGCCGAACTACCTGCGTACAAGGAACAATTTGATCGCACATGGAAGGAACAGCCTAATGAAATGCTGAGCGAAAATGGGGTGATTGCGGATTACACAATGAATACGCATATCCATGTGCTGGAGGCCTACACCACGCTCTATCGCGTGTGGCCGGATCAACAAGTGAAGGCGGCGCTGGAACGCCTGCTCGGAATTTTGTATGAACGCGTGTATGACCAAGACACCAAGTTTCTCGGGGTATTTTTCAACAAACAGTGGGAATCCATCATCGATCTGCGCTCGTTCGGACATGACATTGAAGCCAGCTGGCTGATTGACGAAGCACTGAAAGTTCTGGGGATAGAACAACATCCAGAGTATGCGGCGATGGTAACAGATATTGCCTATAACATCTCCAATGTAGCCGTGAATGCGGATGGTTCCCTGCTCAATGAACAAGAAGGTGAACATGTCGATGAGAAGCGAATCTGGTGGGTTCAAGCTGAGGCGATGGTTGGTTTCTATAACGCGTATCAGCGTACAGGTGATCCCTTGTTTCTGGAGAGAGTGGAACGCTTGTGGACCTATACAAAAGAAAACATCATAGATCAACGTGCCGGCGGGGAATGGTACTGGTCGGTTGATGGGAATGGTACACCGGATCAGAGCGAAATCGCAGGACCGTGGAAATGCCCGTATCACAATAGCAGATTCTGTATTGAACTAATCGAGAGGATGGGATCAGAATGATACACCCGAAATACAAGGAGTTACTGGAGAAACAGGAACAGCTACTTAGTCGCCCTAATGAGATCAATTCTTCCTTCTACAACGGCGTATATGATCGGTATCAATATCCGGTTATCACTCGCCATCATGTACCGCTGCATTGGAGATTCGATCTGGATGAGACGACGAACCCGCATTTCATGGAACGCCTGGGTATTAACGCTACACTGAACCCAGGAGCCATCTATTTCAATGGCAAATACGTCATGGTTATTCGTACGGAAGGATTGGATCGCAAATCAATCTTTGCGCTCGCCGAGAGTGACAATGGCATCGATGGATTCCGTTTCACGGGTAAACCATTGGTCTGGGATGATATCGATGCGGATGAAACCAATCAGTATGATATGCGCCTTGTTCAACATGAAGATGGCTGGATCTATGGCATCTATTGCTCGGAACGCAAAGACCCAGAGGCTCCTGCATTTGATACGTCCAGCGCAGTTGCACAGGCAGGATTGGTCCGTACACGGGATCTTACAAGCTGGGAACGATTGCCCAACATCACAACCAATTCCCCTCAACAGCGCAATGTCGTATTACACCCGGAATTCGTGGATGGAAAGTATGCCTTCTACACCCGTCCACAGGACGGATTCATCTCGACAGGCAGCGGCGGCGGAATCGCCTTTGGTCTGTGTGAGGACATCTTGAACCCCGTCATTCATGAAGAGACGATTATCGACGAACGGCAATATCATACGGTATATGAGGTCAAAAACGGTCAAGGTCCTGCTCCGCTCAAGACGGATCGTGGCTGGATTCACATTGCTCACGGGGTTCGGAACACTGCAGCAGGCCTACGTTATGTGTTATACACCTTTGCCACCGATCTGAATGATCCGGCGCGTATTATTGCCAAGCCGGGCGGCCACTTCATTGCCCCTTATGACGATGAGCGTGTAGGTGATGTATCCAATGTTATTTTCTGCAACGGTGCTGTGGTCAATGAGAAGGAAGAAGTCTTTATCTATTACGCATCCAGTGATACCCGCTGTCATGTAGCAACAACCACGCTGGAAAAACTAGTTGATTATACGTTTAATACACCGGCTGATCCATATCGTTCCCTGGATTGCGCCAGCCAGCGGGGTCAGCTGATAGAAGAAAATGAGAAGCTTTTAGAGAAACAATTGACATAACATCGCTATAACAACCTTCAAGCAAGCCCAAAATATGCTGAAAATAGCGAAACAACAGCCAGAATTGCTTTATTCCAAGTGGGTAACGATGTATACTGATATGGATTGTTATTATGTGCGGAGAAAACACTCATCATAATGACAGCACATTGTGCCTATACCGGCTTGAAGGAGGCGACCATACTGAAGAACAATATCACCATGCGGGATATCGCCGACAGGCTCGGGGTCAGCAGTGTGACCGTCTCGAAAGCATTGAATGATAAAGATGGCGTGAGTGGCGAATTAAAGGAAAAAATTAAAGTGCTTGCTGCCCAAATGGGCTATCGATATAATGCTGCTGCCCGTTCCATGAAGGAAGGCTTAACCCATAATATTGGCGTAATTATCCCGGAGCGTTTTACCGGGCCTACGCAGTCGTTCTATGTACGCGTGTTCCAGCGCATCACCAAACATCTGGAGGAACAGGGCTACTACGGCATTCTGCACATTCTGAATGTAGAGGATGAGGAAGAATTAACGCTACCCAAGCTATACAGCGATAACAAGGTCGATGGTTTCATCGTGCTCGGACAGATCAGCAAAGAGTATATTGAACTGGTGCGATCGATGGAAGTTCCCAAAATGTTTCTCGACTTCTACGATGAACATTCCGATATCGATTCCGTCGTTACCGATAACTTCTACGCTGCCTATGAGCTGACGAACTATCTGGTTCAGCAGGGCCATCGTAACATTGCTTATGTGGGAAACCTGTATTCCACAAGTAGCATCCAGGACCGATTTCTCGGATATTACAAATCCTTGCTGGAACATCGGTTGCCGATGAATCCGGATCTGGTTCTGAATGATCGGGATGAACGGGGTACGTTTATTGAGATTGATTTGCCCGATCAGCTGCCAACGGCTTTTGTATGCAACTGTGATCAGGTCGCTCATCTGCTTGTTCAGAAACTGACTTCCATGGATATTCAGGTACCTGGCCAATGCTCGGTTGTTGGTTTTGATAATGATATCTATGCCACGCTCTCCGATCCCAAGCTGACAACCGTCGAAGTGGATGTGGAACAAATGGCGCGCACGGCAGTTCAGTCCATGCTCAAAAAGGTCGACAACCCGAACCGCAGTTTCGGCCGTGTACATGTGAAAGGCAATATTATCTATCGTGAATCGGTGAGTGCTACGTCTGCCTCATCAGATTCTATGGATGTCTGAATTATAGAATTAAATAAACGAACACAGATGACTGGCCTGTATCTTACTGGCCAGTCTTTTCTGATACATCGGAGCTTAACGACGGCGACGATCTGTTGAATTCTTCAAAAATGTAGTCGTTCTCCAGATCGAGAGGATGAGAATCAGCTCATACACATTGGTTAAAGCCCCACTCTCCACTGGCAGGGAGATTAACTGCCCTGCAAACAACAATGCAGTCCCAACAAACAGCCATACCCATTTATGTTTGAAAAGAATGAACAGGCTAACCAATAAGAGTACAAGCCCCACGATGATCACCATCATTGGCGGACCTCCATGACCTTCTGCCATATATCTCAGTACTCCATACTCTTCTATAACCTTGAGATTTTTAACCTCGGATAAAGTAAAGCCTACAATCTGGTAGATAACCAGACCTAAAGTTATCAGCCATGCCACCACACTCGTTATACTTCTATTTGCAAACTTGGCACCTGAGCTGCGCAAGATATGGTAGCCAACAAGAATAAGGGTAGGGGTAGCACAGGCATGCAGCCAAAATCGAAGGCTACTGAGAACCATTAACACTTCCCCTTCCCCTATCAAATTACCTACAGCAATAATTCCATTATCATATGCCAAGCTGAACGCTACAAATAGCTGAAAACTGAAATAATCGAGCCATTGCTTCCGCTGGGTTAAATAGACGGCCATCCGAACAACAAGTATCAAATAAACAAGAGTAAGTGCGGAGTATATCCATACATCCAAGCTGCTTCACCATCCTTTCGACAATCTTCAAGAGCCAGATCGGTTCTCCGAATTCAACTCCCCCCTTCTATGAGCCATTGCACAAGTGTTATATTTTTCAACTCATATTCACTTGCTCGTTTTTGTATATTGGTAAATAAGTGGTCAATTCTAATAAATTATATTTACCGGTAAGTAAAATTACAAGGTGAATTTGTAAAAATGGATAATTTGTCATAAATTACTCACTGGGGTAATGAAGATAAATATCAATTTACAACGTTTACCCAGGAGACCAACACATGCTGTAGCTGGAGATGATCCACCCTAACAAGGAGTCACTTTTCAAGTCGGCCCGCGAAACTGTTTATGGAGCTGATTCATATAAAAAGAGCACTCCCGGCTATCATAGCTGCAGGAGCACTCTTTTCCTTATTTGAAGAACGTAAAAGCAACAGATTACTCTGGTATCAATAACTTGTCTTCAACCAATTATCCTTGGACCAGGTCAATTTACCCGAACCCGCCCCATTGGAAGCAATGAGGCGTGCATTCAACGTAGATGGATCATCCGTGGTATAACTGTAAGGAAGTGTCGAGAAGCCGTTCCAGGAGAACGATTTCACCACGGCCGGGATTGGCGCCAGTGGGCTACCAGACGTATCACTGCTGCCACGGAATGAGCTTCCATCCAAAGAATACATGGTATCGGTCACTCTGATTTTGCCGGTATAGGTTGGGTCTGCCGGATCGGTCTGATTGTTGCGAACAGGATACAGAACGTCCTTGATGACTGATTTCTCAACCAATACGGCTCCGCTCTCTGTAGAGATTGCCCCATTGCCAATGATATCGAACTTATAACCCTTGGATGCAATCGCTGTTGCCATCGCCGTTGTAATTTTGGCTTTAGCGGCACGTGCCCCTGTCGAATCCATCACGATGTTGTAAGCATGTGCGTTGCCTCCACGCAGGCGTGGCATCCGGTCCTGAATATCTTTGTACAGATTATGGTGAAGCGTCATAGACAGGTTCGCGTTAGCTGATTCCAGGCTGGTCGAACCGACCAGATGTCCTTTCTTTTGTGGTCCCGAGATAGCGATAATATCGGCTTTGCTGAGACCTACAGCACTGCTGCGCAGGTAGTTGTACATGGGGTAGGAAGCCTTATTCGCTTCCAATTCGTTAATCTGCTGGGTAACCCAGCTGTTCGAGCTGCCGTCATCCCCTTTGAAGAGGGACCAGGAGATGGTCACGCCGCTGGTTCCTTTTTTCGAATCCACGAGTCCGTCATAGGCTTTATTAAATGTGCAGTGATCAATCCATACGTTGCTGTTCTCCTCCAGGGTGATGTAATCCCAGTCATTCTTGTCGTAATCACCTTTGGTGGATTCATCCCATTCCCATAACTCATCAAACTCCAGATTACGGATGATGACATTTGAGCTTCGTTTCACGCTGATCGCAGCGTGTTTGATTTTGGAACCATTGGCGGAGAAAATAGTGAGTCCATTGAAACCGTCAATCGTGAGCTTGCTGACACCGGTCTGTTTTAATACGGGATGCGTCAGCGCATCATTATGCTTGGCAAAAGGAGAAGTCTGCGCTGCACTCGGAATTTCATTCCATCCCAGATTCAGATCGTTCATGATCTCAACAACTTTGACACCGGAGTTCTTTTTCAGCGCCAATGCCAGATCGGTCGCATTATACACTTTCTTATACGTGGCTGTGTTTGATTCGCTAATGATGCCGCCGCCCGCGTTCCCTTGGGAGAAGCCTGTAAGATTGTAATCTGCGTTACCCGCTGCCTGCACACTTGCCGGTCCGGACAATAAAGTTAACCCCAACGTTAGAGCCAGGGCTGTGCTGCATAAGCTTCGAAATTTAGTTTTCATCGATTCCATTCCTCCCAATATATGATGATGACATTCGTCCATCGCTGCCATGCCAAGTTACGAAGGACATGTTCTCAATGTAAGCGTCGAAAGCGATTACAACAATAATCCCTATCTCACATGTGGTTAGGAAAGGCTGGTATGGTAAGGATTTGTACTGTAAGCAACCTTGAATCGTACAGAGTTAACTTGGGGAGTAAGGTTTCAGGGATATATCGTGGCAACAAGACAATTCCAGATGGGATGAAATAAAAAAAGCAGGACTGCATCTGCCGCAGACCTGCTCAATTTTACTTTTTGATGGAACGTGTCCAGAAGCCGCCATGGAACTGTTTGGGCTCCACGGTGATGACAAATGCTTTGGGGTCCAGACTGAGAATTGTCTGATAGAGCAGTTTCTGGTTTTTTCGTTTCGCCAGAATCTCCATCACAAGCCGATCTCCGTCACGTCCACTACCCACCCACGCAGTAACACCGTATCCTTTGTCCCGCAGGGCATTCGCAACGTTGCTTCCCATCTGGTTACAGATTACTTTAACGGTAACGTAACCGAGGGCAATCTTCTCTTCGATCCAGGCCCCTAGTAATACACCGAGTCCATAACCTACCGCGTAGACGATCAGGGCAGATGGTTGGGTTAAATACTTGAGTACCAGATTCAGACCGAGCACATAGATCACAATCTCACCCATGCTGATCAGTGCGGCGATATATTTCTGGCCTTTGAGTGTCAGAATCATCCGTAATGTATAAGCCGATACATATACAATCTGGATCAAAAAGATAAATACCAATATTTTAAACAATCACAATCCCTCTTTCCTGGCCTTCACAACGGAATTGGCCCTTTGCTGCATATCCTCGACGATTTCGTATCATCTATGCTTCCTGTACGTTCGCTCTATCTCCATCATTGGACGTTATACCCTCATTCTAAACGGTTGGATGTAAATCCGTAGGCATTTTCTGCTCTCTGGCATGCCGGAACTGCCATTATAGAACCGTTTGTACCGATTATCAACCCGGCGGAGGTCCCAGGGTCGAAAACCGGTGCCTTTGAATATGCTGTATCATCATAAAGCCAAGCACGCTGGCACAGGATATCAGGTCAGAACCAGGATGGATGGGTCAAAACAAAAAGGGGGTACCGTCATGCAGCTATGGCAGGAGATGGAGCGGGAAGGCATGGAGGAACTCATTTTTTGCCATGATGCAGATAGTGGATTGAGGGCGGTCATTGCCATTCATAACACGGTCCTTGGACCTGCGCTCGGCGGATGCCGCTACTGGTCGTATGCGTCCGAGGAAGAAGCTGTTCGGGATGCTGTGAAGCTTGCAAAAGGCATGACATACAAAAATGCAATCTCCGGACTGCCGTATGGTGGCGGGAAAGTGGTCATGTGGGATGTGCCTATTGCGAAGAATGCAAAACCGGATGAGGATGGTTGCGGATCTCAAAGTGGTGAGCAGGTCGCTAGAGATCTAGGGGTAGAGCAGCAAAAGAGCGCTGCCACGGAACGAGAAGTCGTCACCGATCAAGTTGCTGATCGTATAGATAAAAGCCTGGATACGGACGTATCCAAGCGGGCGCAGCGCTTTCGCGCACTGGGTCGTTGTCTGGAGCGGCTGAACGGACGGTACGTGACTGGTCTTGATCTGGGTACCACGGCGACAGACATGGACCAGATCCGACTGGAGACCGCACATGTGACGGACACCACGGGTTCGCTTGGGGCGCAGGATGACTTCACTGCCGAGATGACCGCCTACGGCGTACACATCGGCATTGTGACCTCGCTACGCCAGCAAGGCATTGCATCTTTGCAGGGCATTCCCGTTGCCGTCCAGGGACTGGGCAAGGTCGGGTATGCCCTGTGCCGTTACCTGCATGCAGCCGGGGCACGGCTCATTGTGGCAGACGTTGTACCGGAGCGTGTACAACGTGCCCTTGTGCAGTTCAGCGGCGCCATCTCGGCCGATCCGGCCCATATCCACGCCGCTGACTGCAAGGTCTTCGCCCCCTGTGCCCTAGGGGGCGTACTTACCCCGGCAACGGTGGAGGAGCTCCGCTGCTCCATCGTTGCCGGGGCGGCCAACAACCAGCTGAGTGAACGACAGCTGGTTGCAGGCCGCATGCAGGCGCGCGGCATCCTGTACGCGCCTGATTATGTACTCAATGCAGGCGGAATCATCTCCACCGCCTACGAGCTGGAAGGCGCCGGGCCTGACCTGATCCGCCAAAAGGTGGCGGGGATTGCAGGCACGCTGAGCAAGGTATACGCAGAAGCTACGCAATCTGCAATCTCCACAGCGGATGCAGCCGATCGGCTGGCGGAATCCATCCTCCGAGCAGGCCATACAAGATAAGGTGCCCATGGATCTAATATCTAACGAATCTCAGACACGTTATTGTGCCTAGTTTGGTCCTTTTTCAAGCTAAATAACTACTTTTCCGAAGGATAGCGTTCCTGAGGTTCGTTAGCGCTGCGGCCGAAGATTTCTCTGGGGTAGTATCACCTATCAAAAAGAGCTAACCCCGACATCCGTGTCCAGGTTAACTCTTTTACCCTCTCTTATCATTTCTCGTTCTTTCTCTCTTTCTATCCTTCTCTACTACTCTATTCTCAAACTGCAACCGACCTCTTCTCCAATGTCTTCTTCTCCCCATACAACAGCGTCCACAGTAACATATTCGCCACGATCAGTAGCGCACCATAGATCCATACACCCCCCGATATCGAACGGAAGAAGACATGGACTCCCCATAACATGGCAAGCACAGGGAGGGCGGCGAATACATACCAACCATCACTTTGCTGTGCCATACTGAAAGATTGGGAGAACGGCGGCTTACGCAGCAACAATTTGCCTGCCAGTGGCACAAGCGCCGTAGCTGTTAGCATAATTATCGCAATATCCGGCAGTATCCGTAATCCAAATGTCCAGGTGAACAAAATAGCATTTGCTAAGAATATAGGCAGGAACATGTTGCACAGGAACGCCTTCAGAGCACCTTTATATAACGCGCTATCATTCGCCATCGGCGCAGCACGAAAGGTCCAGAACGCCTTGTATTGTCCCGAAAATTTCAGCATGACTACCACCGTTACAACCAGAATCAGCACGATGTAAAAGGTGTATACGAACGAACTTTGCCTAAACTCCGCCCAGGTGGAGGATTGCAATTGGGTATACCAAAATATATAAGGCAAAACAAAGGATAAACCAAGCGATGGATACACCTTCAGCTTGAATTCCCGTTCGTTACGCATCATGCTGGCGGACAGACGGAAGCAAGCCTGCTCCTCTCTCGAACGACTGACCACCTTGGAGATCAAACGATCCCATGTTCCGCGTCTACGTCCGGAGGACTGACCCGAATGTGCCATTTTTTCCAAATACAACTCAAAGGAAGGCATCAGCTTCACATATACGATCATACTCACCACCGGAACCAAGACTGCAAGTGCTGTGAACGTATAGATCCACACATTCCCGCCCCCTGCAAATAACCATTCATATGCGGCCGCATACCATAACGGAGGCAACAGCAGCTGCCACCAAGCCGGGGTAAATACCATACCAAAATCAATAATGCTGAATGAACGGATGACCAGCTGATAACCGATCGCAATCCCCACGGAAAGCAGAATCTGTACCATATTGATCATATCCTTCAGCTTCTCGCCATCCAAGAACTTCATCATGAACAGATAGATCAGGGACGTTGTCACCAGAATCAGCATATTGATCAGAATCAGTTCTACAAGAAAAATCAGAAAGAATCCGATCCCATGCGTCACCAACGCGGCAATTAGCGGTATACCGGTTAATGAACCCGTCAGCAATAGCAGGTATACGCCCGCATGGATGGCTCGGGCCATCCCCACCGTTCGCCCATTAACGGGCTTGGTCATAATAATATTGCGATCCCGGATGTCCAGCAGCACGGAGGAAAAATCCGAGATCATGGACGTCATGATCATAAACATTAAGATGCCAAACACAAGTCCCATCTGAAGCATGAAATGCCCCGTATCCCAGACGATGAAGGGAACCATCATCAATCCCATTAATCCATACAACCACAGGGAACGAAGAAACTGATTACCTTCCTTGCGCTCCTTTTTCCCTGAATTGTTGGATAAAATAGTAGGTACTCTACGTTGATCCATCTGGAACTTCACTCGCAAAATCAGGCGCAGCACATCATAATCAGCCCCTGTTCTGGCGATGAGCGGACGAAAGCGATCCAGGATCTTCAGCGTGCGGAAGTCGGAGGTTTCCTCCATATCAGTACACCTCCTGCACAATGGATACAAAACGCTCAGCAATGGCTATGTGCTCATTGAAACCCGTCAATTGATTGAAGACTTCCTCCAGCGTACCCTCCATGGACTGCTGTTGGAGCTGCTTAAACGTTCCGTCTGCCACTACGCGTCCTTCAGCGATCAGTACAATTCGACTGCTGATCTTCTCCACCACATCCATGATGTGTGACGAATAGAAGATGGTTGTGCCTTTGGCTGACAATTGTGACAAAATCTCTTTGACTACCATCACACTATTAGCATCCAATCCGCTGAGTGGTTCATCCAGGAACAACAGATCCGGGTCATGCAGCAGCGCAGAGATTAACAGCACTTTCTGACGCATACCTTTGGAAAAGGATGCAATGCGGGAATGATATGATTTTTCCAGTCCAAAACAATCCATTAATAGCTTGGCTTTGTAATCCGCATCTTCATAGGACATGCCGTATAACTCTCCCGTAAAAGTCAGATACTCCGCAGGCGTTAATTGTTCGTACAATTCCGCCACCTCCGGAACATAGCCGATTCTGCGTTTATACTCCACATCGCCATCCGCAATATCTTTACCAAAGATTCGCACCGTGCCTACATACCCTTCAACCAGCCCGAGTAAAATCTTAACCGTCGTACTTTTGCCAGCCCCGTTTGGACCAATATATCCAATCATCTCACCGCGCTTCACTTCCAGATCGATGCCGTTCAGCACATATCGTCCGTTGTATCTCATACGCAAGCTTTCAATTGATAGCACTTGTTGTTCACTCACTTCGTTATCCAGCTCCTGTCTCTATCTTTTTCTACAATTCTACTAGTTTACCACAGATTGGGATGGTAATGATCGGAAATAGGTCACGATATGAGCCATCAGCTGGATATCCCTTTCGAGTAAAAGCATCACGTAACATGCGTGAATACATCATAAAGCCCCTGTCCCACCTTATGGTAAGAGACAAGGGCTTCCACCTTATTTTGAACCTTATTTTATAATATCTAAAAAGTCTTACTGCACCTTAACAATCTGAAAATGCTGATTCGTACCGCCATTATCCGTCCACTGGATGGCCGCAGCCCCATCTGCCAAGGATTGACTAGAGATATCCAAGACCTTGCCTGTACTGCGGTTCTTCAGTTTATAATAACCACCACCTACATGGACGAGCTGCCATTGCTGGCTGTCCCAGCCACCATCATTCCACTGTTCAATGACAGCCCCATCGGTCGTGGCACCATTCTCCACACCGATTAGTTTACCGCTGGAACGGTTGATGATTTTGACATAGCCGCCACCCGCATCGGTAACCTGCCACTGTTGACTTGTCATCCCTCCATCTGCTCGCTGCTCCAAATCCGCACCGTTGGCGGAAGAACCCCCAATGACATTGAGTAATTTATTGCTTTTACGGCTAATCAGCTGATATGAAGCATTCGGGTCCCACACATCCGGTGTACTCACTCCTGTCACGGTCCCTGTTGCTGTATCAATTGTAATACTGCTGGCCCAGTTCATCGCCAGACTGGTTGCACTCGGGAATGAAAGTGGCAGCCAGACATACTTGGAATCCTGCACAGGTCCGCTCCATGCACCAGCCCAGCGATCACCCATGTAAAGATAGGATGTGGTCTGTGAACCTTCTACTGGAACAACATAGGTGGATTGGGATCCATACGTTGTGCTGTCTCCAAAATTGCTAAGGCCGCTCCATGTGCCTGTAATGCTGGAGGCTGTCGCATATTTGGCCTGATTTGGACTCCAGCCGGTCGCACCCGAGGTGATCAGGAAGTAGACGCCGTCTTTTTTGAATAGGGCAGGTGCTTCACGATATTGTCCGGGCCACAGCGTTGTGACAAGGGATTCCACACCCAGGAAATCCGGGGTCAGCTTATATATATTCAGATCTGCATTCACTCGGGTCGCGGAGATCAGATAAGCCGTTCCGTTATCGTTGTACACCGTCATATCTCTGGAATCATACCCAAGAGGACGATAACTGCCCACATACGCGTACTTGCCATCAACCGTATTGGAAGTAGCTACGGCCACTCGGGCTTCGCCATAATCCAGACCATTCTCCTTGTGCATCCACAGCACATATTTTCCAGTCGAACTATTGTAGATAACTTTCGGGCGTTCAATGTTGGAGATATTTAATTCGGATGCCGAGCTGCTGGTAAGCACATCATTGCGATATTCCCAGTTTTTCAGATCCGATGAACGATACACAGATACCGCCTTGAACGTTCCATTCGGGTTGCGATTCTCCCCAAACCAGTAATAATACCCATTTGCCTTGATCATCCCGCCCCCATGGGCATGAACGACATTGCCAGTGGTATCCTTGAACTGTATCCCGTTCGTTACACTAAGCGGAGCAGCTGAAGCATCCGGTCCGGGTGCAAGCAGCATACCTATGGATTGCAGCGCCAAAACCAAAGCAAGCAGATAGCTCAAGCGGCGGGTAAAGCGACGTGAATGTGTATTCTTTTTCAACCATCCATCGTTCATAGCCATATCGTAATGCACCTCCATGTTTTATTGCGAAGCGCTTACATAAAATAAAATCGATATGTCTCATCTGCCTCCGATCGATGTTGCATTTCAGCATTAGAATTCCTGGCAATACTGGCTGGGCGTTCACCTCCTTGATTCCGATTGTATCCGCCACGTTCCTGCTCGAATAGTGAACAATCCGGCGGAAGATGTACAATTATATACTCCGCTCTCTCCATCAACAGCAAAAAGACGCTTCCCCCGAAGCGTCCTCTGCTATCCCTGCCCTGCCCCTCCATGATGTAACGATCTCTAGCTGTGTGCGGCTGTTCGTGGGCAGGTTCGTTAAATGATGTTTTATCGGCATTTTCTCGCCCTTATTGCTTAATCTTGGTCGTCAAAATCCTGGTCGAACGATAACACTTTACCTGTGTTGGCATCGATATCTACATCTGCTTCACCTTGAGCAGTTCTCAGTTCGATCTCATACACATAGCGACCATCATCATGATCCAGCTCGACTTTAGTTACTTTACCACCCGTAACTTGTTTCAACGCAATGTTTGAAGCTTGGGATGCCGTCAATTTGACCTGCTTGGAAGCAGAGGTATTAGACGTGTTGCCTGATACAGTACCTTTATAATCGTCGTCATCATCGTAGTCTTCATCATTCACGACCGCAAGGATTTTGCCTGTATAAGCATCCAGACGAACGACAACATCATGGGTTCCTTTTCTGTCGATCTCAACTTCATAGAACGTTTGGCCGTTTCTACGCTCCAGATCCACGTCATCCACTTTACCATCGGCTGCTTTTAACGCCAACGCTTTCGCTTGTGATGCATTCAGCATTTTACCTGTGCTGTTCTGATTCTGTGTTACAGATTGTGTTGTTGACGTTGGTGTAGTTTGCACCGATTGTCCGTTCACATTCCCGCTAGCCGCTACGGCCGATCCACCAAGTAATACCGCTGCTGATAAGCTGCCAATCCAAAGTTTATGTTTGTTCATCATCATCATTCATCTCCTCGTTGTTGTTGTTTTCGTTCTCGTCTACATTCATAGAATAACCTGCAGGAATGAGAGATCAGCGAGAGTTAGATTAGAATTTGATGAGAAAATGAAGAGAGTGCTCATTTAACAGGTATTTGTTGTCCATTTATGAAAAAAGATGATCCCCTAGAATGAAGGAATCATCTCTTTGAAGCGATTTAACCCTGTATTCAAAGGGTTTTCTTCTGAACTTTAACTTTTAATCCTCGTCCTCATCCCAAGTCACCGAACGAATCGCTCCCGAGATGGCATTCACTTGCACAATAGCCTCCCGGCCATCCGCCAGATCAATTTCAACCAGATAATACGGATTCCCGCTATTGGTTCCACGCAGTTCAATGTCGTCCACTTCCCCCGGGACCTCCGCAAGTGCCTTCTGCTTGGCTTGTTTCTCGCTCAGAAACTGAGGTTTGGGATCATCCTTGGTTGGTTCAGTTGTCGGGGCTGTTATTGTTTTGGAAGATATCGTCTCTCCCGTGTACGGATCAATCGTGAGTTCTTCACGGCTGTTATCCTTTGCCTTCACTACCGCGGTGTATACCGGACTGCCCTGCTGCTCCACAAGTTCAAGCGAGACCAATTGGTTCTCTGTTTGTTGTTTTAACAATGCCGTCTTGATCTGCTCGCGGCTCCATAACGTCTTCTCTTCCGCTTGCGGGTTCGACTCCAGCCGTTTAATGGAATTCACAGCAGCTGTAACAGCATCCACTTGCACATCATATAGGCCGGTCTCCGAACGGAGCTGCATGATATACGTCCCGTCCTTCAACGTGGAATTCACAATCTCCCCTGGATATTGATCCAGTACGGATTGAGCTGCCGCATCTGCCGTAAGTACCGCACCCGTCGATTGCCACGGCTTCCACCACACCACAGCTGACACAATCAGCACAACGAGAAGCCCCGCACCCCACCAGAGTGACCTTCGCGATTTCGCCCATCCGCTATTCCCCTGTTCATGCCGCTTCATTTCCGGTGGCCGCTGCTCATGCTCTGTCATCACGTATCCCCCTTAAAGCTCTCCTATAGCCCGAGTTCATCTGCTGTATATTCGGTCTGATTTTAGTTTCCAATGGATACTAAATAAACTGAACTAATCTTTTACACAATAACGGAGAGGACAGAAATAACCTGAAAAAGCGAAGCGTTCGCCTTTATCCCCGGATTTTCCCCTTGAGAAAAGGGAATCGAAAAATCTGGGGATAACAGCGATTGGAAGGTTGTTCTGTCATCGTAGTGTCAGTGTGAACAATCTTTAGTTCAGTTTATATAGTATATAAGAGAAGAATGAGAATTTCATGAGAGCGGCCCATTCTGAACGGATATTGGCAAAATAATTGAAGCCTCGGTGCCTTCACCCTCGGTGCTGGTCAGTTCGATCCGTGCTCCAACTGCTCCTGCAAGCTCTTTGGCAAGTGACAATCCCAGACCCGAACCGCTTGCGCCCAAGCTGCGTGTTCTGGCCGGATCAACCCGGTAGAATCGGTCAAATACCTTCTCCAGCTCGTCCTCCCGTATACCAATCCCGGTATCCACAATCCGAATTCGGCACTCTTGTCCCTTGGCTTCCAGCCTGACTTCAATTGCATCTTCACTATACTTCCGGGCATTATCCAGCAAAATAAACAACAGTTGCTTCAGCTTGCTCTCATCGCTGATGGCCCAGATTGGACCTCGATCCTCACACCGGACTTCGCGGTGATAGGCTTCGCGAAACGCACGTGTGGAGTCTGTTGCAACTCTCGTGATATCCACACGCTCCAACTGTACATTCCATTGCTCTGGCTGCTTCGCAAGCAGTAAAAGTTGCTCGGTCATCTCCCGCATGCGAACCGATTCGGACAGGATCGCTTCTACAGCTTCATCGAACACTTCAGGTCGCTCTTTTCCTCGCCGCTGAAGCAGACTCGCATAGCTCTCAATAATGGTCAGCGGCGTTTTGAGTTCATGAGATGCATCCGATACGAATCGTTCCTGTCGTTCAAAGTTGGATTCGAGCAAATCCATCATCCGGTTGAACGTCTGTCCCATCGTTTTCAGTTCATCCTTCGATCCTTCCTCCAGAGGAAGACGCTTGAAGTGTCCGCTGGACTGAATGTCACTCATCGTACGGGTCATCTGCTGAATCGGCCTGGTCATCCGGTTCGCGAGAATTCGGCTGGAGATAATGGCCGGAATCAGGGCAATAATCGTGACTGCCACAAGCACGGTACGCAGTACAGACAGACGATTCTCCGTCTCTGCTATGCTCTCGGTGACCTGTACATTCACCACCTCACCATCAGGCCAGATGACCGGGACAGAAACCCACACATAGCCAATCTGTTCCACTTGGGTATACTCCGATTTCTTCTCACTTTCGTACTTATAGGGCAGCTTGCTCAGCTGCTCGGAGGCTGATGTTGTTGTCACCGGGGAACTGGTGCCGTCTTCATTGACGATCCGAAGCATGCCGTTCACAGGCGCGTAGGCCCGCAGCAAGTCATCCGGCGGAATGGAACCGGCAGACTGACGTACTCCTTTGACAATAGACTCCGCTTCCGCTTCCACCCGATTAACCTCGTTATCAATCGACATTCGTTCAAACACGATATAGACGGACAGGTTCACCGCGATTAACAGCACAGCAAATAATACAGACGAATATCCGTAGATTTTACTGCGCAGGCTCATAACTGTTCCTTCAGGACGTAACCTACGCCCCGTACGGTATGTATTAAGGGCGGTGTGAATCCGTTATCCACCTTTTTGCGCACATAACGGATGTACACATCCACCACATTGGTATCTCCATAATAATCGTATCCCCACACGGCCTGCACAATCTGGTCACGACTGAGCACCTGACGTTGATTCTGAAGCAGATACACGAGCAAGTCGAACTCACGTGGAGTAAGCTCAATGGCCACACCATCTCGGTATACCTCTCGCGTTCCTTCATTTAGTTTCAACCCGGCAGCCGTCAACCAGCCTGCCTCAGCTTCATCCTGATGCCCAGAAGAGTCATTCCCCGTATCAGCAGGTGTAGACGAAGAAGCAGAAGAAACAACAGACGCCACTGCACTAAGCCGTAAAGCCGCCCGAACTCGGGCAAGCAGCTCTTCAATCTGGAACGGCTTGGTGATGTAGTCATTGGCTCCGAGATCCAGACCGGATACTTTGTCTTCCACGGAATCTTTGGCGGTGAGCATAATGATCGGAACCGTAGCATCTTTGGCCCGCACTCGCCGCAACACTTCAATTCCACTAAGACCAGGTAACATCACATCAAGCAAAATAAGATCCCACTGTCCTTCTGCATACTTTTCCAGTCCTTCTGTTCCACTACCCGCCTTGCCTACCTGATATCCCTCATACTGTAGTTCCAGTTCCAGCAGACGTGCTATTTTGGGCTCATCCTCTATGACCAGCACGGCTTCGTTCATGCAGCGCTCCCCCTCATCCCCATCATTTCATTCTCCCGTTATCTTACAATAACATCTACAATTTGCCCAAGGCATCTTCAACTGGATGCTCCCCGGCAATCAGATCAAAGGCCATTCGGTACGTCTTCTCTTCCTGCAAAGAAGCCACAATTACACGGGCCACATCTTCACGCGGGATACTTCCCGGCTCCAGATCGGTTCCTACTGCAATCTTGCCCGTACCCGGTTCATTCTTCAGACCACCTGGGCGAATAATCGTGTAATTGAGATCACTTGCAAACAATGCACGATCCGCGTAATGCTTAGCCACGTAATATGGCTTGATGGACTCTGACCATTTCTCCCGTTGATCTGCGCCATACGCACTGACCAGAATATATCTGGAGATTCCTTGCTGCTCTGCGGCTTCCATCGTTTTCACCGCACCGTCGAGATCAATCAGCAGTGTTTTGTCCTGACCGGTAGATCCGCCAGAACCTGCAGTAAACACAATCGCATTATGATCCTTCATTGCTTCAGCCAAGTCCTCCACACTACCCTCCAGGTCACCGATTATCACATCTGCACCGAGTTCCTTCAGTGCATCCGCCTGCTCCGGTTTGCGGATCATGGCCGTTACTTTATGTTTGCCTTCCTGTGCCAGCTGCTCCACCACCAACTTGCCGATTTGTCCATTTGCTCCTATAACTAAAACGTTCATACGTCATTTCTCCTCTCAGTTGAACGGATGGCTTGATGCGGCTCCCCCGTTCCTTTTATTTAAAGATGCTCATCCTATAATTTAAACGAAAGCCGGCGCTTCTAAGCGCCGGCTTCCAGGTTCATGTCCGTTCAGTACATCTATGAAATGTGAAGTCTTCCGTTGTCCCATTAATATGCCATATCCCCTAGGTGGTTATACGCGACATACGCGACCTCACATCGACCACTTCAGCCGTACCTTTTCCTATCTGAATATCTGTTATTCTTTGTAATCGTGATAACCAAAAAGGACGCCCAAAAGGGCGCCCTTGAATGGCATTAAGATTAGTAAGCCAGTGCGAACAAACCGTGAATATGAGCCAGGTAACGGATGTTACTTGCTTCTTTCATCATGGTTGCAGGCAGACCTTTCAGACGAGTCTGGTTGCCACCGATCATGCCGACAGCATCTTTACGACCCAGACTTCCCAGCGTACCGGAGAATACTGGTGTGAAGGATTCCATTGCGCCACCTTTGAACATAACGCCCAAGTTGTGACCAATAGTCTCACCCATTTGCCAAGCCAATTGTGCTGTTGGAGGGTAAGGGCGAGCGCCTTCGCTAGGGAAGACCACTGCGCTGTCACCAGCAACAAACACGTCTTTGTGAGAAGTAGATTGCAGAACTTCCGTAACTTTCGCACGGCCACGATCCACTTCAATTCCGCTGTTAGCAACAACAGCGTTGCCTTGTACGCCACCTGTCCATACGAGTGTGTTCGTAGGGATGGAGCTGCCGTCTTTCAGCAGAACTTCGTTTTCTTTCATCTCGGTAATCGCTACGCCAACGATGAAGTTAACGCCACGTTTCTCAAGACTTGATTTAGCACGCTCAACCAGTTCTGGCGGGAATCCTGCCAGGATGGAAGGACCTGCTTCAACTGTGTACAGGGATACTTCTTTGAAATCGATGCCTTTTTCTTGACATACTGCAGGAAGCAGGTCAGCGAATTCGCCAACAAGCTCAATACCTGTCAAGCCGCCGCCACCAATAACAAACGTAGCGTCTGCTTTGTTGCCGGACTGTTTGTAAGCATCAAGACGTGCTTCAACGTGTGCACGAATACGGTTTGCATCGCTAACCGATTTGAGCGTGAAGCTGTACTCTTGCAATCCCGGAATTCCGAAGAATGCCGTTTCGCTGCCCAAGGCAACGACAAGTGCATCGTAAGAGTATGTGGAGCCGCTGGTCATCAGAACTTTTTTCTCGTCCGGCTTGATTGTATCCACCGTATCGATTTTCAAGTTCACGTTTTTACCACGCAGCAATTTTTCGAGTGGAAGAGCAACTGCTTGCTCAGCAATGCTTCCCGCTGCAAGACGGTGCAGTTCCGTGATAATTTGGTGTGTAGGGTAACGGTTCACGACAGTAATTGTCGCTTCTTCCGGAGACAAGTATTGACGCGCAGTCAATGCAGTCAACAGACCGCCGTATCCTCCACCCAAGATCAAAATTTGCTTCGACATATCCATCCTCCGTTCTTCTAAGTCTTAACGTTTCTGTTGTTGACGCTCGTTCAGAATGCTCAGGAAAGATTGAGCAAAACGAAGCGATTGTTGTACGTTTGGATCTTTGAGCATTTTCAGCATAGCGAACAAGCCAACTGAAGTTTGCTCTGTTTGCGCACGATCATTGGCTTCGATGGCAGCAGAAGCTACACCTTTAGCTTTGTCTACAACAGGCTTAGCGAACTCGCCCATTGCGCTCATTGTGTCGCTGATCAGAACTTTGTCTGTTGCTACACTTTGTGCAAAGTCATAAGCTTTTGTCATAGCAGTAACCATTTCAGCCAATTTAGGCAGGTTCTCCACCAGAACGGTTAAAGACTCCTGTACCTCAGGCTTCATCAGTTGATCCAGAACGTCCAAGGACTGGCGCTCGGAAACGTTGGCACCTTCTGTAACTGGCACCTCTTGTTGAGTAGGCGATTGTGACATAAGAGAAAGTCCTCCTTTACTTTGGGATAGAAGTCCGCGACTTTCATGATGCCTGTCAAGCAGAGCCGAACCACAAAATACATCGAATACATCTAAATGTACCAAATTTCACACAATAGGATGAGCGTAGCTCAGGGCCACTCCCATATCATGCATTGTATCTTGGATCTATTGCGGACAACATGTGTTGACGCACAAAACGACAAGCAGGCCGAAACCGAACTCTATACCCTTATATTACACCTCTTACACATGAACATGAAAAAGAAATTTTTTACACTTGTGAAGATATTGTGAACATTGTAACAAAATCGATCTTTTTGTCAACCCATGAAGGCAGACTAAATCCGCCGATCCTCCTGTCCAAGATCCGTATTCCTACCACATGTGGTATTAAGACAAGATCACATATGACCAGATGTGCGATATGTACACAAGGAAGGATTCGTTTATCCAAAATTTCAGGAATTGTTTTCCAATGTCTCGATAATCATGCAACGAAATTGGTCACTGTCGTTATTATGCAGCGTTGGGCTCGGCCTTATTCCATCATTGAGACACTTTTCTATTTCAAGTATGAACCTCTTGCGTCACGAATGCAAAAAAGACAGAAAGAAGGCCTGACGGATCGCCCTGCCTCCTGATATTTGTTTTCGCTGTTTGCCCAATCTGATCGTTACAATTAGGTCACACCATAACTATTTCTGGGGAATGCTGATCCATTCCTTCAAGCAACGCTTTTATTACAACGACGGCGGCTCGCTCCAATTCCTCCACTTCCAGAAGTATCGAGATAGCCTGATCGGCATGAAGCTTCTCATTAGGCAGTCCTCCATCTGGAAAAGGAAATAATTCCGCGAGTATATTTAACTTTTGTGACATGTTTCGATATAACTCTTCTGCCTGAAGACAGAATGGAATCAAGCTGGAATAGCAGGCAGTCGAAGCCCACTTTAGAGAAACTTCTTTGAAAAACTCACTTGCATAACGTCTTGCATCCCACAAAACCGCAATGTTATAGGCGTGACCGTTTGGTTCTACCCGTCTATATTCTATGGCTTCTCTCCAGACTGCATAGGCAGCCACACCACTGACTGTGTTAGGCAAGGTATACGGGTCCTCTCCACGATAATGAGCCAACACAGCTGTCAGTGCCGCGTGCAAGTTCATTTCTCGTATCATGCCATCCGATTCCGCTGCCAGTACAAATACTTCCTGATTCACACCCCGGCCTACATGATCATAGGGAATTGTTCCTGATTTAATGAAATCGGTACCATATAGGGTCCGGGCTGCATCATCATAGCCATAGATCAACCCAAATTCGGGAATATTCAGGTCCCACACAACGGCCGGAATTCCCCGATGAATGGCGTAACGTATCAGGGAGAGGGCCTGGACAAGTCTTGGATTAAGCAACCTTTTCCCTTTCGCTTTCTCCTCTAGCATCAAAGGATCGACCAGATTGGCATTGAGACCCGCTTCGCTCGCCAAAGCCTCAACTGCATGGGAACGATAACCCATATGTTGCACTCCTCTCGTAAGCACCTCTTTGAAGTTATAGGCGGTGGGTCCAGCGATATGTATGTCCTGAGGCAGGATGGTCAAACGAAAAGAAAGTCCACTCATCCCCATAACCATGGGGAGAGACGGAGATGGACCGATATAACCTAACATCTCGTGAATGGACGCTGCTGCCGAGTTCCAGGTTTGAGGAGACCGCAACGAAAGGGGTTCCTCCAGAGTCAATCGATTTTGCCCGATTGAATTCCACTCTGCCAGCATTTCTTCTACAGATAAATGAATATGAAGCTGAGACACTTTTTTACGTGAACGGGACAGAATTTGATACACATTGGCACTTGTCAGATTGAATTTGCAGGCCATTTCTTGCGGTGACAGCTGCTCCATCCAATATGATGTGAAGACCTGTTGTTCTCTTTCATTCAGACAACCCAACAGCCTGTGGAGATTGTTCCTCATTTCCTGCTGAGCAACAGCTTGATACGGATCATAGCCTGTCTCCTGCGATCTCCGATTTGAGTCATTCAAAAGATGATTCAGCATTATGTCGAGCGAGTCTTGATCGCTCCATGAGACATCATCGGCTCCAAATCCAAATGCAAAGAACGAAGAAAAATGTTCTTCCCGCTGCTGCTTTTGGCGCTGCATATGTGTGTATGCCTGATTACGCACAATGCGCTGCATCCAGGCCATAAAACGCTCAGCATTCTGAAGCTGTCCCATATGAATGAACGCACGAATAAGCCCATCTTGTAAAATGTCTTCTGCGAGATAAGAATCATACGTAAGTGCTCGCACATAACGAAACAATTGCCCACGGTAACGGTAAATCAACTCTCCAAAGGCCTCTGTATCCCCAGTTTGGGCTCGTTGGATAAGCGCGATATCTGGCTCCTTTTGCCGATCCTCTAATATCTCATCTTCCCCTGGCCTGATATGGCGATTGTTAGTTAATCCATCCATTTATATCTCCCTTTCTTATAGCGCCGCTTCACTTTCATTACTCCATCTTCAAAATAGAAGCTTCGATCATGGCTTCCGTCTCCGCGAGTGCCACCATGATTGTCGCAGCAGCCTCCCAGTTCCGAGAGACAAGACGGGATTGGCATTCCCCGAATTGGCGGGATTGTCCGTATTTCAAAGCAGAAAGGTCAGGATGGATTGTTTTAAAAAACAAACCATAATCATGGGCACGACGCGCGCCTACTGGCAGAGCAAAATACACATAATGAGCCCACTCATTACCATCGATTGCTCCAGCACGAACTTGTGCAGCCTTATGCAGAATGGCTGAAGCTCCGGTTCGTCCTTCCTGTGCAGCGATATCATGGGTCTGTTCTGTAAGGGTTGATTTGAACCAAGTAAAAGCCCGGCGGTTAATCTCCTCCAGATCAGGATGTTCAATGCGTTCAGGACTCCACCATCGTCGATACACACCACTACTCCATGGGAATTCAGACTTCCATGCTTCCTCAAGTTTATCCAGTGTCAGGAAGACATTCGGAAATCCAGCCGGGTCATGCAGGCATATTTCATCGCCCCTCATATTGAGCGCAACTACATAATGATCGCTACCACCCAGGTTGGGAGAGTTGGGATTGTAAACGAGTTTGCCCATATCCAGCGGACCCATCATCACAGGGCCCTGCTTCAAAGCCTCTCTTAGCTCGTCTACAGGCATCTCTGTACCCCGTGCTTGCACACTTTCGCGCACACTAAATCCCAGAATGCTCATCGCCTTGCTGATGGCCAGATCAGGACTGGATGTACAGTTATCAAAAAAAAGCATATCTTCCTGCGTTCGAAAGGCCCCTAGTGAAAAGCCACCGATGGTTTCAAGCAGACCGGGATCTATCTTTTCTCCAACGGACGACAGCAGCATTGAAGCTGAATTGGCGTAGCAATACGCACCATTTCCAATATAATTGCTCATATCATAACATCCTCTCATTCCTTTAATGAAGCATGCGATTAAGCAATGCCTATAGTTATACTGACTCTTCGTACAGATCATTTCTGACAGAATATCCAGAAGTAATTTCTGACCGCCATGAAATAGTGAACGTTTAGAATCCGGACATCTCGGTTAATAAGGACTACACCAGAAACGAAGGAGATGTTCGATATGAGTAATTCAACTAGCGATAAAATCAAAGCAGGCGTAAACAAGGCCAAAGGCGAAGTGAAGGATCAGATCGGTAATGCAACCAATAACAGATCCCTTCAGGCTGAGGGTAAAAAAGACAAAGCCAAAGGTGCTGTACAGGATAAAATTGCCGACGTTAAAAGAGATCACTAGATCCTTTTGATGTAAAACTCAGAAAGCACGAAGAATTCGTGCAATAGATCGTTTTAAAATAGCCTAACCGTCCGTGTTCGGAAGCTATCCGAAAATGAGACGGAGGCGCAAAAAAGCCAAGGAAGGTGTTACTCAATACACCCTTCCCTGGCTTTTTTTGTGCATTTTATACTGCTGGAACTGCGTATCTTGCCATATCGATAATGAAACTGCGCGTTTCCCTTGTTGTATGATATTCACGGCTGAACTGCCTTACCCATTCGGGATGTTCCTGGTACCAGCGGAAGGTTCTTTCCAATCCCTTTTCCAACGTGGTTTGCGGTAACCATCCCAATTCCGCTCGCAATCTGCCTGAGTGCACGACCAGACTGGATCCTCTGGATTGGGTAGGTTCCTGCTCCCGAATCTCTACAGCAACTACGGATCGATCCATTGGTTTCAATATCTCCCCGATCTCCTGCATGGTTGTTCCAAGCCCTGTCGATATGTTGTAGACCTGTCCGTCTTTGCCTTTCAGCATAATCTGTTCAATGGCCCGGAGGGCATCATCTACATACAAGAAATCACGCACTGCCGATCCCTGAATATCCAGAGTCAGTCCGTCCAACATCCGACCAAAATTTCGGGGAATAATACGGTCTGGTAATTGCCATGGTCCATAGAGGTTGGTCAAACGAAAGAGTTTGACTGGAAGCTGGTAACATTGAGCATAGGAGTGAGCCAGCATTTCACAGGCAACTTTGGATGCAGAATAAGGAGAGACGGGCGCATACGGATCTGATTCATGATAGACTCTGCCCCAATCGCCGCCATATACTTCAACGGATGAAGCCAGCATGACTGGAATGTGATGTTCCGTAGCATATTGCAGGATAGCCTGTGTGCTAAGTGTATTATTGCGGAAAACTTCCCCTGGCTGATGATACGAATAATCCACGTGTGGCATGGCCGCCAGATGAATTATGTAATCTGTTCCTGGAGGTAGATGAATCCGGTCCGATGCAAGGTTACAACAGATGAACGGCATCTCATGCAGAGGAGAGATATGAACCAGCCTCTGACAATAATCATCCCGATCCAGAAGGGTAATTCGATGCCCTTTTTGCGCCAAATACTGTGAAAGATTAAATCCCACAAATCCAGAAGCCCCTGTAATAACAATGTTCACACACGATTCCCCCTTGCGATTTATACAACGAGTGCATTGAAGAGAGTTTATGTACTGAGTATAACCTTAAAATGATACATTTTGTATCATTTTACAATTGTTTTTTGTTCGTCCTTGAGGTTATCGGGTAATTTATTATGAGGTGATATGAGATGAGTAAATGGAAAAAGAATATAGAGACGTTATTTCTTCAGGATGACGGTGTAATTCCCAATCATCCGACCCTGCCTGTGCTTTTGTATAAAAACGTATGGGCTGAAGAGGTTCTTCATGCAGAATCGTTGCTGAACCGTAATGGATGGGGAAATAGCTGGTTGAATGGTGTGTTCAATTATCATCATTATCATAGTAATGCTCATGAAGCTCTTGCTGTGGTGAGTGGATTCGTGAAACTGATTTTAGGCGGAGAACATGGGCAAAAAGTTTATCTTCAAACAGGCGACGTTGTCGTTCTTCCTGCTGGAACAGGGCATAAACGTCTGGAGTCCAGTGCCGACTTTCGTATTGCGGGCGCCTACCCGGGCGGTATGAGCTACAATACACGCACAGGTGAGGAAGATGATCGTGCCAAGGCTCTTCAGGAAATCCGAGAGGTTCCGATCCCGGATACCGATCCGGTCTATGGTCAGGATGGGCCACTAATCGAAATTTGGAGTGGGAAGAATTCATAACCGATATGAAGAAAATGAAGAAAAGAATACTATTGGACCATGCACAGTTGAAGTTGGTTCAGTTTTTAACGAGAAACAAATAGACTGTTCTCCGGACATGTAGGAGTTATCCACCGGTGGAACAGTCTATTTAGTGGGAATTAT
Organism: Paenibacillus sp. 2003; assembly: GCF_031455635.1. Taxonomy (NCBI): domain Bacteria; kingdom Bacillati; phylum Bacillota; class Bacilli; order Caryophanales; family Paenibacillaceae; genus Paenibacillus; species Paenibacillus sp. 2003. The sequence goes on along the minus strand of NZ_JAVDTB010000004.1, from coordinate 311,212 downwards.
AAACATCTGGTATCGGAGAAACTTCGTGATAACCTTCCTGATTGCGGAAGGAAATGCTCAGGTCTTTTTTCAAACTTTTCGATCACGTATATTGATTTCTATCCGTACGTTTCATCTTAGGCCCTTTCAGCGTTCGGCAAGCCGAACACTGTAATACCTCATTGCAAGTGGCTTTCCATCCATCTCAAGTCGGCCTTGCAGCACCAGTTGTCGTAGACGGTACTCCACGAACGCATCACCTATATGCTGGCTGCTCGTCCCAATCACTTCGCCCACAATACGAGCTGCTCGGATATACTTGCCTGGCTCCCAGTTCGTTGTCAGTTCCCTTACCTTCTGCATAATGTACTCGTCCAACGCATCTTCAGGTAGACTTCGAATCTCACCATTTTCCATCATACGCAATAGTCCGGGCTGTACCGAAAGTTCCAGCCAATCCTGTTCCAGTTGGAGGCGTTCTTGCTTGGACAGCGGCTCTTGCTCAGAGCAGACTTGCCACATCGCCAGAAGCTTTTCCGGAAGAATCTCACCTGTGTGGAGCACATCATATTGAACATCAGGTCTATTGAATAATTGCTGATATAAGCCGCTCGTTTCGATCAGATATATAGGACTTTTACTGCTGCGCAATAGATGCATCGCATAGAGCAGTCCCGTCTTCTCACGTGCATTATCCGAATACCAGATGATGATTGACGTCTTGGAATCAATAGACTGCATTGTGGAGCTAAGCTCAAATATTGATTCAAGCTCATGCATGGCATAAGCCTCGCGGTCACTGAGACACATTCGTTCGGTCAGCCAAAGATGCCTGCGCTGCAAATCTGCACGATGGGCCAGATCACCTAACGGACCCACAGCATAATCATCATCCATAGAGAAGAAGCTCCGCTTTTTCTGATTAGGTAATGTACTCATTCCCATTTTCAGACTACTCAGAGGTGATTCTCCAAACGTAATATGAATTTCATTTGGCTTGTCGGTCTCAGCCAGGGCTTGTTGTTCCAGCAATTCCAGATCAAAAGGGGGTTCCATATCCCGAAACAGTGACTGTACCGCGTCCGCAAAATCCAACTTTTCGCCTTGCTCCTCCTGCCGCTTGACCACCTGTGCCGATTTCATATAAAGCACACGCAGTACTGAACGAAGTTCATTCTCATTCATGCGATTCAACAATCGACTGAAAGCAAAGATATCATCAATCATGCTGATCCTCCTTCAAGCTAACGTCAATATTGACAGAAACTATATCTGAACACTGATATTCCTTTGTTTATGAGGAGATTGATTTTCCAGATGGTTGATTCAGATCATTCAACTCTTCACCATCTGACGATGACCGGGTAAAATGTCGCTCCAGTTTGCGGCTCGCCCACAGGGATACTGCAATAAAAAGCAATACGCCTACCCAGCGTACAGGGTGCTCCAGAAATTGTTCCACATTGGAACCGATATACGTCACAGAGAAAATCATAATCGCTTTACCACAACCCACCGCAAGCAGGAAAGATAACAACCGCATTCGCGCGATTCCTGCCGCCACATTAATAATGACGAACGGACCCACCGGGAAGATACTGAGCAGAAAGACATACCCGAACGCGTTCCTCCGAATCCATACCATGCTGCGTTGCACACGAGGTTTGCGTGCCCATCGTTCCACAAAAGCAGATTTCCCAATCTCCCTTACGATCAGAAATGTCACGGTACAACCGAGAATCATGCCAATCCATGAATATAAAAACCCTGCCCACAGACCGTATACCGCACCGTTCACGCCCACAATCAACAGCGTTGGAAGTGGCGGCACAAATGATTTCATAAACGTAAGCAATATTCCCGGTAACGGGCCGAAAGAGCGAAACTTCTCCAGCCAGAAACGAATATTTTCTTCCGTAATATATGACATAATATCCAATGCTGCCGGGGTCATTTGCATCCATCCAATCTATACAATCTAAATTCTTAGGTTTGATGTCCACATTTCATCATTCAACTGAATGATTAAGCTTCTTACGCAACTCCCTCCCAGTATAACGTACATCTTCGATGAACACCGTTGTCAATTTGAAGAAATTATTGCAGAGTGAACTGACTTCCCACCAAAATCTAAATGAAATCCAAAAAGCACACCCCGACCTTCTTGTGGTCTTGGTGTGCTTTTCATATTAAAACCCGATTTCATCTTCGGGAGTATATCATCCTTATTCCAGCTGCGCTTCCTGCATGGCGAGTTCAATCAATTCTGCCTGATGGGCAGCATTCCATTCGGGAATCCCGGAACGCATGAACTCTTCAGCATCCATTGCCGCTTTGGACTGGTTGCAGAGATTGCAGGCGCAGACACAGTTAAGCGGGGTGGTATGTCCACCTTTGGCACGCGGCAGCAGATGGTCGATTGTGTCACCATACGATCCACAGAAGTAACAGGTGTAGTGATCCCGGGTCAGAATATACCGCTTGAAATCCTTGTTGCTGAACAATCGGCGAATCGTGTACCGATTCACCACCACAGCAGCTTTTTCCTTCACCAGTGTGACCGCGAGTTCCATGTCCACTTCTTGATGCCAGCGACGTCCCTTGTCCGTTTTGCCGCGCATCCGTACCATGCCTTGTCGGTTGGTCCGGAGCGAAGCCGGATCTTCCGGGTCAATGGCCACCGGGGCCGCCGGCGTCTGGCGGCGGGGACGGCCATCCGTGCCAGCCCCGTGGCTGCGGCTGGCATGCGCGGGTCGCTGCCCGGATGCACCGCGGGCAGCGTCTTCGCCGTTCGCCTTGGGCGCACGCTCCTTGCGCGCCTGGCGCGGCTTGGACCCTGGCGAGCCAGGCTGGCGCACGGGCGCAGGAGGCCCTGCCTCCACAGCAGCCCCAGGCGCTTGCCCCGGCTCGCGCCCGGTGGCGGCTGGCTGTGCCTCCACCGCCGTAGGTGCAGCGACCGTGGTGGCATCGCCACGGTCGCTCAGGGCCGGCGCATGGGCCTCAGCAGCTACGCTGCGGGCCTGCCCTGCGCCGGGCGCGAGCGCGGTAGCACGCTTGCGGCGGCGCTTGCGCTTGCGTTTGGCTGCGGTCGGTTGATCCGCAGCCATGGGCTCTGCTGCCGGGCCTTGCGGCTCAGCCGGCAGCAGAGCTTGGTGAGCCGCCGCATTCTGCTCGGCGGCCTGCACTGCAGCGGCTGCGCGCGCGCCAGCAGGCTGCTGTGCACTGCCCTTTTCATTCGCAGCAGCATGCCCCTGCGAATGCCCTTCTTCCCCACGCCAGTGCTCGCCTGGCTGTGTCCCATCTCCTACCTCACCTGCCAAACCATCCTGTTCCAGACTCGTCTCTCTCAGTTCATTTCCCGTTATGCTCTCTGATCGCTTGCTCTTCCTACGTCTTCTCCTCTTTTTCCGTATACCCGAAGAAGAGGGGGGCGAAGTCACCAACTCAGCGCCTTCATCGTCATTCGAAGAACTTGAGTCTACTGATGGTTGAGACACCAGAATTTTGTCAGACTCAGACACCGTAGCAGCTCCATGCTCCATACCGTGGGAGGTACGACCTGCCTCATTTTTCGCAGATGCAGAGGGTCTGGCAGTAACAGCACGTGTCTCCAAGCCATCCCGTTGACGCTCCATCCATTCATTCGTTCGTCCGACGCTTGAACCTGACTCGTGGTCAGCCTGTCCACCAAGCTGGCGACAGCTGCGGCAGGCTCCCCGCCTGGCTCCGGGACCTGCCCGCTTTCCGGTTCTGCGCCGGAATTCGGACATCGGCCGCTGTTGTCCGCAATACATACACGCTTTGCTCAGTCGCGCTTCTTGTTCCGTCTTTCCTTGCCGGAAAGGGGCTGGCCCCGTCTCCATGTTGTCACCTCGGTTCCGTATGAATCCGGTTTCTTTCTATTGTATCACATCTGCTCGCGAACACCCTCATGGCCAAAGGCCTGATAATCTTTCGAATTGTACTCCTGAGTCTGTTCACTGCATTCGTGGAGAATGTGTTCCACATATTCCAATATATCTTGCATCGGTCTCCCGCATTTTTCGCATGTTGTCATTATATTCACCTTAATCCTGTTATCCATAATGTATTATCGTTCCGCCTTATGATTACCCCTCAACCATGAAAAAGAACCACTCGTTCCCCACATCCCGCATATCTGTATAGACGAAAAAACCGCTCCCTGCTCTCCCCTAAGGTCGACCAAGAAACGGTTTATTATTCCTGTGTTGGAAATACATCTTAACGAACGTCCAGTTGGCCCGAGTTCTGTTGTGGGACGAGACGTGGTTTGGGTTTTGGCAGATTGCCAAAGATGACCCATGCATATGGAACAAACCTTGCCGTCAATCCAACGACGATCCACGAAGCGATTAGAGCTACACCGAATCCTCCGGCATACCATAGATGCACTAACCAGGAGACTCCTGTTTGCGGTGGAAATTCACGATACACCAGCAGGAAGAAGGGATGGATCAGATAGATCCCAAACGACAGAGCTCCAAGCCGGTTTAGCGGCTTCACGATCAGTGATGGTCCTTTGCGATAGAGCAGATAAGCGACCTGGATCAGGACCAGCGCACAAGCGAAGGTATGAACATTCCAGAAGAATTCATACCATAGTGTGTTATACGTTGCGATCTTCAGACGCAGCAGATAATAGATATACACATGGCCAAGTCCAGCAATAATCCATACCGCCCAGAGCAGAATCCATGAAGCTACGCGTCCTTTGGTTGCATTGGCCCGACTGATGACAAACCATTGCTTGATTTTAGGGAAATATACCCCGATAAAAGCACCCAGCATGAAATAAGAGAAGTACGAGAAAGCCCAGCTTCCCTTGTTGGGTACCTGGAATCCATATTTATTACTTACGATGAATGCCCATTGAATCAATAGCCCAATCGGAACAGACCATTTCACCACAGAAGGATATTTCTTAAGCAACCATAACACCAACGGGAATAACAGATAAAATTGCATGTTAATAAACACAAAGTACAGATGTGTATAGGCCTTACCTGTAAACAATTTCGTGATAAAACTTACTGCCGATTCGCCGAAAGGTCGGCCCTGATAATGCGTGAAATGCAGCAACACAAAATACATTAATGAAAACAGGAAATACGGGAGCAAAATATACACAAATCTTTTCTTGTAGAAGTTACTCACGAGTTTCTTATCCAGCGGACGGGAATAATAGTTATAGAACAGTACAAAACTGCTCATAAAAATAAAGGTTGGCGTACCATATTTCATAAAGATATTAATAAAGTTGTACAGCCAGTAATAGCCTGAACCCGTCATATCCACCGTCGCATAGGACGTGGAATGCACGCACAGTACGCCGATAATTGCCATGGCACGCACCAGATTCAGCTCTGGGATTCGCTCTCTTTTCAGTGTTTCACTCATGTTTACGTTTCTCCTTAATGTGTTCGTCAATATGTCAGATATGACTTAATACAATAAAGCTCTCTATCTATTAAAAGCCATAATGCTTAAGATGGATAGTCCATTTTCTTAACAATTCCTAAATTTTCAACACATTTCACACTATTTTCATGTCTATATATGTAAAAAAGACCGCGAGTACGCGGTCTGTGGGACATCCTGCTCTCAACCAAATGAATATTGGATCAACCGGATGAGAATGGTAAATTTGGGTTTGGGCATGATCACGCCCCTGACTGAGTCTACTTTCCACGACTCGCCAGAATCTGTTTATACACGTCAATAGCTGCCTGTCTCGATGCCTTCAGATCAACAATGGCATCCTTGCGCGGCTGATGGATGTCCTTGCTGTGCAGATCCTTCAATTCAGGTAACCACTTGCGAATATAATCACCTTGCGGATCATATTTCTCGGATTGCGTTACTGGATTGTTCACCCGAAAATATGGAACCGCATTCTCACCAAGCGAAGTACACCATAACCAGTTACCACGGTTTTGAATGTTATCATAGTCACTCAGCTTGCGCCTGAAATAAGCTTCACCCAAGGTGAATGGGCATTGCAGGTTTTTGGTGAGAAACATCGCCGTGAGAATCCGCAGCCGGTTTGGCATATGTCCGGTTTCATTCAGTTCCGTCATCGCTGCATCAATAATCGGAATGCCTGTCTCCGCCTTGCACCACCGTTCAAAGTGATCATCATGGAGAGCCGAGAGATCGTACACCTTTTCATATGTAAAATAGTGACTCTCATAAACTGCACGATACAGATAGAAGTCGCGGAAGCACAACTGCCTGATCCATTCCCCCGCTTCTGCCGTGCGACTCGCCGCATCATACATTTTGCGAATGGATACAGCCCCCACAGCCACGTAAGAACTGAGATGACTTGGCTCGTAAGCCTCATATTCGTCCCGATGATCCCCATATTCAGCAATTCGATCCGACAAAAATTGATCCAATAGCAGATGCGGGTCCTCGTCACTCGAACCACTGCCCTCCAGCAACTCCGGAGGTACCTCCATTGCATTCGGCCATTCAATCTGACGATCACTCACCTTCAGCTCTGCAACCGTTGTTGCCGAAGGAGGGTTGGGATGTTCATTCATGAATTCCACCCACCGCCGATGAAAAGCCGCAAATACCTTATATGGCTCCGACTTGCCTGTAAAATTGGCAAATCCATTTAGATCCATCAGCAGATGATCCGTCAGTTTTGTGAACGCAATCTCGCGTGCCTCACTGACTTTGCGTATGGCCCTATCCCGCTCGATTGCATATGGCGTCATGTCCCGATGGACCACAATCTCGTCAATCTCACCTTTGAATTCGTTCAGGATGAATTCAACCACTTCAGCCGGATTGCCATAAGCAACATGCAGTTTTCGTTTGGCTTCAAGATAACGTCTGCCTAATTCCGCTGCATGCTGCCTGAAATTCACACCGCTGTGTTCCTTATCTCGGCCTTGCCGCAGGAGGAATGGATCATAGATGAGAACATGTACACTCTCTTCTTGGTGTTCCCGCAAATAATCGAATGCGGCCAGATCATCCGTACGCAAGTCTTTGCGGTGTATGAATAGCTTCATGCCTCACCCTCCTGTCTGAGCTTACGTTACATACATTTATTTGTCCGTCAGGTTCTGATATAACCTGCTTGTTTCAGGCTCCGGCTGATACCCCAGATCCTCATTTAATGTCAATGTAAATGAATGATACAAACGAAGTATGCCTTGCTGATCATCCATGGATGCATACACTTCCATCATGAGTCGGCAGATTTCTTCCGAATAAGGCTCCCGTTCCTGCAATATCGTTAATTGCTCAATCGCTTCCTTGCCACGCCCAAGCTCCATGTCCCATCTCGCGATATCCATAACCAGCGCTGTATACTTGCGTCTGAGTTCCCTTGCTTTGGCCTGTGCCCAACGATAGTCATGCTCTTCCAGATAATCGCCACGATAAAGTGGAATCATATGTCTCAAGTCTTCGATAGTGTCTGATGTGATGACGTTGTAGACCATGGCTTTTTCAAATTGATCCACATCACTTACCAGATTGCCTGATAACAGACGATAACGGTTCATATTGTACTCCAGCTTGCCTGTCATGTTCCATTCCCTAAGCAGCTTTCGAATCTGGTACACAGAAGTATGTAGATGGGTTAATCCCTTTTCCTGGGAAACATCACCCCATAGCTTATCCAGCAGAATCTCCTTGCTTACCCATTCTTCCCTGTGATGAAACAAAAAAGCAAACAATTCCTGTGATTTGGTTGTGCGCCACTTATGTTTCTTGGCACCCTGATCCAAACTTCTGTAGATATCCAGATGTTTGAACGTTAGCAGCCCCGGAACTTCAGTATCCAACTCCACAGGTACGGGTTCCGATCCCTGTACCTCGGCGGTGGCTGCAACTTGGGAATGATGCGACATTATGCCCGCGATTCGATCAACGGTTTTGGCCAATCGGGTCGAGCTAACCGGTTTCAGTACATAATCCAGTGCATGCAGCTCAAATGCTTCCACTGCATGGTCCGCATAAGCCGTAACAAAGATAATACGAATACTCTGATCCAATTGCTGTATATATTCAGCCGCTTCCAGGCCATTCATCTCCGGCATTCCAATGTCCAAAAATACAACATCTACACGTTCCTTTGCCAGAAAATGCAGACCATCACGAGCTGTCGAAAAACAATGCACGGGTGTAATTCGTCCGTCCGTTCGTAGTAGTCGCTCCAGATGAAGCTGCGCTGGCTTCTCATCATCGATCACAATGGCTCTCACCGTTCTTTCAGCCTCCTGCCATGAAAGATTCAATAGGAAACCGATTTTATCGGCATCCGCTTATTAGTCTGTTAACCATAATTGCTTCACTCGGCACATTAATTGGAATAATCCACCTTTTGCACAGGGATACGGAATCGGATCTGCGTGCCTTTACCCACATGGCTATGAATCTCCAGTCCCTGACCATAGAGAGACATTAGGCGACGGTTAATATTTTGCAGCCCAACACCTCCTGGACCTTCGGTGCGCCCAGACTTGACCTGAGCCATACGCTCAGGAGGGATACCTACACCATCATCTTGAACCTGTACGACTACATGCTCACTCTCTTGGAAAATCCTAAGATGAACTGTCCCGCCGGCTGCCCGCTCCATCACGCCGTGGCGAATGGCATTCTCCACAAGCGGCTGAATACTGAGAGGTGGCAGATACAGATGTACGTCCGATTCCACCTCATACTTAACTACCAGTCTTTCCTCAAATCTCGCCTGTTCCAGATGTACATAAGACTCCACCAATTCCAGCTCTTTGGTCAAAGGAACAAGCTGCTCCCTGTTCTGGAAATCAAAACTTCCGCGCAGGTAATGACTCAATTCAATCAGCAGATCGGTTGCTTTGTCCGGATTCACTGCACAGGTCGCGATAATGACATTGAGTGCATTATATAGAAAGTGCGGCTTGATCTGGGCCTGCAAAAAGGCCATTTCGGTACGAATAGCTTCCTGCACAGAACTCCGCATCTCAATTAATGTCCGAACTCTGGCGCGCAATTCACCGGCATCCACCGGTTTGCTCAGGAAGTCATTGGCTCCCGCCTGGAATCCGTGTTTGATATCCTCAGGCAACCCACGGGCGGTCAGCATCAGAATCGGTAACTCAGACAAGGAACTGTGCTCGCGCAGTTTGCGACATAACTCAAGCCCGGACATCTTAGGCATCATCCAGTCCGTAATAACAAGATCAATGGACGGGAACTCCTCACGGAGTTTCAATGCGGTGAACCCGCTGTCCGCTGCAATCACACGATACCGTTCCGTCGACAATAGGTTAAGCAATACCTGTCGATTCACGGGGTCATCGTCTACAATCAGAATCGTATGCTCCGCTTCCGTAAGATCATCCTGCTCATCTGACTCTCTTGTCACAAGCTCCTTCGCCCCTGCCCCCTGTGCAGCAACATATCGGGCTGCAGCTGGTTTCGAATGAGATTGCAGCAACGGCAACTTCATAACAGGCAGGGTGAAATGAAAGGTCGAACCTTGCCCCGGCTCCGATTCAACCCAGATCTCACCACCGCCAAGTTCAACGAGTTTTCGCGTAATACTCAGACCCAGTCCGGTTCCATTATTCAATCGCTCGATCGTGCCGTTACTCTGCTCATACGCCTGAAAGATATCCTCCTGTTTGTCCAAGGCAATACCTACCCCTGTATCAGCGACCGATACCTTCACCCAATCTCCTTCAACACTAGCGTACAATCGAATCTCACCCTGCTCAGTGTACTTATAGGCGTTACCCAGCAAGTTATACAGAACTTGTCGGAGGCGATCTTCGTCTGCCTCAACAAGTGGCAACGACTGGGGCCATTGTTGAATCAATATAACCGGCTTGTCCTCAAACGTGAAACCGGAGACTTCGACTACAGTACGAGCAACGGATTCCAGATCAACAGGTACCCTTTTCAACTCGATCTCACTATTTTTTAATTTGGAAAAATCCAAAATATCGTTAACCAGCAGTGAAAGGCGCTTGCCGGTTGAAGTAATCATGGAGAGATTTTTGGCTTGCTTGGACGTGACTGCTCCGGCCGCTCCTTCCAGCATGGATTGCGCAATATTAATGATGCCGTGCAGGGGGGTTCGCAGCTCATGAGACGTGTTCGCCATGAACTCGTCCTTCAGGCTATCGATGGCCAGCAAACGCTCCGACAGGGCTTCCACGTCTCGGAATGATTGTGCGAAGCGGATTGCGGTCACAATCATCTGGGCAAATACAAATAATAAAAGTTCAATCAGCGCAAAGAACGCTGTGTCTAGGGTAGTGAACGCACCAAGCGTATACAACACAACAACCATGAGTATGCTCATCATGCTCACCAGTGCAAAGTGGCTGTCATTCGGCCGTCCTTTCAACCAATAGAACATGGCTCGCAGCGTATAGAACATGACAACAAGTGAGATCAGCAACATGGGAAGCTCAAGAGACGAGAAAAGCGTCGGAGGAAGCGTAAGACCCACAATGATCTGGGTAATGATTAGCACTACAGCCAGACGAACAAACCACTGATGAACTGCTCCTGGTACACGGGCATCCATATACCGAAGTAAAAAGTAATAGGCAAAGGCTGAACTAAGGAGCTGAATCCGAAGTATCTCATTATTGGTCAGGAACGGTACAAACGTACCCAGTAACTTCTCCCCATGTGTCAAAGCGTACACCGCACCAGAAAGGCTGAATAATCCGAGAAAACGAAGTTCCTTCTCCGTACGTCGTAATCTGAACAGAAGTAGAAAAAAGGCGGCTGGCAAGATAAAACCGAATAAGGCCATCAGATCCTTGAGCCAACCTTGTTGCTGGCTTTTCAGAATACTATGCTCGTCCCCAAACAAAATGGGCGCTATAATGCCCCCGGAAGAATAACTATAGTTCGATACCTGAATGATAATGTCAGCCGTGTTGCCCTCAATGGACGTGAATCCTGTAAAGGGCAGATTTAATTGTATATCTGTCGCCCTCGTCTTTCCTGGCAGGCCTTTACCGCCAATCTCTTTACCATCGATAAATACCCGGTGGGCCATGCGTATATTCTGCGTGCGTATACCATAATCGTTTTTCATCGTCCGGGGTGTAAGCTGAACTTGCAAATGATAGGTTCCATACCCATGGGCCTGACCCAAAGATTTGTTCCATCGGGCAGGAACCTGAGTGCCAGACGAAGCCGGCAAAGGCTTGCGACCGGATACACTTGCTTCAATATCTGCCGGACTCAGCAACTGCCCAGGGTAGAAATCCCAGACACCCTTTAGAGACGCTGCACCCTTGCGATCAAAGTCCCATTGGGTCAGGTCAATTTTCCCATTTGTAGCCTGGGGGTTACTCCGCTCGCTAATTAACGTCTGGGCGATCCAGCCCAGCGGAACAATGACAATGCATATGAAACTTATGGTCAGCATAATCCAGTGTTTTCTCATCTATGTATTCCTTCCATCCACAGTGGCGAGAGACGTCTAATTTTGTCGATTTATCACTATAATTCATGTTACACGTTTCTGGTGCTCACGGAAATAGTTTCCGTATCATAATCGGTCAACTCCTTTATAATTTGAAGGATCTCTATCTGTTTCCGCCGGTACACCAAGAAACCCCAGGCCGAATTTCACCGGTGAACGGGCGAAATGTCCTGAGGTTGATTGAATGAAGATTTATTTAACAACTTGGGCAAGCTTCTGAACAATTCCGGCCCATCCTTGTTCCATACGTTCCCGCACCATGGCATGTGCCTGTCCAAACTCGGTTAGTTTATCCGCATCCCAGCCGCTGTGAATCAGTGTGAAATCCGTACCTCCCGGCTGTTCATTCAGTTGGAACGTCAACGTCCAGTCCTTACCCCAGCGAAATGACAGCTTGTGCAGCGGAAGAACTTCCGTCACCTGACATGGTGATTGGCCGAAGGGGCCTGCTTCCAATATAAACTCGTGACCTTCCACGGGTTCCAGATTGCCCGGCATGAACCAGGTTTTCAGTCCCTGCTCGGTCGAGACCATCTCCCACACCTTCTCTACAGGTGCATGGAGCACAAGTTCCTGCCGGATATCTGGCAGTGCACTTGATGAACTTGATGATGAATCCATTCGAATCACCTCCTTATACATTTCATTTCGTATAACTACCCGAATAGAAGTTGACCTCCGCTTTACCCACACCCTATAATTGGAACATATTACATAAAAGGTGCGTGATTCCTATGATAGTCTGCTCTGAAAAATCCAATTCCAACCGTTGCCGGAAGGGATTATTTTAACGTATTCCCTTCCCCTTTTGCAATTCATTACATCAAAATGTGGGGGATACCTATACTATGTCATTCAGTTATTACGGTCCATTATGTACCGCCGTATATGATCTAACCAAACCCGTGGGACACTCCTTGGGAGGAGATATTGAATTCTATCGCCACTATCTTCAGCGCTGCAAAGGACGTATCCTTGAAGCCATGTCGGGATCAGGCCGAGTGCTCATTCCTTTGCTTGAAGCAGGCTTGAAGGTGGATGGAATTGATTATTCAACCGATATGATCAACTCTTGCCGTTCTCGTTGTATGGAGCGGGCATTACCCATGCCTGAACTGTTCGTTGCCGATCTGGAGAAGCTTGACCTTCCATATCGATACGAGGCAATTATCATTCCCGGAGGTTCTTTGCTCCTCATCCAAGACAGACAGGCGTCGATTAACGTATTACGTAATCTATTTCAGCATTTAGAACCTGGCGGCAGGCTCGTGTTTGATCTGTTTCTGCCCGATGTGACACAACCCTCTTCTGTGGAAACATCAACCGTTTCATTACCCGATGGCGATACAATCACGGTAGAAGTGAAAAACATTGAAGTGAACCTTCTTCAACAGTACAAAGTGAGTCTGATCCGCTACGAACAATGGCATCAGGGTTCTCTTGTTGCTACGGAGCTGCAACAACTCACTCTACGTTGGTACGGCATAGAAGAGTTACGCCTAATTCTCGAAAACATTGGTTTCTCTGACATTAAAGTGTACGCCGACTTTAACCCGGATCAGCCACCCACACAGTCGAATCAAAAATTCGTATATGAAGCAACTAGAAGAGCGTAGCCATCCAAAATCAGGCCACAGCATGAGGTTTAACCCATGCTGTGGCCTTTTTTACTATATATAATTTAGAGCAAATTAGTATCCACGAGAATATTGCTCCGCAATGGCAGCTTGATCCTTGCTGACACCCAGTTCCAGAGCGGCATGGTTCGCCCAGTACGGATCACGCAGCATGCCTCTGCCCACGGCAACCAGATCCGCGTCGCCGTTTCCAATCACCGCCTGAGCCAATGCTGCATCCTCCAGCATACCCACTGCGATGACAGGAACGTTAAGTTCTTCACGGAAGCGACGGGCAAATGGTACCTGATACCCCGGATAGTTCCCCGGTTTCCGCTGTCCCGAAGGTCCTTCGCCACCTGAACTGATATGGAACATGTCCACGCCTGCGTCTTGGTAGGCACGGGCAATGTTGATCGTATGGTCGATATCATACCCGCCATCCGCGTATTCGACAGCCGAAATCCGCATAATTAGCGGCATATCTGCTGGCATTTCTTTTTTCACTGCCCGAATGACTTCAACCCCGAAACGGGACAGATCCTGCCCATATACATCCTCACGATGGTTCATCAGCGGGGAATGGAACTGGTGGATCAGGTATCCATGGGCACCGTGCAACTCAATGGTATCGACTCCAGCCTGGACTGCGCGGCGAACACCGTCTGCGAACTTCTGCACCATAGCTTCTACCTCTTCCGTACTTAATGCACGAGGTTCCTTGTACTTTTCTCCCGGGAATGTGACTACCGATGGAGCAACCGGCTGCGCTGCATCCTCTGCTTTTCGTCCTGCATGTGCGATCTGAATAGCTACTTTGGAGCCGTAGGCATGAATTCCATCTACAAGTTTGGTGAAGGCAGGCACATGCTCATCTGACCATATACCCAAGTCATTATCCGTAATACGACCATCCGGATCGACATCGGTCATCTCGATCACGATGAGTCCTGTTCCTCCAACCGCACGGCTCACATAGTGAACCTGATGCCAATCGTTCGGAATGCCGTCCTTCGCAGTGACAGAATATTGGCACATTGGTGCCATGACGACACGGTTATTTAATTGCAGACTCTTGAATTGATAAGGGGAAAATAATTGTTCAGTCATTGATGTTACATCTCCTGTTCCATGATCATGATATATATGAAGCCTTACTTATTTGTCTAAGTCCGAAAACAGTTTTCCGTTCTTACCGTAATTGTCCTTCTCCAAATCCTCAATGAAGATAAAGACTTTGCTCGGATCAACATCCAGTGTCTCACAAGCCACCTGAGTCATACGTTCAATCAACTGACGTTTCTGCTCGACCGACTTGCCTTCCAGTACCTTAACCGTGATAAATGGCATGTCTAGAACCCATCCTTTCTTCATCATTTATTATGAACCTGACGTATGGAAACACAAGTACGTACATTTTTGTGCCTTGGTACCCTTTTTGATACCTAGTCATCCTCCTATTTCCGATCTACCCCATTCTGGAAATGACTGCAAAACATGATATGATAACCGTAGAGAACCACAATAATTACTATACCCAATTTACATAAGTTGTGACTAACGGTTACACGATAACGGAGAGGGCAGAAATAACCTGTAGAAGCGGAGCGTTCGCCTTTATCCTCAGATTTTCACCTTTGTAAAAGTGGATCAAAAAATCTGGGGATAACAGCGATCAGAAAGTTATTCTGGCCTCATAGTGGATCAGTGTAAAACAAGTAGCTCAACTTAAATACTACTCAAGCTAGGGAGAGGTTATTATATGAAAGATATATTAATTCAAAGACTGAGTACTTATGTTCAGATGGATACCCAATCCGATGAAAATAGCGAGACATGCCCTTCCACACCCGGCCAACTGGCCTTGGGCAAACTGCTCGTTGAAGAATGTACCTCCATTGGTCTGCAAGATGTGACGATGGATGAGAATGGTTATGTCATGGCTACACTGCCATCCAATACCGACAAGGATGTTCCCGTCATTGGTTTCCTGGCTCACCTCGATACAGCGACCGACTTTACTGGCAAAAATGTTAAACCACAGGTTATCGATAACTACGACGGTGCTGACATTGTGCTGAACTCGGAACTGGATGTAGTGCTGTCCAACAAGGATTTCCCGGAACTGCACGAGTATAAAGGCCACACCCTGATCACAACCGATGGTACAACGTTGCTTGGTGCAGATAATAAGGCAGGCATTGCCGAGATTATGACCGCGATGGCCTATCTGATTGAACACCCGGAAGTGAAACACGGTAAGATTCGGGTTGCTTTTACCCCGGATGAAGAGATTGGCCGTGGACCGCACAAGTTTGATGTAGCTGCTTTTGGAGCCAAATATGCGTACACGGTCGATGGCGGACCACTTGGTGAACTGGAATACGAGAGCTTTAACGCAGCTGCCGCTAAAATCACCGTACAAGGCACCAATGTGCATCCCGGAACAGCGAAGGATAAGATGGTGAACTCCCTGAAAATTGCGATGGAATTGAATCGACGCCTGCCTGTGGAGGAAGCTCCTGAATTCACGGACGGTTATGATGGTTTCTACCATCTGTTGTCTCTGGAGGGTGACGTTGAACTGACAAAGATGAGTTACATCATCCGTGATTTCGACCGGGAGAAGTTTGAAGAGCGCAAAACAAATCTATTGAATATCGCGAACGAACTGAAGACCAAGTATGGAGAGAAAAGCATCACGGTTGAATTGAATGACCAGTACTATAACATGCGTGAGAAAATTGAACCCGTACGCCAGATCGTGGACATTGCCCATGAAGCCATGACACGATTGGACATCGAACCTGTTATTCGCCCCATCCGGGGAGGAACAGACGGTTCCCAACTATCCTATATGGGCATGCCCACACCAAATATCTTCACTGGTGGTGAGAACTACCACGGCAAATTTGAATATGTATCGGTAGACAATATGGTGAAGGCCACCCGTGTCATTGTAGAGATCGCTCAATTGTTCGAGCAGCGCGGAGATATCTAATCCACTTGACGTGCAGTGCACAAAGAACACAAAGAGTACCCCTTCGTATATTCGGGAGGGTGCTCTTTGTTATGCCATATTGTATTTTGTTGTACCGCGTCATGTCGTACAGATATGCTGGCTTGATCTTTATTTTAGATGCCATTACTCATATATATTGCCCCCCGCGATGGCACGCAACTGTTCCAGATCACAGATCAGAAGCTTACGCTGCACTTTGCGAATAATATTTCGATTACACAGATCTTGAACAACTCTATTAAGATGTCTATAGCTGGTGCCCAGCATATCGGCCAGTTCGGTGAGCTTGGAAGTCTGGATCTCTTCCGAAGAAGACTCGTCCTGGCCCATTGTGGACAACAGATAGCTGGCAAATCGGCTCTCGACCGGATATAACATATTCAGACTCGACAGGTTGGAAAAAGTATACAATTTGTGCGTAACTTGACTCAGCATAAAGTGGAGAAATTTAGGGTTCTCTGCATACGAATTCTGGAGAGAGCGGTAGCTGATACCCAGCAGCAGGCTTTTGCTCACAGACTCTACCGTATTCATAGCCTCCTTGCCATTCACCAATTCCAAATCTCCCACAAGCGCAAGTGGTGTACTGAAACGAAGCAACAGAGACTTCCCGTTAGGCAAGGTGGTATAGATCTTGAGCTTGCCCTGCACGAGAAAATACAATCGCTCGGGTCGTTCACCTTTGGCACATATCATCTCGCCCTTCGCAGCCTCAAGTAGTCGCAACTCAGCGAGTGCAGGCTCGTCCAGCACCTGATCCAACCCATTCTCACGAGCGAGTTGCCGCACAAGTCCAAAGTCCATGATTTCTTTCATTCCGACTTCCCCTCCGTTGTCGTATATAACTTATGTAAAAGGACATATGTCCCATAATTAATATACATTCGTACAAATATCTTGATATAAAAATAGTTACAACTAACACTTATATCCAGTAAAACAGTTCAACTGGGAAATATTTTAAAATTTAATCATAAAATGTTCATTCTTTCATGCAAAATGCCGTTCACGAATAGCCATTTCCGTCCGATGAAAGATAGAGCATTCCATAGATCGTTAAAAATAATACATTCAAATATTGAAAGGATGGTCCTCTTCCATGAACGTTGTAGACGCCCTGCTTAAAGTAATGCCTTATATCAGCCTGATCCTTAGAGAACCAGCTAGTTTAACTGTATATGATCACGAAAAGGTATTGGAGGTTATTACCACCGACAAGTTTGACCTTGGTTTTGAAAAAGGAATGCCACTCTTGGAATCGTATCAAAACTTTGCCATCTTAAAAAACGGAAGAGAAGCTACCCTCGCTACTCTCTCTAAGGACGTTTATGGTATCGAACTGGATATTCTGAACATTCCGATCTTTGATGATCACCAGAAAGTTGTTGCTGTTTTCTGTGTATCTTACGACCAATCTAACCAGAACCAACTTGAGGATATTATACAAGAAAATCAAACCATCAATGGTAACCTCGTTGATATGGTGCAGCATGTCGCTGCTCATGCCGAAGAATTGCAAGCAACCAGTGAACAGATCTTGCAGAACACAAGACTTGCTGTTCAGAACTCTTCCCAAATCAACAAAGTAGCCGGGTTCATTCGTGAAATCTCTGAGCAAACCAACTTGCTTGGCCTGAATGCCGCTATTGAAGCCGCTCGTGTTGGTGAAGCTGGTGCCGGCTTCGGTGTGGTTGCTTCCGAAGTACGCAAACTCTCTGTGGATGCCAAACAAGCTACAAGTGATATCGATACCAGTCTGAGAGATGTACAACAGGTCATCAAACAAATGGAAGTTGAAGTCTCCCAGATTGCAGCCTCTTCACAGGAACAAGCAACGCTTGTATCCTCCTTTACGGATGTGATTGAGCAGCTTAATGAAACAGGCGAGCGAATGAAAGCTCTGTCCGAGCAACTGATTAGCTATTCGGTTAATAAATAAATTATATGTATACCCAGATGGACTTCAACTCGTGTGAAGATACATCTTATATGCAACAAACAGGACTCGGGTTGCCCATGATGGATAATCCAAGTCCTGTTTTTTTGTTATGTCCATTTGTATATAACCAACGATATTCAGATGAAATCTTAATTGGCTACATGTATTGATTTATCTCCAATAACTTCTTCTTCCGACTGCCAGCATTCCACTTCACCCGGAATGTGAATCCGGTCACGCGTAAAGACGGGGTCACGTCCTTCAGCCTTCTGTTTCTTGTAGTCCTTCAGCGCTTCAAAGGTTACCTTGGATAACATCAGGATGGCAATCAGGTTCACTACAACCATCAGCCCCATGAACAAGTCAGCCAAATCCCACACTAGCTGAACTTTGGCAACTGCGCCAAACACCACCATCGCGATGACGCAAATGCGGTATACCCACAGCCAAACTTTGTTGGATTTGATAAACTCAATGTTGGTTTCTCCGTAGTAATAATTTCCGATTAGTGTACTGAAGGCAAACAGGAATACCATAACCGCCAGGAATCCCGATGCCCATGAACCAATATGTACACTTAATGCAGCCTGAGTTAACTCAATGCCACCCAGATCGGAACCTTTGTATACCCCGGATAACAAAATAATCATGGCAGTGCTTGTACATATCACTAACGTATCTGTGAGCACGCCAAACGCCTGAATAAGTCCCTGTTTCACCGGATGTGTTGTATCCGCCGTTGCAGCAGCATTCGGGGCACTACCCATGCCTGCCTCATTGGAGAACAATCCGCGTTTCACACCGTTCATCAGTGCAGCACCCAACGTTCCGCCAGCCACTTGTTCGATGCCGAAGGCACTTTTCACAATTAACGCAATCATGGCCGGAAACTGGGTAATGTTTGCCAGCACCACAAAAGCCGCCACCCCAATGTACAATACAGCAAGCACAACGACGATGTATTCCGACGCTTTTGCAATACGTTTGACACCGCCCATAATAATTCCTGCAAATACCACAGCCATAATGATACCCACCGTTAACCGATCCGTGCCAAATGAGTTCTCAAATGCAACGGTAATCGTGTTAGACTGCACCGCATTAAAGACCAAACCAAATGAAAGCGTAATGAGAACGGCAAATAAAATCCCCATCCAGCGTTTGCCCAACCCACGTTCCATATAATACGCCGGACCCCCACGGAATCCACCTTTATCCTTCACTTTATAGATCTGGGCCAACGTACTCTCCACAAAACTGGAGGCTGACCCGATAATTGCAATGATCCACATCCAGAATATAGCACCAGGTCCCCCCAGTGCGATAGCCAGTGCAATACCGGTAATATTCCCTGTACCTACACGGGCCGCCATACTAATACAGAACGCCTGAAAAGGTGAAATTTTGCCTGGTTCCTTGCTTTTCGGCTCTAGAAGCACCTTCACCATATCTCCAATCATGCGGAATTGCATGAACCGGGTCTTGGTGGTGAAGTATATACCACATACTACCAATAGTATAATTAACACTTTGGACCATAGAAAATCATTGAAAATGCCGACAATATCTTGTATTGTTTGCTCCATCGGTATGCCCCTTTTTATGATGAATTTCAAGTACAGAGATGAGTCACGTGAAAAGTTTGTACCATTCTGCACAACACTAGCCCCAGACTTCGGGATGTTACTTATACTACAAGGGCATCTACGGAAATCGACAGATACCTACATGCAATTTATACATTTATTTTAAAAATGGGCTTTGATCGCCCAATCATTGTCATTTAACCTGACATGTCAGGTTCTATGCAAGAAGGAAAGGAACGATTACACTGGAACGAGAGTTCATGGCGGACTTAACCGCCTTTACCATAGATTTATCAATCACACCATTCGCAGAGAAAGGGAATGACTGACATGCGTTATTTTATCGTGGATGATGATCCTGGCGTTCGTTCCATGTTGATGGATATTATTGAGGATGAAGGCCTTGGCGATATTGCCGGGGAAGCTGAGGACGGAGCACATATTCACGCGGAACTGTTGGAACTGCATAAGGTGGATGTACTGCTGATTGATCTGCTGATGCCCCAACGAGACGGGATTCAGACTGTGCGAGCGCTTGAAGGAAGGTTCGAGGGCAAGATCGTCATGATCTCCCAGATCGAGTCGAAAAATATGATCGGAGAAGCCTATTCACTAGGCATTGAATATTATATTACGAAGCCGATTAACCGGTTAGAGATTCTATCTGTTCTGCGGCTGGTGAGCGAAAGGCTTCGAATGCAGCAATCCATCGCAGATATTCAGCGGACGTTGCAGGGCTTGTCCGGTTTGCATCCTAACGAGCGCACTGCTGCTCCGGTTCCGGACAAAACAATTACGACAGCAGGACACTTCCTGCTGTCTGAGATGGGCATGATCGGCGAAGCGGGCAGCAGGGATCTGCTGGACATGCTGGAATATCTGGAGCAGGTAGAGACAGATGAGCATAAGCTATCCCCCTATACGTTCCCGTCTCTCAAAGACATCTTTCAGAACGTAGCGATACGCAAGCTGGGAGAGAACGCCACACTTGCAGAGATTAACAAGGAGATCAAGGCATCGGAACAACGTGTTCGCAGGGCCATCTTCCAGACGCTGAGCCATGTGGTTTCTCTGGGATTAACAGATTATACACATCCCAAGTTCGAGAACTATGCATCCAAATTTTTCGATTTTACCGAAATTCGCAAGAAAATGCTGGAGCTGCAAAACAATGTGGAGCCTTCCTTGTCCCAGACACGCATTAATACAAAAAAGTTCGTACAGGTATTATATTTGGAAGCCAAACGATTACTGCATTAAACAGATGCATGATGGATAGGATGCAAAAACAAACGGGCATGAATATTACGCCGGTAGGATACCGCCTCTTCAACTGAGGCTGTCCATACCGGCTATATTCATGCCCGTCTGTACGATCAAGCGTTACAATCTATGTGATTTGTTCCATGTATAAAATTAAAATCGCTTTGGGTTCAGACCCGTGAATGATTTCGGCTAATTCGGTTATACTCATTAATCAATTCGTCCAATGCCATAGACTGCCGAATCACATCGGGATGCCCAAGACCACCCTTGTTATGCTCTACCAGCATATGAAGGTTATGTCTGGCCTTTTCTATTTTAATTTTCAAATCCAAACTCATAACCATGACCCCTGATACCTCCTTATTCTGTGAACCATTTTAGTTTTTCCTGTCAATCTATAGTTGGATTAACATATGGCATAGGAGACAAGGATGTTTTGTATTCTTCTCCAAATTTTGATAAAGATTATTCTATCATACAAGAGCTTATCCGAAAATGGCTGATATGACGCAATTTTAGTGGTATTATCGAGGGTTGGATTTTAGCGTCTGGCCCCATCATTCACCGCCAGAACGGATTGTGTCGTAAATGTGTATATTGAAAAAACCAAAAGTCTATTGGTTCAAAAGGTAATAAAATCCCTTTCCATAATGGGGTCATTCAGGTACAATAGGGCGATGTGTGTGTCCGGACCTGGCGGATACAAATGATGTAATTTAGAGAACGGCCAACGACGGCCATTGATCCTGATTTGATATTATTGGAGGCTTATCATCACCATGCAGACCGATTCACAGACTAAAGTCAAAATTGTTAACGCCGATCCCAGCGCAATGGGATTATTTGGGTTGGCTATCGTAACCCTGGTCGCTTCTTCCCAAAAGCTTGGCATTACAGAAGGACTTAGCTACGCTATTCCTTGGGCGATCTTCCTGGGTGCTTTTGCCCAGCTATTCGCATGTATTCAAGATTCCAAACGCAACAATACCTTTGGCACAACGGCTTTTGGCGCGTACGCATTCTTCTGGTTTGCCATGGCTGCCAACTGGATGATCAAAATGGGCGTATTTGGCTCCACTCTCGCTGATCAGGCCGATGGCAAGCAGCTCGGATTTGCTTTTGCCGGATACCTCGTATTCACCCTGTTCATGACGATCGGTGCTATTGAAGCGAATAAAGTATTGCTTATCATCTTCATTCTGATAGACTTCCTGTTCCTTGGTTTGACCTTTGACGCTTTCGGCGTAGCTCCTCACATTTTCCACACCATTGCAGCATACGCTGAAATGGCTATCGGAATTGTGTCCCTGTATGGTACAGGTGCTTCGGTACTGAACGCTCACTTCGGTTATGCGTTCTTGCCGATCGGCAAACCGTCCGGCATTTTCAAACCCAAGGCTTAATATACAGCAGTAAACCGCCAGCGCGCCGGTCCGCGCCTGGCGGTTTTTTTGCAGTCCAACTTCATTTGAATATGTATCTGACCGACACCTATACTAGGGATAATAGATCAGAAATAGACCCTGCAACACCTGAAATGAAATGTCACAGCAGCCATACTGTAAGGAGGAAAAAAGCATGAGAGAGATACCGAAACCAACGGAGATGGATCAGGTGGAGAAAAAATATGTACGCGAAACACGTTGTTTCAAGACGGCAAGGGTGTTCCCAACCGATGTCAACAATCATAATACGCTATTCGGCGGGAAGCTGATGTCCTACATCGATGATATTGCATCCATCGCCGCTTCCAAGCTATGCCGGGTCAATACCGTAACAGCCTCAACCGACTCGGTCGATTTCCTGTACCCGATTAACCCAACAGATTCGGTTACGCTGGAATCGTTCGCGTCCTGGACCGGACGCAGTTCCATGGAGATTTTTGTGAAGGTGATTCGTGAGGATCTGAAGACCGGAGAGAAGAAAATTGCAGCGACTGCATTTCTGACCTTTGTGGCCTTGGACGAAAATAATCGCAAACTGATCGTACCTCGCATTATTCCGGAGACAGAAGAAGAAAAGAAATTATACGAGACCGCTCCGGATCGGGCGGCCATGCGGAAAAGGCGGCGGGAAGAGAGCAAGAAATTCGCTGACTTCCTGACCGTTACTTATCCTTGGGAATAAAAACACGCTAAACCATAACAAGATTGAACACCAGCATTACATTATCTGGACGATGCCGGATAGATGGACACCGCTCTGCTATCCGGCAGTTCGCCACCCATGGAGACACACCACTGCTGATAGATGCGATACGCTGCACCACTCTCCAGCAACCCCTGACAAGTGTATATGCCCTCTTCGATGGAATTGACACGCCCCGCCGCGTACAAGCGGAAACCTCCATTTAACAAGACCTGATTCACAAAAGCAATATGACCATCACCGCTTAACACACTTTCCGCCACTTCAAGCTGCTTCGCAGCCGTCCAGACCAGTTCCGGCACGGGCATATCCAGTTCATAGGCTGCCGGATCAACCAATTCCAGCTTCATATCACCGTCTTCCACGGCGTATACGCGGGTTGGCCGATCAATATACAGGTCCTCAGAACCTTCCATCCCCTGTACAACATAAGCACGACGATAGTTAAACCGGGTGAGCAACTTCGCAATCCGATCCAGAAAGGTATTATGAAACACACCAAACACCAAATACGGTGAATGGTTATAATCAATCAGTTTCTCTGCTGTGTTAAACACCGTTCGAAAACCCAACTCTTCCCGTAACGGACGAAGCTTACGAAGAGGTGCGCACCAATCCTCGGAGGACACGTACATGACACCCGAACGCAATGCAGCGCTCCGGGCATCTTCCCGATCCATCTTGTGTGTATCAATACCCACTTCCTTCAAAAGTACCGACAACGTGACGCCCCACTTGGGTGGTAAAGGATCACTCCCGTGCAAAGTCACCGGCAACCCGGCCGCCGCGAGTACAAATGCAACCGGAAACGTGGCCATGAACGACTTTGTCCGTCCATCATAAGGACCCGCGCAGTCCAATCCATCCTGAAATATGGAGAAACGTTCCGCACTGTTACGACATGCATGAACAAAAGCTTCCAGTTCCTCAACGTTTTCCATTTTCATTCGTTCAGCCATGAGAAAGGCAGCCGTCTGGGCAGGAGAAACCTCCTGTTTCAGGATTTTCTCTGCAACGGTCAGTGCTTCTGTATAATTCAGATCACGCGAGCCTCGTTTCCCACGTCCGACCTCTCGGAGTATCTGAGACATATCCATGGAGAACCCTCCTTCCAATTAAGACTGGAGCAGTTGATGGGCCTTCACAATCGCTGTGGCTACATCGACCATCCGTTTGCGTTCATCCATCGCTTTCTTGCGTAACAGGTCATAGGCTTCGGCCTCCGAGATCTGCTTCAGATCACTAAGGATAGCCTTCGCCATATCAATCCACTTCCGATCCTCCAGCCTGGATTGCAACTGCTTCCGTTCCTGCTCCCACTGTTTGCGTTCCATGTAGCGCCGGGCTGCAAAGTGAAGAGTCCAATGAATCTCGGGCCCAGTCATGGATGGTGTAAGTATTCCATCAAATGAAGTTTCGACCTCGCAGGATTCTGCGGAGGAAGAGGCTGTATCTGGCGCGCACCACCAAAGCAGCGGTGAATCCGACTTCCCCTTTCCCAGGCAGTTCACCCAGTACTCCACATCATCCAGCGACAGATGCAAGATGGACGCTTCGGCCGCACGAGCTAGCTTCACCGCTTCCGCTTCACTGCCCGCCACCTGTACATGGTACCCGTTTGCTCCCAGCAGCCTCTCCGGTGTCAGAGGGATTGCATCGGATGAGGCGGCTATCGTTGGTTGAACACGGATGACCAATAAAGATCGCATGATGGATCAATCCCTCCCTATTGCGTATAATCAGAGTCCACAAAATTCAATACGTTAATACATGAAAGCAATAAACATGTTATATTACCTAACAAAATTTAAGTAGTGACGATTATGCGTCTTATTTTTAACATTAGAATGATCTTTTCATGCCTCATCATGTTGCAATAAAAAAGGGTAAAGCACTATACATGGCACCTTTTCTACAATATTTATTGTATCTAGCGCGCTAAGTTTATCTAAATCCTTCAAACTAAGAAGATATACTCGTAAAACTTCGTCGTCTATTCGATATTCCAATAAACTCATGTAAACATAATTAACTTTAAATTTCAAATACTTTTTTATGTTAACTATCTTGACATGGTTAGATCGATCTTTTATAGTTAAGCCATAACAACTCCATATTTGAATCGATCACAGTTACAACGGCGTAGCTGGTTGAAACGGCAATGAAGCCTGTTTTGCACTCTCGGAGCAAGGGATGCGTATGTATATGCGCAGTCCTCCGAGGCATAACAGGCTTTTTCGATTTTAGAGACAAGGTTTTGAGGCAGTTTGCAGAATGGACCTAAGGGGGCTAATCATAATGAGTACAACGAAAAAACTGGTGCTGGTCGGCAATGGCATGGCGGGAATCCGCACAATCGAACATATCCTTAAGCTTGCTCCACACGCTTATGAAATTACAGTCTTCGGCGCAGAGCCGCATCCCAACTACAACCGGATCATGTTATCTTCTGTACTGGCTGGCGGAACATCCATCGAAGATATCGTAATCAATGAGTGGAGCTGGTACGAAGATAACGGCATTCGGGTGTACCCGGGTGACCCGGTCGTTCAGATCGATTCCAAGCGCAAAGAAGTTGTATCTCAAAATGGTGTACGCGCAACCTATGATGAGCTGATTATGGCAACCGGTTCACAAGCGTTCATCCTCCCTCTTCCCGGCGCTAACAAGGAAGGCGTTATCGGATTCCGCGATATAAAAGACTGCGAGACCATGATGGCAGCATCACAAAAGTATCGCAAAGCTGCCGTTATTGGAGGCGGATTGCTAGGACTGGAAGCAGCGCGGGGGCTGCTCAATCTGGGCATGGATGTCACAGTCATCCATATTAACGGTCATCTGATGGACCGGAACCTGGATCTCCCGGCAGGACTGATGCTCCAGCGTGAGCTTGAAGAGCAAGGTATGAAGTTCCTTTTGAACAAACATACCGAAGAAATCACAGGCAAACATCGAGTAAAAGCCATTCGTTTCACTGATCAAACGGTACTTGAAGCGGATTTGGTTGTCATGGCTGTCGGGATTCGCCCTCAGATTGAACTGGCTCGCAATACCGGCCTCGATGTGAATCGTGGAGTCATTGTAGATGATTATATGCATACCAGCATCCCTGGTATATCTGCCGTCGGCGAATGTGCAGAACACCGCGGTATTGCTTACGGACTGGTTGCTCCATTATATGAACAAGGTATGGTGCTCGCAAAACGTCTGGCTGGTGCGGCAACCGAAGGATACGCAGGTTCGGTCACGTCCACGAAGCTCAAAGTATCTGGTGTGGACGTATTCTCTGCCGGACAATTCAAAGACGCTGCAGACACTCGCAGCATTCGCATTCAGGATGACGTTGATGGTGTGTACAAAAAGATGGTGATTAAGGATGGGCAGCTCATTGGAGCTGTATTGTTCGGGGATACCACGGATGGCGCATCGCTGTTTTCTCTCATTAAGAGTGGAGAGAACATCAGCGGTCGGGAGAAAGAAATTTTGCTCGGTGTACCTTCCGGTGGTTCAGGCTCGGGTCCATCTGTCGCAGAACGCATGGCAAGTATGCCAGATGACGAGATCGTCTGTGGGTGTAACGGTGTTACCAAAGCTTCCATCGGGGACGCTGTTCTGAATAAAGGCTGTAATACACTCGGTGCAATCAAATCCTGTACCAAAGCTTCCGCTTCTTGCGGTGGATGTAAACCGATTATCGAAAACCTGCTCACGTATTATGCCGGTGATAATGTAGGTGAACAGACCAAAGAAGGCATATGTGGTTGTACATCCTATGATCGGGATGAGATTGTTGCACAGATCAAGGAAATGGGACTCAAAAGCGTCAAGGAAGTTATGAACGTTCTCGGTTGGGATGAGCCGGAAGGCTGCTCCAAGTGTCGCCCTTCCCTCAACTATTATCTCGGTATGATCTGGCCGGCAGAATACACGGATGAGCGTGTATCCAAATTCACCAATGAACGTTATCACGCCAATATCCAGAAGGACGGTACCTACTCCGTTATTCCACGGATCTATGGTGGTGTCACTTCCCCGGCGGAATTGATCAAGATTGCAACTGTCGCAGAGAAATATGATGTGCCGTTGGTGAAATTCACGGGTGGACAACGACTGGATCTGCTCGGTGTACAGAAGGAGAACCTGCCGAAGATCTGGGAGGAACTCGATATGCCTTCCGGTTTTGGTTATGGCAAGGCGCTTCGTACAGTAAAGACTTGTGTTGGTAATACATTCTGCCGATTCGGCACACAGGATTCCATTGAGATGGGTATTCGTCTGGAGAAAAAACTCGACAAGATGGTAGCTCCAGCCAAAGTGAAACTCGCTGTCTCCGGATGCCCGCGGAACTGTGCTGAAGCGACCATCAAGGATCTCGGTGTTGTCGCCATTGATGGTGCTTGGGAGATTCATGTTGGCGGTAACGCGGGAGTCAAGGTTCGTGCAGCCGAGTTGCTCTGTACGGTGAAGACCGATGCGGAAGTGGAAGAGTGGACTTACTCTTACCTGCAATATTATAGAGAGAATGCAAAATGGAATGAGAGAACAGCGGCATGGATTGAACGGGTAGGTCTGGATCATGTGAAGGAAGCATTGGCGGATCGGGATGTACGTCTCGCTCTGGTTGAACGTCTGGAAGTTACACTGGGTCACACGGTTGATCCTTGGAAAGAAATCATTCAAGACGAGAAATTGCGTAAAAACTTCACTCCACTGTCCGGTGCCGAGCCGGTAACCCACTAGAAGAGGAGGAACAGCGATGAACAAATTCCGGATTGGACACCTTGCAGATATTGATGAAAAGGGAGCACGGACCTTCCTGATACAAGATACCGAAATTGCAGTCTTCAAACTGAGCGACGGAAGTCTGCACGCCGTCGAGAATCGCTGCCCTCACAAGGGCGGCAAGCTGTCGGAAGGCATGGTGTGCGGGACAGCGGTTCATTGTCCTTTGCATGATTGGAAGATTGATCTGCGTAACGGTAAGGTACACGAGCCGGATAAAGGCTGCTTGAATACCTACAAAACAGAAGTGGACGGCAACAGCGGAGAAATCTTCATCACAATTGCGGGTTAAAGGCTAGAGATACCCTGACATCAAGGAGGCGTGCGCTATGGATTTTGTTAAACCTGCAGAAGTGCTGCAATCGATGGTCGAAGCTGGTGAGAGCAAAGCCAGAATGAATCGGGTACAGATGCTGATCCGCGGTTTTCTGGCAGGGGCTATCCTTGCCTTTGCAACCACATTGGCATATACAGCTGTATCTCAAACTTCCGTTGGTTTGGCAGGTGCACTGATATTCCCGGCTGGATTTGTCATCATTATTCTGCTGGGTCTCGAATTGGTGACAGGAAACTTTGCGATGCTTCCACTCGCAGTGTTGAAACGCAGAATTACATGGATGGATATGCTCCGAAATTATTTCTGGGTGATCACAGGACATCTGCTCGGATGTGCATTCTATGCTCTGTTATACGGCTTGACCATTACCAAGATGGGTACGGATATGAGCAACCCTCTAATTCAAACGCTAATCCAGACCAGTGAAACCAAAACATTGGGATATCAGCACTTGGGCGGGGCTGGCATTGTACTGGTCATCATCAAAGCCATTCTATGTAACTGGATGGTCACACTCGGGGCAGTGATGGCAATGACGTCCACTTCTACACTGGGTAAAATCGTAGCGATGTGGCTGCCCATTACGATATTTTTCGCTCAGGGATTTGAGCATGCTGTGGTAAATATGTTTGTCATTCCGGCAGGCATGATGCTCGGCGCACAGGTGAGTGTCGCTGACTGGTGGCTGTGGAATCAGATCCCGGTGTTGGTGGGTAACCTCATTGGCGGAGCTATATTCACAGGTCTCGGTTTATATGCTGCCCACCACTGGGGAAATCCGGTAAAGCTCTCGTCCAAACTGGCAGCCATTCAGGGTGGTCGTTCAGGATTGGCAAGTTCTGATGCTGCACCGAAATTGGGGACACGATCATGAGCCGGGGCTTGGTTAGTATCGTTGGCGCTGGTCCTGGAGATCCGGATCTGATTACGGTAAAAGCTCTGAAACGTATTCAGTCCGCAGATGTCATTATGTATGATCGGCTTGTGAATGATCAATTGCTCGCTGAGGCTCGCGAAGGAGCACTCCGCATTTACTGCGGCAAGGCCCCCGGCCTGCACTCCATGAGTCAGGAGATGATTGGACGGATGCTGGCTGCACATGCAGCGGAAGGCAAACAAGTTGTACGACTCAAGGGTGGTGATCCGTTTATCTTTGGCCGTGGTGGTGAGGAAGCGCTTGTGCTGGCGGAAGCAGGGATTGCATTTGAGATTATTCCTGGCATCACTTCAGCTGTAGGTACATCCGCTTCATCCCTTATTCCGTTAACCCATCGCGGGGTTGCTTCATCCTTCGCATGTGTCACGGGAACTGGCAGTGACGGAAGTGTATCTTCGGTACGCTGGGACCTGCTAGCCCATAGCGTGGATACACTGGTCATCTACATGGGCATTAGCCAACTCCCCCAGATTCAACATGAATTGCTTCACCATGGCAAAAGTGGACACACCCCTGCGGCTCTAATCGAACGGGGAACCACTTCGGAGGAACGCATTATTACCGGCACAATTGCCGAACTCCATTCCCTCGCCCTGTCACATCAAGTGAATAACCCGGCATTAATTATGGTCGGAGAGTCCGTCCTGATCCGCGAAAAACTGCTTCAGATGCAACAGGCCGCTAATGCCTCCATGACCGGATAATCCGGGACTTTAATCCAACAGCATACGCTCGTGAATAGTCCGACCCTTCTGCCCTGGTTCAATCAGCAGACGGGTCGGTTTGATGTTAATCAGCGCCGTAAGTTGCTCTCCCATATAATGCGCAGAATACTTGAATCCAATCTCCGCCCAATGCATGATTACGCCTACAGTTGCAGATACCAGATAACTTAACATGATGTCGTAATTAATCGTCCACTCACTATCCTCGGTCACCAATACAAAATCTTCGGTTAGATACGTTCTAAACATATTGCACAGCCGGGAACCCATATCCGAATGCATCGTTATTAATGCACGAAAGATATCCTGATGGGCTTCAATATATTCGAATACAGGCATCGTGGATGGCAGCAACACAGTCATGTCCACTTCCTTGAGCTGTGCGTATGGTTCTGCATAAGCTCGCCCCACTCCCTGCATGAAATCATCCAGAATGAACTGCAACAACTCCGGTTTGCCGGGAAAATGTAAATAGAAGGTTCCACGGTTGTAATCCGCCCGCTCCGTAATGTCCCGAATGGTTAAAGCGTCTGCTCCCTTCTCCAATATCAAAGAAACTGCCGCAGCGATGATCGCATCCTGTGTTCTTCGTGCTCTCCGGTCCTGAGGATGTTCAATGATCAACATTCTCGCCTCCTTTGTTCATTATTGTAATATAAATAAACACCGCTTACACCTCTGTCCGATAGCTGACATATGCGCTGTCAATGATTATTGTCACATTGCTATGTATATCTTAACATTGAGACAGGAAAGATAGACGACAGGTTGAAACTTTTTTTGAGAAATACCTGCCAATAATGAATAAGGAGCGAATATATCATGAGTACAACGTATACACATACAGCCGTAATTACAGGAGCAGCCGGAGGCATTGGTAAAGAATTGGCACGCCGCCTTGCAGAGCGCAAAATCAACTTGGTTCTGGTGGACCTGAATGAAGAAGCCATTCAACAGACGATTACTGATCTGAACCTCGACAAAGAGCACGTAATCGCCGTAAAAGCGAACGTATCCCAAGAAGCAGACGTGAAAAACTATGTGCAAAAAGCATTGGATGCTTTTGGCCGAATCGATTATTTTGCCAACAATGCCGGAATTGAAGGTCCAACTGGGCTGATCGAAGACCTGAGTGTTGAAGCACTGGATACGGTCTATAACGTCAACATTCGTGGAGTATTCCTGGGTCTGCAAAATGTCATTCCGGTTATGAAAAAACAAAAATCCGGTGCGATTCTCAATACCTCTTCCCTCGCGGGTCTGATGGGTGCACCTGCTGTGTCTCCATATATTATGTCCAAACATGCCGTAGTTGGTCTCACGCGTACCGCTGCAAATGAACTCGCACCTTATAATATCCGGGTTAACGCTGTATTGCCAGGTACAATCAATACACGCATGATGCGCCAGATCGAAGCAAATTCCGGCAACGTGGAAGATTATCAATCAGCAACCGTATCTGCCATTCCAATGGGCCGTTACGGTGAACCGGAAGAAGTCGCTGCGGTAATGAACTTCCTGTTGTCCGAAGAAGCATCCTATGTAACAGCTTCCCTCTACACTGTAGATGGCGGTATGATGGGTCAATAAAAAGCTAGTCGCTCAATCTAAAAAAGGCCTCAACACCACAGTATTGTGGAGTTGAGGTCTTTTTTATAATACAACACTTGCCATGCATAAGACTGCATCTGTGAGATTTCACTTTTAGAACAGCCATTTAATCCCTCGTTGCACTCTGTCATACTCTAACGAACCTAGACACCTTATTTCGGCAAAAAGCGCTTATTTCCCGGACTAACGGATCTCAGACACGCTAATTCCGCGGAAATGCTTTAACTGCATGGGAAAGTCCTAAAATTCAGAGAATAACACGTCTCAGATTCGTTACATTCCCAAACGAGCGAGAAATACCCGTATAAGGCGTGTCAGGTTCGTTAGATTTTGCCTACGCTTAACTTAATCGACGTATCCCGCGTGACCCTTGTCCATCAAGTAGTCCATCTCAGCATCCAAAATGCTTTCCACGGTCAGCTCATCCAGCTTCACATCTTTGCGACTAAGGATGTAGTCAGCCAGATCATCGCCGTCAATATCCACATCGTTACCTTTGGCATTTTCGTGCGCCTTGTTGATGTACGCTTGCTCATGCTTCAGCACAAGAGCGATGTTCGCTTGGCTTGCCTTCGTTTTATCTGCAATATATTGCATCATTTCTTGTTCATTAATTGCGTTTGCTTCTGCCACGTTCAGTCATCTCCTTGATTCATACATACTGTTGCCATTGTAGCATAGGTTAACCCATTACAGGCAGAACTTATGCCTGAAGAACGATTATATAGCGGTAGCGAAGGTTAGTGAGGAGCCGGTTCATCGCTCTGCCCCTACGACAACCGCACGTAAAATGTAGCACCCTCTCCGACTACACTTCGAGCGTAAACCTCTCCTTTGTGCTGATCCACAATGGAACGAGCAATCGCCAGCCCCAGACCATGCCCACCATGTTTGCGTGCTCTTGACGAATCGGTACGGTAGAATCGATCGAAGATCCGATCCAGATGTTCCGGTGCAATGCCTTCCCCTGTGTTGGACACGGCCAGCATGACATCATTATTTTGTCTCTGGAGCGTAACGTTAACAGATCCTTTGGGACCGGAATACTTCACAGCATTATCGAGCAGGATCAGAATGACCTGTTTGATCTGCTCACTGTTCCCATGAACCGTTAGATTCGGCTCAATGTTGTAGTCGAGGGAGATGTTTTTCTCAAAAATAACGGCTTCCATCGGTAAAATAATACTCTCTACCGCATCGCTCATATTAAACTTCGCATGAATCATCGTGGAGCGTGAGTCATCCATCTGTGTCAGATAGAGCAGATCATTCGTAAGTCCGGTCATACGCTCGGTTTCCGACTTGATATAGTGAAGCCACTTCGCCTGGTTTGCTATGGTATCCTCCTGATTCGCAAGCAGTACGTCGGCATTGGTATTGATGATCGCCAGAGGTGTCTTCAGCTCATGTGAAGCATCACCGATGAATTGTTTTTGCTTCTCAAATGCTTCTCTGACTGGTGCAATGGAACGATTGGCAAAATAACGGCTCAGGAAGTAGATCACAATCAACATGACCAGTCCGACAATAGCAAATGTATAGATCAGATTCGTCAGAATACCCTGTTGTGCCGTCACATCAATAAATACGATCATGTGCCCGTCACCGCTCGGATCAACCACATAGGCCCAGTCCGTTCCATCCAGTGCAAATTGTCCAGTCTGCCGTTCCGAATCACCAACTTTATTCTGGTCAACCTTTTGCAACGCCTCGGTGTAGAATGTGTCTTCCATATCAAATCGGGATTGCGTATCCGTAATCTTCCACTGGTTATCTGTCTTGATCATAAACGAAACGGAACGTGCCGGTGGTGAGTTGGGATCACCTCCCGGTCCTCCATTAGCACCACCCATGGCGTCGGAGGGCAACGAATTTGAACCGGAACCTGAAGCACCTGTATTAGAACTTGAACCTGATCCAGAACCCTGCCCTTCCCCGCGCGGCATCTTGGATGAATTATAAGGACTATGATAGAAATCAGACACCTTGTACAACTCCATATTTGTCTCACGTTGCACATTCTGATACGTAATTGTATAGATCGTCGCAAATGCCACCAGCATCATAATCGATATGGACACCAGATTCACGATCAGGAATCGATTCCGGAGTTTCTTGAACATCAGGACGTCACCTCAAGCACATACCCCACACCCCGAATCGTGTTAATGCGGACGGCAGAGTTCAGGAAGGTTAATTTTTTGCGCAAAAACGAGATGTACACCTCCACATTGTTATACTCCACTTCCGAATCAAATCCCCATAACTTCTCAATAATCTGCTCTTTGGAGGTAATCGCCTGTTTGCGAGCAATCAACAGTTCCAGTAGTTCATTCTCCTTCAGATTCAGCTTAATCTCCTTACCCTGAACACTCAGCTTCAACTGAGTTGTATTCAGCTCAATGTCGCCAAACTTCAGCCCATCCTCGGGAACCACTTCACCCTTCCTCCGTAAAGCTGCACGAATACGGGCCAGCAATTCCTCTGTGGCAAAAGGCTTGGCGATATAATCATCGGCACCATAATCGAGGCCTGTGACTTTGTCCGATAGTTCACCCTTGGCAGTAAGCAGAATGACAGGCGTATGATTGCCTTCACTGCGAAGTTTCTTCAGGACGGTGATCCCGTCCATCTCCGGCATCATGATGTCGAGTAGTAACAGGTCATAGATACCGCTCTGCGCATAATCGAGTCCTGATCTGCCGTCGTGGACCATATCCACGGAGTAGTTGTTTTTTTTCAAAATCTGAGATACTGCCTCTGCCAAATGAACCTCATCTTCCGCAATTAATATTCTCATGCTCTATTCATTCCTCTGCTTGAATTATTCGTCTTCATGAACGCTGTATGGTATCACCTATTCTATCAATTAAACCTTGAATCAATCTTAATTCATTTTGTGTATGCCCACTATTATAGGAAGGTAAAAAAATGTTAACGCAATGTAAAACTATTTAAGATTCATTCAAGGTTGGCCCTCTAAGATACAGACATGGAAGCAATACACGATGCAACAAAACATACAACCCACAGACGAAAGGACTGAATTCCACATGGCAATTGAAGTATTCAACCGATATGAGAGCAAGTATCTTCTGACGGATGAGCAATACGCACACTTCTACAATGACCTGTTGAAATATATGGAGCTGGATGCCTACAACAAGAAACATGAGTACTATTCCATCAGTAACCTGTACTTCGACACTCCACAGGATTCGCTGATCCGCGCCAGTCTCTCCAAACCAAAATACAAGGAGAAGCTGAGACTGCGGGCGTATGGAGTACCTGATGAGAATGCCCAAGTGTATCTGGAGATCAAAAAGAAAGTATTTGGCCTGGTGAACAAGCGCAGAACAGCATTGAAGCTGGATGAAGCTTACGAATTCGTTCGTTCAGGACAGGCACCGGAGCTGGCAGACTACATGAACAAACAGGTCGTCGAGGAGATCAAATACTTCCTTCGCGTATACGATCTGGAACCGAAAGTGTATCTGGCGTATGAACGCAAAGCACTCTTCGACAAGAACAGCCGGGATCTCCGCATTACCTTTGACACCAACATTCGTAGCCGCAGATACGATCTGAAGCTGGAACAGGGAGATTACGGTGAACCGCTCGTGAAGGACGGAAGGTGGCTGATGGAAGTGAAAGCCGAGAAAACCGTTCCGCTGTGGCTGTCGCAACTGCTCTGTGAGCATGGTCTCTACCG
The DNA here is from genome assembly GCF_031455635.1 of Paenibacillus sp. 2003. NCBI lineage: Bacteria > Bacillati > Bacillota > Bacilli > Caryophanales > Paenibacillaceae > Paenibacillus > Paenibacillus sp. 2003. The sequence goes on along the minus strand of NZ_JAVDTB010000004.1, from coordinate 276,073 downwards.
CACCGGATTTTCGAAATACGGCAACGAGTTTAGACATCTCGCGAGAACAACCAACCTGAATTACCAGACGGAGCGCACTCTTGTACCAGGTACCGATTTCAACCCATCCATAGAACAAGAACAAGATAAAACGATTATAGAAAGAGAGCGTGTCCTATATGCTTGATTCACTATTCAGTTCAGCCCTAACCGATACCAACCTGACGTTTAACAACGCAGTCATTACCATTGGTCTTGCCATCATTCTGGGGTTGATCATCAGCCTCACCTATATGAAGACTAACCAAAGCACATACTCGCAAAGCTTTACCTTAACGATGGTTGTCCTGCCCGTCATTGTCGCCATCATCATCCTGCTTATCGGCAGCAACATCGCTCGAGCATTCAGCTTGGCAGGTGCCTTCTCGATCATCCGATTCCGAAGTGCCCCTGGTGATCCAAAGGACATTGCTTATGTATTGTTCACGATGGCTTCCGGTCTTGCCTGTGGTGTAGGCGCTTTTGGATACGCCGTGCTGTTCACGATTATCCTGTGTGTGCTGATGTTTGTCCTGAGTCGCTTCAACTTTGGCGGCAAGAAGAGTCAGCTGAAAACGCTGAAAGTCACCATTCCTGAGAATTTGAGCTATGAAGAAGCACTTAATGAAGTGTTCCATACATTCAACGTACCTTTTGATCTAAAAAAAATCAGAACCACCGAACTCGGCAGTCTGTATGAGCTGGTCTACAGTGTAACCATTCACGAAAGTGTTAGCCAAAAGGAATTCCTCGACGCCATCCGTACACGGAACGGCAATCTGGATATCTCGTTAACCATGAGTCCAACAACGGAATATTAATTCTTAATTCGAAGGGAACGATCTATATGAAGAAAAACATGATAACAGGCAGCAAACTTTGGTCCATCGCCATGATTACCAGCCTACTCGCCGCATGCAGTTCACCAGCAACGACAAGTACAACCGCCAATGCCGCAACGTCAACGACAGGAACAACCAAAACGGTATCGGTCAGTGAGCAAACTTCTGTGAAGTACGCAGATCTGGTCTCTCTGGATGCTGACGATACCAACATTAGCTGGAGCGAGGCAGATTCCACAGCGATTAAGTTGAACGGCACAACGGCAACGGTAACTGGTTCGGGAGCCAAAGCAGCCAATGGCTCAGTAACAATTACTGAAGCAGGTACTTATGTACTTAGCGGTGAGCTAACCGACGGTCAGATCGTGGTCAACGTTGCCGATAAGGGCACCGTACATCTCGTATTAAACGGAGCTACGATCCATGATAATGACAGTGCAGCGATTTATATTCAGAAGGCCGGTAAAGCGGTGATTACACTCGAAAAAGGAACCAAAAATACCGTTTCCGATGGTAAAACATATGTGTACGCTGACGCTACAACAGACGAGCCGGATGCTGCGATCTTCAGTAAAGCGGATCTTACGTTCAACGGTGCAGGTCAATTGACCATCACGGGTAACTATAATGAAGGGATTACGAGCAAGGATGATCTGAAAATCATTAGTGGTAACATCCGTGTCAAAGCAGCAGATGACGGCATCAAAGGTAAAGATATGATCGCAATTCAAGCGGGTACGATTACCGTTGAAGCAGCAGGTGACGGCATCAAATCCACCAATGACACGGATACCACCAAAGGTTTCGTTGCCATCGCAGGAGGTACCTTCGATATTCAAAGTGGTAACGACGGTATTCAAGCCGAAACCGCACTTGTTACGGATGGCGGCACATACAACATTGTGACTGCTGGCGGTAGCGCCAATGCTCCAGCCAAAGTAGAAGAAGGTCCATTTGGCGGCGGCGGTGGCGGATGGGGTGGCGGAACACCTCCAACCGATATGGGCACACCACCAGATGGCGAACCTCCTGCAGATATGCCGGAGATGCCTAATAACAGCGGGACCAATGCAGGTGCTAATACAAACGGCGCAACATCCAGCTCTGCCAATACAACAGCAACAACAAATACCGATACCAATGCCGATGCGGACACTGCAACAACAGCAACCGAGTCCACAAGTGCCAAAGCGCTCAAAGCAGGTACAGACCTTACGGTGAATGGCGGTACGTATACAATTGATTCCATGGATGATTCCCTGCACAGCAACAATAACGTGACAGTCAATGACGGAACATTCAGCATTGAATCCGGTGATGACGGCATTCATGCCGATCAGGAACTGACGATTAACGGTGGCACCATCACGATTGCGAAGAGCTATGAGGGACTTGAAGGAGCAATCATCACCCTGAACGATGGGGATGTGGATGTAACAGCATCCGATGATGGCGTAAATGCTGCAGGTGGCGAGACAGAAACAACTGCGAATACAGCGGCAAATACAGAGCGTGCGACTACAGCAACCGACACCCCCACGACTTCCAACATCTCTGTAACTGAAACGACGGGCACAACATCGACTACCGATCAGACATCCCAAGGTACAGATGCTAATCAGCAAGGACGTGGACCGGGCGGAATGGGAGCAGCGAGTAATAACGAGTTCCACATTAACGGCGGTACACTTACCGTGAACGCAGGTGGTGACGGACTGGATTCCAATGGTTCCATTAATATGACTGGTGGTACGGTTATTGTGAACGGACCGACGGATAGCGGCAACGGAGCACTGGACTATGACGGTACATTTGAAATCAGCGGTGGATACCTCGTGGCTGCCGGAAGCTCTGGTATGGCACAAGGAACATCCGATGCGTCTACGCAAAATACCATTGTGATGACATTCCCTGCAACGCAAAAAGCTGGAACACTTGTACATGTACAAGATAGCGAAGGCAACAATATTCTGACATTTGCTCCGGCAAAAGATTATCAAACTGTGGTTGTCAGCTCCCCGGATCTTGTGAAAGATGGTTCATACGTGATCTACTCCGGTGGTACATCTACAGGTAAAGCCGTGGATGGACTCTACACAGACGGTACCTATAGTGGCGGAACTCAAGTGGTTGCCTTCCAATCGACTAGTAATGTAACTTGGGTCAATGAATCTGGTGTAACTACAGCCAATTCAGGTATGGGTGGTCCAGGAGGAGGTCGTGGTCAAGGCGGCTTCGGAGGCGGTAGAAATCGGACGCAATCCGGTACAACCTCCGAGAGCACAGGCACTACGGATTCTGCAAAATAATCATGATGTCCTGAGCCATAGCGCATAACTCGCTTCTCAGGCGCAGGCGAAACAAAAAAGGCTCCGAATTCACTTCCACAGTGAGTTCGGAGCCTTTTTTGTTATTCTTCTGGCACTAGGATTACAGGGAATTACAGTCCTCTGCCCAAGGGGAGTCAAAGCAATCCTTTTCCTCAAAAGCTATACACATACACCTTGGTGCGCAGAGCATCCAGACATGTAATGGTGCGTAGCGGTTCCTTGCCCGGGAGGGCAAAACAGACGCTAATCACCTTGGCACCCGGCGGAAGCTCCCGACTGAACTTGTCCAGAAGCCGGGTCATGGCTCCCGGAAACAGATAACAGATCACACAATCCGCATGTTCATAGGAACTGGTGTAGATGTCTCCGCGCATGAAGCGCAGCCTGCCCTTGAGAGAGTACTTGTTTCCCTTGGCTCGACGTAAGCGAACACTGAGATAGGCAATCAGTTGGGAAGACCATAAGGGAATGATAGAATTCTCAATCCCGGTCAGCCTTTTGCCAGGGCAATGGCTTACAACATCCAACCCCAGTGTGCCCCATCCGGAACCTGCTTCAAGCACGTCACCGTACCCGGGTATACGATTCACCTCTTGAATGACCACCTGCCTGACGCTACTAGATGTGGGCATCGGTGAAATCCCGTTTTTCCAACTGACCAGTACGATGGATATGACACCTATTAATGTCACCACGGCAATCAGCCATGGAATCAGGTATATGATGAACATGAACTCATCCCTTTGTTATCACTCATTCATTCCGGCACATGAGACTTCATATATACACCCTTTTTATAAACGGACTTAATGGTAAAGTGTACACCCAACTTGCGATTCGTCCGATAGATTAAGGAGTTAATCTCGTCAATCCCTACCGCTTCACTCTCCAGCATGCTCCGCTCAGGCCATACCTGAGCCACAATCTGCTCTCGGGTCACAAAATGGTCCAGTTGACTATACAGCAGCTTGAACAGCTGATACTCCTTCTTGGACAGCGGAATCTCCACTTCACCGATCTGCACGGTTTGCAGGTGATCCTGCAAGCGTACACCCTCACCCAGCAGATCCGAAACCCGATATTCCCTCGTCTCTCCAAGATCACCTTCAGCGCGAAGCTGGATCAGGCCATTGACCAACGTCAGGCTGTCTCCTTCGCCGAACGGATATTTCTCATGGGGAACGAGGCGCTGCCCGTTCAGTTCGGTTCCATTTTTGCTATCCAGATCCTCAATCCATAACTGTTGCTGTACATCATAATGAATGCGGCAGTGCCGCTTCGATATCATCTGATTATAGACAGACAAGTCCAATTCACTACCGCCTGTGTAACGTCCCACCGTAATGGAGCGACCTTGGCTTACATAAGCGAATGAGCCGTCACTTTCCTGTCCTGGCGTACGAATGACGATTTTTGCCGTCTCCCGCATGTTATTCTCCCACCTTCAACGATCACTCGATCTCTATAAGAGGTTGTTCAAAAAAGCCCGCTTTTGATTACAACGGATGCCTAACGGCATCATCAGCATCGAAGATGGCATTCAGCCGAAATGTCCGTTGCTCACGTAGTAGTTTCCCTACGCTCTGCTACTCCATTTCTAGCTTCATCCCATCTTCTCGGTACTTAAAACCGGTTTTTTGAACACGTACTATAAAACATATCTTCAACAATAATGATAAGATCATCAGATTTGTTCCATTGTTTGCACCGCTATAGTTCAATATAGTGGTATACAGGAACGATTTATGTTCGGTTCTACTAACTCTACTATACCAGACGTTGTGCTTTTTTTCTCATGACGGCCGGATGTCTACTTTAGATCATTCAACAAGAGAGGTACCTTCCCATGAACAAAAAAAACATTTTCATATACGTATTGCTCGCCTTCGCCCTGTCCATGACATTAACCGTGCTCTCCCGTATGAATGATGATGGCGGAGAACCACTGAAAGGCACCTCGGCTGCCGAAACCTCGTGGTTACAAATGAAGATCCAGCCCTAAGTCTACTCTATTATAACGCGATCTCCACGCAAAACGTTTCACGAATGTCATATTAGGCTAAGCCATAGACTCACATCAATAAGGCCCCAGATTGCTGATAACAGCAGCCCGGAGCCTCATTTTAATACAAAAAATCTATATTACACGACTTATTTCCCAAAGCGAAGTGAATTGGACAGCGGACATTCCCACCATCTCACCCACGTCAATGCTGTTTCTTTCTGGCACCCAATTTCCTCCACCCATATACAATGAGAGCTACAGGGCCAGCGAACCATAACAACTGCCAAAGCATAATTTTCAAGTCGAATCCCATTTCAAGAATCCCTCCTCCGATAATCGCAAAGGTAAATACAGTCGTTCAAAACCCAAATCAATCTTGGTCTTCCTCCGGCACAGTCGGCTCATCGTCAAGCTTCACTGTCTCTCTGGACTGTATTTCCTCCATCCGACTCGACACCTTCTGATACAGGTAAGAGATGCCAAGCAGCAGCACACCGAAGCTGAAATAGGCAAAAATTTTACTGCCCGAGGTAAGCATCCCCACATCATAGAACACCATCTTCCCCGTAGCGAACAACGTTAGGCCAAGGCCCAAACGCCGAATCATGACATATTTTCTACGGAATCCATAGGCAATATAGAGAATCGCCAGCAGCAGATAGATCAGGCTGAACATCAGCCCCACATCACCCCACTGGAACTGGATCGTCAGGAATACGGTGATGACACCTAGCAGATATACCCCTGCGATAACCGGGTACCATTCAATGCTCTTGAACTGCCCGCGGATGCCTGCAATCAGCAGATCCCTTCCTGCAAAGAATACCCCTACGTTAAAGATAATTAGCACCAGCAAACCAACAATCTCTGCCGCTGTATGCTGCTGAACTTCCGGCTGAAGCGCTGGCATGGTTAAGGTGACAGCCAGTGCAATACAGCAACCAATGGCATGCAGGAAAGTGGTATACATCTGTACGTATTGATCACGCAACAACTTCACTTTGCTCAATCCATAGGCCAATGCAATGGTCAGCGCTGCAAACATGAGCATCTTGTAGAACATGTATAACAGGAACGTCCCATCCACAGCTCTGGTATACAATTCATTCGATTCATACAGCACGTATAACCACAGATTGGCGAGTGTCACATACTTGAATCCGTTCAGTAAGCCCAGCTCCAGCGGGCTGTAGTTGAATCTCTCCCTGGCAGATGAGCTGCTGTGAACTGCCCAGGCATAATACAGTGTAATCAGCAGGGTCCCCAGCGTGATGCTGGAATATTTTAACATAAAGTAAGAACGTTCCCCGATGAAGAATAGCGCCAGCAGGTCATAGTACACGAAAGTGATTAGACATAGTAGCACAATACCCCATCCGGCCCGTTCCACCGACTTGAACCGCTTCAGATGTCCAAGCGTAACCAGCAGAACACCTTCAATTAACCAGCCCATCGATAACCACTTGGCCCCGAACTGGAACGGAATAATCAGAATGGCAAAGGTCAGGGAAGTGATATAGAAGAGCAGAATGGTCTGTTTCTCCTGAGCCATATTGCGCTGAACGAATCGTGCGAGACCAAGATATACCAGGCAGAAGATTAATGCCAACAAGCCCTGAGCATCATTCCAATCCGCCACATCAAATAACACGTATAACATCAGGCAACTGATGGTCGTATTCATGGCGAGCAGAGCGAAATCCCACCAGGTTAACTTCATCCGATGTTTGAACGGATATGCCAGTGTAATGCCCAGATATAATGCAAACGTCACAATGGAATACAACATGCCAATCTTCTCACTTGGCGACAGCCACAAGAGGATAAGCATGGATGGTGTGTTAAACAGGAAACTGATATAGTGCACTACCGGCCACCGTTTGCCAAACGAAATGAACACAATAATGCCGTTTAAGAGCAGCAGATAGATCATGGCTACATAGACAGCAGGGCCCTCAAGCCCGAACGAGAACATATAGGAGAATAGCGGAAGATATCCGCCTAACAGACCCAATGAACAGATGGTCTTCGACTGATACCTTAGGGACAACAATACGGAGATTGCCGATACCAATACAGACAGGGCAAGTCCCGTATATAACCCGATAATATGCAGTAAAAAGTAACTATAGAAGATGGACCCGAATAACACGGAGATCCCACCACCGAGCAGGCCCATTGCAAACGTCTGCTTTTTGCGCCGGAACAGCAACTCTCCTCCAGCAAGCATCAGTGCACCGAGCAGGAAAAAGGCTCCGCTCTTCATCTCGTCATTGAACCAGGTCGAGTACGAATATTGGAACGCTGCTCCAACGCCCAGAATGAGGAGCAGGATGGCAACCTTGTTGATCCAACTAAGTCCAATTTTCATCTCCATGCGATTCTGCTTGATCCGGCGTTGAATGGTCTCTTCGCTTAATCCCTCCTCCGCCATCTGCTCATATCCACGCTCCATGTGCCCACGTAGAGCCTCTTCTCGCTCCCGCACGGCCCGCTTGTGCGATTCAATGCGCTCATTCATCTCTGCCGCAAGGTAAGCGATCCTCTCCTTCACCTCGTGGGAATCCTCTTGCAACTCCTGTGCTGCCTGGTTGTATAGCGCGTTCAGATTGGATTTGGTTCGATGTTCATGGAATGCAATTCGATCATTATGTACCGCTGTTTTCCCTTGAAAATAGGTCTCCATCTTCTCCCGCGATACCCGGATCAGATTCAGCTTCTCATCCAGCATCTGTTCAGATAACGCCATACGAAGACGTGCATTCTCTTCTTCCATCTTGCGCGAGCGAAGTTCGAGCTGTTGCAGCTTGAGTTTGTGAGCTTCATACTGTTCCTGTAACTTTTCATTCTGAACGATCAGATCATCGGATTGGTATTCCTGGAGCAGGGCATGATACTCCTTCGCCAGCTGTTTCTGCTGCTCCTGAACCTGCCCAAGCCGTTCCTTAAACTCCTTCATGAGCTTCCTCCGTTGGTTGATGTTTAATCTTTTCCCTATATTTTACTATATGTATGCCATAAAAAGAGGTTTAAACATTAGATATATCTGTGCAATATTTCAATCGAAGGATCTCAAACGCAAAAAAAGCCGGGAAGCAACCGCTTCTCCCGACTTATATTCATATGAGCATTTTGCACAAGAATGGATCTTATGCCGCATCACTCGTCTCCGATTGGTCGGCTGACTCGGGCTCAATTATCTCAGTCGCATCCGGGTCCAGCCAACTGGCGATCATGCCACGCACATACTGCAGATCGTCCTCCGACAGATCGTAGTACCATGTGCCACTGCGCGTCGCGCCTTCCCCCTTCAGCATATAGTTGCTGATCGTTGGTGTACTGTCTTTCATATATAAGGACTCGGCAAACTTCACGATGAAGTCCGAAGTCATGTTGGTTGTAAAATTCGATCCGGCAATCTGAATCACGTCCGGGATCTTGGTCAGATTTTTGACCTCCAGCGCACGATTCATGAAGGCACTTAGGAAAATCCGGTGACGCATCGTTCGATTGAAATCGGAATCTTCCCGGTAACGCACATAACCAAGTGCTTCTTCGCCGCTATAGATCGGTTTGTTGGCTTCAACGAACAGTTTCTCATGAATTTTGAGCTTGTTCTCAATATTTTTTTTGATCGGCAGTTCAACGCCGCCCACCGCATCAACAATATCCTTGAGCCCGTTAAAATTAATTGCGGCATAGAAATCCACTTTGTTCCCCAGCAAATTCTCCACCGTATCCATCGCCATCTTGGCTTCGCCGTGGGCATAAGCTGAATTGATCTTCGACTTCACATCCCGGCCGACAATTTCGGTATAGGAATCACGTGGAATGGACAGCAGCAGCACTTTATTGTCTTCTGGACGCACGACGGAATAGATGATGGTATCCGAACGGCTTGGTTCGTTATCGCGTTGGTCAATACCAAGCAACAACAGTGAGAATGGGTCCGTATGTTCTACAACAGGGGCATCCTTATCGCCAGCTGGCTTAAAGGAGTCATCTAAGGCTTCCTTGACCGTACCTGAGGCGAACATGTTAAAGGCAAACACGACGAGTTGCTTTTGATAGATAAATCCGAGTCCTCCCAACACAAGCAGCACACTTAGGGTGATGATCAATGGCTTCTTCCATTTCTTCTTCGGTTTCTTCGGCTTCCGTCTTGTTAAATGTGCGGCACTGTTTTCCATCATATCTCCTTTAATAACGGGTTCTTAGAATCATTTAACTATATTAATAACACGTTTTCAATAGATTACGTTATAATCTGCATTACATAAATGAATAGAGAAGGAGCGATAAAGGATGGAATATCGACGTTTGGGCAATAGTGGTTTGCGTGTGTCGGCACTGGGGCTTGGCACCAATGCGTTTGGTAAACGCGCGGATGAAGCAGCTTCTACCCGCATTATTCATGCAGCGATGGATCAGGGCATCAACTTTATCGATACCGCCAATATCTACGCAGGCACGGAATCAGAACGCATCATTGGACAGGCTCTCACAGGTCGACGGGAAAACGCGGTGCTTGCTACCAAGGCCGGATTACCCCGGCATGATGGTCCTCATGGGCGGGGTTCCTCCCGCTACCATCTGCAACAAGAGCTGGATCATAGCCTGCGGCGTCTGCAAACGGATTATGTGGATCTGTATCAGATCCATACCTTTGATCCGCATACCCCGCTGGATGAGACACTGCGTACATTGGATGATATGGTCACTTCCGGCAAAGTCCGTTACATCGGAGCCTCCAACTACGCAGCCTGGGAGCTGATGAAAGCTTTAGGCATCAGTGAACAGAAAGATTATGTGCGCTACATCTCCACCCAAACCAGCTACTCCCTGGCAGACCGTACGCCTGAACTGGAATTGGTACCGATGTGTCTGGATCAGGGTGTAGGCATTATCCCGTATTTCCCGCTCGCAGGCGGTATTCTGACGGGTAAATATAACGGACAGGCCAGCGTACCTTCCGGCTCCAGAGCCGACACCGACCCGTCGTTCAATCGTTTTCTGCTGGAGCATAATCTCCAACTGAGTGAACAAGTGAGTGCCAAAGCTGCTTCATACGGGTGTTCCCCAAGTGTGCTGTCTCTCGCATGGCTACTGACTCGTCCGGCTGTATCCACAGTAATTGTTGGCGCTACAGGCACCGAACAGCTGGAGCATAATCTGGCTAGTCTGGATATGTCACTGCCCGATGAGCTGTTGACCGATCTGGATCAGATCAGTGACTCTTTCCGTCGCCGCGAGCCATTTGCGTCCTACCGAATCGATTGAAGCAACTGAAATAAACCTCCCGACAGATAAAGTCAGGAGGTTTATTTTGATTTTTGCATAGACATTATTCAGAAAATTTCCAATTCCACTACAATCTGTAGTTTAATAAAATAAAAAAAATCTTATTATGGATTAGCCCTCTGTTTTTTGGCGAAGAAACTCCTGCATGATCTGCATATACTCTTCCTTACGATCATCCAAAGTTTCAAAAAAAGCCTTGTCCGATTCCTCAACCAGATGAATTCCCTCCACAGCCAATCGGGTTCCCTCTTCCGTTGTTGTGATAATATTGGCACGCGTATCTGTCTGATGACGAGCGCGGGTAATTAATCCCCTTTTTTCAAGCGCACGTAGAACCTGAGAAGTCACGTTAACATCCACCTTGGCAAACTGAGCAATTTGAACCTGAGTAACTCCCTTGCCTTCCTCATCGTGTTCATTGAGCCATAAACAGGCGTGCAATAATACAAATTGAGGTTGTGTCAGTTCGAGGGGCTCCAGCACCCTGCGTACTTCCTTTTGCCACATGGCTGTAACTTGCCATAACAGATATCCCGGGCTTTCTTGTGCATTTTTATACCGTGAGCTTGTCATCTCATACCTCCATGATGTGCGACCTTATGCAACAGAATATGTACCCGTCAGTCAATGAAGTAAATCCATTATTCATATAACGATGATGGAAACATATCCGTTGCAACTCTGTGTGTTCTTTCTCAAAAAAATAATTAGCGCGCAGGGATAAACTGCTTCACCCATTGTCCGAATCCTTGCGGATTGCGGCTCTGTATAAGAATGGTTCCTTCTCCCCGGAACCGACATACCAGTCCTTCTCCACTTGTAACACTGGATAACCAACCCTGTGAAGCTTTCTCAATACGGTAATCTACATAATGAGGCCATGCCACCAAATGGGCGTTATCCACGATCATTTCTTCACCTGCTGCCAGATTAATCGCATGGATGGCACCATAGGAAGACAGAAATACGGTTCCACGTCCGCTGATCTCAATAATGAAGAAACCTTCTCCCGAAAAGAGACCTTTTTTCAGGTTTTGCATTTTGGTATTCACCTGAATGCCCTCGGTTCCTGCCAGAAATCCGTCTTTCTGCACATAGAGTGAATAGGAACCGTCCAATTCAACAGCTTCTACATCGCCCATACTGGAAGGTGAGAGCAGAATCTCTGCCGACCCGCCCGCAGCCGTCAGTTCCTGAAAGAAAAACTTCTCCCCGCTCAGCATCCTACCGAACCCGGCAAACATCCCACCTTCTGCTGAACCCTTTAGTTCAACCGTAGGAGTCATAGATACCATCGCACCACTCTCGGCCTTGAACCGCTCTCCCCGCTGCAAATGTACCTTGAGCATCGCAAAAGCACCATCATATAAAATCTCATAGTTCACGGTTGCACCAGCTCCCTATTGTCAGAGTTAAAATCATTGAGTCCATTATCTTCCAGAACTGCTGATTTGTCTCCGTATTCCTTCACAATATGTTGGTCTCCCCAATTACAGAGCGCATTGAGAATTGGTTCAAGACTTCTCCCGTAATCACTCAATTCGTATTCTACTTTGGGAGGGACCTGATTATATACGATTCGATTCACGATCCCGTCGTTTTCAAGCTCTCTCAGTTGCTGTGTTAACATTTTCTGTGTAATTGCGGGCATAATACGCTTAAGATCACTGGTTCGTCTTTTCCCATGTGTCAGATGACAGAGAATGACGCATTTCCACTTGCCACCGATCACTTCTAAGGTAGCTTCAACCGAGATGTTATATTTTTTTCTAACCATAACTTGCTTCCTCCCTGATGAATTGGATTACATCCGTCGCATGCTGTATAGGCACCAAAAAGTACGTAGGGTACTAAAAAGTACGTACTATTCAATCTATACCGAATAACTCATAATAGCATTTGCCGGTACGTAAATCTACATTCGGGGGAGTTGAGCAAGAAATGTTACAAGATTCAAAACGCAGCACGTGGGCACTGCTAGCACTAGCCATTAGTGCATTCGCGATCGGTACCACTGAATTTATCAGCGTTGGGCTACTGCCCCTCATTGCAGATGACCTGGGCATTTCCGTAACTTCAGCGGGACTGACCGTTACTTTATATGCATTAGGCGTTACCTTTGGGGCTCCTGTTCTGACCTCACTGACGTCTACCATATCACGCAAAACGCTATTGCTTGCCATCATGATTGTCTTCATTGCGGGTAACACGATGGCTGCACTATCAACGGGCATCACCATGTTACTCATTGCACGAGTAGTATCCGCTCTGGCACACGGGGTGTTCATGTCCATTGGCTCCACGATTGCAGCCGATCTGGTGCCTGCCAACCGTAGGGCAAGTGCCATTGCCATCATGTTCTCCGGTCTAACCATTGCCACAGTAACCGGTGTACCTCTCGGTACACTCATTGGCCAACATTGGGGCTGGCGCGCTGCCTTTATCCTAATTGTTGTGGTTGGCATCGTTGCGATGATCGGTAACCTGATACTCGTGCCCTCCACGTTGAAGCGAGGAACACGGACAGCATTTCGGGATCAGCTGAAGCTTGTTACAGGTGGACGCTTGCTGCTTGCTTTTGCCATCACTGCTGTTGGGTACGGAGGAACATTTGTTGTGTTTACGTATCTGTCCCCGTTGTTGCATGATATTAGCGGTTATTCCGAGAAAACAGTAGCGTTCATTCTGTTGTTGTACGGAATAGCCATCGCTGTTGGCAACATCATCGGCGGCAGAGCAGCCAATCGCAACCCACTCAAGGCGCTCTTCTACATGTTCATCATTCAGACCATCATTCTGGGCATCATGTACTTTACGGTCCCATTCAAGTTGGCAGCACTACTTACCATTATGGGTATGGGTCTGCTCGCCTTCATGAATGTGCCTGGTCTTCAGATGTACGTTGTAACCTTGGCTGAACGATATGCACCACAGGCCAAAGATGTAGCCTCAGCCTTTAACATCGCCGCATTTAATGCAGGGATCGCTATAGGTGCATATTTGGGTGGAGTGATTAATGACTCCATTGGTTTGATTCACACGACATGGGTCGGAGCCTTGATGGTTCTCGTAGCTGTAATCCTGACCGCATGGGCTAAAATGCTGGAAAGCAAGGATCAACATGCATCAGTCGAAATGGAGAAAGCTTCGTTCTAATTCCCATCCAACCATAGGTCCACTCTATATTTATCAGTTCCAGCCTTCAAGGGGAACCGGTTTCACATGGTATTTTATTATACTATATACGTTGAACCCAATTTGATCTACTATGATTTAATTTTGTATGATAAAACAACAAAAATTCAGCTTAATATGACTGATTTTTACACAATTTAAGGAGGAAATCCCATGACAACAGCTCAAACTGCACAACATTTACAATCCACAGTAACTCTGCATAACGGTGTTTCTATGCCTTGGTTCGGACTTGGTGTATTTAAGGTAGAAGAAGGATCTGAACTGATTGAAGCCGTGAAAAATGCGATTAAACATGGATACCGTAGCATTGATACTGCTGCAATATACGGCAATGAAGCCGGTGTGGGCCAAGCGATTGCAGAAGCTTTGCAAGAAAACAACCTGAAACGCGAAGAACTGTTTGTTACATCTAAAGTATGGAATGCAGACCTCGGATATGAAGAGACACTTGCTGCTTTTGATACAACCTTGAACAAACTGGGACTGGAATACCTGGACCTGTATCTGATTCACTGGCCTAAGGCCGGCAAATACAAAGCAGCCTGGAAAGCAATCGAGGAACTGTACGCAGCCGGCCGTATTAAGGCCATTGGTGTGAGTAACTTCCAGATTCATCATCTCGAAGACCTGATGCAGGATGCCAAAGTGAAACCGATGATCAATCAAGTGGAATACCACCCTCACCTGACTCAGGTTGAGCTTAAGGCTTTCTGTGAAAACAATGGTATCCAGCTTGAAGCTTGGTCGCCTCTGATGCAAGGTCAGCTGTTGGACAACCCAGTGCTCACGGCGATTGCTTCAGCCAAAGGCAAATCGGTTGCACAAGTCATCCTGCGTTGGGATCTGCAAAATGGAGTCATTACCATTCCGAAGTCCACCAAGGAAAACCGGATTATTGAGAACTCCTCCATCTTCGACTTTGAACTTTCAAATGAAGAGATGGATCAGATCAGTGCTCTGAACGAAGATGTACGCGTTGGACCTGATCCGGACAACTTCGATTTCTAATGAATAACCTTTTTGGAGACTGCTTTGTTTGACATAACATAACGAAAAACCACCGGACCAGGAGCCGGTGGTTTTTCGTTATATTCTCTTCCCTGTAGCCAAGACCCGCTAAAACTGCACGTTTCAATTCAAAATGTGGTAATCCATTTTTTAACTATTGAACCTGCCACAATGCAGGGACATTGGATGGTTCCCACCCAGACAAGGAAGTGTGGGACTGCAAACATTTATACGTCTTGCCGCTATAGGTGACCAGCTGTCCTACAGTATAGGCTGTATTCGCCTGCCAGGCGGAAACGCCCGGATTTGTCGTTCCTGCTGTTGTTTTCACGGTCACTTCATTGCTCGCAGCAGAACCATTACCCGCCGCATCCTTTGCTTTTACCGTAAATGTATACGAGGTATCCGCTGCAAGCCCGCTGATCGTTGCTGTCGTTCCGGTCACGGATGTCGCCAGAGCCGCTCCATTGTACACATCATAACCCGTTACACCCACGTTATCCGTGGATGCCGCCCAGCTCAGCGTTATGCTGGATGTTGTTTGCGCCGTTGATGCCAGGTTCGTCGGTGCAGTTGGCGCTTGCGTATCACCTCCCGGTTGAGTCGTAGTGCTCACGGTTACAACATTACTGGCTGCAGACAGATTGCCTGCCGCATCTTTTGCTTTGATCGTGAAAGTATAAGAAGTACCTGCGGGAAGTCCACTGATCGTTGCTGTTGTTCCTGTGACGGATGTTGCAAGATTACTGCCATGATAGACGTTATAACCGGTAACCCCTACATTATCCGTTGAAGCATTCCAAGCCAGTGTCACCGAGTTTGCCGTCACGCCTGTCGAACGGGCATTACCGGGTACGCTTGGCGCCGTCGTATCTGCTGGAGGCACTGTACCTCCGGTAGGCAGATCTGCTTTCAGTTTATTTTGGAGTGTTTTGTTCCGGTCACCGCTAAGTTCCCAGAACATCGCTCCGCCAAGTCCTTTGCTCTTGATATAAGCGGTTTTATATCCAATAGACTCCGCATCGTCATAGCTAATAAAACGCTTGTTGGTCGCATTATAGAGATATGGCACCTTGGCTGTGTCATTCCAGTAACGCGTATACCCGTTTTTGTTAATGTAATTAGTCTCCAGATCGTAGAAATCAAAGGAGCCTGCTTCCCAAGTTCCAACGGAAGAACCTCCCGCGCAGGTCTGATACTGGCCATTTCCCGTCTGTGCGCATCCATCCCAGCCGCGGCCGTAGAATGGAACACCAAGCACAAGTTTGGCGGCTGGTACGCCAGCATTCAAATGCCCTTGTGCTCCGGCAGCCACATTAAATGTATTGGCATCTGGCACCCCGGCAGCCGAAGCCGCTGGGTCATAGTTCAACGGCGCGTTATGCGCGCTGACTTTTTGCCAGGCCCCGTTAAAATCGTATGTCATAATGTTAATCCAATCAACGATGGAAGCTATATTGGCAAGCTCAGTATTTGCAGCATAGGTCGTCGACGCTCCGCTTGCAATCGTAAGCAGATACTTCTTGCCGTCCACAGCTCCGGCAGCATCCAGCTTCTCACGGATTTTGCTCAGAAGCAGCGTGTAATTTTGCTTATCCTCAGGACGTTTGCTGTTACCATCCAGCCCGCCTGATACCGGGTACTCCCAATCCAGATCCACCCCGTCAAAATTGTATTTGCGCAGGAAGTCGACAGCAGAGTTTGCAAATACCTCTCGCGTTGCAGCAGTCGCAGCTACATCGGAGAAGCGGTTGGACCATGTCCATCCTCCCACGGAGATGATTGTCTTCAGACTAGGATTGATCTGTTTCAGCTTGTTAAGCTGATTGATATTGCCTGCAATGGGCTGATCCCACGTATCCCCTGCAAATGTCTTGCCGGTATCAATCCATGGATCGCCAAGCACGATCGTGCCATTCGGTACATTGATTGTCTGGCTCTTCTCATTCTGACACGTCCAGGTCACCGGGTTAGGGCCCGAAGGGTCCGGATTTCCATGAACACCATTCCAGCAAATATCGGCAAAAGCATAGTTGATATGCGTGACTTTGGTTGGGTCGATATCCGTTACATTATAGTTTCTCCCATACGCAGCCCAGGACGGGTAGTAACCAACAATTTTATAAGAATCTGCAGCTGCTGCCGTAGTTGGTTGGAGCACAAAAGAAGGAATAATGACGGATAAGAGCAGGGATAGACCCAGGAGAAACTTTGCGGTTTTCTTGAAAGCAGTGTGTTTATTTAAATGTATCATCTAATACACAACCTCCTTTGTCGTTTGCGTACCCAGCCCGTTCAGGAACGGACGATGTGCGCTCGAAAACTGGTTATTTGTATATGCGTCCCAGTTGATTGACCAGGTCATAATCCCTTTTATCCCCGCATAGCCCGCAGGCTGGCGCAAAGTATAGGAACCGCCGTACGACACACCTTTGATCAAATAATTCAACGCCTTCTGCAGATCGGCTGACGTTGTATACCCGCCCCCGGCAGCCTGTTGGGAAGCCGGTACGCCGATGGCAATCTGATCCGGTCGCAAGGGACTAAAAAATGGGCCTGTGCTGCCGCCTACATGGAAGCCTTGAAGCAGCATCTCCGCCATGGCCACATGGAAATCTGCTGTCCCTTGGGCGTAAGAGCGTCCATCCAGCCCCACCATGGAGCCCGTGTTATAGTGCTGCACATGAAGCAGGGTCAGGTCATTACGCAAGGCATGGATGACTGGCAGGTAAGCCCCCCAAGGGCCGCCGTAGCTCAGATATCCACCCTGTACATAGGCCGTCTCCGGCGCAGCCGTCAGGATGAAATTGGCGCCGAAGTGTGACTTAACCGCTTTCACGCCTTGGATGAGGTTAACAATTTTCGGTGTAGTTGGACTACGGAAATCGGTATCCCCTGCATTCAGAGACAGGGAGCTTCCTTCCAGATCGATATCTAGACCATTGAAACCATACGTGGAAATGATTGATTTTAACGAATCTTCGAACTGCTGTCTCTTGGTCGCGTCGGTGAGCTCAATGGTACCGTTGGCTCCCCCCATGGAAAGCAGTACTTTTTTCCCCTGGCTTTGCAGATAGGCAATATCGGATTTGAATTCCGCTATTGTTGCATTATATGGAGTAAAAGCAAGTGTTCCGCTGCCATGTGAAATCGGTTCGGCAAAGGAGACATTAATGACGTCATAGGCTGTTGATACGTTACGAAGTCTGATATTCGTTGAACCATTATCGAAGTTGTGCCAGTAGCCGATCAGCCATTTGCTGCTGGTTGGCCCAGGATTGGAAGATCCGTTGGAAGTTGTCACACTGAGGGAGGTGCTCGCAGCGGATATATTGCCTGCGGCATCTTTGGCTTTTACCGTAAAAGCATAAGTCGTGCTGGCTGTCAGTCCCGTGACTACAGCTGTTGTAGTTGAGGTACTTGTCACAAGAACGCCGTTCCGGTACACCTCGTATCCCACTACGCCCACATTATC
Organism: Paenibacillus sp. 2003; assembly: GCF_031455635.1. NCBI lineage: Bacteria > Bacillati > Bacillota > Bacilli > Caryophanales > Paenibacillaceae > Paenibacillus > Paenibacillus sp. 2003. Next base: position 257,896 of record NZ_JAVDTB010000004.1, on the reverse strand, counting down.
CGTGGATGCATTCCAGGAAAGACTCACGGAGGTGTTCGAGATGGAGGATGAAGTCAGACCCGCAGGAACAGAAGGTGGTGCCGTATCTGGCGTTGGCGTTTCCCCTCCCGAACCTTCCCCGACGTATTTCCACAACGCGGGCACAACAGAGGGCTCCCATCCGGTCAACGCCGTGTGGGCCTGAATACACTCATAATCTTTATTTTGATATGTTACGATGTCTCCTTTCTTGTATGCAGTGCCTGCCTGCCACTGAGCGGCGGCATCGGCTCTCGGTGCAAACCACGAAATAAGTAGAAGAAATGTCAAAGCAAATGTAATGACCGGGCGGAATCGAACAGCTTGATTCAAGCAAAATCCCTCCTGTACTAAGGATACGTTCACCTTGCAAACAAAAGCTTTAATAGTCCACCTGCATCTGATCTGTGATCGATTAGAGCCAGCCTCGTTCAGCCATCTGATGTTGCGTGTCACTTCACTCCCTTCCCTTACCAAAATGGACCTTCCCTCTCATGTTCTTTTTTGGCAGGTACCATCCAAATTTTACAGGGAATTTACAGATCCTCACCCTGTATTTAATCAGTAAAACGCAAAAGAGATAAGGGATAAAATAGTTCTATTGGGGGCGAAAAATGTAATATAGCGCACAAAAAAGGTTTTCGTTCAAGTCCTTAGGAGACTTGAACGAAAACCTGCGTTATATATTGCGCAGAGAAGAGAGCATATCTTACTGCCGCTACTCCCCTCTCCCTTCAAAAGGCTGCCATCCATCCACGCCGGACAGAATCAGAGGTACAGTGTACTCGGCCGCTTCCTGTTCGGTCAGTATTTTGGCCCAAGGCACACGATCAGAAGCACATCCGGCACCAGGCCCGGCGCTGTTGTATTCCGCATACTGAACGGTCTGCTCTGCATCTGTCTTGTTCCAGTTGTGCCATCCCTCCCGCTTCACATGAGCGCCGATCCAGCAGTTCAGAAAACAGACTTTGGCATGATGACGCCACGGTCTGCCCAGATACACCGACTGCGGCGGAGCATTGCTGGTCAGATCACAGTCCAGAAACACATAGCCGTAACGCACATCCTCCGGCGTAGAGGCTGCGGTAATCCAACCGTTCACTTGTCCATCCGCAGCCTCCGCTTCAGTCAGACGATTCTTCGTAAAGATCTCGCAGCCCTTAAATACCACCGTAGCCGAGCCAAAAATAAAATCGATATCACCTTCGATGTAACAGTCCTCGAAATACTGCCGCAGCTTACGCCGCTCGGCACCATCGCGTGGCCCGCCAAAGTAACTGCGATCCATGGGCTGCTCCGGCAGTGGGCCGGTGAAGATCGTGTCCTGGTGACCGATCAAACGACAGCGGCGAAAGGCCGCCCGGTCTCCATCCACATAAACGGCCAGCGCCTGACCAACCTGCTTGCCCGGCCCGGCAGCATTTACGAAGGAAATCCCCTCTGCCTTGAAATCATCAGCACCAATGAAAGCCGTATAGGAATGAAACGTATGATATGGCGACCCGTCCGGGAACTTCTTGAGTGCATAATCATCATACGTAATGATTGTCTGCTCCGCCCCGTCACCAATCAGATGGATGCCCGGCTTCTCCATATGCAGCTTCTCATGATACACACCAGCCTTCACGCGAATCGGGGCGTTTCCGATACCATTCTCCGGCAGCGCATCAACTGCAGCCTGGATCGTCACATAATCCCCCGTCCCGTCTGAAGCAACAGTCAAACAGGGAGCTGATGATTCCATTGCTGTATTCGGCAATCTCTGCTGCGTCATGGCAATCGCTCCATTTCCAGTGCTGCCAGCAGAAGCGGAGCCACACCCATAAAGGAATCGCTTACAACCGCTTCGCTTACATAGTAGTTGTACGAGCCATCCCGATCCAGGCTTAGTCCTGCGCCATGACAGATCCCGTTTAACCGAACGCCGTCAGCCGTCTCCTCCACCAATCTGGAGGACAGTCCCTGCCATCCCTTCTCCGCCGCAGCTCTGAAATGCGGCTCCAGATATCTCAGCCGTACACCCTTCGCAAGTGCATATACAAACATGCTTGACCCGGATGCTTCCAGATAGTTGCCTTTGCGGAAGCCCTGATCCAGCACCTGAAACCATAACCCGCTCTCCTGCTCCTGCACACGTACCAAAGCATGACACATCCGTTCGAAGATACCGATGATGGTTCCGCGCTTTGGATGATTCACGGGGAAATGCTCCACACTGTCTACAATCGCCATGGCATACCAGCCCATCGCCCGGCTCCAGAAGTGTGGCGAGCACCCTGTCAATGAATCTGCCCAGACCTGTTCCTTCGATTCATCCCAGCCATGATAGAGCAGTCCGGTCCGCGGATCACGGGTCTGGCGTTCGATTAGCAGAATCTGATGTGCTACTTCATCCCATAACTCGGGATGATGAAATGTCTTTGCATACTCGGACAGAAAGGGAGACGACATATACAGGCCGTCCAGCCACATCTGGAATGGATAAATTTTTTTGTGCCAAAAACCGCCCTCCGACGTGCGGGGTTGCCCTGCAAGTTGTGCTGCCAGGAGATGAGCCGCTTCTGCGTAACGCTGATCTTCAGCACCATCCAGTAATGCAAACAGGTTTTTCCCCTGATTAATCTGATCCAGATTATATTCTTCCAAAGTATAGGTGCCAATAGAGCCATCCGGCTGGATATACAGGTCCATATGTTTTTTCATAAAATCAACATACTCTTGTTTGCCATAATACTGCCCGGTTCGTGCCATCGCCATTAATGTCATGCCTTCCACGTATGCCCATCGTCCCGAAGGGAACGCATGATAACCGTCCCCGTCACATTGCTGGATGATCGTTGCTGCAATTCGCTCAGACCAGGATAACTGCGTCTGTACCTGCATAAGCAATTCCTCCTTGAATGTTGTACTTACCTAATACATGTATGACTAACGGATAACCGCTTCACTCTTGCTTATTGTCGGCACATTGCCGTTGAATTGCGAAGGTTCAACTTGGGCTGGATGACTACCGGAACGTCGACCTGTTCATCACGGATTAACGATACAATCAGCTCCGCTGCCTGCACGGCCAGTTCATCCAGAGACGGGCCAATCGTGGTCAAGGCCACTTCGGCATATTGCATATCCGGCAGATCATCATAACCGATTAACGAGATATCGCGTGGAACGCTGTAACCTGCCTCAAGCAAAGCCCGAAGTGCACCTCGGGTGACCAGGTTGTTCAGCCCAATAAAAGCTGTCGGGGACTCCGGCCCAAACGCATGATTACGTATGGCAAAATACCCGTCTTCCCAGGAGGAATACGCTGGCAGCACATGGTCTTCATTAAAAGCCAGACCCGTACGCTGCAACGCTTCCCGGTATCCCTCCAGTTTAATATTCTGCGAGTTGCCGATGAATCCGATTCGGCTGTGCCCCAGCGATTTTAGATGCTCCACTGCTTTGAACAGTCCTTCTTTGCGATCAATCTTGATGTAAGGAGAGTTCGGCGCTTCATCTGTACCCAGCACAAAACATGGCATGTTGAGTGTTGCGAACTTTTTCCAGAACATCTCCCGATTGTCCAGTGCATAGTCCCACAGAATGCAGCCGTCCACGCGCAGCTGGCTGAAGACATCCACGCCATCATCCGCCACAACCAGGATCATCTGATATCCCCGCTTCTTCAGCTCGGTGTGCAGACGGCCGGAGATGTTCGAGAATAACGGATTGCTCAGCTCATCCAGCACAAAACCGATGATGTTGCTCCTGCCGGTGGAGAGCTGCCGAGCCAACATATTTTTCCGATACTGGTGTTTCTCCGCGACCGCAAGTACCTTCTGCTTTGTTGCCGGTTTGATTCGGGGATCATCATTCAGCGCCTTCGATACCGTGCTATAGCTCACCCCCGCCAGTTTGGCAATGTCTTTAATGGTTATCAAAATCAATCAACACCTCTCATACGCCTGAAACCCTAATTTCCTATTTCTGTGCAGCCTTATAACGATCATATTGTGCCTGTCTGCCCGCAATAACCTGCTCTATATTCATCTTCTTCAACGTCTCAATATAACTGTCAAACTGATCCAGACTGGCGTCACCGCTAATAAACTTGAAGTTCATCTCTTCCACATATGTGGTGATGTCAGGCATCGCCATGCTCTCCACGCTCGCTTCATCCGGCAGGGCATAGACAAACGGGAACGGTTCGCGCACATACGGCTCAAGTTCCTTATCCATCTTTGCATGCCACGGGGCTACGACGGAATCGGCAGAATCGGTGGATTGGATGTTCGGCAGATTCACCGGACCAATGCCGAGCTTCTGAATGTATTCATTGTCCTTGCCTTTGTCCGTAAATGTCTTCAAGCCATTCTCTTCCGTATACGTGTCATCCTTGATGCCCCACGTATAGTACGTCTGTGCTTCCTCACTTACGGCATAGTCCAGGAAACGGAAAGCAAGTTCCGGATTTTTACTATCACGTGTAATGCCAAAGATGCCACTCACTGGGGTACGACCAATGTAGAACTGATCGCCATGCGGTCCTTTCAGTGGCAGAATGCCTTTGATGATTGGCTCTTCCGGATTGTAATCCTTGAACAGCGGGCTGTAGACCATCGACATGTACCAGCTGAAATTAAACGTTGCTCCCGTCACATCCTGAGAGATACGCGACGTGACCTGATCACTCGTGGTACTCGCATAATCCACCCCAAGCAGACCTTCCTTATACAGTCCATTCAGATAGGTCAGGTACTCCTTGTATGCCGGCTCATAATAGCTGAAATGCACCTTGCCCTGATCGTCTGCATAAAACTGATTGGACAGATCAAGTCCAAATGCCGGGCCAAAGGCCATGGACACAAATTTTGCTTCCATGGAGAGCGGAATCTCATCAGCTTTTCCGTTGCCGTTCGGGTCGTCTGTCTTGAACTTGCGCAGCATCGCCGTGAATTCATCCAGCGTCGTTGGCTCGCTTAATCCCAGCTTATCCAGCCAGCGCACATTAACCATAAATACCGGCATGTAGTTGCGGGTTAACGTCTGCTGCGGGATATAATACATTTTACCATCTGGCGTTGTTAAACTGGCTTTGACCGAAGGCGACTTTTCATATATTTTTTTGAGATTCACGCCGTACTTCTCCACCAGATCATTAATTGGAATGAACAGACCGCTGTTAATGTACTTCATCAGCTGATCCTGATCCGGCAGGTACACGATATCGGGCAAGCCGGTACCGGCAGCCAGCCTCGGATTGACGGCATCCGCATAATTCTGCGGCGGAATCAGATCCCAATCCACCGTCACACCAGCGTTACTCTCAATTTTCTTAACGATGGCTGCGGTGGACAAATCCACATTGGTCGTCCAAGCGTTGGTGCCGAGAATAGACAGCTTGGCATCCGGCTGATCCGTCACCGGCCCTGCTCCGGTATAATTGAAGGCTGGCTCCGAACTGGACGGGGTGCTCTCCGCATCAGTTCCCGCCCCTGTTCCGCCGCTACATCCCGCCAGGCTGATTGCCAGTATCGCTGCCATTACACTTTTTCTTCCTGCCCCTTTAAATCTCATCCATCATTCCTCCTTAGGTATGAACCATTTTGAACTCCCTTGAATGACATGACACTTAAGTAATAAAAGCTATCCTTTCACGGCTCCGAGGGTGATGCCCTTAACGAAGTACCGTTGGATAAACGGGTAGATCGTAACAATAGGCAGAATGCTAACTACAATGGATACATAACGGACCTGAAGCGTCGATACCGCAAGCGCACCGGATGTCATCGTGCCGCCCATCTTCTGCATCACTTCCGGCGATGCCATGATCAGCACTCTTCGCAGGAACATCTGTAAGGGCTGCATATCCTGTTTGCCCAGATATAATAGGGCCGAGAAAAAGTTGTTCCAGTGGAATACCGCATAGTACAGCGTGAGCACAGCCAGTGTTGGCTTGATGATTGGAACCGCCAGACGATACAGCATCGTCATCTCGTTGGCCCCGTCTATACTGGCACTTTCGAAAATTTCATTCGGAATGCCTTCGAACGCCGAGCGGCAGATCATGACGTTAAACGTAATCACCAGCACAGGCAGCACCATGACCCAGCGGGTGTTGTACAGCCCAAGCGAGGTAATCAGCATGTAGACCGGAATGAGTCCACCCGAGAAATACATGGTGAAAGCGATGAAAAAGTTCAGCTTGCGACGCAAGAAAAACTGCTGTCTGGATAATGGAAACGCGGCAAGACATGTTGCCACAATATTCAACAGTGTGCCTACCACGGTGTACCAGAGGGTGTTGTAGAATGAAACCCATAACTCCTTGTATTGCAGTACCATTTGGTAACCTGACAGGGTAAAGCCGACGGGCCACAATACAACTTTTTGTTTGTCGATGGCATCCACCGAGCTGAATGAAATGCTGATGACGTACAGAAAGGGATACAACGTGACAACAACCGCCAGTATGGTCAGCAGGTAGACACATCCGTAGAACAAACGGTCACTTCTCGATTTTTGCATACAGGTCTCCTTTGGTCCGGGTTATAGTCTTACCAGAGTGACATCTTGGTCAGGCGGCGGGTCATGGAATTGGCAGCAAACACAAGCACAAAAGTGATAATGGAGTTAAACAGGCCGACTGCTGTGGCGAAGCCGTAATTCTGGCCCTCAATCCCCATCCGGTATACATAGGTGGACAGGACATCCGCCGTTTCGTAGGTGGCTCCGTTGTAGAGCAGATATACCTTCTCGAAGCCTACGCTCATAATGCCGCCAAGCGACAGAAGCAGAAGAATGACAATGGTTGGTTTGATACTGGGAAGTGTCAGGTGCCATAGCTCTTGGAATTTGTTGACGCCGTCAATTTTGCCGGAATCATACATCTCGGGGTCGATCCCCATAATGGCTGCAATGTAGATGATGGAGCTGAAGCCAAAGCTCTGCCAGATGTCGGAACTTGTGAAGATGGTACGGAACCAGCTGGCATCCATCATGAAGTTCACTTTTTCCATGCCCAGACTCGCGATGAGGGTATTCACAATACCGTCTGTTGGTGACAGGAAGTTAATGATCATGCCGGCTACAACGACAGTGGAGATGAAGTGAGGAAGGTACGTAACGGTCTGGGCAAATCGCTTGAATGTCCGGTTCTTGATCTCCACGATGCAGACAGCGAATAAAATCGGAATGGAGAAGCCAAACAGGAGTGGCAGGAAGGCGAGCAAAAACGTGTTACGCAGCAGTCGCCAGAAGTAAATGGAATTCACGAACTGTTCGAACCAGCGCAGTCCCACCCAATCCCCGCTGAGCATGCCCTGCCCCGGCAAGAAATTACGAAATGCCAACAGCACGCCAGGCATCGGAAGGTACATGAAGATGAGGTAATACAGAAAGATAGGCGAAAACATCAGTAGCAAATACTTATCCCGTCTGATCAGGCTGAACAGCGTGGACATGCGTTTTTTCAACGTGAAACACTCCCCTTCGCTACATAATTACAACGTTTGAATTTTTTAATAAAAAAAGAATTGTTATTTCACCGACGTATTTGTTATTCATTTCATTCACATTTTGTAACAACCTATATTATTCTGCATAATAACAAGATATTAGCTTGGATTGGTCCTCCCCACACCGTATTTATTTCTTTTAATATTTGCCATAAACATAATTACAACGTTGTAATTTTAATCTAAATGTATACGCTTACATAAACTTTTTCCCATCTTATCAAAGTCTCCATCGTTTGGCAATAACAAAAATCAGTGTCATGCTGTAACGTACTAAATACAGTCTCGCATACGCGAGACTGCCCGTTAAAATCTACACGTGATTCCGATATTCCATCGGTGTCATAACATACACTCGCTGAAAGGCTCTGTAAAACTGACTGACGCTGGAAAATCCCAGTTCATAACTGATTGTGGTCACTGAATCCGTTGTATGGCGGAGCCTCCTGGACGCTTCTTCTACGCGCAAATTCAGCAAATATTGATACGGTGTTGTTCCCGTAAGAGCCTTGAAAGAACGCATAAAATGATACCGGCTCTGATGCGCGACCGTGGCCATCGAATCAATATCCATTGGGCCTGTATAGGCACTGTGAATGTAATCCAGCACTCGTTGGAGATGGGGGTCAATGAATGTACCGGGATTTACAGTCCTTTTTCCATTTTCCTGCCCCGTCAACATACGTTTTAGATACGTCTCGATCGCCATTTCTGTTTCCTGCACTTGCAGCATTTCGGGCACATCATCTAACAAAATGGAATTCCAGCCACGAAACAGACTGCTGATCTCAGCAGGATCAAATGTCTGGGTAGGTCGAAAATCAGCTCGTCCCCCACTTAACTCCGCCCCTTCGAAACTGCCTAATGGCGGTTTACGGAACTTGATCACAATGACAGCCGAATCCGACCCTATCTCAAAATAATGCTCAGTCTGGGGATGAGCAATAATCCCTATGCCTGCTTTTAGCGGGTATGCATGCCGTTCCTGTACCAGATGACATTGGCCTCTAACCGGCAGCGTTAGCTGATACCAGTCGTCATGTACATGCGGCTCATTCGCAAACCCTCCGGTAGCTTTCCATAATTCCAACCCATTTAACGTCATGTTTAATTCCATCGTTTGCTCACCTGCTGACATTATAACAAATCGTGCTCACTTTCCAAGCACTTTTCACAAAGACATGATCTGCCCCCATCTTTTATCATAGAAAAAAATAATTCGAGGTGATCTCCCATGGCTCAGGCCACTTTAAGCAAAATGCAAATCAACTCCTCCGCCAATTGGGCGCTTGCCGGAGTCAGCTTCGCCCATCTGCTGAATGATGCGATGCAGACAGTTGTTCCGTCTGCATTCCCGCTATTCCAGCAGACCATGCAGCTCAGTTTCGCCCAGATGGGCTGGATTGCCTTCACCCTGAATATTACCGCATCCGTCCTTCAGCCACTGGTCGGTTATATGTCAGACCGCAAGCCCATGCCGATCCTGCTTCCCGGAGGCATGCTATTCTCCCTGATCGGTGTTCTCGGCTTAGCTTTGTCTTCCGAGTTATGGATGCTGCTTGTTGCGGCAGCATTGATTGGCATAGGCTCGTCCATCCTCCACCCCGAATCCTCACGCGTGGCCCATATGGCAGCTGGCCGCGGACGTGGAATGGCGCAGTCCATATTCCAGGTGGGAGGCAACACAGGGCAGGCCATTGCTCCATTACTGGTCGCCTTCATCCTGTTGCCACATGGGCAGCGTAGTTTTCTATGGCTGATGGGCTTTGCCCTGATCGGCATCTTCATTCAGTCTTTTGTCAGTCGTTGGTACAGAGATAAGCTTGCCGAGACTCGCATTCGTCAGCAACGCCCTCTAAAATCAAGCGGCGCAGAGCCAGCAGCTCGGCCTGTGAGCAGGGGATTCATCGCTTTTACAATGGGAATTCTCATCCTGCTGCTGTTTTCCAAATTCGTATATATTGCAGGCATGACCGGGTACTACGCCTTCTATTATGCCGATGCATATGACTTGCCTCTCTCCCAGGCACAGATCTGTCTGTTTATTTTGCAATTTGCAGGTATGGTCGGAACCTTGCTCGGCGGCCCACTCGCTGATCGCTATGGGCGTAAACCGATGATCTGGTTCTCCATTGCAGGTACTGCACCATTTTCGCTGTTATTGCCTTATGCAGGACCCGTATTGTCCATGGTATTATGCGGGATGATTGGACTAATCCTGATGTCCGGCTTCAGCGTCATCATTGTTTATGCACAGGAATTGCTTCCTCGTCATATTGGAACGGTATCCGGATTGTTTTTTGGCCTGTCGTTTGGCATGGCTGGACTTGGCTCGGTTGTGTTAGGTTCCTTAATTGACGTGACCAGCATTTCGTTTGTTATCAAGTTATGTTCGTTTTTGCCACTGCTTGGTGTGTGTGCTGTATTTCTGCGCAAGGACCAACCAAGAACAGCGTGATAACCGTTGAAACCTCACTGATTTTGTGACTACAATACACCTAGGACACTCGAGGATAACAGAAGGAAGGAATAACGCATGATTATTGATGTACAGCATGTCACTTGGAAAAGGGGACCACTTACCCTGCTGAACGATGTGAGCTGGCAGGTTAATGATGGTGAACACTGGGCGTTGCTTGGCCTGAATGGCTCCGGCAAAACAACACTCCTGAACATGATCACCGGATATCTCTGGCCGACCGAAGGCAAGATATCCGTGCTAGGCCATGAATATGGTGATGTGGATCTGCGACAGCTTCGCAAATCCATCGGCTGGGTCAGTTCGTCTCTGCAAGAGAAATTGTACGGCACGGATCGCACACAGTATGTCGTGATCAGCGGCAAACATGCCACCATTGGCCTGTATGACAAGCTGTCAGATGATGATCTGGATCAGGCACAGGAATTGATGCAGACGCTGGGCTGTCAGCACCTGTGGGATCGCGAATATCGCACCTGTTCTCAAGGGGAGAAACAGAAACTTCTTATTGCCCGAGCACTCATGGCCAATCCGCGCGTACTTATTCTGGACGAGCCTTGCAATGGACTGGATCTGTTCTCAAGAGAGCGATTGCTGGAGAGCATCCGTGAATTATCACAGCGTCCAGATACCCCTTCACTCATCTATGTCACCCATCATACCGAGGAAATATTGCATGTCTTTAGTCACAGCCTCCTGCTTCGCCGGGGTGAAATCGTGAATAGCGGACTAACGAGCGAGCTGATGAACACCGAAGTGCTGAGCAACTTCTTCGAGGCACCTGTGGAAGTTGATCGGCACGGGGAACGTGTCTATGTCAGAGCTGCGGCGGATTCATAATTACGTGGTTATACACAGCACACGCAGCATAGGTGCAGAAACTTAACAGTAAAAGCCCAATATCTTATCCACATGTGGATAGATTTTGGGCTTTTCTATGCTATATCTAGTGTTATCCACCGTTTTCTGTGTAGAACTTTCTAATTTATGAGTATAACTTTACGGTTTCATCTATTTATCTATACGCTTTATCACTATCTACTTCCGGGCACTTAAAAACAGAAACAATGGAATACGCTGCCTTCGTAGATAGGTTTCCTCGTTTACAAAATAAGCACGTTGTGGTGCTGACTCGCGCAAATGTTCTACACGGAATCCTGCCCGCTGCAATGCCATAAAGTATGATTCAATGGAACGATGCATCTTTTTAACAGAACCGCCCAGCCACTGCTGCTCACGATATCCTTCTACAAAATACTGATCAACCACCCAATCCGTTCGAGTCCCGGAGGGTTGCAGTGTAGACGTGATCACAGGATGTTCTACCGAAAATACAACTGTCCCGTTCTCTTTCAAAGTATTGTATATGTTGCGGAACAGGCTCTCCAGATCTTCAATATAGTGAACAGCCAGTCTTGATATAACCAGATCGTACACTTCGGCCGGGTAGGTCCAATCTTCCATGAACGCTTGCTCAATCCGGGCATTTAATCCTTTTACGGATTCGTTAGCCGCCTGAATCATATTCACAGAACCTTCAATTCCCGTATACGTCGCACCTTCGCGCTCCCGACTCAGCAATTCTGCGGCGAACCTTGCATCGCCACAACCAAGGTCCAGTATGTTCTTGCCGGCAACATCTCCAATTAACTCCAGTATCACCGGCTTCTCCAATGTATCATTGGCGTTCTCCTGCCACTTGCGACGTTCCATATACTTCTCAAAGTTCGCCTCATCATCGTAAAAGTCTGATCCTCTGTCCTTCATTCGGTGACCCTCCATTTCGGATAAGCATGATCCTCTTTACAGCCTGTATGAGTATACAGAATATGGATGTGCGTGGCTATAACAAAAAAAGCTGTTGTCTGGAGTTATCCAGCAAACAGCCTTTCTGCCTTACACTTCTACAATTTTCGCAGCTTAGCCAAAACGTTCTGTTTTGTACCATTTGCTCTCGCGTTTCCGAATCTTGTCCATAATCAAGGAGTAAAATGCCTTGATCGAGATTAGGATGAACAGCTGTGCATACGTGAAGTAGGACACGCAGGCATAGATGAAATTACGGGTATTGCTCTGTCCAATATCTGCGGCAAGTGCCAGATTGATCTGTAACACGTAAATAAAGTACATTAGTGCCCAACCAATGACCAAGAACACATACGCATCGCCGGCAAACTGGAACGGTGAACTTACCTCTGGCTTAAATATGGCAATGACCTGATAGACCAGATTCACGAGAAATATAATATCCGATACAATGATCGCAAGCATAAACCAGAAATAACTGACGGCATAATAGATGACCAGCAACTTATTACGCCAACTGGAACGGTTAAACAGGTTATGAATATTATCCAGTACCACCTGGTAGTTCCCCTTGGCCCAGCGTTCGCGCTGCTTCATATATACACTAAGCTGTTCCGGCTCCTGCTGATAGGCTTCCGCTTGCGGCGCAAGTGCCACAAACTGTCCGCGATTCAAAATCTCGAATGATAGTGCCGTATCTTCTGTAATGGCTGTCACATCCCAGCCGCCAATCTCCCGGATCAACTCGGTTTTGATAATGTAATTCGTTCCTGGAATGGATCCCAGCTGGAACAATTCCCATAGTCCTGTGTGATACACTCGTTGCGAAGTGATAATCTCCAGGTTGATGCATTTGGAGAGGAAATTCTGTCCTCTGTTGCGTGCTTTGTTTCTGCCAAAAACCACGCCATATTGTTCAGGGTTCTCAAGTGATTTTTGCGCCAAAAACATTAATGAATTCCGTTCAGGTGCGGCATCTGCATCGAAGATACAGATCCAATCACCCGTGGCTATGTCCAGTCCATCATTTAAAGCCCCGGACTTGCCACCTGTTCCTTTACGCTCCATTACTGTCACATTGCGATGCATGTAACTAGTGTGACTGAGGAATGATCTCAGCTTCTCTGCGGTATCATCTGTACAATTATCCGCGATCACGATGACCTGAACTTTATCCTCCGGATAATTCAGGCGCAGGATGTGCTCTACCGTCGCAACAATGACCAGACCCTCGTTATGCGCAGGCACCATGACCGTGACTGTTGGATAATGATCCATATCTTCAGGGATCTGAATCCCTTTTTTGTCCTGTTTATTAATAAAACGAATCGCACCTGCCATAATAACAATTGACTCGAATACGGCAATCCAGATACTAAATATGGATAATATTAAAATAAAATCAGCCACTTACTTTCCTCCGATCATACTTGCGAATAACTTTCGACCGAAAGCGAAGGGTTGCAATTGTTAACCAAATCGTGAATACCGCAAATAAAGAACTGACGGCGATACAGATCGGGATGAACCAGGACATATAGTCCACAGCGCCTCTCTCCTTCCCGTTATATATATTCTCCGATAAGATCGGTCTCTGTGTTTCGTTCAAGGGCAGCAATAACCGCATCAATATCATCGTATTTGCTGAATTGCTCCTTCTGAAATACCAGAGCACCGGAGCGTATCACCGTTTGCAGCTCATTTCCCTTTTTATCAATAATTTGAAGATCCATAATGGCTTTTTTGATCCGTTGTGTAAGAAGTGGAAGATATTCCACATTCACCATTGGACATATGATGACAAAACGCCCACGATCCACGAAAAATTTGTAATCCTCATACCGAATCTGCTTCTGGATCGTACCCGAGATTTCAAGTAGAAACTGTGCATACCGGACAGAACCGAGGGATTCCATCACCAGTGGCAAGAATTCAATCTTGAACATGGCAATGCTGAATCCATACTTTTCGGAGTACCGACGAGCAAGATTACTGTGTTTGATTAACGTATCTGCCAGAGCTCCTTTATTACCAAGCGTGGTATCCAGATCGATTTCCGGGTTACGATCCTGCATATCCTGGAGACGTTCAACCACACGCGCACTGCGCAGCAGACTTGCCTTGATGAACGCAGCCACGGCAACGTTGGCAGGGATGAGCAACCACCAGGAGAATACAAGCACATTTGCATCAGCGTAAGTAACAAGCCACACAAAATAAGAGACCAAATATACAAACCCCGTCACGACGGATACGCCAACAGGCAGAAAAAGACCAAAAACCAATGCACCCAGCGACACGATACTAAAAATCATATCCCCTGTAGTGTAGCTCTGATTCATGTAAACTTTAAGATAAATCATCAGTTGCTGCATGAGGGCTAGTCCAATTAAAAGGGCATATCCCCATGCAATACGGCGGGTAGGTGCTTTATTTCTCATAGTTCCTTCTCTCCGTTGAAGTTTTAGAACTCTTGTTCAAACTCACGTCTTTTATTTCAACAATTTATGACATCATTAGACAAAACTATGCTACCACATTGAACAATTCATGAAATGACAAAATCCTTACTTTTTAATGTTTTTCTGTAAATTAACTTCTCCCAATAAAGGAAAAAGATTATCAAACAGATGTGTGTTACCGTCAAATACATATCCACCTGGATAACGAGAGTCCTGACCACGCAACGTAGTCATATGGTTATACAACTGTTTGGCCCATTTTGGATCACCTGAACGAACAGCAAGTAAGATGGCGAGGCCATATACTGAGGAAGATTCATAAGAGACGGCAGGTGTGCGTGATTCTCGCTTATACTGTCCGGGCAGCTGATGCCGGGTGTTGAACTCCTTTTTCAAAAAAGAAATGAGCTTGTCCGGTTTGCGGTCGGTCACGGTTAGATGATTCGCCACAATCAACTGGTCGATCAGATTCACTGTATCATCATACGCATATTTTTTATGGACCACATCGAAGGTCTTCGGATAGAACAATCCATCGTCAGGCATCTTCTTCAGCAAAGCTTCGTACTTGGCATAGGTTCCCGGTTCCACCATCTGATGTTTATCCATCAATTGAAGAGACGGGAGATCAACATAAACCAGGCTTAATGTATCTGTGGAGTGACCACTCGCAAAATCGTGAAAATCCACATAATATCCTTTATTCTGAACCGATTGCGAAAGTGTACGGGATATTTCCGAAGCCGTTACCAGTTTGGCTTCTCTTCCTTGTTTCCATTGATCTGCTGCCTTTAATAAAGCACCGACAATTCGAAAATCATCGCCAAGCGCGTTGGTAGTCACTTGAGATTCACCTTCGGCATCCAGCTTCCAGGCAATATATTTTTGCGGCATGAGGAAATAGGTGGTCAGCAGTTCATAGCTTTCTTCGAATAACGCCTGATCATTCTTGGCTACAGCATATTGCATCCAAAGACCAAGTGACTCAGATAAAGCCTCTCTGCCTGCTACGATGTCCGCTCTCTCTGAGGTAGCATCTTGCAAATAGGTCGCAATTGTACCATTGGGATTAGTCATATGATCTTGAACAAAGGATACCGTAGGGGATGATTCATTCATCACGAACCGCTCCTTCACAAAAATAATTAACGCTGCCGTGATACTGACTGCCAATATGATCCACCACGTTAGCCTTTTCCTGTTTACCCGTTTCATGACTCCCTCCTGTACTGATGCTGCTCTGGCATAATGGCTCTTCTTCTTTGGATAGGTTCGGCTAGAGTCTGGGATGGAGGGGGCAAGGGTCGTTCCTCTGTTCATTCCGAAATATCCATGTAGGATCTTCGTCCACCCTTTTTGACAAATTTCCAGTCTACTTCAATGTTATGACGCATCCGTCTGAGAAGATGAATGGCTGTCTCGATCTCTTCCTCAGTCAGACCATCCAGAGTCACCTGATCCGAATGCACGCCCTCTTTACGAATGAATTCCCATGCTTCAAGCCCAGCTTCGGTGGGATACAACACCTTATTCTTCTTATTACCCATTGCTGGCTGTTTAATAATGAATCCATCGGATTCGAGTTTGCTAATGGCTCTGGCCGCCGTCGTGCGATCCACTTTGATCAGTTCAGCAAGCTGATTCGGAATAATGCCCGGATTCTCACAGATTCGATACAGATAGAGATATTGTCCACGGGACAGGTTCAGATGCTGAAACTCGACATTACTGATTGAATCCAGACAGCGGGCAATCATACCAATTTCACGCAGCACTTCTTTTTTTTCGGTCAATACACTCACGCCCCTATAAAATTGTTGCATTCGCAACATAATTGATGGTATAACTACAGTTGAATTGGTTTTAATTTTAGCTATATAACTTAAAGCGTGTAAAAGAACGAGATTCGTTCCACATTCCTGTTATGTACCAGTTTATCACGTCAGGATAACATTACGATCACCCAAAGGAGAAACATTCATGAATACAACGATTGTTGAAGTTAATAATCAGGAATTGCTCGATGCCTGCTTCGCCATTCGTACTGCTATTTTCGTCGAAGAACAAGGCGTGCCCGCAACGGATGAATTCGATGCTTATGATACATTAGAAGCGGAGGCGCGCCACATTCTGCTCTACGTAGACGGTGTACCTGCTGCTTCCTCCAGACTGCGCATTGTGGAACAGGTCGCCAAATTGGAACGGATCTGTGTCATGCTTGATTACCGCAAACACGGCCTGGGCCGTGTTCTGATCGACAAGCTGGAGCAGATGGCTATTGCTGATGGTCTTGAGAAGGCCAAGCTGCACGCACAGGTACAAGCTTCCGGGTTCTACGAACGTCTCGGCTATGCACCCGCTTCGGAAGTATTTATGGAAGACGGCATTCCCCATCTGCTAATGACCAAAAAACTGAAATAATGAAACTCCAAAAAACGCCTCCGTTATCACTTCTCAGTGATATACAGAGGCGTTTTGCATTCAGGCAACACATTCATGAGTGACTCAACAACGGTAAATGGCACGTACAAAGTACAGGCACTGATTATAATAACCATGCATTCTACTTACCTGCCAGCTCCGCGTTGTATCTTATCCCAGTGCCAGACGGTCTGGCTCGGATTCGGCAGCGCTGTTCTTCATTTGTTTACTGCGCAACTGTCCGCAAGCAGCATCGATATCCGTACCATGTTCCATACGTACAGTGGAGTTGATGTGGTTCTTTTTGAGCGTATCATAGAAGCCCAGAATCGATTCTTCTGTACTCCGTTGATACTGACTGTGCTCATCCACCGGGTTGTATGGGATCAGATTCACACTGACCATACTTCTGCGACTGGACAACAGTTCAGCGAGCTCCGCGGCATGCTCACGTTGATCGTTAACATCACGTAACAGGATGTACTCAAACATGATGCGTTTGTTCGTTGTAGCCAAATAATAATCCACAGCATCCATCAATTGCTCGATTGGGAAAGCCCGGTTGATCTTCATGATGTGTGTACGCAGTTCATTATTAGGTGCATGCAGAGAGATCGCCAGGTTGACCTGCAGACTGCTGTCTGCAAATTCCTTGATTTTGTCCGGAAGGCCGCTCGTGGATACAGTTATCCGTTTGGCGGCAAGTGCCAGTCCTTTGCGATCCTTAATGACTTCGATGAAATCACTCATGTGCTGGAAGTTATCGAATGGTTCACCAATACCCATCACAACCACGTTGGTTACCCGCTCGTCTTGACCCGCTGCATCCAGATGTCGCTGCACATGCATAATCTGTTCCACAATCTCTCCGGCGGTCAGGTCACGACTCTTCTTGATCAGACCGCTTGCACAGAAGCTACAGCCAATGTTACAACCCACTTGTGTGGTCACACAGACGGTAAGTCCATACTTTTGCCGCATCAATACCGTCTCAATCAGGTTGCCGTCCTGCATCCGAAGCAGAAACTTCACGGTACCATCTGCCGATTCCTGCTTCACATGTTCGCTCAGCGAGTTCATGGTGAAATGCTCGGAGAGAACGTCCAGACATTCCTGACGGACATCGGACATTGCGGGGAAATCGTGTACACGCTCTTGATATAACCATTCCCAGATCCGGGATGCACGGGATTTTTTCTGCCCGTGCTCCGGCAGCCAGGAACGTAATTGCTCTAATGTTAATCCATATATGGATGATTTGTTCATTGTATAATCCTCTTTTCGCAAGAAAGCATATGGCTTATCGGTCCTACCCAAAAAACCTCTACTCCGTATTGTCCCAAAATTGACGAGGGAAAACAAGGGCTTTTGCATTTCTTCCAAGAGGTTTTATCCATGGTAAATCTGCACAACAGACCATATTTAACCCTATCGGGCCTTCACCATTAGAAGTGAATGATACCGGATGTGTGCAGTAGAACCAGCAGAACCAGGATCGGAGCTACATAACGCAGCATGAACAGCCACACCCGGAACCATCCGGAACGCAGGCCGGAAGCTTCCGCAGCCGTTTTCCAGAAGTATCCGGCAAAAATCGTCACAAGCAGTCCACCGACAGGCAGCAGGATATTGGATGCTACAAAGTCCATCCAGTCGAACACACTCTTCGATCCAATCGTCCATTCAGGCAGCAAGCCGAGCGACAATACCGAAGGGAGCCCCACGATAAAGACCGCTAGTGAAATAACCCATACCGCACGACTGCGGCTCCAGGACAAACGTTCCATGAAATATTTCACCGGAACTTCCAGCAAGGATACTGCTGAAGTCAATGCCGCAATAGCTAACAGGATGAAGAACAGTCCACCAAACAAGAAGCCTAGTGGCATCGCCGAGAAAGCCGCCGGAAGTGCCACAAAGATCAGTGAAGGTCCTTGGTCCGGTGCAATACCAAACGAAAATGTTGTTGGGAAGATGATCAGACCTGCAATGAATGCATAGATCAGGTCACCTGCACCAACGGCGACGGTTGCCGCACCGAGGGATTGGTTTTTATCCACATACGAACCGTAGGTTACAAGAATACCCATCCCGAGTGACAGGGAGAAGAAGGCATGTCCAAGCGCTACCAGTGCGGATTCCGTTGTAAGCTGTGAGAAGTCCGGATTCAGGAAAAAGGAAACCCCAGCTCCTGCACCCGGCAATGTAACTGCACGAATCATCAGGATAATGAGCAGTACCAACATCGCTGGAATCAGTACCTTGTTGAACTTCTCGATTCCGTTAGATACCCCTTTGGCAACAATCCAGCCTGTAATCAGAACCGAAACCAGTTGCCACACGATCGGCATATACCCGCCTACAAAGGAGCCGAATTGTCCGGCATAATCCGGATTGTCAAACAACGTGCCGCTGAAAGACGTAATCGCATAATGCAATGTCCAGCCCGCAATAATGACATAAAAGGACAGGATGATAAATGGCGTTAATACTTGCAGCAACCCGGCCGCGAGCCATCCCTTATTACCACCTGCTTTAATAAAAGCAGTAGCTGCACTACCTCGGCCACTGCGACCAATCGCAAGTTCAGCCAGGAGTACTGGCAAACCGATGAGCAGCAAACAGACGATAAAGAGCAGGAAAAACGCAGCCCCTCCGTTCTCACCCGTAATGTACGGGAATTTCCACATGTTGCCCAGACCAACCGAACTACCAATGGCCGCCAGGATAAATCCAGCTTGGGAGAAACGTTCTCCTTTGCCAGCGTTGTCTTGATCTAGATTAGGCTTACTAAAATTCATCGTATCTACTCCATCACTTTAAAGTTTTCCCGTAATTATATACTACTCACCTTGTCAGGTCATTCGAAATTCGAAATTTGTCGAAATGTTATTTTTTTACATATAAAATACACGTAAATCTTCATCTCATAAGTTCCTTAAACACAGTATGTGATAAAGTGCGTTAGTCCAACCGTATGAAGTTTCAAAAAATCCATATTCCCAACCGTTCAAAGCCCAATCGAATCAAAAAGAGGTGTCCCCTCAGCCACTTGGATGACTGCGGAGCACCTCTCTTTTTGAATTACACTTTAATTTGAAGTAACTCGTACTTGATAACGCCCATCGGAGCATTGACATGAATGACGCTGCCCACTTCTTTGCCCATTATCTCTTTGCCCAGCGGGCTCTCGTACGAAATTTTATTATTCGCAACATCCGCCTCGGCAGGGCCAACCACTTTATATTCAATCTTCTCGGCGAACTCAATGTCATTAAGCAACACCGTCGATCCAATGCTCACTTTGTTGGAGTCTATATTGTCTGAAGAAATGACTCTTGCTTTTGTCAGCATCTTCTCCAAGATCAAAATTCGGGTCTCCATAAAGGCCTGATCATCTTTGGCTGAATGATACTCACTATTTTCCTTCAGGTCACCGTAACTGATCGCGAGTTTCAGACGAGCTGCCAATTCCTTACGCTTCACCGTCTTCAAATCCTTCAGTTCGTCCTCCAGCTTTTCCAAGCCTTCCTGTGTCAAAATCACTTCA
The DNA here is from genome assembly GCF_031455635.1 of Paenibacillus sp. 2003. Taxonomy (NCBI): domain Bacteria; kingdom Bacillati; phylum Bacillota; class Bacilli; order Caryophanales; family Paenibacillaceae; genus Paenibacillus; species Paenibacillus sp. 2003. The sequence continues at coordinate 237,661 of NZ_JAVDTB010000004.1, read as the reverse complement.
TCATTAGCCATTTTTCCATCTCCTAATCCTGCTATCTATCTATATTCTAACCTATATCCACTCCAAAGGGTTAGCATACCCCGGAAAAAGAAATAGCTCATCCATATATTGTATTTCAATGACATCAGAACCATGTCCATCTCTTGAGATGATTTTAAAGTTATCCTATGAATTGTACCGTTACAATCGACTCAATTGATCATGTTGTTTTCACCCGTTGACTTTTACAATGAACTCAGGGCAGCAGAAGTTTTATAACCATCGCTTGCAGTCCACTATATGACGTGAGGTGATCTGAATGATTGAACTATTGAATACAGCTGAAATACAGGCCTATCTGAAACGGATCGGCATAGATGATATAAAGGAACCTACACTGGAATTCTTATTTGAACTCCAGCGAGCACATGTGCAATATTTATCCTGGCAAACGGTCGATATTTTTGCAGGTCGTCCTGCGGGAATCAGTCTTCAAGAATCGATTCAACTTATATTACAAGGCCGCAGCGGCTACTGCTTTCATCTAAATGGTGCATTTAGTGTTCTTCTCCGCTCGCTGGGTTATACGGTTGATTGGCATCGCGGTGGAGTACAGCCTCATGGGGAACAACCCCGTGTGAACTCATTCCATCTCGGTCTGTCTGTGCTTCTGCCGGATGCTGACCCGACAGTTGAACGCTGGATTGTAGATGTAGGTCTCGGCGGAATGCCCTTTGAACCTCTGCCACTTCGTTATGGAACCTATGGTTCAGCTCCATTCACCTACCAATTGATGCAATCATCTGTTGCTGCTGGGGGATGGCGGCTTGAGTACGAGCCGAATGGACCAAGTGAAGGAGTCGACTATGCTCCCGAGGTAGTCCACGATCTGGGGGAGTTCATTCCCAAACATGAATTCTACAGTCGGGCGGCCGAATCACCTTGGCATAACGCATTTTTGCTTCGTCAGCGAGATGAGATCCGCAGTCATGAACTACGTGGATGTATGCTTCGAACACATGATATCGAAGGAATCCGGAAAACGGAGATCCAGAGTTACACCGAATGGCGTAACGTATTAACTGAAATATTCCATGAACCATTGGTGAACTACAGCGAACTGGAATGCCAGGACATGTGGGAACGAGTGCAGGCTGCGCATACGGAATGGAAACGAGTACAGGAAGCATGAAGAGGAGGATGCAGAACCTGAGGCCTTAACATGAAAACCGAGACAACCGGCTTTCTTGTTAGGGGCATCCGTATAGTGATGATTTGGGAGGAAGAGTTGAGGGTCCGTTCCATATAAAGGAAAGTTACTGATCCACGCCGAATATGTCCTCAGGTGATTAATGATGATAACTATTCGTGTGCTCCAAGTTCCAGAAGTATTGCCCGAGGCGTACTGGAACCAATTGCTGTCGCAAGTTTCTGCCGAGCGTCGTGCCCAGGCTTCGCGTTTTGTGCGTCAGGCTGACGCGTATCGCTCCGTGCTGGGTGAGATATTGACTCGTGTGACTTTGAGCAAGTTAACTGGACTGAGACCTGCTGAGCTTTCTTTTACCCGTAATTCCTACGGCAAACCTTCACTCAGCCACCATTCGGATGTACAATTCAACGTCTCCCATTCTGGTGATTGGATTGCTCTAATCTCTGGCAGTACAGATGAACTGGGCGTGGATGTGGAAAAAATAGCTCCAATTGACATGCAGATTGCTGAGCGTTTCTTCTCTCTTAAGGAGAGCCAGTTCTTGGCCGCCGAGCCTGACGATCGGCGGCTGGAGACCTTCTACCGTCTATGGACGCTGAAGGAAAGTTATATCAAAGCATTGGGTATGGGCTTGTCCATACCTCTGGACTCCTTCGCCATCCTTCCCAATGAGCGGGAAGATTGGCATTGCGAGCAGGCCGGGGGCTATCGCTTTCACAGTCAGCGACTGGATGATGGACATATGCTTGCGGCATGTTCGGCTGGGGGAGAGCTGCCGATCCAGCCCGAGATCATCACCTTAGAGGATCTGCATACAGAGTTGGGATAGAGTGGTGCTGGGCCTCAACGAGTTGGAATCAGTTGAGTTTTGTAAGAAGCCGCCATTAAGAAAATTCTGCTAATGTTAATCAAAAAAGCTAACGACGTGAATATCACGCGTTAGCTTTTTAGCTTTAAATTCACACTCCGTTTACGTCTATCTGACGTATTGAATAGTACTAATCCCGGCTCCGCAATTTGCCAAGCAAACGGATGATCTCAATGTACAGCCATACCAGCGTCACCATCAATCCAAATGCACCGTACCACTCCATGTACTTGGGCGCACCACGTTCAGCACCACCCTCGATGAAGTCGAAATCAAGGACCAGATTGAGGGCAGCCACAATGACGATAACGACCGAAATACCAATGCCGATCAAGCTGTTATCATGCAGATAAGGAATCGAAATGCCGAAGAAACCAAGTACAAAGCTCAGCAGATACATGATCATGATACCGCCGGTTGCAGCCACGACCCCAAGCTTGAAGTTCTCCGTAGCTTTGATCAATCTGGTTTTGTATGCCATCAGCAGGGCGATGAATACAGCCATGGTCAACAGGGCCGCCTGCAAGGTAATTCCGTTATACAGTGACTCATAGGTTGCTGAGAGTGCGCCCAGGAATAGCCCTTCTGCCACAGCATAGACCGGTACCAGATAAGGTGCCGCTACGGGTTTGAACGAAATCACAAGTGCCAGAATGAAACCAACGATTAATCCGCCATAAGCAAGCGGCATTACTTGTTGTCCGTTAAAGAACATCATCCAGGTTGCAAATGCACTGCCCAGTAGAATCACAAGCGTAATAAACGCTTTGTTCACCGTGCCGTTGATCGTCATGTAATTCTGATACCGATCTTCTCCATATCCTCTGTTTTCAAACGTGCTGTCTTTAAGTGTAGGGTTACCGCTACGACCGATCAACACAATCACCTCTTCATATGTATTTGGTATATCTGTGATACTAAGTTTGGGTTTACTACGTTTCAAATTCTACAAGCTACTCCCTCAAAAAGATCGGGATGGCACCAGAAGGAATCGGATGCAATCCTTCGATTACATCCTTACCCACTGGCGAAACAATTAGGACATATGTCCCAGACATTGCATGTTCATATGCTTATTAAGCGTCTTATTTGTACAAGACTTTATCTACATTGTATTTCGCACGCATCGTGTTGATGATATACGTCTCGTAAATTTCACGATCTACCGGATCTTCAACCAGGCATACTTCAATCTTCGTTACTTCCTCGCGGTGATTCTTAATTGGTGATACCGTGTCTTCAAAATGCTTTTTGATACGTGGTCTTAATTTACGCGCTTTCCCGACAAATAACAACTCTCCAGCGGCATTGTAAAACATGAAAATCCCGCCTAGTTCCCGGGTAATCAGGTGAAAATCAGTAAATCCATAAATGTGGCTAAGCTGTGGATCAACCTGCTTTGTAATGGTTACATCCGGTGTTGGCACGGTAATATTAATCAATAGGCTCACTTCCTCATTATCTATAGGTTTACATCCTATCACATATTATAAACGGACACCATTTCATTCTATATGAAGTACAATTCACGCAATTTTCGCTATTACGACAAATATTTCAAAAAAAAGGTTAACTTCCCTGATTCAAAGTGGTACTATAGGGGTATGAGGAAGAAATTGGGCACTGAGACATACGTCTTTATATCTACCTCCGTCTATTGTACCCTATGATTGAAACTCTTTTTCATGCTGAATTCTGTTACGTGATCACGACAAGAGTACAGTTAGCAAGAACCCTAGCTTATAGATTGTGGATTCATCATCTAATCGACCCTTGCAGCAAGCAAACCTAGAAAGACCTAGATTCATGATTCACTGTAGATTTTAAGTATCACCTAGAAAGCCTGCAATTATAGTCGTACTGAAGTTAATAGACACACGTAGAAGGTCAGATAGCTATCGATCCTAGAGAGACTAGTCATGCAATACAACTGTAGAAATTATAGCAGCAGTACTATAGAAAATGGATCAAGTTTCACCACCAGGCCCCGGCATACTGCCAGGGCTTTTTTGCGTTTGTGCGAACAAGCAACCACACTCTCAGGGAAACAGAGGTATCGTGGTTCTTTCTGCTGGGTTTATAATATGGCAAGATACCAATAGAGGGAGTGATGGGATGTATTCCGATCTGCAACTGACGGAGGACCGCCCTGTATATATACAAGTCAAAGATTATATGAAGCGATTGATGCTCAAAGGCGGCCTGCAAGCCAAACAAAAGCTGCCCTCGACCCGTGAACTCAGTACACTCATGAAGGTTAGTCGCAGCACGGTCCTGCTCGCTTATGCCGAGCTTGAAGATGAAGGTCTGATCTATGCAGTCAAAGGCAAGGGCAATTACGTCAGTGCCTCCATCGAAACACCTGAGGCAGCAGCAAGCTGGAGACTGGACTGGACGACAGAGGTAAGCGAGTATGCAATTCAGGCAGAGCAGTACGATCTGATGAAGCATGGCTCCGGAGCAGAGCGCGGTGAGATATCTTTTACCAGCATAGCACCGGATGAAAAGCTGTTTGATCTGCACAACGTGAAACGGGCTTTTCTGGATCGCATGTCACTTGAAGGCGAAGTACTGCTGAATTACGGATATGCGCAGGGATACAGACCGCTGATGAACTATTTACTACGATATATGGAGAACAAAGGTGTTGACCTCCGTGGCAAGGACATCCTAATCACCAACGGATTCACGGAAGGTTTCGATCTGGTGCTTGGAGCGTTGCGCAAAAAAAGCGGAAAAGCGCTCTGCGAGAATCCAACGCACCACACGGCGATCAAAAATCTGAAGCTGCACCAGTTCCACCTGACCGGTGTGAATATGGAGCCAGATGGCCTGGACTTGAAACAACTGGAACATGAACTTGAGGCAAGTCCATATGATCTGGCATATCTCGTGCCATCCTATCACAATCCAACCGGGATTGTGACGTCCCCTGCGAAACGGGTAGAGATCATCCGGTTGATGAACAAGTATCAGGTTCCCATCATTGAGGATGGATTCAACGAAGAATTGCGCTATTCCGGTTCCCACGTATCTCCCCTGATCGCCAGCATGGGCAAAGGCAATGGACTGGTGTATCTGGGCAGCTTCTCCAAAGTCCTGTTCCCAGGTCTGCGGGTAGGTTGGATTATTGCGGATGCGGCGCTGATTGATTATCTGGAGAGTATGAAACGGGCACGCAGCATCCATACCTCCACGCTGGACCAATCGTTATTGTATCAATATCTGAGCAACGGTAATTTCGAGAAATATTTGAAGCGTGCTCGCACAGAGTATAAGCGAAAATATGAATTGGTTGTGCGTTGCCTGAAGCAGCATCTGCCAATGTGCCGGATTTCCGGTGCGGGTGGTCTGCATCTGTTCGTGCAGTTCCCGTCCCAATACAGAACCCGTGATCTGCTGGCGGCCTGTAAAGTAAAAGGTGTGACGTTCACACCAGGGGATACCTTCTATCTGGAACCCGGTCAGGGTGTAAACACGATGCGTCTGGGTTTCTCCAGAGTCAGCGATGAGAATATACGTAAAGGCATTCGCATCATTGGCGAGACAGCAGCTCAAATGAGATAAGGAGGATTTCACATGAAAGTTGGCGTGATTATGGGCGGTACATCTTCAGAGCGGGATATTTCCCTGCTCACCGGACAGGAGATGATCAACCATCTGGATAAGAGTAGATATGAGGTTGTGCCCATTGAGCTGAACACCAAGCGGGATCTAATCGACAAGTCAGTGGGGATCGATGTGGCACTGCTTGCCCTGCATGGCAAATACGGCGAAGACGGTACGGTTCAAGGCACATTGGAATCCCTGGGTATTCCCTACACAGGCTGTGGCGTGCTTGCAAGCAGTGTATGCATGGATAAAGACATGTCCAAACAACTCATGCAGCATGCAGGTGTGCTTACCGGGGAATGGCTGCAGGTGAACCATATGGAGGAACTGTCCTCTATTGCTGTTCAACAATTAACGTACCCCGTGGTGGTCAAACCCAATTCAGGTGGTTCCAGCATTGGTACCCAAGTGGTGAAGGAAGCTTCCGCCCTACCGACTGCTGTAGAGGCTGCCCTCGCCTGGGATGATACAGTCATGATTGAACAGTATATCGCAGGTGAAGAGATTACCTGTGCCATTCTGGATGGTAAGATGCTGCCGGTGATCTCCATTCGTTCGAACGCGGAGTTTTTTGACTATGCTTCCAAATATGATGACCACGGGGCCGATGAGCAGGTCGTGCAATTGCCTGTGGACCTTCACCATCGCGTTGAAGCCGCGGCCTTGGCCTGTTATCAGGTGCTCAAATGCAGCGTCTACGCTCGCGTAGATATGATGATTCGGGAAGGCATGCCGTATGTGCTTGAAGTGAACACGCTGCCGGGTCTTACCCGTAACAGTCTGCTGCCCAAAAGTGCAGCTGCTGCAGGCATTTCTTTTGCAGAGCTGCTGGATACCATTATTGAACTTTCATTGAATGAAAGACCCAAGGAGGATACAACATTATGAGCCTGGATGTGACGATTAGACATAGCTCCCCTACCGATCTGCAAGATATGGTCATTCTGATGGACCAACTTGGTTATCCCACCACTTACGCCGAGATGGAAGAGCGCTATACCCATATCTCTGCGGACGCAAACTTTACTACACTGGTTGCTGAAGCACGCGGACGTGTGGTTGGACTGATCGGATTACAGACGTCTTATCTATATGAAAAAAACGGAAGACACTGCCGTATCTTGGCATTGGTTGTACACGACCAGTTCAGAGGCTCAGGCATCGGCCGTCAGCTTATTCTTGAAGCTGAGCAATGGGCAGCCACGCATAACGTGGATTCCCTGTCTCTGAACAGTGGCAATCGCCCGGAACGTGAAGCTGCACATGAATTCTATCGCCAGATGGGCTTTACAGCCGGGAGTACCGGGTTTAGCAAAAAGCCGCAGATTCTACAGCACACTTAACCTGCGGATGATATGTTATCTGGATTACATGAAAAAGAACGCTCCACTCCGCACATTGGCGGAATAGGGCGTTCTTCGTTATATCTATGTCGCATCGATATATGCTTTGATTATGGGATCAATATTTGGCTGACTGCGCACCATCGATTGGAATAATAGCTCCATTGATAAATGGTGCTTCACCTGACAGCAGGAAGGCGACGAGACGCCCTACTTCCTTCGGTTCACCCAAGCGCTTCGCCGGGTTGTCCTTCACGAACTCTTTGGATGCTGACTCCCAGTCATTCGGATTGATCTGTTTGAACGAACCGATGACCATATCTGTCAGAATGGCTCCAGGTGCAATTGCATTAACACTGATCCCGTGCTCGGCGTATTCAATCGCTGCATCTTTGGTCATGCCGGCTACGGCATGTTTGCTCGCTCCGTAGGCAACCAGGTTTGGCACGGCGCGAATCCCACCAACAGAGGACGCATTCACGATGTAGCCTTCGCCCTGTTTCTTCATTACAGGTAGAACGTGCTTCAATCCGAAAAATACACCCTTCAGATTGATATCGATGACTTTATTGAACATCTCCGTCTCGTAGTTCTCGATCAGGTTTTGCTTGCCTTCAATGCCTGCATTGTTGAAAAATGCATCGATACGTCCGAACTCATTGACCGTATCGCTAACATACTTCTTCACAGCTTCTTCATCCGATACGTCACCTTCAATTAGCAGAAATTCGGCATGCTGTACCTCTTCCGAGATCACACGCTTGGTCTCTTCCAGCGCCTTCATATTCACATCTACCAGGGCAAGCTTAGCCCCTTCACGTGCAACTTCCACAGCAGCTGATCGTCCAAGACCGGAGCCACCGCCTGTAATCAGGACCACTTTACCCGCAAATCGTTCAGTCATAATCTATAGACCTCCCTTTGCTGTTTTGACATCCTCCATACGTAAATACCCATTTCTTTATTTGCTCTAATCTAACGGGGAACAGCTACAGCCATCATCTCAACCAGATTAGTATGCTTCCGTATTTGCCCTGCCATTCCTCTGACCTGGGACGACATGAAAAAGAGGAGCACCTCTAATAGAGGTACTCCCCATGCATTTCATTATTTTTAAGTCATAAGAAATTAAGGACGGTCAATGTAAATCCAGCCTGTTTCTTGTTCCTTATCTACAGTAGCTCCAAGGGATTCAGCCACAAAGCGCAGCGGCACATACGTCTTGCCGTCCTTGCCTACATAGGCGGATTCCACCATGGTTACTTCTTTACCAGCAACGGTTGCCTTCTTGGAACCTACGGTCAGGACAATCTCATCACCAGTGATGTCGTCAATGACAACGATTTGGTTTGAACCTTTGGTCCATTTCACTTCAGCATCCAATTCTTCAGACACGTAGCGAAGCGGAACAAATGTTGTGTTCTTAACGGTGATCGCCCCGGCGTATTCATCATCCGGGAAGAGCACTACACTTTTACTCGTGATCCCAGCTTCATCTTTCAGCAATTGGTATGCAAGTGAATTGGAATCAAAATTGCGCAGCATCTGTCCAGGCGTAATATCATCCTTCATCAGATCCAGAACGCCGCCCGATACATCCACTTCATCAACTGCAACTGTGCCACCGATATTCCATTGTTCACTGTCTCCACTTACGGTTACAGAGTTCACCGGCAGATCCTCAGAAGCAGGCAGCGCTACTTTCAGTTCAAAGTTTTGCTTACGAATATCCAGCTTGCTGTCGAGATAAAAATCCATCTTCAGTTTGGTATCTGTGCCAAAGACCGTTTTGAATTCAGGGGTCTCATTCAACAGGTTGTTCAGCTCCTGATCATAATTGACCAGCATACTGTCCAGTCCTACTTTGATGATGGCATACAGAGACGCAACGGCTTCATCTTTCGATTCAGGAACGATCGAATTCAGCGTTTCATCTCCCCCGCCTTCAACCTCATTCACAGCTTCAAGTACAGGGTAGAACACATCATACAGATCGCCAATCAGGTCTTTCAGTCCCTGCTCATCTTTCGAAATACTCGTCAGGAACGGTTTAACCATAGCAAGCATCTCTTCACCACTAACCTCCAGATGCAGCTTGGAGAGGCTAAGTGCTTCGCCATTCACGGTTTCCTGTACCGGTGTTACGGAGATGTTCTTCGGATTGGACAGATGCTTCAGGACAAAAGAGAACAGTTTCGGGGAAAGTTCCTCGAGTTGTTTCTCCAGAGCCTTCGTATCTACCATCGGAAGAGCCTGTGCATCCTGGAACGTATCCAGAGATATGTACAGAGGTTTCTGGGCTCCGTCCAGATCAATGACCAATTGGGACTCATTCATAGACATGTGGAAAGGTAACTTCGTTCCCTCCATGCTCAGTGTACCTTTGATCGATGCTGTCTTCGCATCTTTCATTTTGGCTTGATCAATATCCAGGGATATGGAATTAATGAGTTCGATCATTTCAAGGTCTTTTTCTGTAGCAAATTCCTTAGCCGGTTCTATGTTTATATTCATGGATTGTCTGGATTCACCGGACTTGATACTCGCGCCATTGGCCATTGCTTTGCCAACGTCTACTCCACCCACAGCCTGACATCCTGTAAGAACAACCATTAAAAGCACTAGTGGCACTGCCATCCATTGGACTAACTTCCGATTCGTAATATGAACTCCTCCTTAGAAAAATATGGTTCATTTCCATTATGAAGGTATAGGTAATTCTTGTAAACGGATACGCAAAAAAATAAACCAAAAGGCCGGAACATGTCCGACCTCTGGTCTATCTATATTTCAGCATATCGTATGTTTCAATAAAACATCCTGCTTCATTATGCAATGCTGGGAGTTATTCTTGCTCCTGATCTTCTGCGAGTTTCTCATCCGTTTCTTCATCTTCCGCAGTTGCGGGAGTCTCGAATTGATCCGGCTCGTCCTCTTGAATCGCTTTGTTCTCTTCGTTCTGATCCTGAGTCATATCGCATTCCCTCTCTTCTACCGGATTGTCATGTCATCAAGGCCTGAGCCTTGTGTCTATCAATAACCCGAATAGGCACAGTTCAAACCTGCCTCAGTGTCGGCCATAGAATTCCCATCATAATTTTAGTGCTCACTTAGAAAACATAAAAGATGATCCCGTTCCCACTTGCAGCCGTGGCCTGAAACAAGGCCTGGATATCATCCACGGTCTGAACGATCTCCTGATATGTCTCTTCCGCATCCCAATCTTCCATAACTGGATAGACACCTTCAGCGATCATTTGGTCCAGACTATACCGCTCCTTTAATTCTTCCGGTGTGAGCTGCTCCAATGCCATGTAGGCTTTCATCACCTGCTCGTTACTAAGCAAAAATAGATCCATGTCCGAATAGTTTCCCACGTATTGCTCACCTGCGAGAGGCACCACATATCCCAGGGGAGGCTCCCCTTCTAACAAGTTACCGTTCAGCGTGAATTGGATCATCTGCCACGTTTTATCAATATCCAGATCCACTGCACAATCATGCACACTGATCTCACCTGACTTGATGGATTCAACTAGCTCCTTCGTTACCACAAGATATCTGCCGGACATTCCCATACCGCTACCCCTCCTGTGTAATTCCTTCTATTGTTCCCCATTAACCGTGCTTGTTGGTTCAGAATCGGGGTAATCCCTATCAAGGAGGGCGTATACATGAAAAAATTTGATTACAGCCTCAATTATGACGAGTTGGATCTGCGCAAACATCCTGAGCTGTACACCGTAGGCCGGGGTGAGCAGGGTGTTCTCATGGTTGAGCCATACAAGGGCGAGATTCTGCCACACTGGCGATTCAAAACACCCGAGATTGCGACAGAGTCATCGGAGAAGATCTATGAGCTATTTTTGGAGTATAAGAAAAAGGGAGATTTCGTGGGTATGGATATGGCTCGTAAATTTCTCCAGATGGGCTATACACGGGCCAGACGGTATACAAATCACAAAGGAGGACGCAAATACTCGAAGGAGGATGGCTCAATCTTGCCCTATCAGAATGATAAGGTGAAGGCCGAAGCCGCGGCAATATTCAAAGCGCAATGGGAGATTGCCAAGACGGATCCAGACTATGTGAAGATGAAGAAGGAGCATCGGGAAAAGTACGAGTCTGATGAGGCGTAGGATCAACGGTGAAAAGATTGACTTATGGAAACATTTGTCTCAGAATCGATTTTGTTACTGTACATTTTCAACCATTATATTGGAGAAGAGAGGCGCATCCGATTATGACAGATTCGTTCATCCATTTAAACACAGGCCAGAATATCAGTATCAACGAATCCACCCAACTTCAGGTAACCATTCAATGTACATCATCTCCTTCTCCCTTGGATGTTAGCTGCTTTATGGTGAACGAAGAGGGAAAGGTCCCATCTGACGACTATTTTGTATTTTATAATCAGAAGGCCGATCCCCATCAAAGTGTGCTTCTGCAACAGGCGGAGGAACTGAAATCCTCTTTTGTACTGGATACGAATCAATTACGGCAGGCCCCTGTGGAAAAATGTGTGTTTACGGCTACTCTGGATGCGGGAGGCACTTTCGCCGATGTTCAAGCATGTCAGGCGATTGTACAAGCCGGTTCCCAGCAGATCACCTATGAGATCACGCAGGTCACTGCGGAAACAGCTCTTATTCTCATTGAAATCTATAAGTATCGTGACGGGTTCAAAGTTCGTGCGATTGGACGAGGTTTCTTTGGTGGATTGCAGCCGCTGGCAGAGTCATTCGGTGTTGAAATTGAGAGTAACGACACCTCGGAAGCCGAACAGGTTCTTCTCACCGCACAAGCTGAAGTAGCAGCGGCCTCTTCAGAAGTCTTGGTACCTGTTGCTGCACCAAACACGAATCATGTGCCGCTGAACCTGACCAAGATCGATCTCCTCAAGCGTAAAGTAACCCTGTCTCTGCAAAAGAAAAAGATCGAACCTATACAGGCACGTGTTGCCGTTGTATTTGATGCATCAGGCTCCATGTACCATCTGTATCGCAAAGGCATTGTGCAAGAAGCCTTCGAGCGTATTCTGGCGATTGCATCAGCGTTTGATGATAACGGAGAGTTGGACGTCTGGTTCTTCGCCAAAGACTTCTTGCGTGCACCTAGCGTCACCGCCAGGGATTTCGAGAATTATATTGAACGCACATATACGCTGGGAAGCAAAGGCGGTACCAATAACGAACCTCCTGTGATGCAGGATGTCATTCGCAAATATACGATCGAGGAACCCGATGTGAAGATTCCAACGTATATTATCTTTTTTAGCGATGGCGGGGTCAGTCAAAAAGGGAAAATCATGCGGCTTATTACCGAAAGCTCAACCAAAAATCTGTTCTGGCAATTCGTTGGCCTAGGACAAGCCAATTACGGTATCCTTGAGAAACTCGATGATATGACTGGACGTTTCATCGATAATGCTGACTTTTTTGCTCTCGACGACATCTCCAAGATCAGCGATGAAGAATTGTACGATCGTCTGCTCACTGAATTTCCAAGCTGGATAAAGGAAGCTCGGGCTAAAGGCATTTTGGCCTAAAGCTTTTACCCTATACCACTAATCAGGCTTGTATTTTTTCTGCTTTACCATCCTTGGAACGTGGACGGAGCATACTTCCTACAATTCGCAACATCAACTTGCGTGGCACGAGGCGGGTGAACTGCGCTGTCCAGTAATTACCAGCCCCCGGCACAGCATAAGGTTTGCCTGACTCGAGTGCTCTCATGGCCACCGCCACGACATGCTCAGGTGTATCACGTTTACCCACCGAGGCTTCATCAGCGCCCACCACATCAAAGAACGAAGTCTCGGTTGAGCCTGGGCATAGTGCCAAAAACTGAACGCCACGCTTCCTGTTTTCTTCGTATAATGCCTCTGTAAAAGAAAGTACAAATGCCTTCGTTGCTCCATACACAGCCATATACGGATCAGGTTGAAAGGCAGCCGTCGAAGAGACATTAATGACAGCACCATTACGCTTCTGTAACATGCCTGGCAAGAAAAGATGTGTCATGTTTGTCAAGGCGAGTACGTTCAACATAATTTCCTCCTGCTGCCGGGAACCATCTACCTGTTCAAATAATCCATGAGTAGCAAATCCCGCATTGTTGATCAGCATATCGATGTGTATTCCCCGATTCTGACATTCCTCATATACCCTCTGAGGTGCATCGACTTGAGACAAATCCGATACGATTACCTCAGCCCTTACTTGATATGCACGTTCTATACGTTCTGCCAATTGATTCAGTTTGGATTCTGTTCTGGCCACCAGCACAATATTTTTACCCTTGGAAGCCATTTCGAGTGCAAAAACTTTCCCAATACCTGAAGAAGCACCTGTAATAAGTACCCATTGACGCTGTTCCTTTATCATCTCTCATCCATCCTCTATGCATAATTTGAACACTTGTTTTCACTTGGAAACACTGTTTCTGAATAGAATCATCGTAACCAAAATTCATGATGCTGTCAAATACATTTGTTAAATTTGAATCTAGAACGGGTTCTTACTTATTAAATTCGGATTAAATTGACGTCATCCGGCGTAAAACAGTAGAATGACCATAAAAGGAAACGTAGTTTCTGTTCAACAACAATACGGTTACGAGGATGAAATCAATGAAGGATCTTAATTCGGGTTCCACAGAATCTGCACATACGGTAACAACCTTTCAGGAAGCCAGACTCCAGCACTCGGATAATCTGCGGCAAAATATTGTGCATGCTGCTGCCGCTTTACTGCAAGAGCATGGACCAGAAGCCGTCACGGTACGCCGTGTAGCTGAACGCATGGAGTGCTCCACCAAAATCATATATAACCTTTTTGGCAAAAAAGAAGGGTTAGCCAAACATCTATATCTAGAGGGATGCTCCCTCATGGCCCAGCGTTTTGAAACTATACCCCGGCAGGCATCGTTCGAACAATATTTCCGTGATCTGGCCTACGTCTACTGGGACTTCGGCATTTCTCAATCCAGCTTCTATCAGCTGATGTTTGGAGGATCTTTTTCCGAGTTCAAACCAGATGGAGAGACTTTGCAGGGAACAGCGACTGCACTGAAGCAAGTGTCTGCTTTGGTGGAGATAGCGATTGAACAGGGAATGCTTCAGGTGCAAGATCCCCTGCTTGCGGTACGAATGATCTGGGCCCCCTTACACGGTGTTATTCATCTGTACCTGGGAGGCCATATTGAGAGCGAAGAAGATGCCAAAACCCTCTATGATCATACGTTGTCCATGGTTATACACTCCCTTGTGAGTACATCTGCGAATGGATAAGCATTACATCTGTGCTGTTTTAGATACTTTTAGAAGATAAACAAAAAAAGGAGCAGACCCATTGGCGTAATACACCTAGGTCATGCTCCTTTATTTGGTTGACTCTATCTAATTCCGTAACGGTTTCAGTCGATTAACGTGCCTCTTCGTTCTCAGCTTCCCAACGTGCAATTTCTTTGCGCACAATTGGAGCGACTTCTTTACCAAGTAGCTCGATTGCTCTCATAACCTCGTTGTGCGGCATTGTGCCGAGGGGGGTGTGCAACATGAAGCGTGTAATCCCGACTTCTTTGCGCAGGTAAATAATTTTCTGAGCTACCGTCTCCACATCACCCACGTACAAAGCACCCTCAAGGCTACGCGCCGCATCAAATGTTGCACGGCTGTAGTGTCCCCATCCACGTTCACGGCCCAGTATGTTCATGACCGCTTGCGCTGGCGGGAAGAATTTCTCCACAGCTTCATCTGTTGTATCGGCAATGAAGCCGTGAGAGTGAGAAGCAACGGTCAGCTTGGAAGCATCATGTCCTGCATGTGCAGCTGCTTTCTTGTACAGTTCCACCAGTGGTGCGAATTGCACCGGACGACCACCGATAATGGCAAGCACCAGTGGCAAACCGAGCAGTCCTGCACGAACTACCGATTCCTGATTACCGCCACTGCCAATCCATACCGGAAGTTTCTCCTGTACCGGGCGCGGGTAGATGCCCAGATCGTTAAAGGAAGGGCGGTGTTTGCCTTCCCAGGTTACTTTTTCCGAATCACGCAGCTTGAGCAGTAAATCCAGTTTCTCGTCAAATAACTCATCGTAGTCGTTCAGATCATAGCCGAACAGTGGGAACGATTCGATAAATGATCCCCGCCCTGCCATAATCTCTGCACGCCCGTTCGAAATACCGTCCAGTGTAGCAAAATCTTGATATACCCGTACCGGATCATGCGATGACAGCACCGTTACTGCACTCGTCAAGCGAATATTCTTGGTCTGTGAAGCTGCTGCCGCCAGAATGACAGCTGGTGATGAAGCGGCGTAGTCAGCACGATGATGTTCTCCCACGCCATATACATCAAGACCGACCTGATCTGCCAAAACAATCTCTTCAACAACATCGCGAATGCGCTGCGCATGACTGATAAGTTCTCCTGTTTTTACATCCGGGTTTGTCTCCACAAATGTACTAATTCCGATTTCCATTGTCTGTTCCTCCCTGGTATGAAGCGATCCGTTGTTCATCTAACCTATTGTAAGTAGATCACCTTTTGTTATATCTTAATATTGAACTATTTTGATGAAAAACACAAGTACCCCTTGTTTCCAGGGGTACTTATATGATTATTTCTTCCTCCCGATGTACAGCAAATGAGACGAGATTCCCAATATGGATGGGTCTTTGGCGGCTTCAATCATAAATTGCATGAGTTCATCATACTCGCCACGCTCTTTCCAGTATTGCTGCTGCTCGTCCGTGAGCATCGCTCTAAGGCTGGATGAACCAATCAAATCAACGGTTTCAAATCCATGTTGCTCCATGAAGGGCGTAACGTCCTGAATATTAAAATAGTATGCTCCCGTAAATCGTCCTTGATCCTGATGATCGAATATACCCTTTTCCACAAAAGAACGGATTGCTGCCATGTTATCATTCGGTTTCCAGTGCTGCGGGGATTGCAGCGAATTGATACTCATACGCATTCGGCTCTGCATGGCTACAAACACCACGCCCCCTCGCTTGGTCACACGGTACAACTCCCGTACAGCAGCCGTGCGCTCTTCGTCTGTCTGCAGATGATATAACGGGCCCAGCATGAGGGACGCATCATAAGTCTCGTCAGCAATACCGGAGAGCGAAGTCGCATCGAGAACATGGAATCCATTGAATTGCTGTGTCAAACCAAACTCTTGAGCCTTTTGCCGTGCAGTATCTACGGAGGACGGTGTCAGATCAGATAAAGTGACTTGGTACCCCAGTTTCGCCAGCTCCATGGCATACTTCCCCGGCCCAGCCCCATTATCCAGAATATGACCGTTGGCAGGCAGATACTCTCTGATGTAATGCATGTTAATGATGAATTCAATCGGTTCCCGTTCCAGTCTCCCCCACTCATCAAACCCGGAATAATATTTAATAATACGATCTCTCTTCATCGCTCTGACACCTGCCTTTTCTTATATGTAGACCACCTAACCATGTTCAAAATTAAATTCCAACCAGTATATATCTACTAAATATTTCCTGTCAAACAAAAAAACGTTCAATTCCCATTGAATGCGGAACTGAACGTTTCTCAATCTTATCTTATATCTTTTTCACAAACTCAGACTTCAACTTCATTGCACCCAAGCTGTCGATCTTGCAATCAATATCATGATCCCCATCAATCAGGCGGATATTCTTCACCTTCGTGCCTTGTTTGACCACGAGCGAGCTACCCTTAACCTTCAGATCTTTAATGACGGTAACGGTATCCCCATCACTTAGCACATTTCCGTTGGCATCACGGATTACTTTGGCATCCTCTGCACTCTCATTTTCCCCTTCTGGAGACCATTCATGCGCGCACTCCGGGCAAACCAACAGGTTACCATCCTCGTACGTGTACTCAGAATTACATTTCGGGCAGTTAGGCAAATTAGACATATGTATTAAACTCTCCATTCTACGATTGGCTTTCCCGCAAGTATACGGGATTTCGGCGGCATGTTCCATACGCTTGCTCACTGCATGAATGGATTTAAACCAAATTTAAGGTTCAGGCATCCCTCACTTTAAGGGTAACTACTTATGATGTAACTATTAGATACGCACTACAAATGCATGAATTCTGGTGAAATTCACAATATTTTTTGATATCAAAGGAGTGCCTACTCATGTCCTCATATGTTTTCCCTGTGCAAACGGCTTTTTTTATCTTTGTTGTTGCGGCCATGTTTTTGCTGGTGCCGTGGTTAATCTATGGGTATCGTAAAGACGGCTTCTTCAGCTGGTCACGGTTTGGCATCAGCTTTTCGTTTATCTTTTATATTCTGGCCGCCTATTGCCTCGTCATTCTCCCTTTTCCGACTACGCGAGATACCTGTGCGCAGCAAGCCGCTGACACGATCTACTACAATCTGGTTCCATTCACTTTTGTCAAAGACATCATGAAGGAAACACCTGTTGTATGGTCTCAGCCTTCCAGCTATCTCAGCATGATTCAGGGCAGAGCCTTTCTGCAAGTTCTATTTAACGTCCTGCTTCTCATGCCGCTGGGTGTATATATCCGTTATTTTTTTCAAAAGAGATCATTCTGGAAGTACGCCCTGCTTGGTGGATTAGGGCTTTCCCTATTCTTCGAAATCACTCAAATCACCGGATTCTACGGGTATTACAATTGTCCTTACCGCCTGTTCGATGTAGATGATCTGTTATTGAATACTTCGGGAGCAGTCATTGGATTCTTCACAGCGCCCATCCTGCTTGCTTTATTCCCATCACGTGCAAGCATTCAGGCGAAGAGTGAACAGATCGTGGAGCAAAACCGAGTGTATGCTATGCCTCAATTGCTCGCGTTAATTATTGATGGAATCATTGTTGTCTTCCTTTCGAATCTAATCTCCATCTTTACAGCGTCTGATGTGATCAGTGATGCGCTAAGTACATCCATTGCTATGGTCATTGTGCTGTTCTTCATACCTTGGGTGCGAAATGGGGTAACTCCAGGCTCGGCCATCTTGCGATTCCGCTATGTGAATCGTCAGACCGGCACACCTACCAGTGAATCGTTATTCAAAAGATTTGCCGCACTTTACACGCCTTGGTTCGTGATTACAATCATCCGCTGGGTCAATGATTATGCCTTCACCAGTAATGAGGATGTTATGCTCCGGCCTTATCAAATATTGCTTTCCCTAGGAACAGTCGGTGTCTATATGTTGGTCTACGCCGTGCTCTTTGTTCATGTCTTGATCGTGCTCTTCTCCCGTGGAAAACGTTCCTTCTACTTCGATGAGGTGTCCCGCACACGTGCCTCTCGTAAATAATATTGGAGGATAACAAGGTATAATGTACCTCTAATTAGTGCTTACGTTCTGCTTACTATTCTGCCAGATTACAAAAAGAGGACGTTCATTCTGAGAATGATCGTCCTCTTTTGATCGGGCTCATAGCAGTTTTTCAGAGTATTCATACACAATAACCCACCTGGATTATAACCCTAACAGCTCTCGCTTGGCTGCATCCGGATCATGTACGATCTCAATCTCATGGTTGAAAATTAGTGTCGCACGATCCTGCTCATATTCAGGCCAGTTCACACCTGCAACTTCAGGTTTGCCGTTCTTGGCAAAGGAAATCCAGGCATCCTGTACCTTGAGAGCAAGTGCCGAAGCAGCTTCGTCGGGCTCCGCATTCATGAATTTGAGGACATGCAGTGTATTAAACACAAAGAACATTTCGATGCTGTGAATCGCTCTTTTTAACAAGGGGTGTTCCGGCATCACCCAATCAAATCGATACATCCACACCGGGGCATATTTCTGTTGTGCAGCAGCATATTGCAGCGCTGACCGCCAGAAGAACATATCGGTCATGACTTGGGCTTGTCCATCCGCCGTTTTTGGATAACTATCCGCGATGGCTACCCGGTTCTCCAGATCTGGCGTCATAAAGTCTACGCCCTGAACCATATCGATCTCTTTTGAATAAGGCACATGTGGCTGGATGAATAATGCACCCTCGTGTAATGTCGTACCAATCAGCACCGGAATATCCTGCGCTGAGCCTTCGCTCACCGCCTGAAGTGGCACCTGTGGTAATGTATGCCCATCCAATACAGGTTGGAACAATAATGCCATCCCTGCCCCGCTCTGCTGTTTGACCTTTTCACCAGCTGCAATAATCTGCTCTACAGGAATTGTATTTAACTTCTGCAGGTTGTCCCGGTCCACCCCAAGAATCTTTAACATCCCTTCCCGCAACGCTGAAGCTTGCTCTGCCGGCATGAACTGGGATGCACCGCTCTCCATAATGGCACGTTGGAAAAGTCCTTTGGCCGCTGGCATCGCCATCAGTGCTGCAATACTCATGCTGCCTGCTGATTCGCCGAACACCGTAACATGATCCGGGTTACCACCAAAAGCAGAGATATTATCCTTCATCCACTGTAATGCCGCAACCTGATCCAGCAGACCTGCATTGGATACATATGAATCACCTAATGGAGCCATATGAAGGAATCCCAAAGCTCCTAATCGGTAGTTGATCGTCACAACGATGACGTCCCCCCGAGCCGCTAACTGTGTACCATCATACATCGGCTGGCTACCTGAACCTGATACAAAGGAACCGCCGTGAATCCATACCATGACCGGCAGTGGTGTTGCTCCTTTTTCCTTAGGTGCCCAGATGTTCAGATATAAACTATCTTCTGACTCATTCGGAATTTCTGTCTGGCCTTCTGGTTGATGATTTCGAGGTTGTATATTCTCAGGTCCAAATTGAGTGGCCTGTCTGATTCCATCCCATGACTCGGGCTGTACCGGAGCCTTGAAACGCAGCTCACCTACCGGGGGTTTCGCATAGGGAATGCCTTTCCATACGCTTGCATCGTGCAAAAGTTCGCCTTGAACGGTACCATATGTCGTTTGAACCTGAAGTTCTCTCATGCCACTTCTACTTCCTCTCCGTAAATAGGTTAATTTAACGAGTATGTGCATATCATGTGTACTTATTTGAGTATAGTTTGTAGTCATACCCATTTACAACTTTACCCAGCTCTAGCCTCCCCTGCTACGTTTCACGTGGAACTTTTATGTAATTATTATGGAGTATAACTTGTCCCTAGCCAGCGAATCTTTGCACCTAAAAAATTACTAATTAGTAGGTAATTTGACTTAAAGAAAATTTTACCATACAGTTGTAGTTTATTAACTAATGATTAAGGATGAGTAATATGAATTTAATTAAAAATCCCCAACCGGTAATTCCAAAGAATTGGAGCTCAAAATCTTCTTTCTCTCGAAAACAATGGCTAGATTGGCAAGCAGACTATAAAGCCAATATAGCTACAGAACTTAAAATGCAAATCTCTCATAGTGAATTGAAAGAGAGACTATACCTAAACAGAAAAATAGTAGACCTTTTTAAATTTAAAGTAGGTATGTTAGAGGGACAACTTTTTTATTCACATCTCTTTTTTCTAGCGGATTCAGAAGGAGTTATACTGGATATTATCGGAGAAGAATCTCTCCATAATGGACTTAGACCATTAGTGGTTAAGTTAGGAAGTTCAATGGCAATGGAATCAGGAGGGGTTAATGCAATATCTATTGCTTTAGAAACTGGAGAAAATATATTCCTTAAAGGTGACGAACATCAACTAGTTCCCTTCAAAGAATGGCTATGTCTCTGCTGCCCAATTAAAGTTCAAGGGAAAACTATAGCCTTTCTGAACTTCTCTCGTTCAATGCCATTTGTTTACGATAGTATATTTGCTCTAGTTTACTCCATTGTCTTTTATATTGAATTCGAATTAGAAAAGGATTTGAATGATCAGAATCGAATACAAGCATTATTTAGTACATACAGTTTTACCACTAGAGAATGTGAGGTTGCTACTCTTTGGTTACAGAATAAAGGGGCATTGTATATAAGTGAGAAACTGGGGATCACTGAGGGAACAGTTAGGAATTTTGTGAAGAAAATATATACGAAATGTAGTGTTAATGATCGTGGAGGCTTTATACAAAAGTTTTACCAAGCTTAAGTAGTTATTGGAAAAGGCATTTTTTTAAACAGAAAATTTCGGAATATATTTTGATTGAATGAAAATCATAATTCAAAAACCTGCTTCTGGATATCAGTTAAGCAGGTTTCTTTTTTTATCCCTTCTTTGGGGAAACAGCAACTCCCTATTACGGGAGAACACTTAACAATTCTCTTGTTTTAATAAGGAGTACTTGTTCCTTGCTAAACAATAAACTTGGTTCACAAGGATTCTGACTTAAGATCTACTGATTATTTTCTAGATTTTCTGAGCTTTAGAAACTCTACAATAATAAATGAAATTATAACCAAAAATGAAATCAATGAGAAAACCGCCAACTTTTTTTCTTTTAAAGAAACATATACAAGATTAATAAGTGGAATTAACAATAAAAAAACTCCATAATAACTTCTTTTTTTCATTTTTTCTCCTTAATACTTTGTTCTTGTGAACTCACAATAGTACAACTAATGCATTCCAAATCATATGAAGCATTATACCTGGAATCAATGATTTAGTTTTTAGAAATATATAATTGAATACGAACCCATAGATGGTAGTCAACACAAATAAGTCACTGTGCAAGAAACCAAAAATTAAAGAAGAAATAATTATTGACCAGGCGAAACCATACTTATTATATATGGTTGTGAAAAGTAAACCTCTAAATAGTAACTCCTCATAGAAAGGGATGACTACTATTATTGCCACAGTCATAATTATATTTTGGAAATTTAAAGCTTGACTTAGCTGATCCAAATTTAAATTTTCTCTTTGACTCTCATCCGATCCAATGCCAAATCCCAAGAGTAAGAGAGAGGATATCGAGAACAACACTAGCCCAGTAAAAACATAGATTACCGTTTGTTTTATATCTACTTTCAAATTCAACATTCCAGATGTAAAACATCTGAATCTTTTACTTAATGAAAGGAAAGTTGCATATGCTATCACTTGAAAAATAATAAATACAAATGAATCATCTACATTTGTATTACCCAAAGCTTTCAGTATTGTTAATATAATAATGGAAATAACTGCCGGTACTGATAATATCAATCCTATTTTAATAGCGACTTCTTTCAAATTATAATCTTTGCCTGAATACATTACTCTAGTCCACCTTTTATAGTAATAGCCTGATTACATACATTATATGTAATCAGGCTACTTTATTACTAATTATCTCTTATTCCATCCATCCGCAATGCCGCTTGTTAAACCTTTTGAGAAATCCCATATTGGTTCTATAACTGCTACACCTCTTAATAAGGTGTTTTTACTTGCTTTCTCTGCCGTATCAAGTAAATCCGAAAGCCAACCGCCACCATCTGTTTGTAACATTTCCTCAGCACTAAGTTCCATAAATTGTGTATTCATTGATCTTTAACTCCTATCTATTCTTGGATTATCTTCTACCGCCAGTTGCGTAATTGATATAGTTCCACGGATTAAC
This sequence comes from Paenibacillus sp. 2003, assembly GCF_031455635.1. Taxonomy (NCBI): domain Bacteria; kingdom Bacillati; phylum Bacillota; class Bacilli; order Caryophanales; family Paenibacillaceae; genus Paenibacillus; species Paenibacillus sp. 2003. Next base: position 215,155 of record NZ_JAVDTB010000004.1, on the reverse strand, counting down.
GAATTCTTTAACTGCTGAACCTATACCTTTAACTCCTTCTACGGCACCTTGAGCAACGTAGCCAATACCATATCCTACCGACTTTCCTAAATCCTCCATAATCCCTCCGCCATTAATATCTTCCAAATCAGACAAAGACATTTGAGTAAAATTATTATTCATCTGTAAAAACCTCCTATTTTATTGATTGTTAAATTAATACTAAAATTACACTTTTTCAATGATAACTCTAAAAAAATCGTTAATTCGCTTTGTTAGCGATATTTCATTATACATTGAACTAAATCTAGTATTAATTCACATTTAAATTATATAATCAGTAAATTTATATTCTATATCTACTATTGGATATATACTCTCCCCATAATTTAGAATATTGTATAAATTCACTTTAATATTCTGAATAAAAGACAAAATTAATTTTCAAAATAATATAAATAGATAATGTAGTTCATTCCGTTAAATATGTATAATATAGACTTTTTGCAAACTTCTTAGAACTATAGAAATTCTAATCTACTAAGAAATATTAAATTCATGATTAACTATTTTGGAGGTCAGCATGTCGTTATTCAAAAGATACACTCTTCAAAAACAATATGACCAAAAAGACTGTGGTGCAGCATGCTTAGCAACAATTTCTCGCCATCATGGTCTGAAAATCCCTCTCACTCGTATACGTGAGGTAGCGGGTACTGATAAACAAGGAACCAATGCACTAGGTATCATAAAAGCAGCAGAAGAAATGGGCTTCTCCGCAAAAGGAGTCAAAGGAAACCCTGAAGCTTTCTTCAGTGACTTCCCACTCCCTTGTATCGCTCATGTAGTTATCGATAAGAAGCTTCTCCATTATGTAGTTATACATAAGATCACAAATAAAAAAGTAATTATAGCTGACCCAGCAAAAGGTATTGTAAAGTATAGTCCTGAAGAGTTTTTTAAAATTTGGACTGGCATCCTAATTTTTATGGTCCCAACCCCACAATTTCAGAAGAAAGATGAAACACAAGGTGCTTTATCACGTTTCTTCACCCTACTGCTCCCACAGAAGCGCATGTTACTGGGGATCTTTTTTGCGTCATTGTTATATACGGCTCTAGGAATACTGGGTGCATTTTACTTTAAGTTCTTACTCGATTCCATTGTCCCTTATAGGCTAGAGCAGACCTTACACTGGATTTCAATTGGTGTCATTGTTCTAACATTATTGCAGACACTATTAAATGCTTTTAGAAGTCACTTATTACTGTATCTAAGCCAAAAACTCGATATCTCATTAATATTAGGATATTACTACCATGTACTGAGGTTACCCCTCTCCTTTTTTGAGACCCGTAAAACAGGTGAAATTATCTCAAGACTTCTGGACGCTTCCAAGGTTAGAGACGCAATATCCAGTGCCGCTCTAACTATTATGATTGATTCTCTGATGGTTATTGCAGGGGGGATCATCTTATATACTCAGAACTCCTTCCTCTTTGGTATAACGGCAATTATGATACCACTATATGCACTAATTGTCTGGGGATTCCATCGCACATTTGAGAGACAAAATCGTGAGCAGATGGAACAGAACGCAGTTCTTACTTCATATATTGTGGAATCAGTCAACGGCATTGAGACCCTTAAAGCTTATCAGGCTGAAAGAAAAGCCAATTTGGAAACTGAAAAGAAATTTATTAAATTACTACGTACTCTTTTCAAGTTCGGGTACTCCAACAATCTTCAGACTACTTTAAAAGGAACACTTCAAGGCGTCGGAGGGATTGTTATCCTTTGGATTGGAGCTAACGAGGTATTAAAAGGACATTTAACCATGGGGCAACTGATTACGTTCAATGCTTTGCTTGCATACTTTATAAACCCTATATTAAACCTGATCAACCTACAATCTTCTCTACAAACGGCTGTTGTTGCCGCAGATCGGCTAACTGAAATTATGGATCTCGAACCTGAAAAAAAGGAGTCCGATGAACGCAATATTAAACCAACATCACTAAAGGGATCCATCGACTTCCAAGATGTGCATTTCCGATATGGAACAAGGCAATCTATCCTGAATGGTGTGTCTCTACATGTTGATAAAGGAGAAAAGGTCGCGCTGGTAGGGGAGAGCGGTTCTGGCAAAACAACCTTGGTCAAACTGCTACTTCGTTTCTACGAGGCGGAAAAGGGAGAACTATTGATTTCTGAAAATAATATAAAAGACATATCTATCGATTCGCTTCGACAGAAAATAAGTTATATCCCACAACAAACGTTTTTCTTCAGCGGTACGATTAGGGAAAACCTTGCTATGGGAGCTACATCGGAGATTGAAATGGATGAAATCATTGAGGCAACTAAGCAAGCAAGTGCTCATGATTTTATTAATCAATTGCCTATGCGTTATCAGACAAATCTTGAGGAGAATGCATCCAATCTGTCAGGAGGACAGCGTCAGCGATTAGCTTTGGCGCGTGCGTTACTTACCAAGCCTGACATTCTGATTTTGGATGAAGCAACTAGTAATCTGGATACCACCACGGAAAAAGCCGTATCGGATACGATACATAGCCTAGATGATATGACGATGATCATTATCGCTCATCGATTGAGTACTGTTATGCGTTGTGATCGTATCTTTGTAATGGACAAAGGAATTGTAGTAGAATCTGGAACGCATGATCAACTGCTACAACAGCGAGGGAGATATTATGAGCTATGGAAAGATCAGTTACCTGGAATAGATACGGAAACTACACAAGTAGATAGTACTACTCTGCCTAAGCTGGAACACACGGGGGCGATGGTATGAGTCTTAAACTTCTGAATCCTGAAGAGTTGAAGGACAGCAGAGAAATGCTGGAAAAGAAATCACCTGCATTTATTAGTTGGTTTCTTATATTACTTACGTTAATATTAGTCACTTCTTTTATTTGGAGTTGGAAAGCTCAGATTGATGTCGTTGTCAAAGCTCCCGGAGTAGTCAAACCTAATGAGAAGATATCCAAGATTGTTAATAAGGCTACAGGAAGTGTTTCAAAAATATATGTACAACAGGGACAACGAGTTCAGGCCGGTGATAAGCTATTTTCTATTCAGACAGGGACTCTTAAAAGCGACAAAACTCGTTTGCAAAATGATTACAAAGAAGCAGAACAGAGATTGGCTGGACTTGAACAACTCTCTACAGCACTTTCGTCAGGTAATGAGAATATAAAGTCCAACAAAACAGCAGGTGCTCTATTAAGCCATGATAATCCAGTACAAAACAAGCTAGAATTGGATATTTCCAAGGTGACTGCTGATCAGGTTGAGACAGATAAAAGAATTGCAAGTAAACGTCTCCTGCTCAAAAGTCTTAACTATGGGAGAAATTATCTACCCACTGGTTCCGTTGAATATGAACGATATGAAAACTATAGCCTAAAGGTATCTCAGAATTCATTGACTGAAACGCAAATTCAGGAAGATTATAAACGAGCTATCTTTGACGGTGACGAAATGACCGCTACTGCGTCCAAAGAAAAACTGAAAACGATTAAGCTACAGATGGAAACTAATCAAAGTGAATTGCGATACACGATACAGACAGAACTAGAAGATGCACTGGTGCAAAAACAAACGCTAAAAAAACAAGAATCTGACTTATACGTTCAGTTGCAAGGAAGCATTGATGAGTTAAGAACACAGACAAAGGAACTCCATAGCCAAATTAATACGATTCGTTCTAATCTGGATAATTATACGGCAACAGCACCTATCTCAGGCGTTATCAATACCATAAATGAAGTAGGTGAAGGACAGCTTATCCAGGAAGGGTTGCAAGTCATGGATGTCGTTCCCGTAAATAATACGATCTATTCCATTCAAATTTCTATGAATCACCAAGATATTGGGAGAATACATGAAGGAGATCCTGTGCGTTTTCATTTTGCCGCCTTCCCCCTAGAAGAGTACGGTTCTGTACTTGGCAAAATATCGTCTATTAGTAGCGATGCTTTAGTAAATCCTCAAGATGGATCTACTTATTACGCGGTGGAAGCCACACTCGAATCAATACAACTAAAAGATGCCCTTGGTCAACAGGAGCAGATCAAATCAGGTATGCAAACGGAAGCTCACATTATAACGGAGCAAAAATCAGCACTGCAATGGCTCTTAGAAAAAATGGATTTTTGGACTAAATAACTTTAATAAAAAGCCGCCTTTCTGAGCAACTCATTGGGACTATCGAGAATATCTCGATAGTCTTATTAATTTATTCAATTTCTATAGCTGTATTTAACTACCCTTTTACAGGATAACGCACCGTAAACTCAACACCCTCAATCCATTCACCCCTGATAAAGTCCCGTCCCTTCACAACAACTCGATCCTTATAAACCTCCACATGAAGTCCTTCACTGCCCTCCAGATGCTCATCCTGATCTGTCCAGAGATAACCTACAGACGACGCATTGAACATCGTTGGCATCTGGCCTGCACCATCGTACATCGTATGCTGCGCCTCCAGTTGCCAATGAGTGTGACCCGAGAAGAGGATCGCTTGCGGATATTTGGCCAGAACGGCCTTCAGTTCTGCATCCTGATTCACACCATACCAGCCTTGTTCCTTCATCGATCCTGCCACCGTATCCATAAGCGGCTGGTGCAAGAAAATGAAGATGGGATGTTCTGGCGTTGCACGCTCAGACAATTTGGCATCCAGCCACTCCAATTGTTCAGCCGACATATCACAATCCTTCGGATGAGGTTGCTCGGTGCCCAGGAAAATATAATGATACCCATCAATCCAGTGATCGTGGTATGCGCCCTTCATACCTGTTGTCCCTTCAAAATCACTTAATCGACGCTGCCATAACCCTGCGACTGTAATGGGGTCCACTCCTGAAGAGATCCGTCCCCCATCCTGACCCTCCTGCTCCGAAGGTGCAGCAGACAACGTATAGGTTCCGCCGGATAGTTTCTCAATTAGTGCAGCTGATTCAGCAGCGGTTTGTTTAGTGACCAGCTCCATATCTGCTCCCTGCTCCAACAACTCGGCTACTTCATCCTCTTTCATCTCAAGCAAAACGATCGGCGGATCTTGCCATACCACGGCTCCAATATCATGATTACCTACCGTGTACCGAATGTCCGGCAAGCTCTCCGCATGTTGCTTCCATATGCGTTGCAACTCACGATATTCGCTCGGCAGCCCCCGATCCGTTACATCACCCACATGCATAATTCCGCTGCTCCCCTGACTGAATGTAGCTATGTCGGCTAATGCTTGGTCCAGATGCCGGTTATGAATATGGTCTGCCTCATCTCGCACATGTGTGTCCGTAATAACCTGGAAGCTGGCAATAGGTTGCTCCGGTGTATGTTCATTTTTCATCAAGAATCACTCCATTTCAGTCCAATAATGCCAATCAGAATAAAACCGATCCAGACCATCGACGTGAGCCGCAGACGTTCACCAAAAAAGTAATGCCCCACAACGCCAATGAGCGTAATGCCCACGCCAGACCAGATCGCATAGGCCACAGCCAGCGGCATATACTTCACTGCAAAGTTGAGAAACGTAAAGCTTGCGCCATAACAGACAAACATCAACACCGAAGGCCATAACCGCGAGAATCCATCCGATACTTTTAGCAAAATGGTAGCACTCAGCTCCAGCCCGATGGCCAGTGCCAACAGTACCCAGCCCAGGTAGGCATGACTGTTCGTCATCGATTCAGCCCACCATTCAGCAATTCATGGAAGGATTGAATCGTTCTGTCCGCCAAGCGGATTCTTCCCGGTTCTCCAATCCCAATCCGATATCCTGCACCAGCGGCTCGTGCCATCTCCATATCTCCGTCCGTATCTCCAATGACCACCGTATTCTGCACCGATACACCCAACCGTTCACAGGCAAGCAGAAGCATATCGGGAAAAGGTTTGCCCCGCTCCACCAGATCAGTGCCAATCACCACGTCAAAGAAGGAGTCCAGCCCCATCCACTGCAAGTGCTTGACTGCACTAGGGGTATCGTCTGCTGTCACTACACCCATAACCATCCCTTCCCTACGGCACTGTTCTAGGAATTCTCGAACTCCCGGTAACGGACGCGCCGGGCGATGCTTCTCCATCTCTTCCTCTGCTTGCGCCAAACATTCCCGAACCATAATCTTGGCCTCCGCCCAGCTGAGACCTGCACGATATCCATGCCATGTTAACACGGCGTACACTTCATCCATAGTTCCCATTGCAAGCGGCCCGCGCACGTCATACCCATTCATTCGGCCTTGGTCATCGTGGAATGTACCCCAGATCTGTGGAATTTCTTCTGTATTGATACCCAGTCCACGGGTAGCTAGCTGGTCTTTGAAGCCACCCAACACACAATCGGTCCAGAACCCCCACATGCCTGTAAAATCAAGTAATGTTCCGTCCTTGTCGAACAATACGCCTTCAATCGGAATTGTTAATCCATCCACATACGTTCCATCTTGCATCGGTTAAACTCCTTGTCTGCGATCGTGTATGAACGGAAAGGACGGTACAGCATGTACCGCCCTTTTCGCATGAGTTACTAATCATAATACGTTTTTGCTTGAAATCCGAACAGGTTCACAACCGAATCTCGCGGAAGCAGTTCGTCGATATCGTTACTTCACAATACGATCCAGTTCCTTCTGCGCTTTCTCTTTTGCTTCCTTCAGCGCTTGTTCCGCGGGCATATTATTGATCTGCACCTGATCAGCTGCATCTTTCAATGCATCATTGATCTTGCCACCCGTTGGATCCTGGAATGGAGCCGAAGCGTGAGCTGCCTGTTGCAGTGGTACAGTGATCTGTGGGTTCTCCTCACTGAATTTCATGAACTCTGGATCTTGTTGTGCCGATTGACGCACTGCAATATATCCGGTGTTCATGGACCATGAAGCTGTGTTCGAAGTCTCAGAGAAATACGTAAGCCATTTGTATGCTGCCTGTTGTTGTTCAGGCGTTGCAGCTGACGGAATACCTGCCGAAATGGCACTTGCTACCGGTTTTCCTTCACCAACGCCTTCCCAGCCTGGTTGTTGCATCGCAGCGACTACGCTAAAGTCCAAGTCACCTTGGTCACCACTAGATCCGGTATAACCTGCTGCTTTATTTTTCATCACATCATCAATCGTTTTGTACCAATACTCCCAGCCCTGACCTCCATAATGAATGCCCATAATCTTGTCTTCGTTAATCCATTTACGGAACAGTTCCCATGTCTCGATCCATTCCGGGGAATCAATCATGACGGTTTTGCCATCATCGCTAAGAATCTGTCCGCCCTTACCCAGCACGGCATCAATCATATTGTCGCTACCCCACATCGGTTCCCAACCGTAGAAGGTGGTCTTTCCATTTTCTTGTTTGCTCATCTTCGCAGCCGCCTCAGCCAGCTTCTCCCAAGTCGTCAGAGTTGCTGGGTCGATTCCGTTCTCCTTGAACGTATCCATACGGTAATACATGATCTGAGTTGTACCGTACATTGGCAAAAAGTATTGCTTTCCATCCACCTGTCCCTGGTTCAGGAATGTCTGAATGAAATCGTCTTTCTTAAAATTCGGATCAGCCGCAATCATCTCATCCATGGGCGCATAATATCCTTTGCGTGCCCAGTCTATATTGGAGCTAAGTACCGCGGCGGGAACATTCTTGGAAGCAATCGCTGCTTGCAGCTTCTGTTCCGTCTCCGTGTAATCTGCCTGTACAATTCCCTTCACAACGACTTCGTTCTGTGAGGCGTTGAACGCGTCAATCGTCTTTTTCATGTTATCGCCCAGATTACCACCCAGACCATACCAGAACTCGATCTCAACCGGATTTTTTGCCTGAACTTCGGTTCCACTGGCAGCAGCCGTCGTGCCTGATTCTGCGGGTGCTTGTGTTCCACAAGCCGTCAGCAGTGCAAAGCTGGTCGCAAGTACCAGTGACATGCCACCCTTCCAGTTCAACCTCAATCTCTTTTTCCATCTCATGCTTGCCTGACTCCAATTCATTGTTTTCCCTCCCGTTTTAGGTGAAATATTGGTGTTGAAACAGTGCATCTGGATGGATGCTTTGTGGATGATAATTCATGCATGGTGATTCATATCAGTTCTTGTTCACACCAGCCGTAATATTCACGCTCTGCATGATGGTCTTCTGGGTGAACAGGAAGAGAATAAGTAGGGGTGCGATGGTAAAGGCACTTGCAGCCATAATCTGTGGCCAAGCCAGTCCATATGCCCCGCCTTCTACAAAGAAGCTGCGCAGACCCGCCGATACCAGCTGTAAATCAGGGTCTTTGGTGATGAGCATAGGCCAGAAATAGTTGTTGTACTGTTCAATAAACGTAATCAGCACCATCACGGCGAAGCTTGAGCGAACAAGCGGCGTGATAATCGTCCAGAGAATCCGGAAGTGGGATGCACCGTCCAGCTGTCCGGCTTCCACCAATTCATGAGATACCTGCATGAACGCCTGCCGGATCAGGAAGATCGAGAACACGCTGACACAGTTGGATACAATCAAGCCTGTATAGGAATCCAGCAAGTTAAGTTCACTAAGTACCAGGTAACTAGGCAGATACACGGCTGTACTCGGTATCATATAACCCACTAGAATCAGGGAGGTCAGTACACCTTTGAGACGAAATTTCATATGTGTCAGGGCGTACGCCATCATACTGGAGTTAACAATCTGAAATAGACAGATGGCTAAGGCCACCCCGGTACTGTTCAGAATGTAACGGGCAAATGGTGCCGCATTCCAGGCATCCACATAGTTGCTCCACAGGAACGTCTCCGGCCAGAAGGTCGGCGGGAACTGCCAGATCTCATCATTGGTTTTGAACCCGCTAATGACCATCCAATAGAAGGGAAAGGCTGTACCCAGCGCGATAGCGGCTAACAGGAGGTAGCGGATCATTTTACTTATTTTAAAATTCGGTTGTGACACGTTCTGCAACTCCTTGCGCTTCATCCGTTTAGACTTTTTGTTAGGCAATGTCATTGTCATTAGTAGTGCACCAGACGTCTGCCAAGCAGGAAGGATACACCCGACAGCAACACGCAGATCAGAATAATCACAACGGCGATGGACGAAGCTTCACCTACATTAAAGGATTCGAATGCCGACTGGTAATACATGTACAGCAACGTTCTCGTTGATCCCGCTGGTCCGCCTTGAGTCATGACATTAATCTGATCATAGGCTTGCAAGGACTGGATGGTAAGAATAATCGAGAGAAAAAATGTCGTTGGTGAGATCAGCGGCAACGTGATACTTCTGAACTTATCCCAACCGTTGGCCCCATCAATTGAAGCTGCTTCGAGCAGATCGGACGGTAGATTTCGTAGCGCAACGAGATAAAATACCATCGCCCACCCAATCGATTTCCAAAGCGTGACGATCAGAACGGCAACCAGTGCCCAGTCCGCGTCACGCAACCATCCGATCGGAGATACGCCTACCCAGCCCAGCATAAGATTAGCGAGTCCCACTTCGGGCTCGAAGATCCAGGACCACGCAATGGACACCGCAACTGTCGGGGTGACCCAAGGTGAGAAGAGTAATGTCCGGAAGATGCCGGATGATTTGATTTTGCTATTCATGAGCATCGCAAGTGCCAATCCGCCCACAATGGTTGGGATTACACTGCCCAGTCCGAATAACAAGGTAACTTTCAGTGATCGATAGAATTCAGAGTTTGTCAGCAGATAACTGTAATTGTCCAACCCAACGAACAGCTTGTCCGGGCTCATGAAGTCCCAATCGGTGAAACTGAGATAAACGATATATCCCAGAGGTCCCAGCCAGAAGATCAGCAACGGGATTAGAGCTGGCAGCGTGAATAGTACCGCCTCAGACTCCCTCCATAGTTTTAAACGCAAATCCCCCACTCCTTACTGTCCAATTTTTCTTTAATGATTGGGAATTTTTGAGTATAATCAGCTTTATATTTCTTCTGTACAAAATTGATTGTACACTCGTATTGAAAATTCTAATTCCGGCTTATGTTAAAATTGGAGCGAGTCATGTAAAATATGAGGCAGCTAGTGGGAACGCTATCATAAACCAGAGGTGACATTGTGGGAAAAGAAACCGCGGGGAACCCGAATCATTCTTCGTTACCTAATCGGCATGCGCTGAGGGAGAGAGTCATTGAGGCCATCGCCAATACGATGGATCTGTATGGGGTTAATCATACGTTTGGCAAATTATACGGCATCATGTATTTTGAGGATCGACCGATGACACTTGAAGAGATGAAAAACTCGATGAATATGAGCAAGAGCAACATGAGCTATGCGGTTCGTTCGCTTACGGAGTCCCAGATGATCTATAAACTGGAGGAAAAGAAGGAGCGCCAGGATCAATATCTGGCCGAGACGGACTTTTATCGTACATTCCAGAATTTCTTCGGATCGAAGCTCCAACGGGAAGTAGATGTCATGTTAGAAGGTATTCGTGAGGTCATTCCTGACCTGTCCGCCATGATCCTTTCGGAACATACCTCGTCCAAAGATCGAGATGATGCACTGCGTGATCTGCACAAACTCCAACATGCGGAGCAATACTACGTCTGGCTCCAAGGATTTGTGGATCAGTTGCGGGATGGTAAGTTTTACGAGAATGCTGCACATGCATCCAACAAAGAGTAGTACAACTGCGTAAACAGAATAACTAATGGGTGACCCAGGCGCTAACGAACCTAGACGATCTGACGTACCATTGTTGAGTCACACCAAACCGCAAAAAGGAGCTGTTCCTAGCCAATGTATGGCTTTTGGAACAGCTCTTTTTTTATTCTATCTATTGTATTGTCATATCCTATCCGTCATTAGGGTTCTCTTTTCCATATGGTACTGCGTTAATGACCCCTTTTTTCTTTTAAAAAATATTACTTTTGCGCTGCAGCTTCGATATCTGCATATGCCCAGTGTGTTGTTGGTACATCACTGAACGTTGGCGTAGCTGCACCAGTTAGGGGTGTACGGTTGAACAATACATTCAACACTTTTACCGCTTCAGCACGCGTCAGCTGGCTGTCTGGTTTGAATGTACCATCGTTGTAACCAACCATCAGGCCAGCGGATTGCACGTATGCAATCGCATCTGCTGCCCACAGGTCTGCGGATACGTCTGTGAAGGAAACTGCTGTACCATTCACGGTTGTTGCACTCGCTTGTTGCTGCATCCAGCGATACGCAATCGTTGCCATCTGTGCACGGGTGATCGAACCTTCCGGTGCAAATTGAGTGTTGCTCATGCCGTTCATGATGCCAGCGGATTGTGCTTTTTGAATTTCACTTGTTGCCCAGTGTGTCGCAGAAACATCCTTGTAGCTCACGTTATTCGCGGAACCTGCTGCCGCTTCAGTTGGAAGATTGCGAGCCAACATTGCCGCCATTTGTGCACGTGTTACGAATGCATCTGGACGGAAATCTGCACCAAAACCTTGGATGTAAGGTTGATGTGTACTTTGTGAAGCTTTCAGTCCATCCACAACAACGAGGGTGAACGTACTGAATTTCGTTACAGGAAACTCAATGCCTTCGCTGTTATCCGCGAGTTTCACCAATTTGCCTTGAATCAATTCTTTTGTGCCGTCACTGTGTTCGATATAGATCGCCAGGTTGTCCAAAGCTTGCTGACGAGCAGCCGGATCAGTTGGCAGACTGTCACGCAGTGGCAATGTGAGAGTCACTTCGCGGCTCTGCATATTCGTGTCGATCTCTACAGGACGAGCCAATACGCGAACATTCGTATTCGGAGCAACTTGTTGAATCAACTGCTCTTTCTTCGCACGTTCTTCGACTTCTTTGCGCTCCGATTCCTTTTTCAAAGGTACAACGCGGAAGTACAAGTCTTGATCAAATCCAGCGATGGAATTCGTCGGAACGGAAATCACTACATTTTCAGTGGAAATCTCCAGCTTGAGTGAGCCATCATTCAGTTCTTTTACCGCTGCTTTAGGCAGTTCAATACGCGTCTCGGACACGGAATCTTTGGTATCTGGAATCACGATGCGTGCGGTGTTCATGTTCAATTGCTTCGCTTTTTCCACCGATTCCTTGGCAATCGCTTCGGTCATTTTCACCAGATCTTTGATCGTGCCGTTGGTTTCTGTTGTACGGGTAATCGGCGTTTTGGTCAGGTTGGTGCCGTTTGTTCCATTAACGTCAACCACGATCTGCTCTTGTTTCGTTGTTGGTGCAGGTGCAGAAGTTACAGGTGAAGATCCTCCACTTTCACCGCCAGTTGATGGTGTTGGTGTTGGTGTTGGTGTTGGATTAATAATAATGACCTGATCGAAGAAACGATCAAACGCTATCTGCACTTCGCTAATACTGCTGTATCCGTTAGAAGGCTTGCGGTCCAGCATCCATTGGGCGAGTTTTCCCATTCGATTCTCATCTTCTACTAGATCCTTCATAGCGTTCAACTTAAGTAGGAATGGTTCGTAAGGCTCCATCACCTCAGTCGATTGCTGGAAGCTGTATAACATCAGCATGGCATTCTGCATCTCGCTAACGCCTCTAGCATCATTAATATAGGAATAATTCATGACTAACATTAAAGAAGCACCGTAAATCTGTTCAATTGAAAGATCCGAACCCTGAAACAGACGTTTTGCAGTATAAGCAAGCAACTCTTTATCCACATTGGACGCATTCAAATATTTTTGACCTAACTCTTTAATCATTTCCATCCCTGGATATTCAAAGTACTCTGTTGACTCAACAAAAAGGGAATAGAACTCATTCAAATGCTGTTGGAACAGCATCTTGTCTGTTTGTTTGATCGTCTGGATACCTTTATATCCAATTTCCACAGCATATTGTACTTGTTTCTTAAGATCATAGGCATAGTCACTCGGTAAAAAGGTCATTACCACATTAGCTACGGCTTTCTTCTCCTCAGGTTGGAGATTGTCAAAGCCAGCCGGAAGGTCCAACCATTCAGGTTGAGTAATTGCTCCCAGGATAGCATCCGTATTCTTCGTAGCTCTCGCTTCGTTGATTACCTTCAAAGGCTCCAAAGTAAAAATCAAGATTTTATAGAGACTTGCAGTGTTACTTCCGTTTGCCTTAACACGAACCCATACCGTTGTATTCCCTTCAAATTGGGGTGGGTTCGTGGAGCTGTAATCAAACCAATTTTCGCCATTGTTCTGAGTGTATTCCATAGTCTCATCGGCATCAACAATGACATTTGCACTGTCATCTACGCTTACTGCTGGTGCTACCGGTATTGGCTGAATTGGTGGGAATGGTGGAAATGTCGGTAGTGGTGGAATCATCGGGAAGAAGAAGTTATTGAAAGCTATTTGTATCTCACTGTAATTGGTGTAACCCCCATTTGGCTTTCTATCCAACATCCACTTTGACAACCGTTCCATTTCCACAACATTAGAAGAAATAATCTGCATTTTATGGAAATCAAGCGGGAATATCCCTATGAGGCTCTCCTTAGGAGTTCCCTTATATTGCTCCGCTTTTTGTTGAATTTTATATAGCCCTGTTAAAGCTTCATTCATTTCGTTAGTCGTTGATGCTTTGGTGAAATAGAAACTTTGACTAAGCATCATATTGAGATTCATCACAGACTGTTCTAGTGATAAATCATTTCCAATTCTATCTAGATTAACTGAATATGATAATATGTTTTTATCCAGATCGGGCCCTAGTAGATACTGATATAGTTGTGGCTGAATCACACTTAGATATTCTGGGCTGAAAACATTGTTCGCATTAGCTAGTTTCTCAAAATAAGAGGTTAGCTTAGCTTGCACAACAGGCAATTGATGTTCACGCATAACTAATAGACCTTGGAATGCCAGATCAACCGTAAATTGAATTTGATCCGTGTTCAGATATTTACCATCTGGTAGATGGGAATGTCCCACTAACGATATGATCGCATTCTGTTCATCAGGAGGGAGTGATTCAAATGCTGGAACCATGGTGATAAAGCTCGTATTTTGAAGTAGTTCACTTATTCTTGAGGCATCAAAATTTGGCCCAATAACATTGTTGAATTCGCTTAGCAAGGTATTAGATGTAACTGTTATGGATTGCATTTGGTATGCAATTTCCATATTATTTCTATCCTGAACGATTACATTAAAATAGTATGTTTCCCCTTCGACTAAATCCGTAATCACTTTGGTGAATGTACCTGTTTCGGAATCGCTACCACCAACCCAATTACCATAGGCGTATTGTGGAAATCCGCTGATTTCCTCCATATCTTTGATATTAGGTGCCTGGGAGACGAATACTTGATAATTCAGATCAGGTGAAGGCGTTGTAACTGACTCGGCATACTCCCAACTTAGTTCAACCGAGTCATCACCAATGTTCTTTACTGTAATTAGACCATCTTTCCCCGGTACCGGATACGATACTTCTGCGCTAACCTTTCCTACTGGTGCCAACCATGGTGCTACCAATAGCAAAATGAGCAATATCTTCACTATTTTTCTGTACTGCATATTTCTTATCCCCCTAATCTCGCTTTCAAAAGATAGGCCTATTGTAGTACACAACTCTGAACGGATTCTGAACATTGGAGCAAATAAAAGGAGTGATTTCCATTATATATAGGAATAATGGGGGTTCATTTCATTTTTTTCGTCATAATCCAACATTTTTTTCGTTAAACATGTCATCTATGACCTACTATCAGACTATCGTCTGGATATCTAAACAGAGCCCAACATGTCACTTATGAAGAGAACCTCTTGGGGGGGGGGGCCGATATGAATAATTAAGATAAAACCAATCACATATGCTACATCCCATCTATAGTACCTTCATTCTCTGTTGAAAGTGATGGAGATAGGCAGATCATCCTGATTCAGAATGAAGCAGACGTTGATCCAATGATTCAGCGTTTGAGTCAGATTACACCCGAAGCATTCATCGCGATCAGCCGAAAAGAAGCGAATATCGCCACCGGTTATGGACAGACCCGGTCTGTGATGAACATCCTGCTGGTACTTCAGCCAGCTTCACCGATCATTCGGTATGAAGATGTGCCTTTCCTGGTACGATTCAGCCCGGCTGATCTAACATCTTATGCCAACATCGTCAGTAAACTTGAAGATACAGCCGATCTGTTGGATACGCTGCGCAGCTTCATCCATCATAACGGCAGTATGACCACGACAGCAGACCATCTCAATATTCACCGCAATACGCTTCAATATCGGCCCAAACGCATACAGACCCTTACCGGCAAAGATCCTCGCAACTGGCTGGAGCTCATCGAGCTTACGCATGGACTACTCACGTTCTATCAGTAGGGTTGAACAGCTTCGTGAATGCAAAAGACGAGAACTAGATCACCTGATTTCAGGCATATCTATATCCCGTCTTTTTCCACATCGCATTCCAATACGCCACATAAGATCCCGACTATTACTGACCTAAGGTAGTAGACCCAGTCTCAGTACTCTTGCAATATTCTCCGTTGTACGCTCTACATTCTCCGGGCCTTCTCGCAATAGTCGCTCCAGATCTGCTGCCCCAGGTACAATACCAAATATGGCATCAATGCCTTCCGCGTACAGGGTGTCGATTCCTTCGCCCACACAGCCTGCAATAGCAATGACAGGTTTACCTGCTTCCTTCGCTGCCTGAGCAACGCCATAGGGGGTCTTGCCAAATTTCGTTTGGCAGTCAATACCGCCTTCCCCCGTAAATACCACATCCGCAGCAATCAACTTTTCACGCAACCCAGTATATTCAATGACAATTTCAATTCCTTTACGTAGTACCGCCTGTGTAAAAATCAAAAGCCCTGCGCCCAAACCGCCAGCTGCACCAGCACCCGGCACATCACGGATATCTTTGTGAAGCTGCTGTTTCACCACATCTGCATAATGGGATAGGTTCGCATCCAGCTGCTCAACCATCTCTGGGGTAGCCCCTTTTTGTGCTCCAAACACCCTTGATGCGCCATGCTCCCCGCAGAGCGGATTGGTCACGTCACAGGCCACAATGAATTCCACTTCCTGCAAACGCTCATCCAGACCGGATACATCAATCTGAGCCAGTTGATCCAAAGCCCCGCCCCCAAGCGCAAGCGGCTGCCCCTGTGCATCCAGAAATTTCGCACCAAGCGCTTCAGCCATACCAGCACCACCATCATTGGTTGCACTGCCACCAATGCCGATAATAATTTTACGGATACCCAGATCCAGACATGCCCGAATCAACTCTCCTGTCCCATAGGTTGTCGTCCGTAGCGGGTCTCGAGCTTCTTTGGTTACCAGATGTATGCCACTGGCCGATGTCATCTCGATGGCTGCCGTTGTTCTGTCACCCAGAATGCCATACTGGGCAGTAACGGTTTGACCCAATGGCCCGCTCACCTCTTGTTGGTGAAAGGAACCGCCGGTAGCGTCCACAAGGGACTGCACCGTCCCTTCCCCACCATCCGCCATGGGTACATGAATATAGCCTGCCGTCGGGTAGATTTTACGCAATCCTTTTTCCATCGCGATACATACTTCTTTTGCTGTCATGCTTTCTTTGAACGAATCCGGGGCCAGAACAAACGTCGCCCCTCTATTTTCTACCGTAACTCTCATCTCTCTCACTCCATCCGTTAGATCAAAAAATTAAAGAATAAATCCGTACAATATCGTTGCGACGATAGCCATCGTGCCACCCACAATCGCTTCATATGGAATAACGCCCATCCACTGACGAATTGTCATCTTCATGCTGTCAGCCGACACATGAAAGTAATTCCCCTGTGGTAGGGAATCGATAACGGTAGCCCCAGTGTGCACCATAAGAGCGGCCGCCATCAGAATGCCCGCGATTGATGCGAGGAAGGTACCGGATATTCCGGATGCCTCAATCAGACCATGCACTTCTTAAACACGCTTTCATTATAGATGCTGGAGGTTGGAATAAATATTGATGGAAGGACGAAATTCATTGTTCATATTCACAATAAGAAGGGCGAAGGTTTATTTCGGCTGAACATCATCATCATCGTTTATATGAAGCACACAAACAGCCTGTTGCCTCGTCATTCGTGGCAGCAGGCTATTTCATGA
Organism: Paenibacillus sp. 2003; assembly: GCF_031455635.1. Taxonomy (NCBI): domain Bacteria; kingdom Bacillati; phylum Bacillota; class Bacilli; order Caryophanales; family Paenibacillaceae; genus Paenibacillus; species Paenibacillus sp. 2003. The sequence goes on along the minus strand of NZ_JAVDTB010000004.1, from coordinate 198,096 downwards.
TTGGATTTGCTTGGCAAGCATCAGCACACGCACCTACTCTTGCTCTGCATTCCCCAGCGTATACTCGCTTAACTTTCCTTCATAGACCAATTGCAAACGTTCACTCTGGCGAAAATCATCCGGTGTCACCAGCGCAGGCAGCTTGTTCCACAGTTTGATTCCCGAACGCTGTAGAATCTCGGCTACAAATTGGGAACAGAAATAGGAGTTGCTGAACTCCACCGGTTCCTTGAGCGTAATGCCGATCACGCCGAGCAGATTGTACATATATTTCTGGCGGCTGCGGATGAAGATGTGCAGCACACGTTTCATCTTTTCCACTTCACGATCCGTCACCTGAAGCTTGTATATGACACATGTGGTATTGGGATACTTGCTGTATGTACCTGTCTGTATATCTTCCTTCACAAACCCGCCATTCAGCGGATTGCTCGGATGCTTGCGGCCGAAGCTGTACAGCTCGGTTAACTCCCGGTCAAATGAGATCGATGCGTGATTATATGGCGCTCGGGTGTAACTCTGAATAACCTTGGTAAACAGCGTTCCTGTATTTGTAAGCAGGATATAGATGGAGCGTTCATCTGTCATAACAAAATTTCCCCTTATCAAGTTGGCACTATTCCTTCATAATAACATAGGTACCCTATAATGGAATCTTACTTTGAATAAGCAGGTGATCGGTACGTGAGCAGTTCACTCTTTACACTAACGTTAATCTTCACAGCTTTACTTGTGATACATATCGTCTACAAAGTTATTGCAAAGCTTCAGCCAAGCAAAGACTATTCAGGCATCGGCCAGAAAATCAAAACCTGGTGGGGTATGTTTGTGATCTTCTGCCTCGCCACCCTTTTTAACCCCATCGTGTCCCTGATCTCCCTCATGGTGCTTGCATTCTTCTCACTCAAAGAATACTTCTCCATGATCCGCAGTACACGCAAAGCCGACCGCAGGTTGTTCCTGTGGGCGTATCTGGCGATTCCGGTTCAGTTCTACTGGATCTACATTGGATGGTATGGCATGTTTATCGTGTTTATTCCACTATATGTGTTCCTGGTGCTGCCCCTGCCACGCCTGATCAACAAAGGTACAGTCGGCTTCCTGCGCAGTGTCAGCTCCACACAATGGGGACTAATGCTGATGGTGTTTGGACTGAGCCACCTGGCCTATTTTCCATTTGCCACACCGGAGTACGGGTCCAAGCTGGTGTTGTTCTTGGTCGTGTTAACACAGCTTAATGATGTGGTGCACTATCTGGTCTCTCTCTATCTGGGCAAACGAAAAGTGGTGCCTACCGCCAATCCTTTTGTCACCTGGGAAGGGTTCGCGTGTGCATTTATTGTAACGACAGCTACGTCTTATTTTATCCATCCCTACCTGACACCATTTGATTGGAAATTCTCGCTGTTCATCGGAGTGTTGATCAGTCTGGCCGGATTCTTCGGTAGTCTGACGGTGTCTGTACTGAAGCGCGATCTGTTAATTGGAGATGACAACAAGTTCGATTCGCTCAAAAAAAGCTACCTGAGCCGGGTCGACAGCCTGACTTACACCTCTCCGGTTATGTTCCACGTGGTCCGTTATTTCTTTGACTTTATGTAGCAACAGATAGATCGGCGATCTTGTAATTATGTATGTCAAAAAAAGCAGCCCAAGTGGCTGCTTTTCCTGTTCAACAGGCTATAGATGGTGCCTTCATGTTGTGCCTGCGCTACTTCAACGTAATTTCCTTTTCGGACATGATTTCGTTCCCCTCATCATTCGTGAAGACAAATGTCGCTTTCCCCCGCTCGCCCTTCATCTCATCCGAATAGATAAAGCCGGAGAATTGTCCATTGCCGCTAAAGTAAAACCCCTCTTCACCATTTCCACCATGTTCGATGGCTTCCTGTAGTGAATTCACAATCGTCACCGTGTTAGACGTCCATCGCATCTCCGTTAGTGTATAGCCCTTCGGAACCTGTTTAATTCCAAAATCAAAGCTGTTACCCTCGCTCGGTTTCTCCGACTGGTCAATAACGATATCAATCTGCTCAGACGGTTCAGTGGATTCCGATTGAGCTGTAGGCTTGCCCTCTTCACCACTGGCACTGTCTTGGTCATTGTTATTCTTCGCATCCGCATTCGGAACAGAGTTTTCTCCAGCTTCCTCTACGGGTTGCTTCGACTGCGGATAGGCATGTTCCTGAACGGATTCATTATTATTCTTGGCGCCACAGGCACTGACGAATAGCAAAATACAGAGCACAGACATGCAAATTGCAGATTTCTTTATATTTATTTTCATCATCTACTTCTCCCTTCATCCATTTACAGCACATATATCTATATCAGTTGAACTAATCATTTACACGATAACGGAGAGGACAGAAAAAACCTGAAAAAGCGAAGCGTTCGCCTTTATCCCCGGATTTTCCCTTTAAGAAAGGGGAATCAAAAAATCTGGGGATAACAGCGATTGGAAGGTTATTCTGTCATCGTAGTGTCAGTGTAAATATTCTTTAGTTCAACTTATATAGCACACCACTTACTAATCACTACACCATATCGTCCCACATGAAGCTCCATTATATGTAAATGATTAATAAATTCAGTATGTAACTGTACCTCGATGAGGAAAAAAAGAACTCTGTTCATGACGTCATGCACCGTTTATTTTATCGATCAAACCCTGGCAAAACTAACACTTCTCCAATCCGGATGGCGTTCTGCTCAAGTTTGTTCACTTTCTTAAGGGCTTCTACATACACACGAGTGTCCATCTGCTGAGGTTTATGTGCCAATGAAATGCCCCACAGTGTATCTCCCTGAGATACAACGATCTGGTCCCCCGATAATAATTGCTCATCCCCTGCAAATGCAGTGAATACAGCACTACACCCTATGATTATAATTAGAGTTATGATGACGATCTTCATTAGCCAGGTTGGCGTCTTCACACGCTGCATGAATTGATCTTTAACATACATGGTGCGAGACTCGGACGTTTTGGTATAAACGGATTCATAAATACTTTTGTACGTAGAATATCTCATTCCAGTCGACCTCCAGACTTTCAGTCCGCTAATCTTTAATTTCATGTTTACCCATGTATTATTTTCCTATAACAATGAATGATCAATAATTCACTTTTTCACTATATAGGTATCTTTGCCTAAGTGTCCCTGTCCTGATAGGTCTATACTACCAGTTCACTCTAAACAAATTCTGAACAACCGAATTTCAATGTTATATCCGATTTAAACTATCCAATATTCATGCCTGATTTTCGGCGATGCTTGCTGCAACGTTTTTCTATAATAGGTTATAGATAAAGATTCTAATGAGGTAAGGACGTGCCCCCATGATTTCTGCTGATCTGAAGGAACAATATTACGAGGCGCTTGTGGCCAAGGATTCGGAATACGAGGGTTTATTCTATGTTGGGGTCCGAACCACAGGTGTGTTCTGTCGTCCCACATGCCCTGCGCGAAAACCAAAATTCGAAAACTGCGAATTCTATGAGACGGCTCAGCAGGCACTTCTGGCCTCTTATCGCCCTTGCCAGCGCTGTCGCCCGCTCTCTCACCCCAACCAAGTATCCGATGTCGTTCGCATATTAGTGGAAGCTGTGGAGAAACATCCGGAGAAACGCTGGAAAGGACAGGATTTCAAAGCCCTCTCCATCGACGAATCCACTGCTCGCCGTCAGTTCAAGAAGCGGTTCGGCATGACCTTTGTCGAATATGCTCGTGCTCGCCGCATGGGACTTGCCCTGAAAAATATTCGCTCCGGCCGCACCGTTATTGATAGCCAATTAACTACTGGATATGAATCAAGCAGCGGCTTCCGCGATGCCTTTTCACGGATCATGGGTGCCGCCCCTACACAAGTCGATGAAGGATATATCCTGAAAGCGTCCTGGATTGACACCCGCCTCGGCCCAATGATGGCCATTGCAGATGAAAAGGCGCTATATTTACTGGAATTTGTGGACCGCAGAGGTCTGGAACGCGAAGTTGAGCGTCTGCGCAAACGAACCAAATCAGCGATTGTACCCGGCACTACAGCTCCCATCCAGTCCATTGAGCGTGAACTAAACGAGTACTTTCAAGGTATTCGGACAGCATTCGACACACCGTTGTTCTGTTTAGGAACACTATTCCAAAAACGTGTGTGGGAACAGCTAATGGCCATTCCGGCTGGTGAAACGAGGTCATATCAGGATATCGCAAATGCACTGGGAAAACCGACTGCTTGCCGAGCCGTGGCACAAGCAAATGGGGCCAACCAGCTTGCGATTGTGATCCCATGTCACCGTGTAATCAATGCCAGTGGTGAGCTGGGCGGATACGGCGGAGGATTAACTCGCAAAAACTGGCTTCTGACTCACGAGAAACAGGAACAGAGTAGCTGAATAACGGAATCAAGTAATGAAGTACGCATCAAATGTCCAAAGGAATGCATGATATAACAAAGGAGAGCCAACATAATATGAGTACCTTAGAGGAGAAAGCGACGTTATTCCAACAACACCATGTGAAAGGAAAACCACTTGTTCTCGTTAATGTGTGGGATGCCGGAAGCGCACAAGCCATCCAATCCACTGGAGCAACGGCCATTGCGACCGGAAGCTGGTCCGTTGCAGCGGCACACGGTGAACAAGATGGTGAAGCCATGCCATTCCATCTGGTGCTTGCCAATCTTGCACGGATTACAGCAAGCGTGGATCTGCCTGTAACGATCGATATAGAGGGAGGGTATGGGAGGTCTATGCCAGAAGTGAAAAAAAATATCCTGCAAGTCATCGACCATGGTGCTGTGGGAATCAACATGGAAGATCAACTTCCCGCTGGCTTGGGATTGTACACTGTGGAGGAGCAATGTCCGAGATTGTCCGCCGCCCGGGAAGCTGCGGAGCAAGCAGGCATACCGTTGTTCATTAACGCCCGCACAGATATTTTTCTGCAACATGCACCTGAACACCATAACCAATCTCTCCTAGAGGAAGCACTTATACGTTCGAGCCATTATGCAGATGCAGGAGCCAGTGGTCTGTTTGTACCCGGTTTGCATGATCACCAACTGATTCAGGAATTGTGTGAGCGTTCATCGCTGCCAATTAACGTTATGGTTACGTCTCCTGAGCCTACAACAAAACAGCTTGCCACACTGGGTGTAGCACGCGTAAGCTATGGACCTTATCCTTATCTGCAAGCTATGGAACACCTGAAAGAACTGGGGAGAAGTATTTTATCGGGAAATTAACTGGAGGGCATGTTATAATCACCTCTATTGAACATTTACAGGAGGCAATTATGCTTAACGTGGAACAAAAGCTTGAAGTGCTACAATCGTATCCCCAACTACAACGCAAAGATGTTTCTCTCGGTCGTGTTAATTTCCACTACGAGGATAGTGCGTATGATAAAAAGATTGTTGCTCTCCATATTCACCCTAACGGTAACGGTTATATCTATGCAGGTCTACTGCCTGACTATGAGACCGATGCTAAAGGATTCGTTAATATTCGTGATTACTCCGAAGCAGATCTGCGCACCTTGTTAGATGAAACGATCCAAGCAATGTCTCACAATCCCAACGCAGTTGAATTTAAAGAACCAGAACAAGTAAAAGCTGCTCCTGTATTGTCTACAACCTCTACGGGTGGCGGAACGTGGATTGATGAAGATGGACATACGCTGACTTTAAAATACGAAGATGACATGTGGTATGTGTATTCCGGTGTTAATCTGGATATGGCTTTTGAAACGCGTAGCGAAGCCGGCGAGTACCTCAAAGACGAAGGATTCAAACCACAAGCTCAGGCTTAAGGGATACACCTTCAGTTTAGATTGCACAAAGATTGCCGAATAGGTATATTCCGTGATTTAGGATGATACCAAAAACACGAGGCGTGGTTCGCACTCGTGTTTTTTGGTTTACAGGAAATTTCGCATAGATTTATTGCCCCGGTTCCTTTATATAACCGTTTCCTGTCAGTCTTTTTTGGATTTCATGGTTAGCGGCGCATTCTTCATCATCGGGTACGTAGATAGAAGTAGCGCACCACCAATGCATCCCAGAACGGTGAACAGTGTCATCATATTCACACTCGCAAACCACTTCATCCACTCCCCAAAATCTGCAAAGACAACGATCAGGGTGATAATTAGACCTACCCCAAAGAACATAATGAAGAAGTTACGCATCCCCAAGCGCATCCAACAAACCGTTGGGAAGATGGAAATTCCCAGTACGAGAAAGCCGCACATCAGATCGATCCACAGGTAGGATAAGAAATGATACTCGCTTGAATACAACATGCCCGGTTGATAAAGGGTTACGTCAACAATTCCTTTTTCCTGAAGCAGGTGTATGAGGAAATACCCCACATGCAGAATGACCATGGTGCCTGCAACCATCCATACCGAGTTCATATAGAAGGATTTCATGAATTGAATTCGTGTACTCCCCATACCGATCGCAACCGGAAACAGTGTGATGATTCCCCCGATTGCAAATGCACATATCCCTCCGTACATTGGGCCAAACAGTTGCGTAGAATACGAGACATCAAATATGAAGCCAATGGCCAGATATACAACGGCGAGCATTAGAGCGATGGATGAAAATATGCTCAGAAACAAACGCATATCATCGCGAATCAGTCGGTTCGTACCTTTTACTGCGTTCATGGTTTAACCCCCTCTTGATTACGGGTCCTGTTCACCAAATAATCTTGTAATGTCGCTTTCTCAATGGAAAGACCCTGCGAATGAGCGATATCCTTCCATATTTTCGAGTAGGGCTCATCAATCATTACTTTCACAGTCGATCCCATCTGGGAAGACTCTATAACTTTAACACCTGCTGTGACTCGGTTGATATCGTCAATTCCCCCTGTTAGAAGAACTCCTTTTTCGCGCATCTCTTCCATCGGTTGATTTAACAACACCTCTCCAGCTTGCAAAACGATAAGGGACTCACATAAAGGCTGAATCTCCTCAATATGATGGCTGGATATCAGAATCAGACGCGGGTTATCTTCATAACTTTCCAGTAGCGCATTGTAGAAGAACTTACGCTTCTCAGCATCGAGCCCATTGGTGGGTTCATCCAGAATGGTTATCTTTGCATTACTGGCAAGACCTAATATAATCTGGGTGGCAGTCTTCATGCCTTTCGAAAATTTAATGATTTTCTTCTTCTCCGGTAGTTCGAACACATTGATTAAACGTTCCGCCAAATCCTGATTCCACTGCGGATGAAAATACTGCCCCATTTGGACCATGTCACTAACCGTCCAGTTTTTCCCCAGGGGATGATTCTCCTGGATGTAGCACAGATGCTCTTGAGCAGCCAGATTATTATAGGGGTCTTGACCCATGATCTGAACGGTTCCACTGTCCGGGCGGTTATGCCCTGCCAGTAAACTCATCATGGTTGTTTTACCCGCTCCATTTCTTCCCCAGATTGCACTAATGATTGGCTCACTCTCATGTAGCGTAACCTGGTTCAGAACGGGCGTCTTCTGGTAGCTGTGGTTGACCTGCTCCATATGAATCATAACTCACTCTCCTTATCCTTCTTGCCGCGAATCAGATCAATAATCATGTCTTCATTCATGTGAATCCGTCTGGCTTCTTCAAGTAAAGGCTTGATGTATTCTTCATAAAAATCTTGCTTCCGTTCAACGAGCAATGCTTCTCTTGCTCCCTTTGCAACAAACATTCCAACACCTCGCTGTTTGTATATAATCCCCTTGTCCACGAGTTCCTGCAGTCCTTTGCGGGCTGTAGCCGGATTGATATTGTAGAAGCGTGATAGTTCGTTGGTTGAGGGAACCTGCTCCTCCACCTTTAATCTGCCCTCCACAATATCGTCCATAATCATCGTGGCAATCTGATGAAAAATAGGCTGAGATTCATCCAAAGTCGATTTCATGTGCCTCCAACTTTCATACGTATTCATTAGTGAGTTAGTCGGTTAGTTACTCATGTAACTAACTATAGTATACAAAGACGCAAATGTAAATAGGCGAACTTAATTCATCGCCTTTCCTACCTTGGCTCTGTTGTATTGATTAATAAGCCCGTCCAGGACTATGGATTGCTGGATCACTTCCGGATGAAGCAGACTACCGTATTCCATATGCATGCGATATAACAACTGTCTGGCATCTTCGATCCGTGATATCAAATCCAGGCGATCCATAGTATCCCTCCTTTTTGTCATATTTTAGTGTATTATGCCAATCAAAAGCGCATGTGAGATACGACATACTTATTCTTCCACTTTGATACACAAAAAAGAACACTTCTGAATAAATCAGAAGCGTTCTTTACTTTTATTAAGTTCCAAATCCATGATCAGCTGGTCTCATAATTTCGGGGTTCGGGATTTCCTTGCCTGGGACAGGTTCCGTAGCAGGGGCTACGATGAATACAACGATACTACAGGTAGCTATCAGCAAAGCCAACTTTCTCTTCATTGAGTTTCTGCACCTCACTAATTATCATTTTGTATTGCTGTTTCGCCGTCTCAGATGCAAATTCCCGGTATTGCTCAAACAGTCCGACACCTCTAAGCATACCTCGTCCACTACTAATTTCAATAGAAAATTTTAAACTATCCAGCACAAATTCTATACCTAAATGATACTCGTCTTTCTTTAGATAATATGCGCCCAAGTCTGCTAAAAGTCGTAAATATCGATCATCCGTAACTTGTCTGCTTACTTTACCAATTCGGTTACTCTGTTCCTGATAAGTGAAGTAGGATTCATACTGTTTGAGTACATGATCAATATCCTTATCATAGCAATTAGCCGCCGTTACAATATCACAAAGCGCTGGGAATATCTCATTTTCCTTCGTCGAGATATACGCCAGGTAATCTGGTAATACCTCAAACTGTCCACCCATTAAATGATATATATATCGATTAGCTTCAGCCCATTCTTGAAACTGATTCATAACTACGATTTCATCTTTATCCGGGTTCCTCACCCAGCGATTATCCGAATATAAAGAAACATATTTAAGTGCCCCAGTGTAGTCCTTCAAATGATAACAGGCACTTCCTGCAGCTAGATCGGAGTATAGAATATAGAAAACAATCGGTCTTTTGGTCTCTTCTTGTTTCCGTCGGCCATTCATCTCATAATGGATGACCGCTTTTACTTTCAATTTTTCAGATAACTCCTGAACCTTGTCCCATCTATGCAATGCTCCAAAAGCATTAATCAGTTCGTTAAGCGCATCCAACTGGTAGCGTTCATCCAGCCGATCCACATAATATTCGAACCGAGATGCAATAATCAGATTCCGGTGCTGATCATTGGTCAGTCCCAACCGGAACAGTCGATACTGACAGAGTGCAAGCCGCTCGGAATGTTGCATTTTCTCGCTTTCAGCAATGTTTTCATATAGAAGAGTGGCCGGTTTGAATTTACCCGCTTGGTAGAATTCTTCAGCCACATCAAATAACAAAGGAATATAGGATAGATTATCCATCATCAGACGAATAACCTCTTCAATACAGTCCAACTTGTCCAACTCGGCACAGCGATGAAGGAAAGGTCCCAGTCTTCGCCAGTCCGGGGTCGCGTGTACAAAACACTCGTCTATGTATAACTCATAGAAGTAACCTTCTTCCAGTCTCATGGCGGAAGTAATCCGATCCAACTGCTGCATGGCAATAGGCCGATTTTTATTCAAAATGTTGCTGAGCGTACCCGAATTAATCCCTGACGTTTCCGAAAAATGACTAATGGACATCTGTTCACGCTTCAGATAACTTTCCAAGTGATCGCGTATCGTGGTTGTCGACTCCAAACGAACACCACCCTCCAAAATAAAAAACATAAACGGGATTATCGGTATGCAAATGTAATTATATGTAATTAGAAAGTATCGGTCAATATAATAATTTCAACTAATTTGTATTAATTACATTTTAATCCTTTAATTGAAACACAGATCTCTATCTTTATTTTATATCGAAAACGCTCCTCACATCAAACCTGAAAATAGACAAAAAACACGAGCCATCCACGGGCTCGTGTTCTCAACTGACTCAGCAGTCAGCATGCTCACTATAACTTGGATTTAAGGCAGTATATTACCTGCCGCACGATAAATTTCATACCACTCTGGACGAGTGAGATGAACATCTCCTGCTTTCACACAGTCTTGCAGACGTTCAATATTCATTGTGCCTGTCACAGGCTGCATATGCGCAGGGTGACGAAGCAACCAAGCGATTGCAATCGTTGTATTGCTCACGTTATACTTCGCAGCAATCTCATCAATCTTTGCATTCAATTCCGGGAACTTGTCGCTGCCCAGGAATACACCTTCGAAGAATCCGTACTGGAACGGAGACCATGGTTGAATGGTGATATCATGCAAACGACAATAATCAAGGATACTGCCGTCACGGTTAACCGCAGCGTCGTTCTCCATGTTCACGTTGATTCCACTGTCAATCATCGTGGTATTGGTAATACTCATCTGCAACTGGTTGGCTACCAGTGGCTGTTTCACGTATTTTTTCAACAATTCGATCTGGTTCGGATTCTGGTTGGACACCCCGAAGTGACGCACTTTGCCTTCGCGCTCCAGTTGATCAAAGGCTTCAGCCACTTCCTCTGGCTCAACCAATGCATCAGGACGGTGCAGAAGTAGAACGTCAAGATATTCCGTCTTCAAACGTTGCAGGATGCCATCGACTGAATTCAGGATGTGCTCTTTGGAGAAATCAAACATGCCTTTGCGAATACCGCATTTGGATTGAAGAATCATATTTTCACGAACTTGGGGATTCATCTGTACCGCTTCGGCGAAGATCTCCTCACATGTTCCTGTACCATAAATGTCGGCATGGTCAAAGAAATTTGCGCCAACCTCCATTGCAGAACGAACAAAATGTTCGGCTTCCTTACCGTCTAGTGAATTAATCCGCATGCAGCCCACCGCGACTACAGGTACTTCTAGTGCACTGCTGCCCAATTTAATCGTTCTCAAGATGTTTTCCCTCCATATTCGAATATTATCGTGTATCTTACCTTTGATTGTGACATATATCTGCAATCGGTTTCAATAGCTTTATCCTACATTCATATGGAGAAATGATAGGTTCTTCATTCCAGCCTATAGATCCAAAAGAATAAATTATACTTCTTCCGGTATGATAACCTCAATGTGCCTTGGCAGGACACCGATATGAATCGGTAGGGCAGGACCTTCTTCCCCATCTACATTGGTGCGAATGACTTCGTCTGAGCAAACATGAACTTCTCTGGCTGTAAAATAGTCAACGTCCTTATGGTCTTTCAGACTACCAAAGAAAAGGGAAGTGCCAAGCGTCAGACTGTTGAACACACTAATATTACGAACAACAAAACAATGTATCAGACCATCGTCCACCTCTGCATCCGGGGACAACTTCTCGAATCCTCCGACCGAGTTGGTCAGCGCCGCCAGAAAAAGTGGCGATTCCCCCTCCCAGAACTGTCCGTCATATTCGATGGTTAGATGATTGGCTGGTGTATTCACCAGTTCTTTCAAGCCTTCTTTGAGATATGCGAATGATCCCAACTTCGACTTCTCTTCCGAGGATACGGAGAACAAAGCTTCTGCCAAAGAACCCGCAGCCACAACGTTGGCAAACAGGCGATCATTGATTTTCCCCAAATCCACGATATGGGTCTGATTCGAACGTAACTGCCTAATGGCTTCTTCCGGGTCAAGCGAGATATTCAGCGCACGTGCAAAATCATTCACCGTACCTAGCGGTATAACGCCTAATCGGGGACGATGATCCTGATCCATCATGCCGTTAATCGTCTCATGCAGTGTACCGTCGCCTCCGATGGAGATGACCAGATCACAGCCGTCTTTGCAGGCGCTCAGACAGTAGTTGGTGGCATCACCTTCCCCAGCCGTCTCATTAACAACCACCTCATACTGCTGTGACTCCAGAATTTCTCTGACTTGGGACACATACTGCTCGGCCTCTTCCTTACCTGACGATGGATTACTAATGATCATGGCTTGACGCATACTCACATCTTCCCCTCCAAAATGGCATCTTTACTTCATCTTTACCCGTTTCAAGGGTGGGTTGAATAGGGTCTGCGGGAGATGTTCTATTTTTTTTGATAAACATGTCTCTGAAGAGTGCAGAGCAGGGTTTGTTTCATATAGAATAGAAGTAGAGAAATACCCATCACGAAATTTCTTGTTCCTTTTTCCTGTTGACGGGTTAATAACTATAGATGTGCTTTGAGCCGAACCTACATATGTGAAACTCTTCAATTCACACTGAACACTCCGTGGGCAGAACAACCTTCCGGTTGCTGTTATCGTGTAAATACTATACTTATCTAACTCAATCTGTTCGGATTATTTTATAATTCTAAAAATCGGAGGGAATGCATGCAATGAGAAGAATGACGCTACTATTTCTAGTATTCATCCTGAGTCTCGGGGCATCGGGGCAAGCCATGGCTTACACAACTACGGACTTGGGCGAGGGAATCATTGAAGATCCCGCTTTGGAGGACGGACTGAAGTTAATCCTGAACAAACCTCTGGATGTTCCATTAACTTCAACGGATCTGGAGCAGCTTGAGGTGGTGGATCTGAGCAATGCAGGTATTCACAGCCTCTCCGGTCTCGAATATGCAACCAATCTGACTCACCTCCGATTATATGGAAATGAGATTGAGGATCTCACACCGCTGGAGCACCTAACCCAGCTTCGGGAAATCGATGTTCGCAATAATTACATTACATCCATAGACGCACTTACTGAATTGAAAGACTTGGGACGGCTATATATCAGCAACAATTCCATTTCTTCCATAGAGGTTGTACGTGGATTCAACCGATTACATACGTTCCACGCCAGCGGTAACCAGATTGCCAGTCTTGCGGCTCTCTCGGATGCGGATGCACTGAAGTGGCTTGAGATCTCGAACAATACGATTAACGATCTGACACCACTCATGGGTAAAACCCGGCTCCAACAACTCAATGTAGCAAACAACCAGGTTCAGACGCTGGACGTACTGGCTGAACTGCCAAATACACTGCGGAATCTGAATGTGGCAGGCAACCAAATCACGGATCTGACACCACTGGAGCACATGACACGCCTTCGGACACTTGATATCTCTGGTAACCAAGTACAGCATCTCAAGGGGCTTGAGGGGCTGACTGGGCTAACAGAGCTGAATGCAGAATCCAATCAGATCTATGATCTGGAACCTTTACGGCAGCTTTCCAGCCTGGACGTATTAAAATTATCCAACAACCGGGTGTGGGATCTGACACCAATCGCAGGTTTTACGTTTACCCGTGATCAGTCAGCGACAAACGCTATACAGGATATCTCGGCGTCTACCTCGTTATCGTCCGGTATTCAGACTTCCGTCTCAGAGGTTGAGCCTGCCGGACTCACGGTGCAGAACAATTATCTGGATGTTGTGAGTGGCAGTCATACGATGCAGCTTATGAACCGGATGAATGTGCGGGAGCAGAAACGAACGCCGCAGGGTAGCTTCCAGCGTCTGATTGAAGGGTCTACCACCGCCTATGTCGGGGACCGTGCTTATGCACTGGATGCTGCACCTTTTATCGATGAAGGCCGGACCTATGTGCCTCTGCGTTTTGTCTCGGAGCAGTTAAATGCCAGTGTGAACTGGAACAGCGGTACGCGGGAAGCTGTGATCACACAGAATGACAAGACCATCCGCTGGAGCGTGGGCAACAAACAAGTTGTTGTGGATGATACGCTTGCGATCAATGATGCTCCTCTTCTGATGAAAAATGGTAAAGCTTTTGTACCGGTACGCTTCATCTCGGAGCAATTCAATACGACGGTTGCATATATCGGAAGCAGCAAAACGATTCTGATTTTTGAAAATAAACAGCTTGGTGAGACTGTACAGCCTTAAGAAAAACATAGCGAAAGTCCCCGTCTGAACAATCAGCGGGGATTTTGTTGTGTTATGGCTGTTGTGTTATGGCTGTTGTGTTATGACATTGGATAATGGTATATGGACATCGCCGATTACAAGCAAATACAGCATACGATCTGTCCGTGCGGAAACAAACTCGTGATGCTTTATCTTGGATTAGGGTAAATTTCACACGGTTTAGCACATCTTCTTTTACCGCGGCAGTTGTTATACTGAACGTAATATATATGACAACTGAGGTTCAATCGAGGAGGAAATTCGCATGACACTAATGCTCACTGGTTATTCCACAACCCAAGACAACCCGTGGAGAGAGCTATCTTTTTTGCCGACAAATGAAAGCGCTAACTTAAAACTGACGGGTGAACAGCACCAGCTTGTGGAAGGGTTTGGTGGCTGTTTTAACGAGCTTGGTTATATTGCTTTGTCCCACTTGAATGAGGAGCAGCGCCATGAGGTATTTCACTCTCTCTTCCATCCAGAGGGTGAGCACAAGTTTAACATCTGTCGCCTGCCCATCGGCGCAAGTGATTATGCAGAGCAGTGGTATAGTCACAACGAAGTGGACGGCGACGTGGCCATGGAACATTTTTCGATCAAACGTGATTTCAAATATCTGATTCCTTACATCAAGGAAGCTCTGAGTTATAACCCAAACCTGCAATTCTTCGCCTCGCCATGGAGTCCGCCAACGTGGATGAAGTCACCCAAAGCCTATAACTATGGGACACTGCGCTGGGAGAAAGATATTCTGGAGGCCTACGCCCTGTATTTTGTAAAATTTGTACAGGCTTACCGTGACGCAGGCATTACCATCCATCAGGTGCATGTGCAGAACGAAGTGATTGCAGATCAGAAATTCCCTTCTTGCATGTGGACAGGCGAGCAGCTTCGTGAGTTTATCGCCGATTATCTGGGCCCGGCTTTTGACCAACACGGCCTGGATACGGAAATCTGGCTGGGGACAATCAACGCTCCTGACCCATGGGAGGAATTAATCAAGAAAAAAACAAATGACTTCGACGAGTATGCCGGGCTTGTCCTGAGTGATCCAAAGGCCTATTCCTATATCAAAGGTGTTGGGTATCAATGGGCAGGCAAAAATGCCATTCAACGTACCTCAGCGAGTTATCCGGAGCTGCGTTATATGCAAACCGAGAACGAATGCGGTGATGGCAGCAACTCATGGAACTACGCCAAATATGTATATAACCTCTACCAGCATTACTTCAGCAACGGAGTGAACGCGTACATCTACTGGAACATGGTTCTGGAACCCAAAGGCCGCAGCACATGGGGCTGGGAGCAGAACTCCATGATCACTGTAGATCCGGACAATAAGGAGGTTACTCGAAACCCGGAGTATTATGTGATGAAACACTTCGCTCATCATATTGTTCCTGGTGCTCGAAGAGTCGGCTTGTCTGGCGCCTGGAGCGGTAAATCCGTCGCTTTCCGCAACCCGGATAACAGTCTCATCATTGTCATTAATAATCCATTCCAGGACCGTCGTGACCTGTATCTAACCCTTGAAGAAGGACAGACCCTACACATGGAACTGGAAGCCGATTCATTCAACAGCATGGTTATCCAACCGCAATAACGAATTCAACACATCGTTACAAGTGCAGACATCAATAGCGCCATGTTCCCATACTGATCATGTGGAACAGGCGCTATTTGGTGTTATATAATCAACCGATTTACATGGAAGCTCAGACTCGTCAATACGTAAACTTAAGGATTGTTCGCCAGGTAATTTCTCAACCATTGCATAGCCGGACGTTCTGTACCGTTGCTATTGACCAAGTGGGAGCCAGCCTGCCAGGTTTGATTCTGGTTGTAACCCCACAGCGTCACACCTTTAACAGCAGAGTGTTTCCACAGCACAGGGAATTTCTGCTGATAACGTTGCAACTGCGTATTGTCATCACCTGTCATATCCAGCTCGGATACATAGATTGGCAATCCAGTCGCTGCAAGCTTGTTCAATACCGTGTTCATCGTACTTACAGAGACATTGTCCATATTGAAGTAATGCGCTTGAATTCCAATACCATCGACTAAACCTCTGTTCTTCAGAAGGTTGATAATCTGGATATATTGGTCCGCTTTGGCCGGATCACCGATAATTCCATATTCGTTGATTAACAATTTGGAGTTAGGGAAGGCTTGTCTCGCCTGTTGGAATGACCAGATAACCCAGTCCCAACCCGTTGCCCCATCTCCACCAATGGCATTGCGGTAGGATGGTTTTGCATGCAGAGGTTCATTCACCACATCAACGAAGGCAGACTTCGAATACCGCTGTCCTGCGGCTTTAATCCATTGGGTCACTTCAGCCTTCTGATCTGCGGCTGAGAGACTGTTAATCCAATTCGGCTGTTGATTTCCCCATACGAGCGTATGGAATTTGAACGGAAATCCATTGTTGTTAGCATAGTTGTACGCCATGTCCGCCTGGCCCCAATTCATTACGTTGCGTGTGCCTTCGATAGCATCCCACTTGGTTGAGTTCTCTGGAGTTACCTGATTCCAATATGGGCTAAAATTCGAAGGAACCTGGTTGGCAATAATATTGCCCAGAAATTTGCTACCTTTCGCCAAACCAGCACTCACACTACCAACCGCAACAGAAGCAGCGAGAATCCCTACCAATGCCAGTGAGCCGACTGTTTTGAACCACTTAGACTTAATCAATGATTTTCCTCCTTAGTATTCATTTTTTTGTTAAGCGCTTACAAACATCATTTTACTGGATAATTTTGGTTTTTAACACCTGTCAAATTATAGTATTTTATTGTAGAAAAATATAATTTAGTGATTTTTCTGAAGCTTTTTATAGATTCTCACTCTTAAATCCAACATAACTCTTACATTGGAGTTTACATTCACCACATGTTTATCTAGTATAAAATGATACATATCTTTACATACACTAGATAACAAGGGAGATTACAACATGCGCAAAATTTCAACGAAACGTTTCGCCGGATGGCCCTTATCATTCCTCTTATGTGCCTCCATTTTGTTCGCCCCTTTTGCTTCCACTCCGGTTCAGGCTGCTGAGGCAGACAAGGAGACCAAGATTACGTTGCTGGGTACATCGGATATACATGGTCGATTTATGCCGTGGGACTACGCTCTGGACGGTCCAAATCCAACTGGTAGCATGACACAGCTCTACACGATTGTGAAAAAAGTTCGTGCGGAGAATCCCAATACGATCCTGTTGGATGCAGGAGACATGATTCAGGATAACTCGGCTGAGTTGTTCAATGATCAACCTCAATCTCCCATGATGGTTGCAATGAACGAAATGAAATATGACGCATGGGTTATGGGTAACCATGAGTTTAACTTTGGGCTGGACGTACTGGAGAAGATCTCTTCCCAATTCAATGGACAACCTCTCGTGGGTAACATTTTCAAAGAAAACGGCGACCGCTACATGCCTGCCTATACGATTATTGAGAAAGACGGAATCAAAGTGGGTGTTATCGGAATGAACACACCTATGATTACCGAGTTTGAAAAAGGGACGGATCATCTGGATGGCATCATCGTCAAAGATCCTGTGGAAGAGACCAAGAAGGCCGTTGCTGAGCTGAAAGGCAAAGTCGATGTCATGGTTGGACTCATGCATATGGGCCTGGACAACGAGAACGGAAATCCGGGAACCGGAGTGACGGATATCGCCAACGCCAACCCGGAGCTGGCTGCCATTTTTGCCGGACACATGCATACCTTGATTGAATCCCAAACGGTTAACGGCGTATTGATTTCCGAACCGAATAAATATGGCTCACATATCTCTCGAATTGACCTTACATTTGAAAAAGACGGCGACAAAGTTGTGCTGAAAAGCAAGGAAGCTCAAGCTCTCGCTGTGAAAGCAGCAGATGGAACATATGAAGTCTCTGATCCTGCGTTGGAAGAGACCTTGCACCCGTTCCACGAGTTCGCTCGTGCCGATGCCAACATTGAAGTGGCTGAACTGAAAGGCACGAACCTGGTCCCTGCTGATGAGATTAAGGGTATCCCTGCTGTGCAGATCCAGGAGACTCCACTCTCAGACTTCTTCACCGAAGTCATGCTGCATTATAGCGATGCCGATGTGGTCGCGCACCAGATAGATAACGACAAGGCCAAACTGGATGTAGGCCCGATCAAGAAGAAGGATATTGCGTTCAACTACCAGTACACCTTCGGTGAAGTAACCGTGTATGAAGTGACCGGACGTGATTTGATGGATTACATGGAGTGGTCTGCGGGGTACTTCAACTCTACACGCCCTGGTGATGTGACCATTAGTTTCGATCCGAAACGACGTGCTTCCAAATACAGCACCGATGATTTCTTCGGCGGCGTGACGTATGAGATTGACCTGACCAAACCATACGGCAGTCGGATTACAAATCTCAAGTACAGTAACGGTACGACAGTAAAAGAAGACGATACGTTGAAACTTGGCCTGAACGCCTATCGAATGGAAGCCCTGATTGCCAAAGGTGGCGCCATGGAAGGGCGTAAGTTCAAGCAGCTCTGGTCCTCCAAGGATGCCTCGGCATTTGGCGAGATCCAGGGTACGATTCGTAACCTGTCCATCGCCTATCTGAAAGATGTCATGAAGGGTGTCTACGAACCGAAGATTCAGCACAACTGGAAAATCACCGGCGTAGACCTGACTGCACCAGAACGTGCAGATGTGGTGGAGTTAATTAACGATGGCATCATGTCTGTGCCAACAACGGAAGATGGCAAATACACCAATATTGCCTCCATTAACATTTTGGATACAGTGACTCAAGAAGAGATTGATACGCTATCTGCCAAAGCAGGTGTGAGTGCAGCACAATTCGCAGGCGTGAAAACCAAGGGAGCGTTCTATCAACAGTTGAACAAGGCTCGCAAAGTGGCAGCAGGTGGCGATGGTGGTACGACAACACCTACACCTGAGAAACCGACAACACCAACAGTATCTAAACCGACACCGACTCCAGGCACGTCGAAACCTGGCAAACCATCAACACCAAACACTGGTAAGCCGGGTAGCGTCACCAAGGGTAAACAAGCCAAGGTTACAGCGGCTTACCTGAACGTACGCGCTGGCGCTTCATCCAAAGCGAAGGTCGTTGCTGCGTTACCTAAAGGCACCCTGCTTGATGTAATTAGCACAGACAAGTATGGTTGGGTAAAAGTGAAGCTGGATGGACGTGTAGCATTTGTATACGGAAAATATGTGAGCATTTTGAAATAGGCATAATCGTTACGCATCGCGCTTAACGAAAAAGAAAAAGGGCGATTCTCCCATGGAAATCATGGTCGGGATCGCCCTTTGCTATGTTAACAAGCAGTTACCGATACTGCAGCAACTCCCCTCGTGAATAAAGCCCTCTAGCTTTCTGACAAGTTCTTGATCTTCTAAATAAAAGAGTCCAGCTGTATGCCATTGGTTTCTTCTGTAAATTCACGCAGCTCCTCAGAATCCCCCTCATATGCATTAAACACGTAGTCTCCATCAACAATATAGTACGTGCC
This sequence comes from Paenibacillus sp. 2003, assembly GCF_031455635.1. Taxonomy (NCBI): domain Bacteria; kingdom Bacillati; phylum Bacillota; class Bacilli; order Caryophanales; family Paenibacillaceae; genus Paenibacillus; species Paenibacillus sp. 2003. The sequence continues at coordinate 178,586 of NZ_JAVDTB010000004.1, read as the reverse complement.
ATAACGTGTAAACGAATAACCGCCACTTTGCTCAGGGCTAGATCCCTTTTTGACCGTTGTAACGATTCTTGTTCCTGGTTTGAGATCTGGCTCCATCCCTGCAAAGTCAGCATTGTAAAAGAGAAACGTATCCTTTTCTACATCCTCACCTGTTACAACCTTATCCACCTTCACTGGAGCACCTAATCCCGCCTCACATCCCAGTTTGCCAGCATGCCTCTCGCCATTTCCATCGTCGACTCTTCCCCTGTGGTTAGAGCAAATTTGGCAACCAGTGCCGGGTAAGCAGCCCATTGTTCCCGAATATGCTCAAACATCTGAGACCATGTCCTTCCCCCTGCCTTCTCGTATCGCTTCAGCAGATCGCGCAGTCCATCATCTTGGAAAAGTCCATAAAGGATTACAAAATCCTTACCCGGATCAGCGATCTCCGCTTCCGTCCAGTCGATGAGTCCGGTTACCCGCTGTGTATCATCGACAATGATATGCGGTGGGTGCAGATCACCGTGATTAAACGTCGAGTGCTTCGGCCAATAGCTACCTACAGACAGCCACACCGTCCAGCGTTCCGCCAGTTGGTCCGGTACCGTAAAATTCTTTTTAATCTCCTCTATATTGGCTGCAAATTCTTTGCGAGCTTCCATAGGCGTCTTGATCCGAACTCCGCCCTTGGCCGCCTCCTCAGGATCAATGTTGTGCAATGCGGCAAGTGTAGCAGCCAGTGAATCCAGGAACTCGTCAGACAAGGTCTCCTGCGGGAAACGCCACGCATATCCTGCGCCAGCAGGATCTACCACTGCAATCGGGTCGCCATCCAATAGTGGATAAGCGATAAGTTCGGGCGTGCAGATTCGCCAGTCCGGCACCTGTGCCGGAATACTCCCCCGGACAACATCCAGTACTCTACGTTCATTCTCGGCACGCCCCCATACGTCTTTACGCCGCGGCTGACGCAGAACCCACTTTTGTCCACTTATATCAGTGGCGAAGGCTACCCGGAAGTCCATCCCGGACTCATTGATTTCCATCGATTCCTTGCGGATTTGAAGCCCATTTTGTTCAGCCAGCAACCATATTCCCTGTGTGAAATCCACTTGTTCATTTGACTTTGTCATATCCAAACCTCCCCTTTTCCTTGGAAAAATAAAAAACACAGACATTCATGCCTGTGCATTCGATCTCGGAATAGGGCTATACCTATTTTTGTGCATCCCCGTAGTAGTACATTAAAGAACCACTCTTATGCAAGAGTGTCCACTACAAATAACGGCATACGTGTAAACAGGCAAACTTCTCCCGATGATCTGCACACAGGCAGTGAAACAGCAAGCGCAAGCAAACGTTCCGCTACTATCTCAATCGAAAAAAATTTACCACACGTATCCCTCCGTTCAGTAAGTTAACTATATGCTAACATATTCCAATTTTCAGTACCAGACTGAATCGAATGATTTTGGTTCTTTTTTATTGATATATAGGAACTTCGTCGCCTCAGGTAACGTCCATATTTATAGATGTATTAAAAAGGATGAGAGGTGAGTAACCCGATGTCCATTGTACGAAGGTTATCCTTATTACCAGTCATCATGCTCTTGTTCACTCTTGGATGCACAGAGAAGTCCGTAGAACAAGTGAAAGAGAAGCCACATGTACGAGGAATTATTAAGGATTTTGAGGAAGAAAGAGGTCAGGTACTCATAGAGAATAAAGAAGATGGAGGTGTTGAATCAGGACCGATTTGGATTTCGCTCAGCAAGAACGCCGAACTCATCATCGAAGGACAGACTGTCACCGTCTCTTTGGATGAGACACTCGTTGGTCGAAGTGCAGAAGTGTGGATCAATGGAGTTATAGCTCAATCTTACCCTCCCCAAACCAAGGCTGTGAAGATGGTCATTCATTAATACCAAGCAAAATATGCCGATACATTTCGTTTCACGTGGAGCGTTATGATACACATTTCAGAAATTTAGAGTATTCGCCTACGAATAGCAACGGGTGGTTGCTCCCTCAAATCAGAAATCATGAAAACAATTTACACACTCGAAGCATTTACTCCGTTAGCCTGCCTGCATATAGAGTATAATGAAGAGGTATACGATAAATGTACGGTGCAATGCTTGTATGTAGAGTATTCAAAACTAACGCAAAAGAGGTAAACAATGAGCGAGCAACAATTTAAAGATTATGGACTTGGTGAAGAGATCGTAAAAGCACTGGACAGTCTGGGCTATGAGACACCAACCGAGGTACAAACCAAAGTTATTCCTGTAGCACTGGAAAACCAGGATCTTGTGGTCAAATCACAGACAGGCAGTGGTAAAACAGCCGCCTACGGCATTCCGCTCTGCGAGCTGGTGGATTGGAATGAGAATAAGCCACAGGCTTTGATTCTTACACCAACCCGGGAACTGGCTTTGCAGGTTAACGAAGATATTACGAATATCGGGCGCTTTAAGCGTATTAAAGCAACCGCACTATACGGGCAGTCCCCTTTTCATATCCAAAAAGCGGAGTTAAAACAAAGAACCCACGTGGCTGTTGGTACACCAGGCCGGGTACTGGATCATATCGAACGCGGCACGCTGCCACTCGAACGGATTGCCTATCTCGTTATTGACGAGGCCGATGAGATGTTGAATATGGGCTTTATTGAGACGGTACAGTCCATCATCCAGAAACTGCCGCAGGAGCGCGTAACGATGTTGTTCTCCGCTACGTTCCCTGAAGATGTAGCCAAGCTGTCACGCAAATACATGAACAAGCCGGTGGAGATCGAGATCAAAGCAAGTGGACTGACCACAGCCACCATCGAACATGCTGTGATTCATGTGCCAGAAGTGAACAAAACCGCGCTGCTTCAGGACTTGTTCATTGTGGAAAATCCGGATAGCTGCATCGTGTTCTGCCGTACGCAGGAGAATGTGGATAAACTGTTCCGGGTCATGGCTGACCTTGACTATCCAGCAGATCGTATCCATGGTGGCATGGAGCAGGATGAGCGGATCGAAGTCATGAACGCCTTCAGACGGGGACAATTCCGTTATCTGATCGCGACGGATGTAGCCGCACGTGGTATTGATATCACCAATATTACTCATGTCATCAACTACGATATTCCTTTGGAAAAAGAGGGATATGTTCACCGCACAGGCCGTACGGGTCGCGCAGGCAAAACAGGCAAAGCCATTACGTTGATTACACCGAAAGATGGCCGACGGCTGGCCGAGATTGAATCCTATATCGGTTTCGAAATCCCTGTCGTGAAAGCTCCTTCCGAGGAAGCTGTAGATCGCCGTAGAGAAGATTTTGAGAAGCGATTGAAGATCGTTCCTGAACGTAAAAAGGACAAGCGCGAACAGTTGAACCAACAGATCATGAAGCTGAACTTCAACGGAGGCAAGAAGAAGAAACTTCGTGCCGTAGACTTTGTAGGTACCATCGCCAAGCTTGAAGGGGTGACGGCTGACGACATCGGGATCATTACCATTCAAGACAATGTAACAGATGTGGAAATTCTGAATGGCAAAGGCCCACTCGTATTAGAGCTTATGCAGAATACAACGATCAAAAAGATGCAGCTCAAGGTCCGTAAAGGTCATAAATAAGTTTGGTAAATGTCGCACTGCCTTCCTAAACGCTTTAAACAAGACAAGCAGACCTGCTAACATGAAGTTATGACAGGTCTGCTTGTCGTTATTAGATTGTATTTATTGCAATAAAGAATCATTCGAGTTTACCCATCAACCGATACGTTGGAACGCTTACAAGTAGGGCAAAATGACTGACAGCGGAAAGTACATGGTATTATTAGAAGAAGTCAAATCGTATATGAATGATTGGTACATTAGTGTAGTGAAGCTCTCTAGGGTTGAAGAGCTTTTCTTTTTGTCTTCAGATGATAATGGGGGGAGAACATGAATAAAAAGAAAGATATTTTAAATGCTTGGATTACGATAGAGCAGCTATCCGAAGGATCTATTAAGAAAGAAAAACCGCTAAAGCTCTTACATACCATGGAAGAAGACTGGAATACGTTTTTTACAGACTTTTTAATTAAACAAAAAAAACAACAAAATGTAGAAGATAAGATCTATAAAAATTCGGGTTTAGTATTATATTTTGATATTTTCGAATTTGAAGAGGTTGTTGAAATATTGAGGGAGAAGCACAAGATCGAAAAAACCCACGAAGAAGTTAGTAAATCTGACAAATTCACCTTCGCTATATATTTTGATAACCAATTAGAATTTATAGCAGACAAATTATTCTTTACCATGAGCGGTTATATCCGCCAACATGGTGATTTACCAGAAGATTTTTCGAAATTCGAAAACTCATTTAGAGAAGATTTGAACAGTAAATTTGAAGATGGATTTAACAGTGCCATTTCTGAACTTTTGCAAAAGTATAATGTTTCCACTAATAATTTTCGCTATGCATTTGTGAAAAACTTAGATAATGGAGAAGTGAATTTACATTCGTTTTTTATTGAAGATTTAAATAAAGCAAAGGTAATCACTACTAAAAATTTAGATCGTTATTTTAATGGCTTTTCGGGATTCAGGCAGAATTTAGATGGAAATAAAAAGTCACTTCATTTTAACTCACAAATTTTTGAGACAAACAGTTTACAACCTAAATATTACCCGTTAGGACGTTTTCCAAGTAACCCTGCTTTTGCACTCTCATTCATGCAACAGGTTGCGGTGAATCTAGCATTACACGATAAAAATGAGATTCGTAGTGTCAATGGTCCTCCAGGAACAGGGAAAACAACTCTGTTAAAAGATATTTTCGCTGATTTGGTGGTTCAACAGGCAGTGGAAATGGTGCAACTTTCTGATAAAACGATAAAAAGAAGTTTAGTTTATTGGCAAAGTGCTAAAATTGGTATTTTACCATCCTCCATTTCAGATAAAAATATTGTTGTTGCAAGTTCAAACAATGGGGCAGTCCAAAACATTGTTAAGGAGTTACCAAAGAAAGAAACAATTGCTGCCGATTTTCAAAAGCAATTGGATGAAGCAGATTATTTCAAAGATATATCTAATTCTAAACTAACCGGTGAAGGTTTCGGAAAAAATCGTGAGATTAAAAGGGAAACTTTAAACGAGGAGAATTGGGGCGTATTCTCGTTAGAGGGTGGCGCGTCAACAAATGTGAACAAGCTACTTTTAAGCATAGAAGCAATTGAGAAAGATCTAGAAGATAATTATCAATCCAGTACAGGTGAAGGTGTATATCAAGAATTCTCCCGTCTCTATAAGGAATTGAAAATTGAAAGAGAAAAAATGCAGGAATATAGCGAGAAAATACATTCACTTCAAAAATCAAAAACCAAGTATACCGAGCAAAATATTGATTTTGAACAAGAAGAAAAAAAGAAACGTACAAGTTTAATCACACAAGAAGCAGAAGCGACGCGTGAATTTGAAAGACTGAGACAAGAAAGTTTAAATCTTCAAGATGATATATCGAGTGCTTCTATTGAGATAGAAAACCTAATCGATCCACAAGCTCAAGCTAAAAGAAATTATGATGTAGTCACTTCACAAAAACCAAGCCCTTTGTGGTTTCATAAAATATTTAATCGACCCAAAGTTGAGCAGCACTTCAAAAATCTGAATGATGCGAATGATCATTTAAATGACCTATCTAAACAAAAAACGAAATGGTTGAATGAGCGCATCCTACTCGAAAATAGGTTAAAAGAAACTGCTACAAAAAGTGAGCATATTCAAAAACAAACCCAGGACACAAAAGCAGACTTCGAACGTTGGATGACTACTCAACATAACGCTTTAGAAAAATCGGCACAAGAAATTGCAGTACTGGAAAACCTCAAATCTCAAAGTGGCATTAAAGAACTAGATTTTTCACTATCCTATGATGAACTTCAAAAATCTAACCCATGGTTTACAATGCAATTTCGTAAATTACAATCAGAGTTGTTTATTTCAGCTTTAAAAGTTAGAAAGCAATTTCTGTATGAAAACAGAAAGAGTTTGAAGGCCGCGAGGATTATCTGGAGCAAACCGTCTGAGTACATTGGAAAAGAGAACGGACTTCAGTTAATTTCGGAATCATGGCAATGGTTAAATTTGGCTATCCCTGTTATCAGCACGACTTTTGCTAGTTTTGGGAGAATGTTTAAAAATCTTAATGAAAACTCAATAGGCAATTTATTCATAGACGAGGCTGGTCAAGCACTACCACAAGCTAGTGTTGGCGCAATCTATAGAAGCAAAAAGGTTATGGTGGTCGGCGATCCATCACAAATACAGCCAGTAATGTCGTTAGATTCAAATGTGCTGACCTTGATCGGAAGAATTTACAAAGTTGATGAAAAATTTGTCTCTGCTAATGCATCTACTCAAACCATTGTGGATGCCACAAGTCAGTATGGTTTTCAAAAAAATGAGGATGAATGGATTGGTATACCTCTTTGGGTGCACAGACGTTCGGACTATCCGATGTTTACGATTTCAAATAAAATATCGTATGACGATTTGATGGTACAAGGTAAATCAGAAGATGAGTCACAAGGTAAATCACGATGGTATGACTCAACGGGGAAAGCAAATGATAAATTTGTTAAAGAACAAGCTGATTTACTGAAAAGTCTAATTGATAAACGTTTGCAAGAAGACCCGAATTTAGCGGATGAAATTTATGTTATCACCCCATTTAGCAATGTGGCTAATAAACTTGTACAAGTATTAGATGGAATTAACTTCACAAAACGAGAAAATGGAAAAACAACGAACATTGGAACTGTTCATACTTTTCAAGGGAAAGAGGCCAAGATTGTCTACTTTGTTCTTGGGGCTGACTCTGATAGCAGTGGGGCGGCAAGATGGGCTGTCTCTGTTCCAAATATGATGAATGTTGCAGCTACACGAGCAAAAAAAGAATTTTATATTATTGGCGATAAGAAATTGTATGCCTCCCTCGGTAGTGAAGTAGCAAATAAAACGATTTCAATCATTGAAGACTATAACAATGTTGTGGTCTGAAATGATCCTAAGTTGTACCAAAAGTAACAGCATTTTTGTGGAACAGGGGTTACCTTGAGTTACTTTCTATGCAAATGTCTGTTACCGTAGATAATATAACTTCAAAGCGGGCAGAGATATTGGTGAATTTTCGGAAATGGAAGAAGTGCCTCACTCTGCCTAATAATTATTGAGTATGTATTGATTTAATGGCACTATTAAAGAGTCTATTTATATTAAGAACTGTTATAGAATGGAGTGGTTTAAATGAATCAGTTTCTTCAGATGGGAGCAAACACAACCCTGAGTGCTGCAAAAGGTAGCGTTATAATTAGCCATGAAATTTCTAATTTAATAGATATTTCTTTAACAGCATTCCTTTTAACGGATTCGGATAGGGTACAAGGTGATAGTGGAATTATATTTTATAATCAACCTACAACTTCATCAGGTGTAGCTACCCTCATGCCATCTGAGCTAGTAGGCAATACAAAAGTACATAAAATCAATTTTGATATGAGTAAAGTTCCTGAAGGTATTACCAAAATAGCTATAACCCTTACAGAGGATAACAGCACTGGATTTTCAAATGTAAAGAATTTAAAAGCAGAGATCGATAGCGGAAAGACGATTATTCAGTTAACCCCATCCAGTTTCACCAATGAAAATGGAATTGTCGTATTGGAATTATATTTAAGGAATGGTCAGACAAAAGCAAAAGCAATCTGGCGTGGATTTGATTCCGGGCTTGAAGGGTTATGTAAACTTTACGGTGTTGAGGTTGAAGCGGATGAGCAGAACAAACCCTCCGAACCCCAGACTACTCAAAATTCAATAACAACAGAACCTGATCCGACTGTAACAGTTCCTGAAAATAAGAATAGTAAACAAACCTTATCGTCGATAAACCTCGAAAAGGTAAAGGGAAATATCAATCTGGTTAAAGGGCAGAAATCCGTTATCATTGATAAAACACCGGAAATTACAGCGACTGTATCTTGGCAGACTGGGACAGATTATGATATATACGCTTTAGTCTACACAAAGAATGGTGAGCAGATCGATGTAGCAATGTTTGGAGCGGCAGGAACCCCACCCCTCAAAAGTTATGGTAAAGGGATAGTTGAACATATGGGTGATGTTGGAAGAAGTAGCCAATCAACGAAGACAGAAGTTATTAAATTAAGGTTAAACGATGATATTCTTGCAGTTGTACCTGTGGTTTATTCAGCTCAGTCCAATGGATCAGGCTCATTCTACAGATACAAGGTGTCCATGAGTATAGATAATCTGAATGGAACCTCCGTTACGATATCCGCTAAGAATGCAAATAATAACGATCGGATTTATACCTGCGTGCCCGGAATTCTTCATAATACACCAGATGGAGTAATTATTAGCCCACTGGAGCTTTACAGTAAACCGGATTCAGAGTTTAGACCTAAGCTCAAGATGGGATCTTCAAAGATGGTAGAAGTTGAAATGGATAAAGGCCCCCTAAATAATTATAAATAGTTTATCTGGAGATACAGATTAGTAACAGTAGACTCACCCTAAAATGAAGACAGCCGCAGTTTATGACTTGAAGTAAAGTCTTAGACCGCGGCTGTTTTAGGTACTGAAAGCCAGTCTTTTTGAACAAGCAATCTTACTGTCCGACTTACCTCTTCTTTTTCCGCACTGTACCGCCTTCCACCGTATACCGAAATAACGCATCCTCCGCACCACCGATATCATCCGTAACCATAAACGTCGCTGCATCTCCCGACTTATAAACCCCACCCGTCACAAAGCTGAACACCACACGGTCATCTTTGCCCCAATATTGATTCAGCATGACAAGTGAGCTGCTGCTCACGCCCTTAACCGTGCGGTTACCATTGGCATTATATAGACCATTCTGATCCATAGCCCAGCTCTGGGGATTGGCATCGAATAGATGTGTAAAGGTGGCACGATCGATATGTTTATTCGGTTTTCCCCATAGATACACACGATCGGCATCCACCGCCCAACTGCCGGAAGGCGTTATTAACTCAAACGTTGTTGCGTCTGCCCCCTTGATCATCTGAAGCACATCGTCCGGTTGACCGAAAGGCTGACTTGTCCGAACAACCTCGGCACGGTACACATGTTGCTGATCTTTGGAAAGGCCAAGATGCTCCGTTCCGGCATAAGTTTCAAACTGCTGAGCGTCAGCTTCTTCCACATGGTAACCATTGTAATACACATGTTTGCCATCACGACCAAAGGGTCCACCTAGTGACTGGAACGTATCCGGGTCCGCTCCTTTTACAGTACGCCACTGAAAATAAACACGTTCCCGGTCCCGTGCAAACTGCTCATCCAACGGTTCAAAGGTAGACCTGTCTGCTCCACGAATAAGGTTGAATACCGCTTTTGCTTCTCGATGAGCCGTACCGCCCCATTCGGTTTTATAAAAAATAGACAACTCTGTCTCATACCAATTCCCTGTGATCTGCGTAGCGCCCTCTGCACTGCGGGCATAATGCACATGCCACCAGCCATGTACGTCGGGATGATGTTCTTGCAGCCATGCCCTCACCTCATCCTTTTCCCCATTCGCATAACGAAGAGAGCTGGATAGATGGAACAGATGGTCCTTGTCGGTGCAATAGTCGTGATGAGCAATCACAGAGTTCGTATCGATTTCCTCAAATAGATGAAAATGCGTGCTGCTCTTCACATATAAATATCGTTGGTCCTGAGCAAAGTAGGGCGTATCCGGCAACAGCCGGAAGCTGTTCGGATCGGAGTTAGGCACGGCCTGATCTTCCAGATAGACGTACTGAGAGTCGCAGCAGTAATCTTCATCGATCACACAAAAAGCTTCCGTATCCTGGCTGAACAAACTCGCCTTGTTCTTGTGAGCATTGAACCACCATATTCCCTGATGATCACGCAGATAGGCGAAGGTCAACCATCCCTTTTGATAAGTAGAGATGACTTCAAAATCCTGAGCAGTAATGCCTCCCTTAATCGGAGTGTTCGTTCCATCCTCGTCATTATGCAATATCACCTGAAGGTCTTCATCTACAATAAACTTGTCCATGACGGTTCACCCTCCAACCCTGTTGTGAAATCAGTCTCTCCTCATTTTAGCGCGTGTACCTGATCCTCTCTACATCATCGTACTTGATATTTAGCAACATTTCCTCCGCTCTCACCGCTCAATCCCGAAGAGATGAAGGTTTGTTCAGTAATGGATGGATTGTTCACTTGAAAAAGAGTCTAGCCCAACTACAATATAAATGAAAGCGCTACATTATATCTGATATCTTTCGGGAGGTGTATGTAATGGGTAACAGGAAAGCCGTCTGGTTTCTGGTCTTTGCACTCACGTTCACCCTGTTTGGACTTCATCCTGAACGAACAAGCGCAGCAAGTGTCACAATAACCAATGGCACCGATTGGCTCGACACCGCAGGCAACCCCATCCATGCGAACAGCGGCAACATTCTGCAGGTAGGCTCGACGTATTATCTGTACGGTGAACATGCAGTGGGCGGCAGATTCGACAGTGTGAACGTCTACACCTCCACTGATCTGAAGAACTGGACTTTCAGCAATGCCATCCTGACGAAAGATTCCGCAACCGAGCTGGCCTCCAGCAAAATTGAACGTCCCAAAGTCATCTATAACGCCTCCACCAATCAGTATGTGCTCTGGGCACACTATGAGAACGGTACGGACTACAACCTCGGGCGTGTAGCGGTCGCAACAAGCAATACCCCGAATGGCAAATTCACCTATGAGGGCAGCTTCCGCCCAATGAATTATGAATCCCGTGATATGACCGTCTTTGTTGATACAGATGGCACAGGTTATCTGGTTACTGCTTCACGTAAAAATGGCGGTGCCAATGATACGATGGCTATTTTTAAAATGAATGCAAGTTACACCGGAGTACAATCCTTCGAGGGTTGGCTGTTCGAGAATGCTTATCGTGAAGCGCCTGCTGTTGTGAAAAAAGGAAACCGTTACTACCTCTTCACCTCCCAAGCCGCTGGCTGGTATCCGAATCAGGGTGCTTATGCTACAGCCACTTCCATGACGGGTCCATGGACTGCGCTTACGCCATATGGCAATCCATCTGCCTTTGGTTCACAGATTCATGATATTGCCACGATTATAGGCAGCAACACCACATCCTACATCTACATGGGGGATCGCTGGAATCCGATGAACCTCGGAGAGCACAAACATATCTGGCTGCCGCTAACCTTGAATGATTCGAACGGAACAGCATCACTGGAGTGGTATACAACGTGGAATATCGATGCAGCAACAGGAGTGGTAACACCTCCTGCTCTCGTCAATCACGCACAAGGCAAAACAGCTACCGCCAGCTCCACAGCCTCCGGCTCGTCTGCATCCAGTGTCAATGATGGCAACTACCAGACTTCATGGGTCGCTTCCTCCAATAGCTGGCCTGCTTGGTGGCAGGTGGACTTTGGCGCACCAAAGACGATTACCGAGATCGACACCTCCTGGTTTATGTATAAAGGTTCCGAAGGATACTACAAATACAAAATCGAGATTAGCAACGATGGTGTCAATTACTCTACCTTGGACCGCACCAACAATCTTACCTATGGTTTCACCACGGATGCTGTGCATTTCACAGCTCGTTATGTGCGGATTAATATGGTGAACGCCGTCTTGTGGAATAATCCGGGGAACTGGTATACCCCAACTCTGCACGAGGTCAAAATGTTGGGCCCTTCAACACCGGAAGCCACAGGTTACAGCCGGTTCAGTTCACACAACGTTCCGGATCGATACATCCGTCATGCCAATTACATCGCTCGCGTGGATGCCAACGTCTCTCCTGCCCAGGACTCACAATTCCGCGTCGTACCGGGTCTTGCCAGCTCCACGGGAATATCACTGGAGTCCATTAACTTCCCAGGCTACTTCCTGAAGCGTAATGCCAGCAATAAAATTGTACTTGAAGCTTATGCCAACACCGCCGCCTACAAGGGAGATGCTACGTTTCTGAGCAGTCCTGGTTGGGCCGACAGCACCAAAGTATCCCTTCAATCGTATAGTCAGCCCGGCTATTACATCCGGCATTATGATTATGTGTTACAGTTGGACGCCATTAATTCATCCAGTAGCTCAACGACGAAGAGTGATGCCACATTTGAGCGGACTAATTTCTAATTAGGTGTCATCTGCATAATAGAATGTGTTTTAGTCATCGGGAAGTGATTTGGAGGAGATAATGATGATGATCAAAATTACAACTGGACCAACTCTCGAAGGATAGCGCCTGCGGGTCCAATAACTGCGTGTTTCCTTCAAAAATGAAGGTGTGAAAGCTATGTCAACTTATCAAGTCGTTCCTATGATCTATGATTCCAAGGAACAGATTGATGCTATTATTTTGCTCGAACAACAATGTAAACAACTGGATTCCGTCCATCTAAAGGCAGACCTTGACCATATCAGCAAAAAAGACGGAGACCATGCACTCCTCTGTTATCGCCACAGTGATTTGGTAGGACTGCTCAGTTGGTATCCATCCGACGGCGTAACCGGGAATATTAATGCCATCGTACACCCAGATTTTCGTCGCCAAGGTGTGTTCGGCAGCCTACTGAAAAGAGCCATCCTGGATATGAAACCACGGGGGATCAACCAACTCAGTTATCGCGTTCCTCAGGGCTTATCTCCGGGCCTTCTCACTGCCCAATCCCTTGGAGCCATTTATGATCGTGCGGAGTACTCGATGCAACTTGTGAATGAGGTCCTTTCGGTTGTGGAGCCGCCTGAACTAACGTTGTCCGTGGCAGAAACCGAGGATGTGGAGTTTATGGTCACTTGCTCCTCCCAAGCCTTTGGAGATTCGGAGGACTGGACACGCGAGTACTTTATGCAAACAAATGAACCCAGCCGAGTCACCTATATTGCATGGCAGAATCAAATGCCTGTTGGGCTGGTACGGGTCAACTCCATTAATGCAACAACCGCATTTATTCATAACTTCTGTATCTTGCCTGCTTATCAGGGACAGAAACTGGGGCGCACTGCGCTTAGCATCCTGGTTGATCTCCTAAGGAAACAAAGTTACACAGATATTCGCCTATCCGTTGTTACCGAGAACAAACGCGCTTTGAATCTGTACCGCAGTGTTGGTTTTGAAGTGAATTCCGAGTATCACTATTTCAACGGTAGTTTATAAAGGGCAATGGAGAGAGAGATCGTTTTCCGCAAAGGGAGACGGTCTCTCTCTTTATATTAGATACAGATCCGTACTTAATTTTTCAGAGTTGATTTGAGAATTGAAAGATCAATTTATAACCATCGAACGTTTGCCCGTACATTTCCCGATAGCTACCTTTGGTATAATTAGCCACTGTTTTTCTCCAGAAAGATTGGCCGATCTTATTTTTCTCCGATGGATTGGTGAACAACTCCCAGTTTCCTCTAAACATTCGGAAGATCACCGATGCTGCATGTTCAGCAACACCTAGACCTCGAAACGGCTGCATCAGAAAGAAATCATGTACAAAGAAATCCGTGCCTTGTGAGCAATATGGCGGAGTAACCACAAATGCAAAACCTGCCGGTAGGCCATCCACAATCATGAGGAACGGATAAAGACACTCCGGTTTTTCCCACCATATGTTCTGTACATCATACTGATCCTGTAACGTTTTATAATCAGGACTTGGTTCGAAAATGCCATGTTCATTAGGGGCATGCTCTCCACCCAGACCATAATGTCCAGATAGATCATGAAGGTATAGCGGGTACATATTTTTAATCACATACGCCTCGTCCTTATTCGTTAATTTCACTTCTATATTCATATTCACCAACCTCACCAGATGATTTGAAAACTTATTTCAAGAACTCTCATCGCATATCCTTGTACCGTCAAATCAATTGTAAGCGTAGTTAACAACCTCGAATATGTAAAAAACCTTTAATAACCATTCTTTATTCTTACAGGAAAAAGCCACATTCGATTGCTCGAACATGGCTTTTATAGTTTCATCCTTTTTTGCAATATACAATTTTCTTGATGCTATCCATGGATAAACAGTATTGATCTGCAAGCTGATCGATGGTTGTTCCTACAGCAAAAAGCCTGCGGATCTCATCGTTCCGCTCCCGGACAATCCTTCTGCCACCCGAGTCCTCGCCCCACTTCTTGTGGGCATCCTTGGGCCTCGGAATATAGATCAAACCCCCAGGGATATGACGCTGTATTTCTTTGAGCAATTCTTCCGGGAAGATTGTATCCGCATTAATATATTTCACGTTGCTCCACTCCTTAAAAGTTAAAATCTTTAAGGCAGCAGAGTCGTACGATGAACGCATTGGATATGCACTACAATGGTATGGCGGAAAAGAATTTCAAGCTCTATACAAACAACCGCCGTTGTTCATCGCATGGACTCTGCATAGAGCGGATCGTGAAACTTCTTATGAATCGAATCATGGTAGCCCCCCATTCAGTAATCAAGATCAGGTTACTTTAGATGGTACTCCTATATCTTCCATGCCAGAACCTTATATCCTTCTACTCGTCGATATATTGGCTAACACTCCGTTCCAGCAACTCTCTAACCTGCCGCTTTAACTCAGGTGGTGAGATCACCTTCACTTCTGGACCATAGGAAAGTAATTTTCGCGCTGTAAAAGAAAACTCCTCGGGCGGAACCAGTCCGCGCCATTTGTTGCCTTGAACCGACTTGAACAACACATCGGACGCGGCAATCCTCGCTCCAAATTCCGTGAATTGCAGCACCACTTCTACGCTTGCTCTGTCTTCTTTGGCATCTAGCCACGCCTTCAGGCTCGGGACAGATGCATCCACCGATTCCATAACAGCCAATTGCTGCATGCGATCCACCCGATACAACAATACGCGATCCTTATTCCGGGCTGGCATGTACCAATTTCCCTGCTCATAGTAGATACCATAGGGGAAGACTTGGACTTTTTTGCGACCACTGCGGGCATGATACATAAATTCGATTTCTCTCTTTTCTACCGCTGCACCCAATATCTCGGTTGTTAAAGGCTCGGAATGCTCACCAGGATGCTGGACAAAGGTAATATGCTCTCTCATTCGCATAATCAGATCCTGTACATCTTCGGGCAAAGTAGAGAAATACTGTTCAGCCAGATGTTCACGCATTGATCCATATGGAAAATCCGGTACTTGCTGTAGATATTCCAGCATCATAAACAGCCCTAATGCCTCCTGCTGTGTCAGTTGAAGAGGTGGCAAAATCCGATTGGGCAACACCCGGTATCCTCCGTTCACGCCAACTTCTGTATACAAAGGAAAACCTAGTGCCTGCAATGCATCCAGATCTCGCTGGATCGTACGAACCGAAACGTCGAACCGTTCTGCCAGTTCCCGGGCAGTGAACTTCTGTCTGGAATCCATCAGGCGCATGATGGCCAGTTTCCGGTGATTCATGAATTCAACATCCTAACTACGTCAACTTTTGTCATAGTTAAAGTGTATCATACATTTTAGAAGGGAGCGATGAATATGTCTGATAACAAAACAATTTTGTACATTGCTATGAGTTTGGATGGATATATCGCAAGACTGGACGGTTCGGTCGATTGGTTATTTGATGTGGAGGGTGATGGTGGAGACAACGGGTATGCTGCATTTTATGAAACGATCGGTAGCGTTGTTATGGGACGTTATACGTATGAAGAGGTGCTCACACTGTCTGAGGAATTCCCCTATGCGGATCGGCCAACATATGTGCTTTCTCGCTCGGAACAGCCGCCCGCTCCACATGTACAGTTTACAACCGAGACAGTAGATACGCTCATTCCCCGGTTAAAGCAAACTTCTGATGGAGACGTGTGGATTGTGGGTGGCGGAATACTGGTTGAAGCTGTGTTAGCAAAAAAATTGCTGGATGAGATTGAAGTTGCCATCATTCCCAAAATTCTTGGCGAAGGCATTCCCTTATTCCCGACAGGCACTGTGCCAAGCCAATTCAAAATGATCCGAACCCAGACGCTGGGACAGATCATTTCGATTCGTTATGAGGTACAGAACAGCGGCACAACGGACACACCCTCGAATGTCTAGATAAGCAGAAAAGGAAAAAGACCATTCTTATGATGAAGGGACCTCATAAAGTTAGACACAATCTAACCATTGGGGTACATTTCATGAAAGAGTGGTCTTTCCATTACCATATTTCGAGCTATCCAATCATTCCTCGTACATATTCCGCTAACACCTCTGCCGTCCTACGGTGAGATAACTCGCCAGGATGGGTGCGCGCCCCTACCGTCTCTTCGGTTGTATCAGGAAGCTGGATGATTGAGACCTTGCGGTCCCCTGTCCCCTTCGTATACGCATCAACCGCACGGTAGATGGCAGGCATCATGGGAAAACCAAGCATGCCATATGCCCATACGAGATGTGCCGCCGGATTGTTTTTCCGAAGTTTGAACAGGAACTGTCCCACCGCTTTCTCAAAAGCAGCCAGATCCTCCTCATGATACGTACCATCTTCGTTCAGCCGCTGCTTGTACAACTTACCAGTTTCGGGGTCTTTCCACTCAGGTGACTGAAATGCGCCCCCATCATTGCTGCCCAAGTTCACGACCACCACATCCGGCTGCCACGAACCAAAATTATGCTGATCTCCTGCACCGAGCGCTTCGTTACGCTCACCAGTAAGCAAGCCACAGACCTGTTCGTAATACTCGGGGATGTTCCCTTTTGGATTGTTATCCCAACTTGTCAGCACACCCCAGCCACTTTGCGAGATGACCCGATACTCCGCATTCAGCGCTTCTGCTGTCATGAATGTATAATTATGTATGGCGCTGAACCACATCGGAATCCAATCTTCCTCCGCTTTCGCTCCAATCGCACCTTCGCCAGATGTAATACTGTCACCAATGAACTCGATCTTGTACGGTTTTTCCTGCACAGGCAGGAACGCTCCATCGGATTTCACCGCATGAATCTGCAAGGCACAACCCGGGTCACCACTCATCGCTTGAACATCTTTTACGATCCGTACATTCTTCACCACATTCGCGCTCATTCCTCGGAATATACAGACCCAGTACCTTCCCGCCGTTAACATCTGTCTGCTCACCGAAACACCATTGATCAGGATGCTGATCCATGACTCATACATGTCATACTGTGACTCTACCTCAACCCATAGTTCGGAGCCCCGTACATTGAGTTCAACTGCACTCCCCGTCCAAAATAACGTCAACGGCGATCGCTCTTCAGTTGTTCTGCCATGCACTTTAAGATTTCCGATCTCAGGCAGAGCATATATCTTTAAATTCTCATTAGATATCACGGTGCAAACCTCCTACGTTTGGCTCATATTATAAGCAGGCTCTCTACATGCCTCGGATGTACGCTTAACTGATATTATGCAACTTTTGAAGCGCTTCCTCTTTGTTTTTCAAAAAGAAAACATGCTTGCCATTGTTGCACTCATAGATGAAATCTCTCAGGCTTTTGCTGTTATGTCCTTCGAAATCTCCCACAATAGCAAGCTTAACATGATAGTTCACGTATTTCTGCAAAATCTCGCCTGCAAGCTTGGTTTTCAGTTCGAAGAACTCTTCCGTGATGTTCGATTTGTCGATAATGAGTTTATCAGCATCATCGGTATACCTTACCGAAGCCATCAAATCCAGTGCATCTTGAGCATTGTTGATGACGATGCCATTACTTTCAATTATGGCGACCTTAGAATTGCCTTGTTGATCAATAGTTATGTTCATTTCACTTTCTCCTCCTCTGAAATTCGGCTTTGGGTTAAGAGATAACATATCTCAGCTATTCAGTTGTTCAATTATTCATCTTTTCAATTGTCTCCATGTAGAACACATGCAGGAACTTTTTGATATTAACCTTGCCTTTGTCTCCTGCCTGATCTTCTTCCATGGCTCTCATCTTCATTCGAACATCCTGGAAGTCAAAGTAGAGCGGGGCATAATGTTCAAACTTGTGGTTGCTGTAGTCGGTGAGTCCAATCGAGGCCATGTTCGTCAGTGCTGCAATGACCGTTCTGCGAATGCGTTGTTCCATCGCCTTGCTCTCTTTCTCCACGTCCTTCGGCGTAGACTTGTAAGTCTGGGCCACCGCTTCATATGACTCCTTCAGAGGTGGCCACTCCGCGACCTGCTTCTGGTCAATCGCATGCTCCATGAGCGCAATGATATCCTTGCTACCACTTTCTCCGATGATCCCCAGATCCATTAAAATGCTTCGTGCCGCATCTCGCACCGTACGACCTTGGACAGGGGTCGGTGCTTCCACCAGATTCAATCGGGCCATCGACTGCTTGATCTCCAGCACGTAACGTTCATACTTCAATTGTTCATTCACTTTGCTGAGTACATGATTCACTTCCACCCGATTAATCGGTTTATGAATAAAGAATTCAATTCCATTCTGGTAGGCAGCCCCTACCATCTCCTTGTTCTCCACCTGAGAGATCATGATGAATTTCCCGGTATAACCGTTGCGCTTCAGTTTCGCTACTGTCTCAATTCCGTCCTGATCCGGCATCAGCAGATCAATCAGCACCACATCAGGACGCAGATCCATGATCATCCGCGCTCCTTCTATGCCGCCCTCAGCCATGCCTGCAAGCTCGCCGATTCCACAGGATTCAATGATATCATGCAGCATGCTCCGGCTCACCACATCATCATCCACGATCATGATAGAAAGTGTCATCGACATCGGCCCCCTTGATTAAATTCATTTTGGGAATAGCTATAGCAAATGTTGTCCCTGTCTCTCCTGGAGGCGCCGACTCCACCTTAATTTGTCCCGCCAACGACTGGACGATATCACGCACATGGGACAGGCCAATGCCCGTCGCGGCAATGCCAACTTCATTGAACTTGGTTGTATAGCCCGGTTCGAAGATAACATCCCGTTTGGCTTCAGGTACGCCTTTACCAGAATCCATCACGACAAAATGCACGTCACCTTCCTGTTCATACACACGAATTCGGACCGCCCCGTCATGCTCAATCGCTTCTACCGCATTGGCAATCAGGTTATTCATTACCGTTAGAAGAGGAATGTAATACGGAGACTCACAATCATACTGTTGCTCAATATCGATCTCGACCTGCTTATGCAGCATTTCGCTATATTTTCGATTTGCTTTGCTGGCAAAGTTTAGTACTTCAGACAGGCTCATGTTAACCGCTTTTTCGTTATCATACAGCTTCAGCAGACCCGCGAGAATACGTTGTGAATCCTTCTTCACTTCATGAATCTGCTGAGCAATGCCCAGGGTGCGCTGACTGTATTGATTCATGTCCTGCTCCCGGAGATCGCGATATAGATCATAGCTATCTGCCGTAATGCCTTCGATCGTATTCATCGCTTTCTTCAGATAAAAGACCTCGCTATACAGACCTGAGTTCACACTCAGCATCTGCTCCATCCGCTTCTCCTGCTCTGCATGTAAAAGCCGCATCTGCCTCACCGCAATGCTGTTATATAGCCCAATCACAAAGTAACTTCGCAGACCACCTACCACAAGCAGATACAACCATTCCTTCATATAAAAGATATTGGTCCCGCTTAACATTCCACGAAAAAGAAGCTCCACAAGATTAGAGGAGAAATCGATACATGTGATTAACCCGCCGAGCAGAAGAGGCTGTATCTCATGGAATCGATGCTTGAATTTGCTAAGCCCATAGGCAAAGACCACATAATACACGCCTGCCCCCAGATTGTCCCGCATGCTTTCCAGTATGGACACGGTCTGTACATGATTGATGAGATCTGCCGACTGAAACAGCAAATTCGCGATGCCTGTCAGGATTCCTGTCTTCACATAAGACAAGTGTGGCATGATCATCAGCAGAAATAAAAGGATGCTGACCCCCAGCCCGATTCGGAAGTAATCTTCCCGGAACGGATTTATCTTGAATTGCGCCCCTACCGCTGTGGCAAAGGCAATGGCCGTCATCTGTACATTTTCATTTTTGACCCAATTGCGCATCGATCTCTTTCACCCACCATAACAACGTTTAGCGCCTACTGCCGGAACCCGCGCTTCTAATGTTAAACATACTAACATATGAAAGATGCATTAGAAATAATTAAAAATAGGGACTGGATGCGCAAGCAAAACAAAAAGGCCGGAAGTCTTCACTTCTGCGGCCTTTTCCTTATATCTTATCCGGAATATCAAATGATACCATCGTGCCCTCACCTGGCTCACTTACGATCGACAATCCCCGACCATACCGTTGCAGCAATCTGCGGTTTGTATTCACAATGCCTATTCCGCCTTTTCCACCTGGCGTAGCATGTAGCAGTTCTGCAACCTTCTCCGGTTCCATACCTTTGCCATTATCCTTCACCTCAATACGGGTATAACCCTCATGACGAGTGATGGATAGGCATAACGTACCGCCTACATTGCGGCTTAATAGACCGTGTCTGACAGCATTTTCGATTAAAGGCTGGATCGATAGCGGCGGGAGAAGCAACGGAAGGTCCGGTTCGACGTTTAATACCACCGACAATCGGTCTTCAAATCTTGTTTTTTCAATAAAAAGATAAGCTTCAACGAGTTCCAGCTCGTATGATAATTTCACCAGTTCTCCTGTATTGAGATAGTTGAAGCTGATCCGTAAATAGGACGAAAAGGCTTCACCAAGTTTCCGCATATGCTCTGTATCAATATCGCTTAAAACCATAAGTGAATTCAGCGTATTAAACAGGAAGTGAGGCTGAATCTGAGCCTGTAAATAAGCGGCCTCCATGCGCAGGCGCTCTTGGATAGACTGATTTAGCATGGTCAATGCACGTATCCGATATTTCAGTTCCACCGCATCTACAGGCTTCGTGACATAATCATTGGCCCCCGATGTAAACCCCGTGTAGATATCTGGCGGCTGACTTCGTGCCGTCAACAGCAGCACAGGAAGCTCAGACATCGAGAATTGCTCCCGCACCTTCTGGGTTAACTCATATCCGGACATATGGGGCATCATCACATCTGTAATGAGCAGATCCCACTGACGTGTGCCGAGCAATTCCATCGCTTCCTGACCCGAACCTGCTGTAGTTATATCGTATGGTTCCGTCGAAAGAATGCTGACCAAAACATCCAGATTCACCGGATCATCATCCACAGCCAGAATGGTAGCTCTCCCCTCTTTTAGCAAAGGAGCAATCTCCGCTGTCGCCGAGGACTCTACGCCGCTCATACCAGGGTGGGGTAACAGGAATCCGCCAGGTGCATCTTCCATCATCTCCATCGCCTGTTCCCAGATTAGAGGTAGCTGTGACTGAGCCTGATCGGCGGCTTCATCCGCGAGTGGCAGATCGAAGCTGAATACCGAGCCCTTTCCGAGTTCCGAGCGAACCGTAAGTGCCCCGCCGTGCAGTTCTACGAGCTCTTTGCAGATGTTCAGTCCAAGCCCGATGCCTTGTCCATCGCTTATTCCATACGACCCTTGTTCATACGGAAGGAAAATGCGCATCCGTGTGTCCTCATCCATGCCAATGCCTGTATCCGTCACATGAATCAGAGCATGTCCTTCATAAATTTCGGCACTTACGGTTATCGTTCCTTCCTCTGTATGTTTAAGCGCGTTATGCAGCAGATTATACAAAATCTGAACGAGCCTTTCTTCATCAGCCATGACCAGTGGGAACGATTCCGGAATCTCCATATGAAGGTGGACTGGTTTTCGTTCTGCCATGAATTGCAGCATGGCGATAATGCCAGGCACAACCGACTGTATGGAAAGAGGACTCTGACGCAACACAATGCGGTGCTCCTTCAGTCGGACTACATCCAGTAGATCACCAAGGAGATGCGACATCCGTCGACCGATCGTAACCAGCAACTCCATATCCTCCAGGCTCCGTTCATCCAACCGGTTTTTCTCTCGGGTGACCACGTTATAGGCGATGTTAATGATCCCGTGCAGCGGAGTCCGCAGTTCGTGGGATGTATTCGCT
Source organism: Paenibacillus sp. 2003 (assembly GCF_031455635.1). Taxonomy (NCBI): domain Bacteria; kingdom Bacillati; phylum Bacillota; class Bacilli; order Caryophanales; family Paenibacillaceae; genus Paenibacillus; species Paenibacillus sp. 2003. Next base: position 156,584 of record NZ_JAVDTB010000004.1, on the reverse strand, counting down.
AAGAACTGATCTTTAATTTTGTCACCCTTCTGCAGTTCTGTATTCAGCTTCATATTCTCTTTGGCATTCCTGAAGTATTTCTTGAACCAATACGAGGAAAAGCCGGTAATGGCAAAGATGATGTCAATAGGATAATAGACTGTTGTCACATCTCTGGCTGTCTCGGCCACACTCCATAACAGGTTGGATGTAATGCCTCCTGCAGTAAGCAGCAGAAAAACAATATCCCGGTCCGCCTGTTTCCTGAAGATCATCGTTCCGACGATATATAGAAACCAGATCAGGGATACAAGAAAGAATAGGTTAATGACATTGTAATGGATCATGGCATATGTAATATGAGTGGGCACTACCACAATCACGGCTGTATAGATCAAGGTAATAATAACATGCCACTGTAGCCATGCCTTTCGTACATGAACCATCGTTAATCTCTGGAATAACAGCAGGATACAAGCATTTTGCAGCAACAATGAGATCAATCGAATTTTAATGCCCCAGGTATAATTGATCGGAAGCCATAACATCAAAATATTATCATGACCCATCGTAACCGTGATGCCAACAGTTAAAGTTAATACGGCTCCAACCAGCAAGGAACGTTCCTGTCGATTAAATGCGTAAAGAATACAGGCATACATGCCGTGGAGGAGCAGAACCAAGAAGGTGAGCATCTGAAAACCAATGGAATACCAACGCGAAAAATCAACAGCTGCCTGTGAACCAAAGCGAACAGGTTTGCTAATTCCACCCATATACGGGCTGTCGTAATTGGCTACACGGACCAATAGTTCAATGGAGGTTGTTCCTTCCTGATCATAGGTCGCTGTATATGAAGTGCTTCTGGGTATATATGTACTGCTATCTACGGAGACCTCACCCATACCCCCGTCGTTGTATCCATTCAGCTCGATCTCGGAGGAACTTCGAATCCCCTTGAACCAAAAGGTAACAGGAGTCTGAAGTGGATCTGTCAAAATGCGCAATCGATAAGTTCCGTATCCGAATGAATTCTCTTGTTCCTGACTCTGTGCACTCCCCCAGTCCCCTGGGACCTGAACACTCTTGGCGCCGCCATTCCTCTTCACAATATCTTGTTGGGTCAGCAACTCATCCGGGTAAAGTTCCCATTCCCCATTCAAGTACATGACTGGAGATTGATCCAGATCCACATCTCTCAAATCAAGCACCCCGTTAACGGCGCGATGCTCATCTACTGTGTTGAATAACTCTGACCATACCGAGCGCATGCCAAGTAACACTCCAAAAATGATTAGCATGATGATTAAATATTTGTAACGGTCCCTACGTTTTGTTTGAAGTAATTTCATTAATTATTTTTTCATGACTTTGGTTAAACCGAGCTTCCAGTCCTGATACCATTCGGTAATGTCCTCACTGATCGGTATCTCCAAATCTTGCTCCATTCTGGTGGTTAAGAGACGATACTGCTCCTCCACACCGAGATCGTTGTGCATTTCATCATATAACTTCATTAGCATAAAATAACTTTCTTCTTCATCCGGAAGCATTTGCTGGATACGTTGTGTACTCTCGATCACTTTCTCCACCAGCCCATGCTGCTGGTAATACAGACTTAGTTGTCTCATATGATACAGCCACAGATAGCGTAATCTTTCCCTCTCAGGTTCAGCCCACATGTATTCATAATTGCCAAGATAGGTACCCTTATATAGATGAAGCGCTTGCTCATAGGCATGAACGGTACTTGCGTCTACGACTTTCCATTGCCTGATTTCCCGTTCCCACTGCTCACTATCCAACTGAGCCTCACCCAATTCGAGTCGATAGCCTGCCTCCAGGTGTCCACTCTGAATCGTGATCATATCCATATTGCAAGTTTTCAGGGTTTGGCGGACATGATAAATCGCAGTGTAGAGTTGGTGTGCCGTCTTTTCCTCTTCCATTCCCGGCCACAGAAGCTCCAGCAGAACACTGCGATGGACGACCTGGTTCCGGTGGTGAAGCAAGTATGCAAACAGCTCCTGCGCCTTGCTTGTACGCCATTTGGCAACCTGGATATCCTTTCCTGGAAGCTTAAACTGAATCTGATTAAAACAGCAAATTAAAGGTACGTTTGTATCCTTTGACCGCTGCTCCCGTTTTACGCTCAGTTTCTCTCTTACGCGGCTTACCGTCTGCTTCAATCGATCCTTTTGGATGGGCTTCATCACATAATCCAAAGCCTGTAATTCGAAAGCATGCACCGCATATTGATCGTAACTGGTCACAAATATAATTTCGGTGCCCGGTGTTGCCGTCTGAATCTGTCTTCCCAGATCCATACCATCCATCTCCGGCATATGAATATCCAGAAATACAACATCAGGACGGTGCTCCACAATACCCGCCACAGCCTCTGTTGGATTCATATATGTAGCAATAATTTCAATGCCGCTTACTTCTTTTTCTAGTGATTTTTGAAGGCCTATCAACGCTAGACGTTCGTCGTCAACCAATATCACTTTCACAGGAGCTTCCTCCTCGACCCTGAGGCCTTGAGATTTATTTTCACTATTATATCATAGGCATTTTAAGTATTATGGTTCTCATTTCCCAATTTCAATTTCTAGCAATTTAATTGTATAATGCTTAATAGAAGGCAGGTTAACAGATCCGGTCTGGAAGAGAGGAAGGTTCCAAATGTCAGATGCGAATCAAAGCTTTGGGCAAGCCCTTGTCAAATCATTAGTGGGGGAACGCGGTCATATCCGCATCGCTCTTGCACTACCCGATATCGATGTCACACTTGCTGCTCGAACGCACGAGGCCATGCCTTATACGATCTATCAGTTGGTGAAGCATATGCATTATTGGCAGCAATTCATGCTCGAACACTTGGAAGGACGCAAGCCCCAGCCCCCTGCGAACGTGAGTGAGAGCTGGCCTGAGGAGAAAGGCCCACAGGACGAAGCAACCTGGAAGGCAGATATTCAGGCATTCTTGGATGGGGTTGATCAAGCCGTAGCCATTGCAGAAACAGCACAATTAGATGAGCCACTACTTTATTTCCCCGGGGAAACCAAAGCAGGACTTCTGCGCAATATCGCCTCCCATAACTCGTACCATCTAGGGGAGATTGTTCTGCTGCGTCGCTTCTACGGCGCATGGCCGCCTCCAGGTGGCGGATATCCGGCGTAAACCATAGTTACATCAGATCTATTGAACGAATATACAGACACATCTAAGCTGTGAAAGGGCGATAGTCCCTTTTACAGCTTCTTGTGGTTATAGGCAAGTAACATGCATTGAAGTGCCAATTATAATGCTCTTGCCCTGCACCGGGCTCATATATTACTTCAAAGTACGTATATGACTTTGAGGTGCGTACTTCTCATCCGTCTTTTTCTGACCCACAATATAAACAGAAGAAGAGAGGAGCATGTCCATTGAAACCCGAACAATCCGTTACCCGTCACACCGCACTTGTCATTGGTGCTGGAGGCGTCATTGGAAGAAACCTTATTGATTATCTGATGACACTTCCGCAATGGAATGTCATTGGTGTATCTCGCCGCGGAGGGGAAGATGCCCCTGGGTTACGTTATATATCAGCTGATTTACTGAACGAAGCAGACACACAAGACAAACTGAGTCATTTAACGGCCGTTACGCATATTTTCTACGCCGCGTATCAGGATCGCCCAACCTGGGCCGAATTGGTGCAACCCAATCTGGCTATGCTCGTCAATGTGGTGAATGCGATTGAACCGATTGCCCCAAATCTCGAACATATCAGTCTGATGCAAGGTTATAAGGTGTACGGTGCACATCTGGGGCCATTCAAAACACCTGCCAAAGAAACGGACGCATATCATATGCCTCCTGAATTCAATGTCGATCAGCAGCTTTTTCTTGAGGATCGACAACCTGGAAGCAGCTGGACCTGGTCAGCTCTGCGCCCTTCTGTTGTATGTGGATTCGCTCTGGGTAATCCAATGAACCTTGCCATGGTTATTGGTGTCTATGCGTCTATCTCCAAGGAACTTGGCTTGCCACTTCGATTCCCTGGAAAACCAGGAGCGTATCATTCGCTGCTTGAAATGACTGATGCCACATTGCTGGCTCATGCAACCGTATGGGCAGCAACCAATCCTCGCTGTGCCAATCAGGCATTTAATATCACCAATGGCGATCTGTTTCGCTGGAATGAACTATGGCCCAAAATCGCTGCATTTTTCGAATTGGAAACAGCACCTCCACTGCCCCTTTCACTTGCAACAGTGATGGCAGATAAAGAAAATCTTTGGAATTCCATAATTAAAAAGTATGGTTTGGTAAACACCCCTTATGACGACGTCTCTTCTTGGGAATTTGGAGACTTTGTCTTCTCGTGGGATTATGACTTCTTCGCGGATGGTTCCAAAGCTCGCCGCTTCGGATTCCATGATTTCATTGACACTGAGGCTATGTTTATGGATATTTTCAGAAATCTACGTGATCGCAAGATCCTTCCGTAACTTAGATAAATGCATAATAAGCCGATTCCTGAATTCCAGAATCGGCTTATATAAGTCACTCAACGTCAGTAGTAGTTGGCGGCTTAAACAGAATTTTCCCTCGATCACCATAAACATTCTCCACGTGTATATCGCCCCACCTACACATTAGATGAAGAATCTCTTTAAGACTCCATCCATACTCTGTTAACTCATACTCCACTTTAGGTGGGACCTGGTGATGGGAAATACGGACAATAACCCCCGCCTCCGTTAGTTCACCAAGTTGCTGCGTCAACACTTTCTGAGTGATCGCAGGGATCAGTTTCATCAGCTCACCATTCCGTTTCTTGCCAAAGGTAAGATGGAATAGAATAACAGGCTTCCACTTTCCCCCGATCACTTCAAGAAAAGCTTCCACTGCGGTGTTATATACTTTGAGCGGTTCCTCCATATCACCTTCTGTCTCCCTTCCAGGCTATGGCTCAATCTTCCCGATTCATCTTCTCAAAAATATGGACTAATTGCGCTCGATCCTCTTCGTTTAATTTCTGGAATAAATTCTTACGCAGCTTCTGGCCCTCCAATATTGCTCTTCCGAGGACTTCGGCCCCTTTATCCGTAATGTTCAAATAAATAATGCGACGGTCCGCTTCATCTACCATTCTGACGACTAATTCCTTGGCTACCATCTTGTCAGATAAATAACTGAGTGTAGGCGGAGTGAACCCTAAAATTTTTGCAATGTCCGAAGGTCGGCTTTTTCCATTTTGATGGAGATGGCTGAGTACAAGCACATGAGAAACACCGAGGTCCTCATTGAATGATTTGTTCCATTGTATGATTAATTTATTGGTGAAATTATCCATGTTGTGTATAAGCTCAAAAATGTTCTGTTCTTCCATTAGATCCTCCTCGAAAAAATAAACAACAGCCCTAATCAACTTAAGGGCTGTCATCATTTTACACGCTATTGGGCTGAGTAGCCACCATCGATCACCAGTTCAGATCCTGTAATGTACGAAGAATCATCCGACGCCAGGAACAACGCGGCTTTGGCAATATCGATAGCCTGGCCCAGACGCTGCAGAGGCGTTGCCTGAATTAATCGTTCAAGCAGTTCCTTTGATGTGTTCAAGGATTGGGTCATTGGTGTTTCGATGATCCCAGGAAAAAGAGCATTCACCCGAATACCTTGACGTCCGAAGGTCGTCGTAGCGGCTTTGGATAATGCACGTACCGCGCCTTTGGATGCCGAGTAATGGTTAAAGCCTTGTCCAATCAAAGCGGTGTATGATGAGATATTGACGATGGAACCTTTCTTCTGGGCCGCCATATAAGGAGTGACATGTTTCATGCCAGCGAATGGGCCGAAGCCATTAATGGAGAGCATTTTCTCCCAATCCTGTGCATTGATTTCCTCAAATGGCTTCTCCGAAGAAATGCCTGCATTGTTGACCAGAATATCAATTTTCCCAAAACGTTCATTCACTACTTTCGCCAGTGCCTGCCAACCTTCATCCGAAGATACATTCAACTTCATTCCGTACACATTCTCTTTTTGGCTTGCTTTCTCCAGAGCTTCCTCATTAATGTCTGCTGCAATGACGATGGCGCCTTCCTGCGCAAAAAGATCAACCATGCCCTCCCCGATTCCCGAGGCTCCGCCAGTAATAATGGCTACTTTATTATCTAATTTTCCCATGTGAATTGCTCCTAACGTATTTTATTTATTTGTAAGTAACAAGGGCTACTTTGTCTTTCATTCTTAACATGATGCGTAAGCCCCTTTCTTGAAGAAACCAAAGTATTTAGACATATAATATTTAGATGACTAATTATTATATGTCTAAATACTAGCAAAGTAACTGCCTTAATGCAACGAGTACAGCTCTATATACTTATTTTGGATATCTTAGCGAAGCTAATGCAGTTGAAAAAAGCTCGGTTTGGGCGACATTTCCGACTTATCACGCATAACTAGGCAACAAAAAAACTGCATCCGTCATTACGGATGCAGCCTTTTCAACTTTTCGTATCAAGAGAAGCTCATACCCTTACTTACAGTGAACCTTCAAGGTTTGCAGGTTGATTTTCCTCATTCAACAGACCTTGAATAAAGGTTTCAAAATTGGGTGCAAGCCAAGTAATCTTGTAGCTTTCTTTTTTATCCACATGAACAACCTCGGGCTCACCAGCATTGCCGGATTCACGATAATCCAGCATCACCACCTCCGAATCGGAAGGGCACTCACAGATAACAACACCGATTTCGGGGTAACCCCCCTGCTCGATAATAAACCGGCTGCCAGTTTCACCACCTAACGAATGCGCTTTCTCCCGCCCAATACCCAGTATACCCGCGACCTCAACGCGGACCTTCTTGGCAGCCTCTGCTTGGCTAACAGGATAATACCGATAGTGGGGTACACCGCCATTATGTAATTTCATCATGTTAATATAGGATGTTGGCAGCTTAAACACCAACTGCTCCTCCACTGACTCGACCTGTTCATCGGTAGGCGGGGCCAACACATATTTATCCACGGCTTCAGCACTGTCATTCCAAAAACCCATTGGTTCCAGATGGCTAACGCTAACAGGTGGGGTTGAGAGTTCATAGACAGATGGGACGTTATCCACGAGCTTTTCTACGGATTCCTCTGCTGTTTTGCTTCGAATCCATCCCAGAAACTCCAGCGTATCTTCATCCTCAGGGTCCAATTCATCCGCTCTTTCGAACGCTTGCAGCGCATGCGCATATTGCTCGAGATAATAATAAGCCAGTCCAATCCGATAATGCCAGAGTGGGTCACCTGAGCCCTCTTTAGCAACCGTCAGGAATTGTTCAACCGCTTCATCATACCGTTCCAGGTTATTTAGCGCTCGTCCCAAATGGTTAACCAGCTCATAATCCCTTTCTTCCACAGGAATCGCTTGAATTGCATCTACAATCTCCTGAAATTCATCTTCTTCATGCCACTCTTGCAATTGAACCAACAGATCGTCTCTCATTCTCTTTTCCTCCCCGTTCATTCACTCATGATTACGTATTGAAAATTATACCACTATCCGGATCACCATCTCCAGCAAAGCTAGATCCTTAGGGATATCATGAATCGATATCTTTTCATTTCCGATGACAAAGCCAAAAGAGGTAACCTGAACCCGGTTAAGAAAACCAGGCAGGCTACCTCCTCTATTCCTTCCACTATATTGAATTCTTCATTCAATTCAGCAACTCAACACAATCGTAGACCCAACCTGCACTTAACCAGTTACCCAAGTCACTGGAACCGCTGATTGGCGTAATCGTGATGGTATTGGAACCATTCACGAAGTAGGATGCTGGAACATTCCAGCTAAAGGTTGTGTTGTTCCCACGATACGTACCAATGGTGAAGCTACGAGAATTGGGCTGTGAAGATGCAGCAGGATTGGTTAAAGCATGTCCATTAACCGTTACGCTAGGTCTGCCATTATTGTAGGCTGCGGTAATCCCGATATTGAGCATATGGGAAGATGCCGCTTGAGATGCATTCAAGTTAAACGTTATTGTGGTTGGTGAATTCTGCCCACGGAATTGGATTGCCGGGAATCGATTGGTCGCGCTACCGGTAGCATAGGTGACAGGTCCCCAGCTTGGGTTGCGACTATCGGAAGGGTGACGAATCGGAATCGTCTGTCCATTCAGGAGCTCCCGTGGCGTACCATCCCAGTTACCGATTCGCCAGATGTTAGAGGCTTTACTTGGGTCATTGTTGATCGTACGTGTATTCAGAGTCGTCGTTTGTCCTGCCGTGACATTAACCGTTTCCGTATATACAGCCAGTTCTCCCTTATATGCTGTCATGGTGTACGTCCCCGGAATCATGCTGTATTTGGCGGCCGCTCCACTTGAAGACGTCCCCACCCAATACTGGGCATTGCTATTGGCAAACCCAATCGTGTACGCATAACCCGTATCCATTCCGGAGAGACCATTAAGCACCACGTTCCCCCGACTGGATACCCAACCCTGCAGATTCAGACCAGACATCCAGCTGAAGTCGGGTACACTCGGCGTACCGCCCGTTGTAAAGATCAAAGCATACGGCCCATGCAGACCCAGGCGCCAATTCTCCGTCTGTGCATGTCCCGAGTTCATATAATTATAGACTTCCGTCTCTGTTCCACTTTGGAACTGGATATCACGGAAGAATGGACCACCAGAGCTTTTTTCCCGATTGCCGTAGGCCATAAATACACCGACGCCATTACCCGTAACTCCACGAACGGATAAGTCTTTGGCCTGATCATTACCATAATATTTCGAGGCACTCTGACCGTTTGCGAAACCAAATACATCCTGACTCTCGATTGCTCCTGTGTTACCTCGATTATTGGAATTCGCCGGAACACCTGTCAACACACTACCATTACCGCGGAAAATGTACCGTAACTCTCCGATCGAAGGTTGAGCCGTGATATGCGTTGCCATGTATATGATGTTCTCGCCACCACGCGAAGCATAATAGTGAGTTAGTGTGCTAGTGGATACCGTGATTAACACGGTTGATCCTGAAGGAGAGGTGTTCCACGTCACATTGGCGGAGGAGCCCAAACCTGAGCCAATATGCGATCCTCTATTGCTGTTCAGCTCCGTACCGTTCATTTTGGCCGATATAATATCGCCATTGGTTTTGTTCACCACATAGACTAATCCTGATCCGGTGTTTACTTCGATTCTTGAGCCGTTATCGGAAACATTAATGGTTGCCGCGTGTCCGGTAGATGCAGGGTATACAGCAGCTGTTGCAATCATGACGACAATTAAAAACAAACCAAGTGCCTTTCTCAATATACTTTTGGTCATGAGTAAATCCCTCCTTGGAACTCATTAGATAAAGCGCTTACATTATAATGTATAATAACTGACACTTCCGTCTCATATCGATATGTCTGCTTTGTGAGCCTGTCCATAATCAATGGAATGTTATGTCTGCGTGCGTATAGAATAGAGTCATCACTTCATGTAAATCTAATCTCGCCACCCCCTTTTTAAATCACTCTTCTAAATACAAGTATTCTTACAATTCCAATAAAATAATACCATTATATTACATATGTTCGCAATGAAAACGGCTCTTATATCTGATAGCTAATTCTGCATACAAAAAAACGCAGCTTCAACAAGCTGCGCCCGCAGATATCATCAAACTAGAGACGTATCATCTCTTCCGAATAGGTATCCATATCTCACTTCTATATTGCTCTACAGTAACATCCTTGTGCTCATTCCATAGCATTTCCGGACCCTCACTCAACTCATAGTCCGATGAAGGAAACCACTCTGCGTAGATCCGGCCCCACACCTCCTGAAGCGTACCAGGAAACGGACCCACGACAGTAAATACTGCCCACGTTGAAGCAGGAACCTCAAGCTGTGCCAAGCCCTCAGGTGCTTCTTTTGTCGTAGCTGCGCCAATGTAATGATCCAGTTCTCCCTGTTCTGCCATCCGCCCCTCACTGAAATGGGCCGAAGCACTGATCAAGCCCAGGGGCTGGACGTTCGATGCCCCCTTGATCGTATCAATCAATTCCGGTGTAAGGCTCTGGTACATCGCAGCGATCTCTGGATTTACCCCGTGAAATACAATTGGCACCCTTTTACGAATACCCACGATTCGAAACGCCTCTTTATCCTCAATACGGTAGTTCATTTCGCTTCCTCCTTGAATGGTCAGTTGAAATGTCATCCGTGGGAAGGCTTTAAGGGATGGACCATGGTTTCTCGCTTCGGAGGGCGTAGTGCCATGCATGCTTTGAAAAGCACGCGAGAAAGAATCCGGCGATGTATACCTGTACTTCAGCGCAATATCAATGATTTTGCTGTCACTGTGGCTTAACTCCATAGCTGCAAGTGTCAAGCGGCGACGTCGAATATATTCCGAGAGTGTTACACCACTAAGAAAAGAGAACATGCGTGTAAAATGATATTCCGAGCAGCAGGCAATCCGGGAAATCTCCTTCATGTCCACGACGTCCATCAGATGCTCCTCAATATAATTCAAGGCTTCATTTAACCGCCTCAGCGTATCCATATCATCCCTCCCACGTTAATTTAAGCTTAGCAAAGTCATTCTCTTTGCATCCGACATTACCTGCACCATTCTGTAGGCTCTTTGCACCCAAACCAGAAAAAAGAGCAGCATCAGCTACTCTTTTCTAATCTTGATACTCACATAACGCCAGTATTTAAGTCAAACAGGTCAAACCAGATACTCCGCCATAATTTGCTCGATATCGTACGGTGTAACGCCTTGATCCACCGAATAGATTGTATCCGCCTGATCTATTGTATCCACCAGTTCTCCTCTAGCTTTGGCATGGAGCATGAACAAGTCATGCAGATCGGGTTTGCGTAAAGTCGTTAGTGCTTTACCCATCAGCACGATACCTTTCTGATTCCCCTCTACGTTATTGTAGTAGTCCGGATATCTGGTCAGCGCCAGGTCTGTCCAGATGACGGTGCGTTCGACCAGGTCCACAATGACAGGGATCGCAATCTGCGTATCCGCGGTAATATCGATTTTGTTCGCTACGGTAGACGGTTCGAAAATATCGCCAGACCCCGGCTTCTTCCGCATCATCCACCCTACAAAACATTCGGGCAGATCACAATACGGATGACTTGTAAACGAAAGCAGTGTTGCCACCACATATCGTCCACCATAGGCCACGATGGATGGAATATGCAGATCAATGAACTCACTTGCTCCGTTAGGTGCAGTCACGATATCTCCGCTATGGACAGCCTTATAGTTAGAGGATCGCAGATTCGTATAGGAAATATGCTCCACATAGTTCCAGTCCTTATCATACATCACCGCAGACAAGTCAATGTCCACGCGCCCTGTAGACTTTCCATCCACGTTCCCCTCTTTCCACCAGTTGAAGAAACGAATGGTATCACCCTCTGCCATCGGCACACGGCTTCCACGAACGATGGTATGCAGAGCCTTGCTCGCCGATCTCTGGGAAAAGGGTACCAGATAATCATGAAGCTGTGGATCGACATAGGTCTTCCCAAGCGGGGAAAGGTTTGCGAATCGCTCTACCAGCGCCTGCTCGCATAATTGCACGACATCTTGACACGTGCCTTCATCGATCTCTGGCAGCTCATTCGGAACGGCAAAAGCTTTGGCTACATTGCCTTTCGGGAAGAAGACACGCAGATCCTGCGGTTCATTACGGCGGGCAAAATGCTGTCTCACCTGCAATAACACCGGGGTAGATACTTGCTCCAGTACCTCACCAAATGCCAGCAGTACATACGCTTCATCTTCGGTCATCCGCAACAAGTGATCCAGTCTTCTCGCGAATTCGCCTGGACGCTGTGACAACAGATCAATCAGACTCCAAACATTCCGATATTGGAAGGCAAGTTCCACACTTCCATTGAAGGTCGAATAGGGTTTATTATTACGCAAAATATCAAAGGCTTCTTCGCACCGTGGATACCTAAGCTTATATTCCGAAGGATGCAGAATTTCGCCGAGACGAATCCAGCGATCTTTATAACGCAACATATCCTCCGTGATGGAGCTACATTGCTCCAGCAATCCGAGTAAAAGGCGTCTCTCACGCCGTTTAAATTTTCGGAAGGGAGCAGCCGTTGCGAGGCTGACATCACCATTGGACCAGGCAACAGCCAGACGCAGGACATCACTTGCCGTTTTGAAATACGGACCGATTCCGTCTATGTTCGCTTTTTCATGCTTCAACAACGAGCCGACCACAAAGCCCACATTTTCTTTGAACGGAATCTCAGCGGGTAATAGCGCATCCACGTCTTCCGGGTCCGCATGCTCCAATACCGTGTCGATATCCGCCTTGTCTGTTTCCGAGATGGAACCTTTTGCTTCAATGATCTGACGGATGAGCGTCTGGAATGCTTGCTGGTTTCCCAAACCAATGACTTTCAAGTCCGTCTTCTCCAGCAAAGGCATTCGCTCCACAGATTGTTGATCCGGATAGACCACAGTCAGGTTGGTCAGATAATGAATAATTGCATTAAGGTATAACTCCGCTTCATCCGCTTGCATCACCTGCATTGGGAATCCTGCATACATCGGTGTGTACTTCACATGTGCGCCGACCATGACTCTTAGATCAGCCACAAGTTGAATATATACTGTTTCAAACTGTTCCTTGGACAGCTGCCGCATCGCCTGCATTAACTCATCCGAGAAGGTGTATCCGAGTGCTTCAATATTTTTGAGGGCAGTCGCCAGGTGTGTCTTCGGCAACTGTTGTTTCCCTTCGTTTGATTCAATAATGAGTTTGTTCGCTCTGCGCAAATAAATCGTATTGTTCATGATAAAAGAGTCCAGGAAAGCCACATCCCTATATAACGTGAAAGGTTAGGGTTAGAAGGAAGGAATGTGATAGCCTGGACGCCTCCTCTCTGAAATGAAATCTTCAGGAGAGCTGCGACCCTATGATCTCCAATGATTGTAGAAGGAAGGATCGCAATAGCCTGAAGGCCAGCGGTTCGAAGTTTCTCACCCGAACCTCTGGTGAACCCATCATCTCAGATTCCACGATCTGCCAACAGGGCGAAAGTATTACGACATGAATTTAAGAATTTAATGAAAATAGAAAAAAGCCTTTGCCGACCCCCAATGTCAGCAAAGGCTTTTCATTTTAAATTGTGTTTATTGATCAATCAAGTTTGTTACTTTCAACATTCTTGCAATCAATGCAGTGACCTCAGCACGGGTCATCGTAGTCTTCGGACTCAGAACCTCTGGTCCATTACCTTGGATGATTCCGGCTGCAATCAACTGGGCTACATCTTCTTTCGCCCAATTTGATACATCCGCTGCATCACTGTAACGTTCCAGTTCAGAGTTCATCTGATCCGGGCTAATTGCCGCTTCCGGTTCAATCAGACGATACGCACGAGCAACCATGGCAAATCCCTGCTCACGTGTGATCTCCTGATTACCGTAGAAGTTACCATTATCGTAACCGCGAACGATACCGAATTCATTCGCAAGGGCTACCGCGGAGCGGAACCATGCCGAATCGTTAACGTCAGGGAATAGATTCTGTGGTGCATCCTGACGCATTAAGCCCAGTCCAAGCACAACAATCTCGGCAAACTCGGAACGAGTAACCTGACGGTTCGGTGAGAATGTGTTATCTCCGTTACCTTTCAAATCCAGTCTTGCAGCGATGTTGTTCACATCAGTTTTACCCCAATGAGATCTGGCATCTTCAAAATCCTGCGGGTTCCAGATGACCGAATAACTTCCGCTGCTACGCAAATCATTAATGAGTGCATAGTAACGACTATCGATCTTGGTAACAACCGTTGGTACATGGAAGATGCTACCGTCCGGATTAATGATTACGCCTGTAGTAATCCGGTTCGGATCGATACCTTCTGGAAGTGCAATATACTTCGGTGCATAGCCGTTCAACTGGCCGGATCTAACTGTCTGTCCATCTTTCGTAAATGTAAGATCCAGATCGACCGGATTCACCAGAAGCTCATACCCTTCGGTTGCAGCCTTGTTTTTCGCGCTGCTGATCAAGGCATCCGAAGAACGTGCAATGTCGACATGTACAGCAATATCTTTCATTGCAACGTTGCCCAGTTGCTTGGACACACCGTTCAGGTCCATTTTGCCACCAGGTACCGGATAGATCGCCAACGGATTGCTAATGTTCAATTTGGAACCTTGATCTACTAATTGTTTCAGTGTTTCGAGGGTTAAACCATCCACCTTCATATCCCCATCATTCGGCGAATGAATGGCGAACTGCTGACCTGTGCCTTGTGACATGGCAACATTCAACTTGGCTGGATCAACTTGAACCAATGTTTCTTTGTTGTCAGATGGTTTGGATGTAGCAAATGGTTGATGACTGCCATCCCGAGTTGTTTCCAAATTATCCTTCACGGGTGCCGTTGGTGTTGGTACTGGCGCAGGGGCAGGTGTGCTTCCACCGTTACCTCCCGTATTTCCACCGCCATTGTTCCCGCCGCCGTTGTTGCCTCCACCATTGTTACCATTGTCACTGGATGCTCTGGTGATAACCGTAGTGTACTCCGTCTGCAAACCATTCGTATCTGTAACTCTAATGACAATTGTGTTTGAACCTACCTTAAGTGCAAGATCATCACTACTATTGCCGCTCTCCACTTCCTTCCAGATTCCATCATGCAAAATCTCAATTTTGTCTGCAGAATCAGGAGCAGTCGGGTAAATACGTAGATTGTACACATCATTGGTTACCGTTGCTGCGTAGTTGAATTGGTTTGGATCAAATGCTTGGTTCAACGCAATATTTTTCCCAAATGAATCGGTCAGACTGAGCTGTGTCAGTGCTTCTTTTACAATAGTAAATGTTTTCGTTTTCGTAACGGAACGTCCTCCGTCCACTGCTGTTACCTCAACGGTATAAGTGCCGGGTGCCAGATCTTCATCCAGATGATAGGACCAGTTTGGGTCCCCAGCATTCCAGATCAAACTTCCTGCAACATCAACTACATTTCCATCCGCATCTTTCAACACTGCACTCAGCGTATCTGTATCCGTATGGACCGTACCCGAAACCGTTGGCTTCTTATCTGAAGTGCTCCCTGCTGGTTCAGTAATCTTCAGCGCGCTCGCGAAGGGGTCTTCCAAATCGAATTGGAAATCATGAACCAATGTCCCTTCTGCTCCCTCGCCTTTTAGATAGCCAGATGTTCCATTGTAAGCAACGTTAACCTTCTCATCACTTGATAATTTAACCGATTCGGGCAAGGTCAAAATCAATTTTGTAGGATCAGATCCATCGATGACAGCTCCGACAACTTCTACGGTTTGCCCACCTACCGTAACTGTAAATGCACTACTTAGATCCACTTCAGAAACTACTTCGATACTTTTATCAAAATGAATGGATATCGTGCTTTCGCCCTCGATGAAGCTGCCGCTGTCCGCTTTGGGTTGATTCTTGACCAATCCATCGATTGCATTATCCAATACACTTAACAGGTCATTTACCTGAGTCTGTGTTACCAAAGGATTGCTCAAAAGTGCCTGTGCCTCTTGGACTTTGGTTTGCAATGCATTCCATGAATCAGTCGTGTAATCACCATTCGATAAAGCTAAGGCTTCTTTCACTTTTTTCGCTAATGGCATTGTATTGACTGCATGAATAGCCTGATCGAATTCATCAACCTTGAGTCCGGTTAACGCGTCCCTCAACGTGCCACTACCGTCATAGTTAATTGTAATTTCTTCTCCCGATTCAAGCTGAGCTTCCGTCAGAGGGATGGAAATCGTAGATCCATTAGCTATAAATTGACTCAGATCATCATACACGGTACCTCCAACTGTGACGGTGAAGCCCTTCAAATCATCCGATTTCACGTCACGATTGAAGGTTAGATTCAAAATTCCATCGTCATTGACTTGCGATGTTAGCAAGTGAGCATCTTTAGGTTCCGGATAAGCAGCTGCAAACGTGAAGTAAGAACCGTCCGCAAAGTTGGAACTGTTTAATGTAACCTTTCCATCCGTTACTGGATAAAAGGTATCATTGTTGTCAAAAGAGTCATCTTGGCTAAGAATGATGTAGCTTGGTTTTAAGCCTTCAGCATCGTCCACTTGAAGTGTGATATCTTGATCATTCCAGTTCGTTTTGTCCACCTGATACGAACGATCCATGATCTTTACACGAAAGCCATCTTTCACGATGGGTGCACTTACATAAGATACGGTATCGTTCGCGCTCTTGTCTGCAAACATAAAGAAGGAGTTGTTATCCATCGTATTCTCATTGTCAACATTATCTGAATGAATCGTATCTCCAAGAGCAATGGCTACATTTGAGCCGACTCCTTGTGACTTGGATTGTTTCTGGTCCTGGGCACCCAAGTCATCCCGTCCGATCCCGGTAATGCGATTTTTGTAATCTGCCTGGTTCGACGAATTCCAAAAAACAGTACCTTCTTCTCCGTTCCAATCACTGGCAACATAGTTGTCTGCTAAAGTGATTCCGTATTTTAACCCCAAGTAGCTGTACACTTTAGTTCTTTCAACGTCCTGTAACTCGCGATTATATAATATCGTTTCCGATATTAGTCCATTAAACCTTCGATTATGCCCTGCTCCGAAGTAGTAACCCGCAGCACTCGTGGCACTATTAAAGTTCGCTGTTCCTGCAGTTGTTTTATCGATTAACTTCGTATTATTTAAATACATCCCAAAGTAATTCTCAGTGCGAAGTACATTGAAAATATCTGCTTGCCCTAACTGATACGGGTTACCTGCATTATTTCGAATCAATTCGTCGTTCCCTGCATTGCCAAATGAAGATCTGATTACACTTGTACTGTACGTGTCGGTACTTCCTTGGCCGCCAAAATGCCAAGGGAAACCGCTCGCAGCAGCTCCTTGAATGGAAAATGCCTCACGAGCGACATCCGTTGTATGGAAAGGCTCCCTGACATAGTATCCTTTGTTACCATCAATTAATATACCGCTGTTAAAGTTAATGGCACCTGTAACCAAGGTGTTAGGATTTACGATACTCCACACATTATCATGTTCTACATTGGGGTCCAGATCTACCAGATCGGTCAAAGAAGTGATTTTACTGCCGTCAGCTGCCAGATTCATACTTTGCTCAACATCAATCCATGATATGAGTCCATCGCTTACACCACCCGGATATCCCCCTGCGGTAATCGCGGTACTGTTGGATACAGGATTTTCAGTATCTGCATGAGCTTCTATGGCTGGAAACAAAATTGGTGTAGGCAATATACTCGCAACCATCACCAAAGAAAGCACCCTTGACCATACTCTTGTCATTTTGCTGTTGCGCAATTTCTTATTGTTCTTCAAACACATGTCACACCTTTCGACTAATATCTAATTTTAGCTAAATCATTCTTCTCATAATTCCTTTCAGGATGTCTGATTTACTAGATTGTGTTAATTTTGAAATACTTCATTGCTTATTCTACACTGAGCCTCTTACCAAACTCTTACCAAGCTATACGATAATGAATACAAACGATAGAAAGGAGGATATGAGGGTGGATAACCTTTTATCATATCCTCTAGCAGGAGACACATAGAGTTCAGCTGCTCCAACGTCAGTTCAAAAAATAAAAAGCCTTTGCCGACCCCCAATGTCAGCAAAGGCTTTTCGTTTTAAATTGTGTTTATTGATCAATCAAGTGTGTTACTTTCAACATTCTTGCAATCAATGCTGTGACCTCAGCACGGGTCATCGTTGTCTTCGGACTCAGAACCTCTGGCCCATTACCTTGGATAATCCCCGCTGCAATCAATTGGGCTACATCTTCTTTCGCCCAATTCGATACATCCGCTGCATCACTGTAACGTTCCAGTTCAGAGTTCATCTGATCCGGGCTGATTGCTGCTTCCGGTTCGATCAGACGATACGCACGAGCAACCATGGCAAATCCTTGCTCACGTGTGATCTCCTGATTACCGTAGAAGTTCCCATTATCGTAACCGCGAACGATACCGAATTCATTCGCGAGGGCTACCGCGGAGCGGAACCATGCCGAATCGTTAACGTCAGGGAATAGATTCTGTGGTGCATCCTGACGCATTAAGCCCAGTCCAAGCACAACAATCTCGGCAAACTCGGAACGGGTAACCTGACGGTTCGGTGAGAATGTGTTATCTCCGTTACCTTTCAAATCCAGTCTTGCAGCGATGTTGTTCACATCAGTTTTACCCCAATGAGATCTGGCATCTTCAAAATCCTGCGGGTTCCAGATGACCGAGTAACTTCCGCTGCTGCGCAAGTCATTAATGAGTGCATAGTAACGGCTATCGACTTTGGTAATAACCGTTGGTACATGGAATATGCTACCGTCCGGGTTGATGATCACGCCTGTTGTAATCCGGTTCGGGTCGATCCCTTCCGGAAGCGCAATATACTTCGGTGCATAACCGTTCAGTAGCCCAGATCGAACCGTTTGTCCATCTTTCGTAAAGGTGAGATCCAGATCGACCGGTGTGACAAGTAGCTCGTATCCTTGGGAAGCGGCTCTTGTTTCGGCGCTGTCAATCAACGTATCCGATGAACGTGCGATGTTGATATGGACATCGATATCGTTCAACGCTGCATTACCAAGCTGTCCGGATACACCGTTTAAGTCCATTTTGCCGCCAGGTACTGGATAGATCGCCAGCGGATTGCTAATGTTCAATTTGGAACCTTGATCTACTAATTGTTTCAGTGTTTCGAGGGTTAAACCGTCCACCTTCATATCCCCATCATTCGGTGAATGAATGGCGAACTGCTGCCCTGTGCCTTGTGACATGGCAACATTCAGCTTGGCTGGATCAACTTGAACCATTGTTTCTTTGTTGTCAGATGATTTGGATGTAGCAAATGGTTGATGACTGCCATCCCGGGTTGTTTCCAGATTATCCTTCACGGGTGCCGGAGTTGGTGTTGGTACTGGCGCAGGTGTAGGTGCTGGTGTGCTTCCACTGTTGCCTCCTGTATTTCCACTGCCGCCATTGTTGCCTCCATTGTTGTTACCATTGTCACTGGATGCTCTAGTCACGTTGATTTTATACGCCGTAACATTTCCAAGTGAATCCGTTACTCTAACAACGATCTTATTTCCGCCAACTTGAAGCGGTAAATTCTCACTTGCACTACCACCTGTAACCTCGTTCCATTCTCCATCTCCAACAGCTATTTCAATCTTCGCAAATGGATCAAGTGCCGTTGGCGTGAGTTGGAATTGATATACGCTATTCGGAACAGAAATGGTGTAGGTATCTTTAGCCGGATCAAAGGCCGGAGACAAGCCTCCCACGGAAGGGACCAGTGTTTGCAAGGTAGATGTATCCGTACCAATCACTTTGGTAAGTCCTGTTCTAGCGTTAGTCAGATCTTGAAGTGCCTTATCTACCTGCGCTTGATTCGCTGTCAGATCACTCAACACTCGCTCTGCTTCATTCATCGCATCTTTGAGTGCTTCCCAGCTCTCTACCGTATATTCCGTTTCGGTTAGATTTTCACCCTTGATTCTATCATATTCGTTTTTTAGCACTGACGTGTCGATACCAGTACCAGGCTTTTTGATAAGACCTTCTCGGGCATCCACCAAATTCTGATGCGCTTTTTCCACTTGCTCTGGTGTTGCATTTTCATCGTCGAACACAGATTGAGCAACTTCTAACGCATTTTGCAGCGTTTGCCATGATTCTGGCGTGTACTCCTCTTTGTCCAGTTCGCCTGTTTCAGTCTTACCGTTAATCTCATCGATTTTGGCTTTCAACTTCGACTTATCAATAGCAACAACATAACTTTTCGAATTGGACTCTTCTGAATCTGAATAGGCTGGATTGTTCGTCTTCGCTGTTACTGTCACTTTGTAGGTGCCAACTTCTAGCGAGGGTACTAATTGCGACAGATTAAGCGCCGTTCCGGTTACTTCCACCATCCGCTTCGTGCCGTCTTCCAGTTCGATTGTTACTTCATATTTGTCTGCATGCGCAACTGCTTCCCATGTCAACTCATCGTCGATCAGTGTGACGTCTGGTACCGTCAAAGGAGTAGCAGCAGTTGCAATGGTAAAGTAAGAGTTCGGACCGAAATTTGAGGTATTAAGAGTTACTTGGCCGTTCTCAATTAAATGGAATGAGTCTTGTCCATCAAATTGAGCATCCTCGCTGATCACAACATATTGAGGCAACGCCGGGTTACCTCCCGTTCCGTCTACCTGAAGTGTAATCTGTGATTCAGTCCAGTTTGCTTTCTGTACTTTGTAGACACGCTCCATCCCAAGCAGTTTTTTCCCATCTTTCGTAATTGGTGTTTTGAATTCAGTACTCGCTCCATTGTCACCAAACGTAAAGAAAGAAGAGTCCTTTGAGAATTCATTTTTATTTGCAGAATTGGTATCCTCAACACTGTTGCCCAATGCAATCGTCAATGTAGATCCCTGTTCCTGCGCTTTGGCTTGTTTCTGCATCAATCCGCTCTGATCATCTCGACCGATGCTTGTAATGCGATGGGTGTAGACTGCGTTCTCCTGGGCATCCCAGATCGTAGCCATGTTTGAATCGACATATGAATTTGCTGTCGTCTGATCCAGCGTATACCCGTATTTTATCGCCAGATATGTGCTGACTTTTTGGCGTTCTGCGTCCGTCAGAGCATGGTCAAATACGATGATTTCTTCAATCGTACCCTCCCAATGCCCACTATTGGCCGCAGTTGCCGGAATTAGCTTACCAACTACGGCTCCGTCCGAGTTACCAGTATTCCACGCCTTAGCAGTATCTTTTCCCCAACCACCCAATTCCTGTACCTGCTTCATTTTACTGTACAATCTAGCTATATTCGTTCCAGTGTCCCCACCTGTCCAAGTAACAAATAGCTCGGTCGGGAACGTCATTCCCATAAACTTGTCGGGAGTATATAAAGTCTGGTTAGGGTCACTGTTAAATGTCGTCAAGCCGCCCCTTGCGTCAACTTGAAGCATCCCCATACCCGTATAACCACCCGTTTGTACTCCCCATGAAATAATATAATTGAGGCCTCCAGTTTTATTGGTTCTACTAACGGTAATGATCGATCTAGGGCTCTTCCCTTGAGGAAGCTTACTTACATCCAGATTCATAAAACTACTCGTGCCGTTATATTCCAATACCGGATTGAAATTGATATTATGATTTTTATCATCCCAATAGGTCGGTTGATTAGCTTCCGTACTTTGAGTTGCGTTGTTTATTTTACTGCCTTGATCTTCCCAGATACTCACCTTTTGGCCACTGGCAACTCCCATCCCCAGATCTGATCGTAGCCACAGTGCAGAGGCACCAATTCCACCTGGACCAACAGGAGTCTCATTAGTCGCCTCCGCTTGAGCCAAACTCATGGGCAACGTTCCAATCGCCAGAATAAAGGAAAGAACCAGCATGGAAATTCTTTGCCATGGTTTCTTCCGGATTTTTGCTGTGTACATAGGTTCCTCCTACTTAATATGTTATTTTTGGACTGCTTACTGACTCAAAACATCATCTCTACCCTCATTTTGCTTATTCTACACATAGCCTCTTACCAAACTCTTACCAAACCTTTCGCTAACAAATACGACAAAAAAACAGCCCTGCAAATGAAGCTGCAAGGCTGAATATTTCAATTAAATATTCGATTGTTTCCATTGTTGGTACCACAACTCAACTTCCAAGCCAGGACGTATGCCCGCCTCTTGTTCTAATGTGGTAACCAACTGATTATATTGTGCGATTACAGGATCTTTATTGCCTAATCGATCATAGGTCTTCATTAAGGCCAATCCGACTTCCTCCAATGATGGCTCGAATTGCTGTACCCGGTGATATAGCGTGAGTGCTTCCGTATTCTGTCCCAGATCGATGTAATATTGTGCAAGTTGCATGGCATGATTACGCCATAGTGCATGCAATCGCTGGCGCTCCAGCTCAGCCCATACGTAATCGTCCTCGCCATAATATTTGCCTTCATATTGATCTGAGGTATGCCGATGTTCAGCTATTGTAGACGAAGATAATAGAGGCAATCGGTTAAGACGACTTTCCCATTCTTCCACGTCAATCCTGAATTCACCCGTTTCCAATAGATATCCAAACTGTTGATAACGAATGACCATCCTGTCCTCACCCATGAATTCGTTCATCATGCTGCGTAAGCGATGGATGCCACTGTGCAGATTGGATATACCTCTCCGCTCATCCAACTCTGGCCACAACAGTTCAAGTAGCTTATCCCGCTTAATCGGTTTGTTCCGATGGTGGAGCAAATAGGCAAATAACTCTCTAATCTTGGTTGTTCTGAACTTCATATGTTTTGGCGGCTCATTTGGGTGCACTTGGACTTGGAGCATCCCCAGACAACGGATTAACATGGATGGCCCTTCTGCTATATTCAGACTTGCTGACACCGTTCGGCGTTGATACATCTTCATCGTTTTTTCCAAACGGTCACGCGTTACAGGCTTCATAATATAGTCCAGCACTTCAAGCCCATAGGCCGTCAGTGCATGTTCGTTATATGCGGTTGTGAAAATAACTTCTGTTCCAGGAGAAACCTCATGGATACGTTCGGTCGCCTCGATCCCGTTCATCCCCGGCATTTGAACGTCCATGAAGACGATTTCCGGAAGATGAATTTTGATCTGATCTATGGCCTCCTGTGCCGTCAGAAAAGAGCCGATAACTTCGCAATCCTCTCTCTCTAGCAACAGTTTGTTCAACCTGCTCAGAGCGAGATATTCATCATCTACCAAAATCACTCTCATATGCACAACTCCTCTGGCTCACTGATCATCCTTTAATCTATAATTTTACCATAAATCCTGATGTGGTACCGCTATCATTTGAATATAGAATCTATGTTCCGGTATTCAAAAAAATGTTCTTCTTTGGCAGAGGGCATGCAGGAATTTGAATTAAACTGTCGAAAACTAAAGTCTGCCATGAAACCAATAACCTATAAAAAGATACCCCGATATGTATTGCTGTCGATTCTATTTCTGACTATTTTGCTTGGCTTTCGCTGGATATGGTCCGAGTCCTTCACCATACCCGCACATCCTGAACCTACTAAAGGCGTGTTGGATCTTCGAGGTTGGGACCTCGCCAACGCTTCACCCATATCCCTGGATGGAGAATGGGAGTTTTATCCCCAAGCGTTAATCTCTAATTCTGACGCGAAAATAGCGGATAACCTATCCACACGGATTCAAGTTCCCGGTGACTGGCGTAATGCATTACCACAATCCTCATCATCGTTCGGATATGGGACGTACCGTCTTCGCATACTGTTAGATCCATCTGTGGAGGAAGTCTCTCTCTGGGCTCAGAAAATCCAGACATCATCGATCATCGAGATGAACGGGACCATTGTTGCCGAATTCGGCCAACCTGCCACTCATGCCGAAGCCTATCGACCAGAAAGGACTGCATTTACGACTTCCTATGTGCTTGACGGTTCTACCGAACTCAATCTTTTGGTGCAGACAGCCAATTTTGACGATCCTTATAGCGGAGGGATCACACGCTCTCTCTATTTTGGTTCTCCAGAAGCCATTGGAAGTGAACGAGGACTATCCATTGACTTGCAAAAGATTACATTCGCCATACTGATTTTGCACAGCCTATACGCTTTTGTCATGTTTCTGTTTATCCGAAAGGAACGAGCTCTGCTGACGTTCTCGATGCTAACACTGGTAGCTGCCCTAACGGTCGCTTCCGACCATGACAATCTGTTATTGAGTTGGATTCCACTCAACTTCACTTGGATCGTTAAGGCCAAAGCGTTGTCTTATCCGTTGTTCGCATTCTTTCTTTTACAGATGGCTAGAAGCTTCTCCCATAATCTACAATGGCGTAAACTGTTCCGTATCTATGCCAGCGTGCTTGGCGTTTACTGTTTATTTTTACTCGTCGCACCAGTGACCCTAATTTATCATGTACTTGAGATTGGGCTTTCTGATTTCCTCTATCTGTTTGCCATCGGCTGGTCTGTTTACCTGTTCTTCCGAATGGCAGCTGATAAACGAAGTGACGCAAGCTTTTTGCTCTTCGCAGCGACGAGTAGCTTATCCAGCGTACTGTGGGGAATAGTGAACTCACATAATGAAATTACCAATGTATATTATCCAATAGATGTTATTGCGGCCATATTCGGTTTCTCCGCCTATTGGTTCAGAAAATACTTTCGCAATTCAAGTGAGATTGAGAAGTTGTACGAACAGCTCAAAGAGGAGGATCGACAGAAGGATCAGTTTCTTGTGAATACGGCTCATGAGCTGCGTACACCGCTGCATGGCATCATCAACATTGCCGAGAGCATTGCAGTCCGTGAACGGCGTAAATCAGGTGGTCAGCAGGCCGAGGACATGAAACTGTTAGTTACCATCGGTCGACGCATGTCTCAACTCGTTGATGACCTGCTTGATGTGATTCGTCTGAAGGAGAAACGTATTAAACTTCAAAAGAAACCACTTTCCCTTGCATCTGTCATCCCAGGTGTGATCGGTATGTTCCGGTTTATGGCAGAGGGAAGGCCGGTCCACATGAAGGTAGATATTCCTGAATCACTGCCATTGATTCAGGCCGATGAGAGAAGACTTGTTCAGGTACTTTACAACCTGTTGCATAATGCACTCAAATTTACCGATGAGGGTACAATTACCGTCTCTGTTCAGGAACATGGAGAGAGCATTTTAATTCAAGTCTCAGATACAGGTGTTGGCATAAGTGAGGAGATACAACAGCGAATATTCGAGGCGTATGAACAGGGAACCCCAGAGGCTCGCTTAAGTGGAGGAATCGGCCTCGGTCTAAATATCAGCAGACAGCTCATTGAACTCCATGGCGGACAGCTCACCGTGCAATCTGTACCTGGGCAAGGATCGACCTTCCAGATCTCGCTTCCACGGGAAGACACCGTATCGCTATCGGACCAGACTGAGCAGCAATGGGACGCTCACAGCTTCGATGAAATTGCGATTGCAGAGCCGCAGCAGCAGACACTATCTCAATCTCATGATAAGACTGCCGCAAGAATTCTTGCCGTCGATGATGATCCTGTTAACCTGCGAGTACTGATCTCCATGCTTGCGAATGAACCTTACCATATTCAACCTGCAGCCTCGGCGCTTGAGGCACTTGAATTGCTGGATAAGGAGCCGTGGGACTTACTGATTGCCGATGTCATGATGCCCCATATATCCGGTTATGAATTGACCGAGAACGTACGCAAGCGTTATTCGGTATCCGAGCTTCCCATCCTGTTGCTGACGGCCCGTAACGAACCAGCGGATGTTTACGCCGGATTCATGGCCGGTGCGACGGACTATGTCACCAAGCCCGTGGATGCCGTTGAGTTGAGGCATCGCATTGGATCACTGATTGTGCTGAAACAATCCATCGATGAGCGGCTGCGCATGGAAGCTGCTTACTTACAAGCACAGATCCAGCCCCATTTTCTTTTTAATACGCTCAATTCAATCATGGTTCTTAGTGAGATGGACACAGAGCGAATGCAGAAACTGGGCGATGCCTTTATCGAGTATCTTCAGACCAGCTTTCATTTTGTCAATTCGGAGAAAATGGTGGAGGTCACTCATGAGTTGGATCTCTCCCGCGCCTATCTCTACATTGAGAAAGAACGATTCATGCATCGGTTGAACGTCAGCTGGGATATTCCGGATGATCTTGATCTATCCCTGCCGCCACTCACCATTCAACCGCTCATTGAAAATGCAGTTCGACATGGTATTTTAAACAAAGTGGAGGGTGGAACCGTGCATATCCGGATCATCAACCAAACCACGTCCACCTTGATTGAGATTGAAGATGATGGTGTAGGGATGCAACCGGAACAGATAGAACGGGCATTGGCATGGCCGAAGAAGGGACCAGGGGGAACCGGAGGCATTGGATTAACCAATACGCATCGCCGGTTGACCCAGATGTACGGACAAGGTTTGACCATCGTCAGCTCGCCGGGCCAAGGTACGAAAGTTTCCTTTGTCATCCCTTTGGACCGCAGCATAAGAGCCTGAGCGATAAGATCGTTCTATGACTCTACAGCCGTATACTGTACGATCGGTATCCGTATGCTCTGTGTAAAAGGTCTAAGGTGAACGCGATGATAGCGGACATGTTCAAGTTCAATTCCAAGCTCAAGTTCAGGTTCAGACATACCAAATAAACCAAAAGAGAGCTAAGCACGGGTTTTATCCCGGCTTAGCTCTCTTTTCTATGGCTTCATTATGATCTAACACGATAAGCTAAACGTTATACGTGCAGGACTTGTTTTCCATCCGATAATCCCAGCGCCTTGGCTGTTGAAGAATGAACCTCTTTGAGGAGATCCAGATTCTCCACAAGGGATATGCCGTAGGAAGGAATCATTTCCTTGATCTTTGGCTCCCATGCCTCCATATGCTGCGGGAAGCACCGCTGAAGAATCTCAAGCATGACCTGAACCGCGGTGGATGCACCCGGTGATGCACCTAACAAAGCGGCAATCGTTCCATCTGCAGACGTGACCACTTCTGTACCGAATTGGAGCGTCCCCTTGCCACCTTGAACGGTATCCTTGATCACCTGCACACGCTGGCCCGCCAGAACCATATCCCAATCCTCACTCTTCGCACCCGGAACAAAGTCACGCAATTCTGCCATACGTTGTTCTTTGGATAACATCAGTTGTTGGATCAGATATTTGGTCAAAGAAATTTCTTTGACGCCTGCTGCGAGCATTGTAAGCAGATTATGCATCTTAACCGACGTGATTAAGTCAGCATTGGAACCCGTTTTCAGGAACTTTGGTGAGAACCCGGCAAACGGTCCAAATAACAGCGACTTCTTATTGTCGATAAAACGGGTATCCAGATGTGGTACAGACATCGGCGGAGCCCCTACCGAAGCCTTGCCATATACCTTGGCGTGATGCTGTTCCACAACTTTTGGATTTTTGCACACCATAAAGATCCCACTGACCGGGAATCCGCCGATATGTTTACCTTCCGGAATGCCCGTCTTCTGTAGCAGATGCAGACTTCCGCCACCTGCACCGATAAAGACGAATTTTGCCTTATGGCGTTCGACTGCACCGCTCTTCAGGTTTTTCACGGACAGTTCCCATTGTCCATCGCTGGTGCGTTTCATATTCTTCACGCTATGTTGGTAGTGGATGCCCACGTGTTGTTCCTTCAAATGTTTGATCAGCATACGCGTTAAAGCACCAAAGTTAACGTCCGTACCGGAGTCAATTTTGGTCGCTGCAACAGGTTCATTACTGGTACGATCTTTCATCATTAGCGGCATCCATTTCGCCAGCTCTTTCTTGTCATCCGAGAATTCCATGCCTGCGAACAACGGGTGATTCGACAAGGAGTCATAACGTCTTTTCAAAAACTGGACATTGCTCTCTCCGTGTACATAACTCAAATGAGGAATCGGCATAATGAAGTCCCGCGGATTACGAATCAGACGGCTATTGACGAGATAGGACCAAAATTGCTTTGAGATCTGAAATTGTTCATTCACTTTAATCGCTTTGCTAATATCTACGGTTCCGTCTGGTCGTTCAACGGTATAGTTAAGTTCGCACAATGCAGCATGCCCGGTTCCGGCATTATTCCATTCGTTGGAGCTTTCCTCTCCTGCAGTGGCTAGCTTTTCGAAAACCTTAATATTCCAGTCTGGTGCCAATTCTTTTAGCAAAGTTCCCAAAGTTGCACTCATAATTCCGGCACCAATCAAGATAACATCTGTACTCGTTTGTCCCTGGCTCATGTCTACCGTCCTTATATCCTATATTTGCCAAAAGGATGTAAGCGTTATCGATTTGGCATTTGCAGCAAGCCCATTCTTGAACGGGGTCGCACCTTCTCTGAATGAATATAACCTTGATCTAGTGTATCAATAATATAGAGCAATTTAAATATGCAATTTCAAGATATTTGCTATTCCATCAGTATACGCTAGTTTACATCGGAACGTTAGCCCGGTTATAGGCCTGAAAGATATATTTGTTCAAAACAAAGAAAGGAACCCGGATTTAGTGGGACTTGGTACATGAAATTTTGTATAGCCGTGAAAATGGATGCGCTAAAGAGCCGCTCTCGAATGTTTCGCTAAGCGGCTCTTTATTGATTTGAAATGACTATCACAGCCAACGGCGTTTCGGGGAGTACTCAGAAAATTGAAATCAGTTCCTTCGTGTACGGATGGCGTTCTTCAGCGAACAACGCATCTGCGCCAAAGCGGTCAACGATCTGACCTTCCCGCATGACGATGATGCGCTGGCTCATGCGATGTACCGCGGCCAAGTCATGCGAGATGAACACGTATGAAAGACCAAGCGATGTCCGCAGATCGGTGAGCAACTGCAAAACTGCACCTTGCGAGATCACGTCCAGGCTGGCGGTCGGCTCATCCAGAACGACGACGTCCGGCTCAATCCCAATGGCACGCGCGATCGTGACCCGCTGACGCTGTCCACCACTTAGCTCGTGCGGATAACGTCCAGCCAAATCGCTTGGAAGCTCGACCGCTTCAAGCAGCTTTTGGACGTAAGCGTCCTTCGAAGTATAGGTAAAATGGGACAGTTCGGCGTTCCGTCCAAGTTGTTCGTACGGATCGATTAGCGAGTCGGCAATCTTGAGCTTTGGATTCAGTGCAGCCATCGGGTTCTGGAAAACAATCTGGATTTTCCGTCGATGAGGTCGCAACCGTCGGCCGCTCAGCCGCGCGATATCCTGTCCGCCCAGTATAATCGAGCCCTTATCCGCATCTTCGATCCGTAGCAGACAGCGGGCGAGTGTACTCTTCCCACAGCCGCTCTCGCCAACCAGGCCAAGACACTCACCGCGGTTCAGGGCAAAGGATATATCATTCACAGCCGGTCGGTCTGCACCTGCATACGTACGGCTAAGATGTTCGACGTGAAGCACGGGGTCCGCGGAGATGCTGAACGATGAAGAAGTCTTTGCATCGGTCGAATCTATATTCGCATCTGTATCCGCTTGATCTGTATCTGTAGTATCTATGACTGCATGAGCTGCAACGGCAGTATCTATGACTGCATTGTCTGTGTATGCATGGTTTACGTCTTTTGCAAAATCGTGGCTTCGCACACCAGATTCTTCTTCGGACTGCACGAGTCCACGGCGTTCATCATTTGCGGTCGTCTTCATTCGATTCCTGCCTCCTTCAATCCCGACTTCAGCGAGCGACTCAGAACGGGAGCCGCATCAATCAGCTGACGCGTATATTCATGCTGAGGATGGTCGAGAATGCGATGCTTTCCGCCAGATTCGACGATCTGACCTTCCTTCATCACAGCCAAACGGCTGGCATAGCGGCGTACATGACGCCAATCGTGTGTGATAAACAGAATCGCACACCCCGTCTCCGCTTGCTTGCGTGCCAGCAGCTCCAACACACGATGCCCAGACACACTGTCCAGTGCTGTTGTTGCTTCGTCAGCAATCAACAGACGAGGAGACAGCATCAGTGACGTAGCAATTGAAGCCCGCTGAAGCTGTCCACCGCTCAACTGGAACGGATAGCGGCGCAGCAATTCAGCGCTAAGGCCAACCGATTCCAGCGCTTCCTCCGCCCGTTTCTTGCGGATGGCAGAAGACTTTTCCCCATGTACCTTCTGGTATTCATCAAAGTGCCCACCAATACTGCGAAATGGCGTAAATGCTCCCTGGTAGTCTTGGAAAATATATGAGATGCGGCTTCCCCGCAGGACACGCATCTCCTTTGGTTTCCGTTCGAGCAGGTTGCTGCCTTCGAACATGACTCGTCCCGACGCCTGCAGGTTGGGCGGCAGCAGCCGACCAATCGCTTGCGAGAGCAAGCTTTTGCCACTACCGCTTTGTCCAACCAATGCCATGAACTCCCCTTCGCGAACAGCGAGAGAGACTTGATCTACAATAGTCCGATCCCGACTGGAGATGCTCAGTTCCTCAATGGAGAGAATCACGGCTGCACCTCCTTCTTCACATCAAACCGGTCTCGCAGATAGTCACCCAGCATGTTGGCAAGCAGGACTACCGAGACAATAGCGAGCCCCGGATAGATCATCAACTCCGGCCGAGACTGGAAGTAAGGCCGCGAGTCGTTCAGCATCGCACCCCATTCAGGTGTTGGCGGCTGTGCGCCAAGCCCGATGTAGGACAATGAAGAGATGAGCAAAATGATTTTGCCCAGATCAAGACTGGCCAGTACGAGCACATGGCCTGCGATATGTGGAAGCAGATGTTTTCTCATGATACGACCGTCCGACAGTCCGTTGGTCCGGGCGATGCGAATGTAATCCTTTTGGGACTCCGATAAAACCGTACTTCGAACGAGACGCGCATAACTAACCCATTTCACGATTACGATCGCCAACACCAGATTGCCGATTCCGGCTCCTAGCAGACCACTTAGTACAATTGCGACGATGGTATCAGGAAAAGCAAGAAAGGCATCGGCGATCCGCATGAACAGTTTATCGACCCAGCCACGTTTGTAACCCGCGATCAAACCAAATGGAATACCGATCAGCAGTGCAGCACCGAGTGCCAGTAAGCTATAACCCAGTGTTTGGCCGCCACCAAGCAGCAGACGTGTCAGTACATCGCGGCCCAGATGATCGGTGCCGAACGGATGGAGAGCACTTGCCCCCTGCAATCGTCCGCGCAGATCGGTTAACGTGTGATCATGTTTCAGAACTAAAAAGGCATATACGGAGGCCGCGATGACTAGCAGTGCAAATAGCAAACCAACGATCGCCTGCCAGCTATGTTTTTTAGATTTTGTAGTTGAAATGGGCAGGGGCATGGTTTTCATCGGTGGGCCTCCTTTTCCTTGAGTTTCATTTCAGGATTCAAATAACGATAAGACAGGTCAACCGCCGTATTCACGAGGAATACCAAGATCGCCATGATCAGGATGTAACCCTGGATCAATGGATAATCACGCTGACGGATGGCGTCAACGACAAGCTTGCCAATACCCGGATAAGCGAACAACACTTCAATCACGACAACTCCACCAATCAGGCTGCCGAGGCTTACGCCGAATACCGTAATGACAGGCGGCAGACTGTGCCGAAACGCATGAAGCATGAAGATCCGGCCTTCGGATAACCCTCTTGCCCGGGCGGACCGAACGAACTCCTGACTAAGAGAATCTAGCAGGCTGGAACGCAAAAGACGCACATAAACGCTGGAGATGGCAAGTCCCAGCGTCAGAGATGGCAGAATAAGCGAGGTGAATCCATCCCGGCCCATAGTCGGCAGATTGCCGAATCGTACGCCGAACATATCGATCAGGATCAGACCCAGCCAGAAGCTTGGCACCGCCGCACCCACAATGGAGAGCATCCGGCTGCCCCGGTCAATCCAACTTCCGCGATGGAGCGCTGAAAGCGAGCCGAGCGGGATCGCTATCACGAGCATGACCAGCAGAGCGCCTATCGTCAGCTCAGCCGTAGCCGGCAGCGCACGCATCAAGGTCTGCATGACGGGCTGACCTGTCGAATACGATACGCCGAAGTCGAGTCGAACGAAATCGAGCAACCAGTTGCCAAATTGGACAGGAAGCGAATCGTTGAAGCCCATCTCCTCGCGTACAGCTTCGACCTGCTCCTGACTGACAGACAGTTCATCTACGTTCAGGATCGTCAGCACTGGATCACCCGGCGCCAAACGAATGAACAGGAAACTCACAAACATAATGAACAGCAGAAAAATAAATACCTCTAGGAACTTCCGAAGCAAAATGCGAAACATTACATCACGTCCAGCTTATTGGTAATCATGTAATATTCACTGCGGGTGGTAACCCAATTTTTGATCTTCTTGCCGTTATAGGCAACGATCGTACCCGGATGCAGCACGAATGAATTCAGCACGTTGTCATGCACGTAGTTGGCTGCCTTCTCGGCAAGCTCTGCGCGTTTCTCCGGTGCAACGGTGAGATTCAGCTCGTCGATAATCTTGGTCAGTTCCGGGTCTTCCGATCCGCTGAAGTTAAGAGCACCCTTCGGATGGTACGTTGCATTCAGGTAATAACCTGCATCGCCACGCGGGGCTGTCAAATTACTGTACGTCGCAATATCCCAGTCACGGTTGGATGCCATATAATCTTCTGGCGTGTCAATCTGGCGAATCTGCACGTCGATCCCAATCTTCTTCGCATCAGATTGGAACACTTGAGCAATTAGTGGCAGATCGGCACGAGCCGAATACGTCAGTAGCGTCAGCTGCAATGGTTTGCCATCCTTGGTCATCACGCCGTTTTGCTGCGTGTACCCTGCTTCCTTAAGATAGTTCACTGCAGCGTCAGGCCCGGATTGCTTAGCAGTCTCTGCATATGTTGGCGCGAACGGCAGCGATGGCAGGAATGGTCCGATGGCCGCTTCCCCGTAGCCGAGCAGGATCGTGTCCACGATGCCCTGACGGTCGATCAACGCATCCACCGCACGACGGACGTTAATGTCCTTCATACTCTCCCGCTGCATATTCGTCGTCATCTGATGCACGCGGAATGTCGATGTGGACTCAACCTTCATGCCGTCCAGCGCTTTGAGCGATTCGAGGCTCTCAACTTCTGGACGGTATACGATATCAACCTGCCCAGATTTGAGCGCTAGTGTGCGGGCATTGGCATCTTCATTGAATGAGAATGTGATGGAGTCCAGTGGCGATGCTCCGTCCCAGTATTCATCATAGCGATCCAGATCCAGCTTGCTGCCTGGGGTAAAAGAGGTCAGCTTGAACGGGCCCGTACCAATGGGCTTGTTCACAACGTCCGGCTCACTCACGTCGATAATCGCCGTGTTGGGGTTCACCAGTTCTGAAGCGAACTCCGGGAACGGTTGAGTTGTGGTGATCTCCAGCTTATCGCCCTCGGCTTCAATCGTATCGATCTTCAGCGCGTTCTGGATCGCTACATTCTCTTCCAGTGCACGTTCAAGGGATGCCTTAACGGATTCACCCGTCATTGGCTTGCCGTTCTGGAAGGTCACATCATCTCGCAGATCGATCGTCCAATGCTGCCCGTCTTCGCTCTCCCAGCTCTCCGCGAGCCATGGAGCAACCGTCAGATTCTCTTCATCGAGACGAACCAGCGTTTCCGTAATGCCCGCGCGCAGCGGTACATAGCTGGAGTCCACATGTGGATCTAGCGAACTGGTGGAGAAGTTATATAGGAAGTGAACATTTTTATTGTTGGTGGATGGTTGCGCAGCGGGACTGGACTCAGATGATCCGCAGGCGCTCAACAGTCCAGCGCTTAAGGCCAAGGAGACCAGCGCTAACAGTGGCGTCTTTTTATTCAAGGTAATGCCCCTTTCTCTTAATCGTAATTATTATTATTTAAACACAATGAGTATTATCTTATCGTAATGATTACGTTTTGACAAGAGTTATATTCGTGTTGGAACGAGAAAAAATCCGACTCTCGGATGAGAGCGGATCCTTCATGTTTTTTGTTACATATGAGGGTGTTATTAGTAGGCATTCCCTTTGCGATCCGGGATTGTTTACATGTAGAACCATGCAAGATTAACTGGGGTTATAACCCAGTTTCGTAGTCTTCCAGCAAATGTGACCAGTAACCTAGATGTACTTTAAGGATTAAACAAAATAGAGTTTATACGGAACATTTCAAATACAAAATTCGTTTAGGGACTAAAGAGGGGGAGTACGATGAGAAGATATTCACTTATCGCCTTAATGTTTGCTACAGTTATGGTCCTGATTCTTAGCGGCTGCCAAAGTTCTATTGAGCCCAATCAAGTCAGAGTAAGTAAAATACCGAAGGAGCTACACACCTTCTCTCCTGGCGATATTACACAGGTTGATTCTATTGAAATGATGAGTGGTGGTGATGGTACTAAAAAAACAACTACAGATCAAGTGCTGATTCAGGAATGGATTGAAAAGGTACGCGATTTAGAAATCGTACTTGATCCGGACCAAGAAGATGCTACAGGGGTATTGTTCCATGTCACAATGTTTGAGCAGGGAAAAGAAGTGCTGTACATGACACCTACCGATATGAATCATCAGCGAATGCATCCACAGTTGGAATTGGCTGACCGAATGTCGGAACTTTATGATGCCATAGAATAAGAGTGTTAATGTGGCCTGTATTCATGCCGAACAGTTCGATTTGAAATTATCCTTCAGCAAAGTAGGTTCTCTATGAGGTCAATCGCTTTACATCGGTTAGCTTTTCCTGAAGTATTTGAATACTTGTACTCTGCAGTATGTCAGGATTCAATTCAGTAACAAAATCCAGAAACTGATGCGCATTTTTCATAATTTCATCAGTAAAGGAAGCCGAACTTACATTAATACTCTTCCAATTTGAGTATCTAAATTCCTCAAGTGGTTCAGTAATAAATAAGTCCAGAATAACTTTCCGATCAATATCTTCTACTAAACTAACTTTTAGTTCCACTCCCTGCTGTTTAAACTCCAGCCACAAATTAGCGCTATCAGGAATTCGATAAGCAACATATTGATGTATTCTGATCTTCTGGACTATAGTCAGTAAGTCCACAAACCATCTAATAAGTCTTTCATTACCAAATGGACAATCATCAAAGAACATACCGTACTTACTTCCGTTAAAGTCCAATTCAATAATTCCCTCGATATCTTGTTTCGTTAGATCAAACTGCTTTGCAGACATTTGTTTAATTTCATCAAAGTTATCAATTGCTTTAAATGAAATAGTGAACATATTTGAACACCCCTAATCTATTAAATCACTAATTTTATCCGTTTGAGAATTTCAGGAGAATGGGTACAAACAAATAGAACTATAGGTCCTCACAAACAGCATCTAACATGGATTAAAATATAGTATAGATCAAGAACTGAGGATTGAGACGATGACAAAGATACAGATCCCTGTGGATCAAATGACACACACGATTGGCGTGTTTAAGGTAGGACACGGGCACTTGCAACAAACTCTGGCTAGATTAAACAGTCAACTTATTCCCCTACTCGACGGTTTTGAAGGCGAGACAGCCGAACGCTTTGCCCACTTATACCGTTATGCAGAGAAAAACCTGAATACCACACTGGAGTTGCTGCATACAATATCTCTTCGTTTGGAACAGATTCGGGAACGTTTTGTCGATACCGATTCTACTATGGTTAACATCTCTGCGTTACTACAGTATCAGGCCAATCCGGGCACACCTCGTACCAATGATCTTGTTTGCGGCCCTAACGATCCCCCTCCTAAACGTAGCGTTGAGGAACATGTGGATGCCTTCTTCAATCAGGCCGGAGAAAACATATTAGCTATTGGTGACTCTGCCCTGCAACTAGGTAAAGACCTTATTGAACATCCGGTGGATACCGCGGGTAACTTTTTATATGATAATACCATTGGTACAATTAAAGACGTAGGGAACGGAATCGCCTTTAGTTGGAACTATGTGTGGGATAACGGAGATACCCGAGAACAGGCAGAGAAGCAGATTTCAGCCGAGTTCGATAAAATGAAGCAAGAAGGCGGAGCAGAGTACGCTGCAAATATCACAACTTCTATGCTCCTCGGAATCTTCGGTAGAAAAGTCGGGATCAAGTCCATTGATGGCAAACAGCATCACTCGCCCCATACGGATTCTGGTGGGGGAGATAATAGAAATAAAGAACTTGAGCGTGAGTCATCCAATGATAATTCATCCTCTTATACAGGAACTCCTGCTGTACACCAAGAAATGTTGGATAAGTCTGCAAAGTACCGAGATGACCTTAACTATGACTGCTCAGAGATAGCGGAAGACCTAGCCAATGCAGCCAATGGCAAAGGAGAGATAATCACACTACGTTCTTCAGAGAAGTACGGAAGTATAGAAGTCTACGAATATGGAGTGAAGGAAATGTTTGACTACCATACCGTATATTCTGATGGAAAATATATTTATGATCCCAGATATAGTGATAATCCTATACCTAAAGATGTTTATTTAAAAAATATAGGAACACAAAATGATGGTAACCTAAAGGTTTCAATTAAGAGTCTCGATGAATGAGGAGAGAGTTACGTAATGAACATTTACACTATGGATAAAAAAGATGTTGATCCGTCTAATTTAGTAGCATACACTTTATCCAAACTATCTACTTACGAATGGGTAAGATACAATATGTACGCCGAAGAGGATATCTATAATAGAGTCCCTGGATTTCACTTCAGATTTCATAATGCAGGGGATTTGTATAATGAATTAACAGATTGTATAGATGCTTTTCAGGGAGAGTTACAATGGAAGTTGTATCTTGGTCTTGAGACTCGAAACCAAAATTACAGTTTGGAACCATTAAAAGCATATCAGGCAAGATTAACAGATGAATATAAGAAAAATCATAACCTAAAGGAGATTTTAGGCGAAAAATATAACGAGATATGCGAAAAAGCTATCAGTGATATACCATCTTTAAGTGATCATGTTGAGAACTGGTTTAATTTAGAAAATAAAAAGCCGATTCTTCCTGATCGTGACTAAGTATAGATCCGGATTAAAGCAAGGGCCTGTCTACGATCTTATCGGATCGAAAGGCAGGCCTCTTCGTATTATTATGACAAATGTTACTTAATAAGCTTAGCGTCGCCTAGAACGACATCAATATGTTCTGTATTATCTCGAGCAGATTCAAAGATAATCTGAAGCTTTAAAACTCCAGTAACATCGACAGTAATGTTTTCTGGTATATCCCCGCCCTTCATATCATCTTTTCTGAATAATTCTGCACCATCACCTTTAATTACGATAGATCCGGTATTAACTGAATTTCGTGTATAATCATCAATTCCTATATCAGTAGTTAACTTTTTATATCCACCGTTAAGATTATAATCTACAGAAACCTTGTGATCTCCAGATGACCATGATTGATCCAAAATTGCTCCAATTCCATGTAAATACTTTTGACCAGCTATGGTGAATTTTAAACCAGCAGGACTCTCCCAATTTTTAAAACTAACTCGACTAACAATACCATCTATTCTAGCGTAGGAAACTTCATCTAAATACTTAAATGTTCCAGATTTAGTACCGAATGAGGCTGTTTTGCTCTTTCCGTCATACGTAAAAGATTCACCCATGGTTTGGGCTGCCGTTTTGGCAGGTACGTACAAATTACCGTTATACACAATTGATTGGGTTGTGCTCTTATGTACTCCGTTGAACATCATCTTAACGTTCTCCATAACTACACTAATCTTAGTATTAGTTCCTGCAAAAGCTGTTGCTCCTGTTAATAATGAACCTATTAATACACCTATAACTAAACCTTTCACTTTGTCTTTCATGTCTTCTCTCCTTTTTGGGTATTATTGAATTTTGATAAGCATTCCAATAATACCCAAAAAGGACGATAATGTATATAGTATTGTTGTTAGATGAGACACTAGCTTTATTCGTTCTTCTATCTCATCTCCTCCAACATCACCCGATACCGTCCGATCTGTTCCCCTGTCGCCTCTTCCCGCAATGATTCCAACAATGCCGTGCACCTTATAACATACCGATCCATCCCTAGCTTATCCGCTAACCGAATCGCCTGCAAAATGAACTCCACGGACTCCTGCGGTCTTCCCATCCACTGTTCATAAAAAGCTCGCTGATAACAGTAATGGTACATATCATGGTTGTTTGAAGAATTCATTTCTCCACCCTTGTCCTTCATCTGATCCTCAAACACCTGTAAAACTCGATCAATCTGCCATCTATGCCGCACTGCTGCTTCCGTAATGACTTTCAGACCTGCCAACCATTCCTCCGGATGCTCAAGCAAAAAGTTCACATACTCCTCTAGCAATTGCACCTGCCCGGCTTCAATCTCAAGAACATACCGATTCACCTGTGCCTTATGCCTGAACTCCTGCACAACCTGCATACCTACTTCATCCAGATCCTCCATCCATCCCAGATCTGTATACTGTTCGATACATGCCCGCGCCTGATCTACCTGTCCCATCTTCTGGTGAGCTATCCCCCGCATTAAGTGACTGCAACCGTAATAGTAGACCAAGGGACGCTCGATGTGTATATGTGGTGCAGGCAATCCCTTTGACTGATACTCCTGCCGCTCTTCATGGATCGACTGCACACATTGATATAACATGTCCGCCCTCTCCATCACCTTGTTCCAATTTTCAAAAGCCACAGCCATGTCCAACATTTCAACAATGATGTCCGGTTTGAGTGATTTTAGGATAGATTTCCGCAAAGATAATCCTCCTTAATTATCGATTTTCTTATAATTGTATAGATAAACCAAAAGAAGATCAATATAAATTGTACTCATAAGTACTGTTTAATAATCATTTCCTTTGCACATATTAGTCTGTAAGGATTCTATAACCTCTTCTAACCTTAAGTGGAGGTGATCAAATGAGTTTACCAGAGGACGTAGGAAATCGAATACGTGAGTTAAGGAAGGCAAAAGGTTGGACTCAGGAACAACTAGCAGAAGCAGCAGGTCTTCATTACAGCTATATTGGTGGAGTTGAACGGGGAGATCGTAACATTTCTTTGGAGACTCTTGAGAAAATAATGAATGGATTGCAGGTCACTGCTGAAGAAATCTTTAAATTCAAAGAAGACTCTGAGTACAAAAGAGCCTTGGATGAACATATAACTTTAATAAGCGGCAAAAGTACAGCTGAAATCGTATCATTGACCAAAATTAGCAAAGAAGTTTTAAATGCTATCGAAAAATCACATAAAAATTCCGATTGAATATATCTACAACAAAATCATGTGCTAACACCAAAAAGAGTGGAGTACATCTCCACTCTTCTCTTATTCTCCTTTTCAAACAACTTCCCGCTCAAACGCCGCAAACTCCACTCTGTTCCGCCCATTCTGCTTCGCCTGATACAAGGCCTTATCCACCGCAGCGAACAGCTGAGTCAAATACCCCTCCGGATTCTCCGGCACATGCTCCACTTCAAAATCCTCAAAGGAAAGAATTCCAATACTAATCGTAATCGACACCTGCGTAATCTCGTGATCCACCATAATGCGGTTGGACTCCACAGCGGTCCTCACGCGCTCTGCGATTTGGTTCGCCAAGTCATGCTCCGTGTGCGGAAGGTAGATCATGAACTCTTCCCCGCCATAGCGCGTCAGGATATCGGTACTGCGAATGGATTGTTTGACCGCCTCCGCCGTGCGGACGAGCACTTCGTCCCCGATGACATGCCCATAGCGATCATTGATCGCTTTGAAGTAGTCGATATCAAGCAGCAGGAGGGAGAATGGTGTTTTGTATTGAATATTGGTAATGACCTCATGATTCAGGTGTTGGGTCAGATAACGACGGTTGTAACAGTTGGTCAAACTGTCCGTCAGAGCAAGTTCCTCCAGTTTGCGATTGGCCTCGGATAACTCCTGACGGATCAGGTCCAGCGCCTGATTGCGCTCCTGAAGCACCTCATTCTGCCGATTCATTTCTTTCACATAGAAGCGCTCCTGGGAGACATCCTGAAACGTAAGGATATGGCCAATAGTCAACCGAGCAGGGCCAACAATTGGAGACGCCTGAAGGATGGAATGACGTTCGATGCCACGCTCCATGACGACTTCAATTTGAGATACGGTATTTCTCTTTCGCTTATACTGATCCAGAAACTTCTGGCTACTGCCCTCTACACGAACAGACCCCAGAAACGCCTTCATATCAAAATAGTCTCCCACATGCAGATCCATAAAGGATCGGGAAGCTTTGTTCACTTCAATAATAGTTTGATTCTGATCCAATACCAGGATGCCGTAAGGAATCGTATTGATCACATCCTCATGAGCAATCGAGACCAGATCGAACACATTGTACCTTTTGATCACATAGACAAAGAACAGGTCCGACAGAAAGATCCCCAGCGAAGTCATGCCAGGAATGATCGGCAACCAACGGGCTAGAACAACATTCAGGATCGCATCAATTGTTGCAAAGACAGCCAAGACCAAGATGCCCCACAGGGTGATCCGCACCTGTTTTTTGATCATGGCAGACGTCTGCGAAGAATACACCGCCCGGAACAGAACCACGAGAGAAGTCAAGAAATAGCTCACCAGAATAGTCATCACAACCCAGAACCAAAGGCCGTAAGCCCGCTCGATGTACCCGCCCTCCAGGGAAATGACGAACTCGTTCCATGGATTGGCGACCACACCTATAGCCCCGATCACTGCAG
Source organism: Paenibacillus sp. 2003 (assembly GCF_031455635.1). NCBI lineage: Bacteria > Bacillati > Bacillota > Bacilli > Caryophanales > Paenibacillaceae > Paenibacillus > Paenibacillus sp. 2003. The sequence continues at coordinate 116,344 of NZ_JAVDTB010000004.1, read as the reverse complement.
GGACACATAGCAAGAAAGTTCCTTTTGCACTCAACCGCTCCGCATAACCGGTAATGAAGATCGTCAGTAGAAGCCATCCGCTCCCAAGCAGAGAGACCGCAACGAAAGACAACGTAACATAGAACAACTGCAGGCCGGAATCATCCGTGAGCGTACTGGCGAATTGACAGAAAGGCCAGAGCATCATCAACCCGTGAAACAAAAAGTACACCTTATGTAAGTTCGTAATTCTAACCGTAGCAAACACATATAAACCTACACCGAACAATAGGACAAATAAAAAGAGATCATACCATACTAGTGGGTTCACGAATCTTCTCCTTCTTAGATGCTACAATGACAACGTGATTGCTCATAATTCTATGGGATACTTATATAAAACTTCAATAAACACCTATACAATACTGCTACGCCATACTTATTGGTTAATTTAACCATATCTTATCACACCACCCTAAGGGTGAGTAGCCCATACACTGGAAGTCCGACCAACCTCTGATCGAAATCCTGATCTATTTTGCGTTTTTGTGAAGGAATCTGACTGTTCCACAAAAAAACCGCCCATATCCAACGGAGCGGCCAGCCTGCAATCTGTTTGATTCAAATGATCCAAATCATTCGCGGAGTTCATCTCTCCGGCAGTAGTACTTAACCTTCTGATCAGGAACATCTACTCTTCCCGTATTTTAGCTATGATTTGCTCATGATCAAGTAAACGTTCGCCTTCGGCGATCAACAGCTCCAATTGTTGCTTATAACGTGTCTCATTTCTGAGATATGCTTCATGACTCATTCCGACCAGATCAGCTTCATATTTAGGGGAATAAAAGGGTTCGTTGTCCGAGAACAAGTCCGGATTATCCTTCAGCAACTCCGTAATTACCTCTGACGTCTTAGCCGCATCACACACTCTTACGACTGCATCACCGAGCCGTCCTTTACGCATCGCACCTTCGCGAACCAGCACATCGTCTACTTTCCAGAAATGCTCCGACCACGGCAACCCACTATGTCTGCGGGACGGTACTGAAATCTGGCTTCCATCCGGTAAAATCGTATATAACATCTCATGCTCGTCCGTCATTCTGCCTGGAATGTCCACCCACTCTTCGACTCCATGGATAAATGTGTTCCGCTTCAAGTCAACGCCTACTAACAAGATCGTCGCTTTCCGATCCAGCAGTTTCCCCCATGCTGAACCTCTCGCACATGGTGTATCGAAGAGTTGATCGTCCTTCGTAAATACCTCTGCATCTCTCCCGAGTGCCGCTACCGAGTGCGTAGGGTGCCACGAACGAACCACGCCCGGACGTTTACGGAAAAGCTCAGGCAGAATCCCTACGCAGCATACAGAATTTTCCACGTGGAACATTGGGTTATCCGCATTGATGGTAGACCACGTATGGGTGGGAAGCACCAACAATCCGTCTTTCATATAATCGCTAAAGGCATCCAACACCGTATCTGCTCCACCTTCAACCTCGCCCAAACTCTTCATTGAAGAGTGCATAAGCAACGTACCTTGGCGATCCAAACCAAGCTGCTCCAGTTGCTGCATCAAGCTTTCTTTTGTGTACATATCCTTTTCTTACCTCCTTCATTTCTTATCCCTTTTCAATGGAAAAGCAAATCCTTGCTCAGCTTCACATCTTGCTTCTCAGCATAACAAACAAAGGGCCGAGGGTTAACCCCCGGCCACAGAGAAAAAAATTGGTTGAGTTCAGGCAGTAGCTGCCAATCTACGTTTACTTAATAATAACGTACTCCAGATTCACCAGTTTCGCATATGTCACGATCTGATCTGTCGTCAGGTTCAAGGATACAACCGTATGGTGACCGCCACCATTTTCGATCCATGCTCTAACGCCATCCTGGAAGTTCGGCTTCACGCTCCACAATACACGAGCTACCGGCAGGTTAGGTGCTGGAACGGTTGGCTCAAATGCGGATACTTCGTTGATCAACAGTTTGTAATGGGTACCGAAGTCTGCCATGGATACCACGACACCCTCGCCTGCTTTGCCGTCGAACACAAGACGTGCCGGATCTTCGCGATCGCCAATACCCAGTGGGGACACGATGATTCTCGGTTTCGTGCTCGCAAGTGTAGGGTCTACTTCAAGCATGTGGGATTGCAGGATTGCTTCCTGTCCAGCAGCCATCTCGTAGGTGTAATCTTCCATGAAGCCCGTGTTCTCGTTATGGGCCATGATTTTTAACAAGCGATCCAGCGCGGCTGTTTTCCAGTCACCCTCACCGGCGAATCCGTACCCTTGCGCCATCAGGCGTTGCACTGCCAGACCCGGAAGCTGTTTCATGCCATGCAGATCTTCGAAGTTTGTCGTAAAGGCACTGTACCCACCTTCGTCCAGGAAACGTTTGATCGCAATCTCATAACTCGCTTGTACACGTACACTGGCTTCCCAAGCTTCCTTGCTGTTCGTACCATAATCAAATTCATAGAGGTCTTTATACTGAGCAATCAGATGGTCGATTTCCTGCTCCGTTACGGCGTTCACGTATTGCACGAGGTCGCCAATGCCGAAGTAATCAACCGTCCATCCGAATTGGATTTGTGCCTCTACTTTATCGCCTTCGGTCACGCCAACGTTGCGCATGTTATCACCAAAGCGAGCGACTTTGAGGTTGAAGCCTTCGTTAAAGGCAACCGCTACGTCCATCCAGTCTGCAACCTGTTGTTGCACTTCCGGGCGCTCCCAGTAGCCAACAACGATTTTGTTTTGTTTTTTCAAACGAGCATTAATGAAGCCATATTCGCGGTCACCATGTGCCGCTTGGTTCAAGTTCATGAAGTCCATATCGATGGTTGCCCACGGAATGCTTTCGTTGAATTGAGTCGCCAAGTGCAGCAAAGGTTTTTGCAGCAATTTTGTACCACGGATCCACATTTTTGCCGGGGAGAAGGTATGCATCCACGTAATGACACCCGCTACTTCGTCGCGGTAGTTAACTTCCTTCATGATGCTCGTGATTTTATCTGCGGTTACCGCCAGATCCTGCAATACAAGCGGGTACGGCAGTACGCCGCTGGCATTAAGGGCATCCGTAATTTTCTGTGCGTTAGCTTTTACTTCGCCCAGTGCTTCTTCTCCGTACAAGTGCTGTGAACCGACCACAAACCAGAACTCTTTTGCTGCTGACATATAATCATCCTCATTTCATTAATTTATAGTTGAACAAATGGGTTACACTTACTACTCCGATTGCAGTACCATCTTCCGATCGCTGGTTATCCCCGGATTTTTTTGATTCCCCTTTTTGCAAAGGGAACATCCTGTGATAAACGCGAGCGCTTCGCTTCTTCAGATTGGTTCTGCCCTCTCCGTTATCGAGTAAAAGTTTTATACAACTTCGTTGGCAGTAGTAGCACAAGACCTATTCGATTGGATTAGTGTCATCCGATCGATACACAAACTAATCACTTCTGTCCGTAATACGCGTCTTTTCCGTGTTTGCGCAGATAGTGTTTATCCAGGATGCCTTGTGGTAGTTCCTTCGCGAAGTTGTTCAACTGCCGCGCGTACAGGTTCATTTTGCATACTTCCTCCAGTACAACGCTGTTCACCACCGCTGACTTGGCATCTTTCCCCCACGTAAATGGTGCGTGACCATGGAGCAGTACTGCCGGAACGGCCATCACATCAATTCCGCGCTGTTCGAACGTTTCAATAATGACGCGTCCTGTCTCCGCTTCGTATCCGCGATCCACCTCGTCCTGGTTCAGGAAACGTGCGCAAGGCACCGCCCCATAGAACGTGTCCGCATGAGTGGTTCCCATTACAGGTACGTCCAGTCCGGCTTGCGCCCAGATGGTCGCCCATGTGGAGTGTGTGTGCACAATACCGCCAATCTCCGAGTAATGCTTATATAGTACGGCATGTGTTGCAGTGTCCGAGGAAGGTCTCATCTCACCCTCCACCACGTTACCGTCCAGATCAACCACAACCATGTCGCTTGCTTTCATCACATCGTAGCTAACGCCACTTGGTTTAATTACGAACAGACCGCTTTCCCGATCGATTGCGCTGACGTTACCCCAAGTGAATTTTACAAGTCCATGCTTGGGCAGTTCCAGATTCGCCTGGAATACCTCTTCTTTCAGTTGTTCTAACATGTTATTCCCTCCCGTTCTCTACCAGATGATCTACAGCTGCCTGCTCAATTGTGAGCCCATGCCGGTAGCGTTCGATAAATGCTTCAAACCCTTTCACATCCGATGCATCCGGCGCCACTTCAACTCCCTCAACATCGTTGAAGACTTTCTGCTCCAGGAACACATCCAGGCTCTCCTCTTGATCCTTGTTGATCATGTACGAAGCCAGAAGTGCCATGCCCCATGCGCCGCCTTCACCAGCGGTAGACATGACCGACACCGGTACATTCATCGCAGCAGCTACAATCCGTTGTCCGACGACAGGGGTCTTGAACAGGCCACCGTGAGCCAAAATGCTATCAATGGCTACATTCTCTTCCTCCGTCAGGATGTCCATACCCAGCTTAAGTGCACCGAAGGCGCTAAACAGATGTGTCCGCATGAAGTTTGCCAGATTGAAGTTGCTTTCCGGGGAGCGGACAAACAATGGACGGCCTTTCTCAAGTCCCGTAATGTTCTCACCGGAGTAGTATCCGTAGCTGAGCAAGCCGCCACCATCAGGGTCTGCCTCCAAAGCCTTGTTAAACAACACGCTAAACAACTTGGCGTTATCCACTTCATATCCCATCGCTTGAGAGAATTCACGGAACAGTCCCACCCAAGCGTTGATATCACTGGAACAGTTGTTGGCATGCACCATCCCTACTGGGCTACCATCCGGTGTGGTGACCATATCGATCTCGGGATACACTTTGGATAATTCCTTCTCCAGTACGATCATCGCAAATACGGATGTGCCGACGGAGATGTTCCCCGTACGTTTTCTCACGCTATTCGTTGCCACCATACCCGTTCCGGCATCGCCTTCTGGCGGGCAGAGCGGAATGCCTGCTTGCAGATCTTGCGAAGGGTCGAGCAACTTGGCTCCCGCTTCCGTTAGCTCACCTGCTTTCTCACCAGCGAGATATACCTTAGGCAGAAGGTCCTCAACTTTCCACGGATAACCTTTGCTTGCGATCTGTTCATCGAACTGTTGGATCATGGATGGGTGGTAATTATGTGTAGACTCGTCAATTGGGAAAATGCCTGAAGCATCGCCTATCCCAATCGCCTTATTGCCTGTCAGCAACCAATGGATGTACCCAGCCAAAGTAGTTAGATGATCGATCTGAGATACGTGTACCTCTTCGTTTAAGATGGCTTGGTACAAGTGAGCAATGCTCCAGCGTTCTGGAATATTGAATTGCAGAAGTTCCGTTAGCTCCCTTGCAGCTGCTCCCGTCGTAGCGTTACGCCAGGTGCGGAAAGGTACCAGCAGTTCGCCCGCGCTATCCAATGCCACATATCCGTGCATCATGGCCGAGAATCCGATAGAACCGACCGTTCGCAGCGTAATTCCATATTTCTGTTCCACATCTTGCTTCATCTCACGATAAGCCGTTTGCAGACCTGTGATGATATCCTCCTGGTTGTACGTCCAATATCCATCTTTCAGGAGGTTCTCCCATTCATAACTGCCTGACGCGATGGTCTCAAAACGCTCGTCAATCAACACCGCCTTAATCCGCGTTGATCCAAATTCAATTCCGAGCGAAGTAGCGCCCTTGGTAATGGCTTCTTTCAAGTCCAATTGACTCATAATCACGTGTATCCCCTCTCCGGTCGCGATTTCACATCCCTAAGGATGCATATATAAGGTGAAGCTTCTACTTATGCAGTAACTAATCATGAATTTTGTATAAGAGGTTGTTCAAAAATCTGTGTTTTCAAAGAATGCGCTTTCCTTTTCTGACAGCCTTAGTATATTTTTTGTACGTACATTTGTCAATAATATATAATAGTTATACTTACAAAGGACACATATTGTGCTCTATTTGGCTATCCAAAGGTCTCATGCGGCTATAAAATGGCTATGTTGTAAGGTACACCTCATTGCTAAAAGGCTGGATATGTACGGTTCATTTCGAAAAATATGCTGTTTTATATGCATTCAAACTGAATCATGCTAAAATATGTACGTACAACTATTTGAACAACAACGTTGATATAGATGAGTAACGATGAAAGAAGTGGACTACGTGAAGCCAAAATACCAGGTCATCATTGATGAAATAAAGAGTCATATCCTCTCGGGGGCATATAGCATAGGCGAACAGATTCCAACCGAGTTGGCATTACAGGAAAGCTACAATGTAAGTCGCCAGACGGTGCGAAAAGCCATTTTGGAGTTATCGAACGAAGGGTTTTTACGAAGCGAAAAGGGTTCAGGAACTTACGTTAGCAATCAGTATCGATCACGATCAGGCGGCAATACGTCAAAGAAAACCATTGGCGTGATCACAACATACATCTCGGATTACATCTTTCCTTCCATTATCCGCGGTATTGAGAGTCGTCTGAATGAGGACAACTACTCGCTACTGCTCGCCAGCACCAATAATGATGTGGCACAGGAGAAAAAAGCACTCGAAATGATGCTCTCCTACGGTGTGGATGGCCTGATCGTCGAACCGACCAAAAGTAATCTGTATAATCCCAATATTGCGTACTACCTTTCGTTCAAAGAGCAGGATGTGCCATTTACGATGATTAACGCGTTCTATGAAGAGCTGGAGGTTCCTTTCTTCTGTCTGGATGACGTGCAATCCAGTTATCTCGCCACACGTGAATTGATTGCCAAAGGCCATACCCAGATCGGCATTATTGCCAAAATGGATGATTTGCAGGGCAAGTACCGGATGAAGGGGTACATCAAGGCGCTGGGTGAAGCAAAATTACGGTTCCATCCTGATCAAGTGCTTTCCTTTGATACCGCATCGAAACCGGAGTTATCCTCCAATGTAGCCACGTATCTGGACGAAAACAGGGATGCGCTCACCGCGATCGTCTGTTACAACGATGAGGTGGGACTGGAGGTCGTGAACGCCTGTAGGCAACTCGGCATCTCGATCCCGGATGAGTTATCCATCATTGGACAGGACAATTCGTACATCGCCAAGAACGCCAACATAAGGCTAACAACGCTAACTCACCCGCAGGAGCAAATGGGCCGAGACGCCGCAGACTGGGTGATCAAGAATCTGCAAGGTAAAAAGGATCTGCCCACGAACACCTACTATCAGCCGGTGCTGGTTGAGGGAGAGACGGTGAAGGAGATCGAAGTGGAATAATGTTGGTACGGGAACGGAGCAGGTAAAGGTGTTTCATAGCGTTCTTTTCCAGTGTACATCAAAGAAAGCCGTCAGAATTATCTGAGGCTTTCTTTGTTATGTTCAATATTAATGAGGAATTAAAATTTTTCTTACATATACATCTTGTCTAATCAAAACTACTTTGAATGATTCGCTTCATCACTCACCATACTTACAACAACGCCTTTCTTCTCCAAGTTTTTCACAACCTGCTCTGAACGCTCATTCAACGGATTGTTAGCCAAATATACCTCTGTCAGATGTGGGATGGTTTCGAGCACTGCAATATCCTCAATGAGGTTATCTTCTACATAAAGGTACTCCAAGGTCGGATGGTTCTTTAAAGGAGTTAGATCCTGAATTTTATTATCATTCATAATGACCCATTCCAACTTTAATTTCTGAAGAGGACTTAGATCGGTCACCTGATTACCGCTGGCGAGTAAACTAGTCAGCACGGTATGCAGATCATATCTTTGCGCTTCATACCGGAAAACTTGTGGCTGAGGGTAAGCCCACAGAGGTGATAACCGCCCCAAAGGTTAAAGACATTTTCGGATTGGAATGTACGGTCATTGAAGACCCCGTTTCCACCAATGGTGGTGCCCAAAGGGCGACATCATGCGAAGTAGACAAATAGCGGCAGTTGAGACAAAGTACCTTTGTCCTAACTGCCGCTATTCTCTTATTCTTTTATGAACGGATGCCCAATGTTCATTAGGCGGCTTGCTATCTTCATGATAATTCGGAATCACTCTTTTCATTGGGAAACTTCTCCCTGCGTATGATAGGGTTACTCCCGCTACCTATAACGGCAAGGTCATGAGCCCGGGCAACCGCACTAACACGATTATGTACCTCAAGTTTCGAGAATATATGTCTTACATGAACCTTGACGGTGCTCAAGCTGATCTGTAGCTGTTCGGCTATTTCTTCATTAGTCGATCCGGCTGCAATGCCCTGTAGCACTTCTCTCTCGCGCGATGTCAGTAGTGCGACCAACGCCGGTGCTTCCACCACATATGATGTATTGGATATAGACTCGTCTTCATTGTCTGCATGGTTACTAGTCCATTTCTCAGTTGAGTCATCCGACGAAATACTGCGTTTATTCATTGCTCTTGTGATCGTCTGAGCCAGCCGAATTCTAGAAATTGGCTTGACCATATAGTCTAATGGATAAACGTCATAGGCATTCAGCGCAAATTCTGCGTGGGAGGTTGTAAACACAATATCAAGTTCAGCACGAATTGAGCGCAAGCTGCGAGCCAAGTCTAATCCATTGTCCCCAGCGATCATGATGTCCAAAATAGCTAGATCCACGTTGCTGACCCGGACAAAGTCCAGTGCCTCTGCCGCATCTCGGAAGCTTCCGACAAGATTAACGCCTTCCATATTCGACAGCATTCGCTTCATAGCGAGCAGCATCGCGAACTCATCGTCCACGATAAGAACTTTCATCTCCTGTTCCGCCTCTCATGGTGAAGTGAAACACACTTCCTTCGCCTAATTTGCTATCCGCCCACAAGACTCCGCCGCTTCGCTGGGCGAATTGTCGGCTCACGATCAGTCCAAGTCCCGTACCTTTCTCGCCCAAGGTGCCCGGCAATGAACCCAGCCGCATTTCTCCGAATAATTGCCGAACGTACTCCTCTTCCATACCGATCCCATTATCGCGGACAGAAACAATTACCTTATCTCCCGATAGATGAGCGGATACATGGATGGAGCCACCAACCCCGGTAAATTTAATAGCGTTGGATAACAGATTACGAATGATTAATCCAAGTGCTTCCCGATCTACATACACACGAGTGCCTGAAGCAATACTGCAATTCACCCTAATCTGTTTCACCTCACTTTGAATATGCAGCATATGAAAGCATTCCTCCACAACTTCAGTTAACTCCAATAACTGTGGACGAAGCACCATGTCTTCTCTCTGACTGCGGAACCATTCTAATAAATTATTCGTCATTCCCAGTGTAGTGCGAGTCTGGTTCCCCAACTGCTCAATGATTTCCCGATGACCTGGCCTGAAGCTTTCTCTATCTTCTTCCAACAACTCAACGAGTTGAAACTGCACCGCCAGCGGAGTACGAATATCGTGTGATACGATTGTAACCAGTTGATCTTTCAATTGGCTGAGTTGAGCAATTTGATCCAAATGCTGCTGTTTCTCCGTAATATCGAAAATCAGAGAGATAACCCCTTGTCTCTGCTTACGCTGCGTATGCAGCGGATATACGTTAATACTGTACATTTTTCTTTCGCCATCCAACCAAACTTCAATCTCGACATTGCCCGGTTGCATAGACTCGCACAACGTGTACCAATTGGGCCATCTTGCAAGCAGATCCGTAATATTCTGACCAGAAATGGAGGGATGACCCAGCTTCGTGAACCACTCGGAGGCTTGTTTGTTGTTGTCGATGATCTTGCCCGAAGCATTCGCAATCAGAATACTCTCCTGTAGTGTATCAAGCACCATATTCCTTGCAAATGGAACGATAGAGAAAAACTTGAATCGCAACACAATCACGAGCATGATCATACCTATAAAACTGCAATAAACCGTAAACGAAAGGAGCCACGAGGACCATGCAGGGTGCACGAATCTAATAATCTCAAAAACAACAGAAAAAGAGGCGAAAAACAGAACCCACATGATCGGTTTTCGCAAATCACCACGAATATTCCGAATATATTGAAATAACAAATAAAAAGATATAGCTACAATACTATAACAAATCATCGAGAACATAATGGAATATCCCGTTTTTACTGTGGCCAAATGACCATCATGAAGTTCTATTGATCGATAGATCATATGTAACTCTGAATTGAACCACATGAGCAGTGACCAGAGTGCGAATATGATGAAAAGCCCAATCTTCCAGCGGGGTCTAAGAAACTTGTCTCGGCCGATTAATTCGAGGGTGAACAATAAAAAGAAAGGCACCATTAAACTAAGAGCCGTTTGATGTACATTGCGAAAAATCAGCTTGTCTCCTAATTCATAGCTGCTTCTCTCCAGAATGACACCGATGGAGTAAATAATTCGGCATACAATGACACCGAGAAGATACTTTACACCACGCTCTTTTCTGAACCCGTATACCGAGATAAGAATGATGCAGGTCATCATTACCGAAGCAATCATAACAACAAGCTCTATTGTGGAATTCATGAGGGAGGTCCTTTATGGATGAATTAGAAAAATAATATAAAAAAACCTATATAACAGGAGTTTCTCTCCACATTATATAGGTCTCTCTAATACAAGACAACAAATTGCAGTAAGTTCTATCTCCCCTTGAGATTAGTACAGTGACTTCCAGAGTCTGAGCATTACGACGGCCGCTTCCGCTCTGGTTGTCATTCCATCCGGTACGAATTGGTTGTCTCCCCGACCTTGCAGGAGCCCATTCTCGTGTGCAGCTTTCACATAAGATCGTGCCCAAGCTGGAATGCTTGCACGATCAGAGAAGTTTAGATCAGGCTCGATATCTGTCTCCCACTTCTGCGCTTTTGCAAGCATTACTGCCATTTCTGCCCGATCGATCTCCTGCTGCGGGCGAAATGTTCCATCCGGGTATCCGTTAAGAATTCCCTCGATTGCTCCCGTGTGAATGGCCAATTGCGCCCATTCGGGTGTACTGTCCTTATCACTGAAGGGATTGGCAACTGATTGTTGCACGCTTGGAATCTGGAGTGTTCGCAGCAACATGACGGCAAACTCTGCCCGTGTTACGGTTCTATCAGGAGCAAAGCTATTTGTATTCACACCTTCAACGATCTGCAATCTCGCTGCTTCACAAATATCCGTCTTTGCCCAGTGAGCCTGAATGTCTGTAAAAGCACATTCGGGACTCGCAGATGTGTTTTCGTTATCGTCAAGACGTGTAACCGTAATGGTGTAGACCTTACGGGTTCCATTTTCCGCTTGGACGGTAATCTTAATCGTCTGAGTTCCCACGACTAAAGGAATGCTTGTCGTATCAATTACAGGCTTACTCAGCAGCTTAACGACTGCCTTCGAATCAGCAGCAACCCAGTGAAGCACCAGTTGTTCACCAGATGTCTCCATGGTATACTCCGTAATCTCTGGAGCAAATTGAGGCGTTAGTTCCTCTGTGGAACCTCCAACACGAAGAGTTAATTGAGCCAGATTTGCGTTAGGAGATTGCTCTACGCTGGATGATCCCGATCCTCCTGCTCCTGCTCCTGCTGCTCCTCCTGATCCTCCACCGGAGCTTACGACATCTACTGTCCGAAGCACGGACGCGGCTGCATTTCCAGAGCTATCCTGCAATTTGTAAGTAAGTACATAGCTTCCCGCTCGATTCACATTTACCGTTCCGGTCACCTTGATCTGCGAGGTCAAATCACCATCAACCGCATCTTGCGCTTTTGCGCCAGGATCTGTGTAGGCACTGCCTATCTTAATTTGCATGGACGGACTTCCAATCAACGTAATGATCGGCGGCGTCACATCCACTGTGAACGTATGTATCGCTGAATCCGGGCCCACATTGCCCGCTACGTCGCTTGCCCTCGTCTTCACCATATGCGTGCCTTCTGGCAATGGCGATTCTACCGCCCACGCCCAGCTTCCGTTACTCCCTGCCGTTGCCGTTCCCGCAACAGTTCCGTCCAGTACAGCCGTGACCGTAGCTCCCGCTTCCGACGTGCCGCTAACCGTTGGCGTCGCATTATTCGTCATGTGTCCGTTGCTCGGAATCGTAATGATCGGTGCCGCTGGAGGTGTCTTATCCTCTACCTCAAACGTTAAGGATTGCAACTGCTCATGCGCTGGAACCGAATCGCTTGCTGTTATTTTTATCGTATAGGTTCCCGGTGTGTAGGTGCTCTCGTCGATCGTGACCGGAAAGTTAAAGGTCTGATTGCTACTTGTAGCGTTAATTGCATATACATCTTGAGTTACAGTACCATTCGAAGCATTCTTGATCGTATAGCTAACTTCCAGAGGCTCACCAATGCTACCATCCCGGACATAACCGGAGATCATGAACTGGTTATCCCCTAGTTCCGTGGAATACGTCGCTGATGAGAGCGGATCCACCCTCAACACGGGAGAGAAAGACTTCAAGTAGGGGTGGCTCATGTCTTCTTGAATTCCCCAAATCGCGGAATCCCACCCTATATAAGTGACCCATTCTTTCATTGCATCCAGACTCATTGCTCCGTCTGTTCCCGATTGGTTGCCTGTCGTATTGAGCCCGGGATTGTCGCTCAAGTTCCAATAAGAGTTGGCGATGGACATACCGCTGCCAATGATGATGTTGTTATCTCCGACCAAACCACCAGCTAAGCCGTTGTCACGCGTGACAGTCCCCGTTGCATAACTATTCTCAACAGTTCCAGAATTCCCTGCACCTATTAACCCGCCGATAGCCGCATTACCAACGCCCGTCACATGACCCGTTGCATAACTGTTACGAATATTGCTACTGCCACTATAATAACCAACTAACCCGCCAGCATTTCTGTCGCTTGACACGTCACCTGTTGCATAACTCTTTTCGATAATACTATTACCGTTATACCCCACTAATCCCCCTACATTAGGGCCGTCCGAATATATGCGAACGTGCGCATCGCTGTTCACTAGAGTAATATATGAACTTTGTCCGACTATCCCGCCAGTTGAATAACCATTATTACGTATCTCACCGGTTACTGAAACACGGTCTAACATATGGTGAGTACTCGAAGCAAAGGCTACACCAGCAATTCCGCCGACTTGGGCGGACGTATTAGATGATGTAATATTCACATTCACCAGTCGCACATTGTTAATCGTTGCAGGCTCGCGCATAGCACCGAACAGACCAATGTAATCAGCAGATGAGACGATTTTCATTCCACTAATCGTATAACCAGCTCCATCCAATTGACCTTCAAACGCATTAGCGAGTGAGGTGCCGATCGGATTCCAATTGTCATAGGAGGTTAAATCAATGTCAGATTGGAGCTTATAACTTGCCTTCAAGTCATCTCGAACATGATCCAAATCCTCTGCTGTACGTATGATATACGGATCGATTGGACTGCCATTTCCTCCTCCGCTGAAGACATGTGCCGCCTGAACAGGCAACGGCCCCAATCCCATCCAAGGCCCAATCGCAAGCAAAACAACGATAACAACCATCCATTTTCTTTTCATTATGTATTCCCCACTCCTTTTTCCGCTTTCACAATCCGTCTCTCACCTCAACGCTTTTGTAAGCATCATCGGTCATTCATATTAAAGTCCTACTATACATTGTATTGCCCATCCTATCTATTGACCGAAAGGAGTAGAGGAAGTGAAACGGAAATGGCCAAGGCCTTCACTAGCCAGCAGTTAAGAGAAATAAGCCAACTCCGTTGATGGAATCAGCTTGTTTATTTCTCAACCACCAGAGTAACTGGCTAATCTAAAAAGAGGCAGATGCTAGCTAACCGCACCTACCTCTTTCTTTCCCATCCACATCATGACTTGACTGGAACAGCATGTATAGCCTAAGTCAGTGTAAGAACAACCTCATCCCCGGAACGGGTGATTTTGTAGATACCTTCCTGCATGTCAATGCCATAATGCTTTTTCAGCAACCACTTGGCGTTGAGATCGGTCTCGACGACCACCAGATAATCGTAGCCGCTCAACAGGTTGTCCATATTGTCCTCATAGAACAACACAATTCCGTCCACGTGAGGAGCATACAAGAAATACTTCCCTACATATTGCATGTAATAGTTCGTGACCTGTTGGTCCCTGTCTGAGGCGTAGAAGAGATATCTATTATTATCCTCTTGCCCACCTGAGTACCACCGATCACCAGTAACCGCATGAATCTTGTAAGGGAGCGTTGTATCATAGCTTTGGGCGATAGACACGATACCATTGTATTCGGACAAAAGGATGGTGGCCGCAACCGCCATACAGCCGATAATGCCTTTTTGATAATGGCCTTTCGTCTCAACCGTCTTAAAAGATTGATAATCAGGCACTTCACCGATCCGATAGTGGAACGAACGCTCCAGGTCGATCGCAGCGCACAACACCAGTCCACCGGCGAACAGCACCACGATACTGGACGCATAACGCTCAAATCCAGCCAGGACAATTGCTTCATCCAATGGCATGGAGAAGAGATACAACGCCAGAATACCCGCATAGTACAGTAACAGAACAACGTCCAAAGCAATCAATGCTTTCCACAAGTTCCACTTCTTCTTGAGCACAACGATGGCAAATACAGATGCTGCAATCGCGAAAAGCTGGAAAATAACAATGCCGATCACTGGCCGTGTCGTCAGATCCGTACTGGCCTTGAGGAAAGTCCACAGAATATCACGCATCTGCTCTGGCGTTTTGCCGGCTTGAATCCCCGAGGTAGCCACATCGAACTTGTTATCAATCCCTTGGAACACCGTTGCCATTCGCCAGCTCCATCCGAAGTAGGGAATCAGCGCACCACAGATCGTACCCACTACAGCGAGCGCTGTTTTCCAACTGAGCTTTTGCTTATGTTTTAGCCATATATACACTAGGAAAATCAGACCGATCGCGGTGAAAATAATACCCGTGCTTTTGATGATGGTCAGTAATCCCGCAAGCGGAAGAACGACAATACATGCCTTTTTTATCTCATTACGATATTGGTAAATAACCGCCAGGATTGCGAGCGCGTAGATCGGAAGCAAGAAATCCACGAGCAGATTGGTGATCCGAATCGTAAGATTGAAAAAAGAAAGTGTAGATAATCCGAGGCCGAGAAAAGCGTACAGAAGAAAGCGTTTCTTCTCCGAAACAATGCCAAACATGGCATAAAAACAAGAAAAGATAAGCAAACCTTGTGCCAAAAGCATCACGGACTGGGAGTGCCCCATGAAGCGACAGACATAATAAATAAACGACGAAGTCCCCAGCGGATAGTTTTTAAAATCAATCAGGTTGGAGTCTGGCGTCGGAAAGGCATCTGTACTCAACATCTGCTTCAATACGATAGCCCAGTGTGAGAAATTATCGTAATGTGTTAATTGGTTCTGAAAGAGTACCAGCAAGAAAACAAAAGTCCCTGCCAGAAATGAAAATTGGAATATGGAAAAGGACATACGTAATGATGCCCCTCGGCGCAGCCTGAGAAACAGCATTCCCCCATACAAAAGTAAACCTACAATTAGAATGACAAGGCTGCCCGTAAAGAGCTGCCCTGCCAAACCACTCAGAAAAACAAAGCAGGCAATCGAGGAAAACACAAATACAGGGATGAACTCCCAACGTAGTGATAGTGCCTTCCGTACAAACTGCATATAACCAAGAAAGGAGAATATCAATAAAACTCCCATCACAAAATGAAGCACAATGAGCATCTCTATCTCTCCTAACCCTCTCTGGTGGAACGATCGGAATGTGGCTGAATCAGATCCGTCAGCAATTGGTCGATCAGGCCCTTCTCTACAATATCATCGATATTCTCCACCGAGAGGAGCACTTCGCGCTCACGGGCTGTCGTTTTTCCCGTATGTTGCAAAATGACTTCAATATTACTCTTCGTATAAAAAGTAACCACCGCTCCTGCCGCAATATCCCCATGGAAACCCGTCGCGGAAAAGAAACGATAATTGAAGCTGCGCAGCGTACAGCTAGCATCATTGGTGAAATGAACTGGAAGCTGAAGGGAAAGCCGCGGCATTTTTCGCTGATCAGATCTGGGTTGAACAATCCGTTTTTTCACATTACGTAACATATCGTCATAAGCCGTATCCCACAGATTCATCTGCTCTGGCAAGGAGTGTTTACGGTCGTAGATGATTTGCATGTATTGGCGGTTATCATTCTCATCAATCGGCTGAACCGTTGCGGAGTATCGCCAGCCCTCTCCATCCTGTTTCACATAAACGATGACTGCATCGAGATTGGCCTCATACCGGTCGGTTTTGACGACCAAAGAGATGATTTTCTGTTCAGCCAAGTAAATGGGATAAGGGACATAGAAGGCAATACCTTGCTCTGATACATCCACTGTCTTGGCCTGATATCGCAGATTGTTGGCTTGGTCGTGAATCGTGACATCTTCCTGCGCCCGAATCCGTTCTGTCTCCCGGTACGCACGGCGGCCGATCATGAAGAACAGGGCGTAACACAGCGCAATCATGTTATGAATCAGCCAGAAAATAATGATACTGCTGAAGAACAAGGCAATGCCGTACTTGCCATTGACATACCGAATCACGGCTGCAATGGAAAGCAACAGCAAGAAGATATGCGGAAGTGCATATAACAGAGCAGACATCCATTGTCGACCGCTTGCTCTGCTTTTGTTGGTAACCTTGAATTTTTTCTCACGAATACCCAGCGTCTCCAGGAGAACCGGCCAGATCAGATAAGGCATGAATATGGTATCGATAACCTGACTCCAGCGCTGATTCCGAATATTGCTGGACAGATATCGCATGGATACACTGTAGAAGAAATAAGATGGAAGCCAGAATATTAAGATTTGCCAGAAGGTTGTGTTCACAATCTGGAAGTCGAATAACGCAAATAAAATAGGTGCCAAAATGAAAATCAACCGATTAAAGAAGGACCACCAGTATAAGAAACTGCTTAAGTAGGTCACTCTCGTCCAGAAAGGAAGCTTCCCAGACAAGGGTGCACGCGTATTCTGCAGGCTCTGAATGATACCCCGTGCCCAACGAATCCGTTGCTTAATCATGCTCTTCACTGTTGTTGTTGTCTGCCCGGCAGCTTGAACCTCTTGAGTGGCATAGGTAATGTAACCTTCCTGCTGCAAGCGGATGCTTGTCTCAAAATCCTCGGTGATCGTATTGAGCGGAAAACCTCCGATGTCTTCCATACCTTGCCGGGAAATAATTGTATTACTTCCTGTATAGGCTACCGCATTGGAGGCATTACGCAGGATGTTCACTTCTCTGGAGAAGAAATCCTGTTCATTCGGAATGCCTTGCTCTGCATACAGATTAAACTGGAATAGATCCGGATTGTAGAAGCTCTGCGGGGTCTGTACCAGTCCAAGCTTGAACGTAGGGTCCATTTCATCCTCTCGGCGAGGACGCCATTCCCCGTTCTCCTTAATAAACGTAGAGAGCAGGAAATAGGGGACCGTTTTCATCAGGAAGGTGTGCTGTGGAATCATATCTGCATCAAACGTTGCAATGAGCGGAGAAGAGCTTTTGCTCAGTGCATTGTTCAGATTACCAGACTTGGCATCCTTGTTTCCGGGGAACCCCAGATATCCCACGCCAAACTGTTTGGCAAGCTCCTCCACCTCAGGTCTTGCTCCATCGTCACAGAGATAGATATGAACCTTCTGCTTGTCCGGATAATCCATGAATGTACAGGCATTAACGGTTTTATATAACAGATCAACGGGCTCATTATGCGTAGCAATAAATACATCCACATCCGGATAATACTCCGGCGGAACGATTGGAAAGTCAAGCTGTGTACGTTCTTTTTGCATCTTTTGAAAGAATAATTCAAAGGTTGTCAGTACGGTGACCGTTTCAGCAACAATCAACAGCATACCAAAAATGACGTTCAGAACGCCTTCACCCCATGGCAACGTAAAGAACGTACGCCATACCAGATAAATCGACATCAGGATCATCGTGATGATAAAAAAGATATTCTGCCTTTTTTCGTTTTGCACTACAGCTGCTTCCTCCTTGCTGCAAATACCCATCTTCGCTGCAATTGGAAACTGAGCAGGAACAGCAAGGCATCACAGACGAATTTCGCCAATTTCTCATCTACGAAGAGAACGGTATGGAATATATATACGCCGGTACTGGACAGCAAGATCACCACTCCGCATAACGTCAGATAGCGCCATAGACTTCCCTGGCTATTCTCCTTGCGAAATACAAAGTGTCTGTTCAGTACATAGTTGACCACAATGGAGATAATTCTCGCAATCACGGTTGCCAGCAGAATTCTTAAATAGTGCTGCTCACCCAACATGGGCCGCAACGCGTCGATCAAAAACCAGGCAATACCTAAATCAACAACAGAACTGGCTACGGAAGAAGAGATAAAGCGGAAGAAATTGGAGAACAATACACCCATGACTCGGGCACTATCCTGGACTGCTTTAAAATGTGTTCCTGCATTGCCATTTTCATAAATGACTTGAATTGGCATGGTATGAATCGGAATGCCCGATTGGATGCACGAGATGAGCATCTGCAGCTCATATTCAAATCGAGTGCCGCGAACATCCTGCATAAACGCAAGTAACCCTGGACCGAAGGCACGAAGCCCAGTCTGGGTATCTGACAGTTTTTTACCATACAGCATGGCAAAAATAAAGGAGGTCATCCGATTGCCTAACAGGGACTTTGGCGGTATGTTCCCCTCACTGAAGTTCCTTACCCCGAGCACCAACGAGTCCGGGTGAAGCCTGGCTTCTTGGGCTATGCGGTAGACATCCTCAGCCGCGTGCTGCCCGTCTGAATCAGCGGTTACGACGAAGGAAGATGCATCGAATTGCTGTGCAATATACTGAAATCCGGTCTTGAGTGCCGCACCCTTCCCCTGATTTTCCGCATGTGTTAGCAGAGCACAACCGTTCTCACGAAGTTCCTCGAAAATCGACTGGCAGGCCTCACCCGATCCGTCGTCCACAATAACAATATTAGTAAATCCATACTCTCGCAATTGCCGTACATAGGCTGGAAGTCTCTCATCCGGTTCAAGTGATGGAATGAGGATGATCGTTTCGCCGTTTTGTCTACCTATAATCATCCTGATAAGCCTCAATTCGACATATTTTCACAGATTCTTTTTTGAATATTGTGAGTATAACATCGAAAAGGTATACAGTAAACGAATAACTTGTATATATATTGGTAAAAAAGTTGCACTCTTTTATAAGCGAGTTTATAGGCGAAAAATACTAGTTGAATGCTAGTTGAGGGTTAATCTAGCACTACTCGAACAATTGCACATTTGGCTCTCATTTCAGCACATGTACCAGCATGGCATGCAGTTGCCCACGGTGGTGATAGAAGTGCGCCTGCGTATCCAGAAGCCACTCGAAGCGTGAATGCACGCCTTCCCAGAATGCAGTCGTTTCTCGTAATAGTTCATCTTATGTCGCCATCGACCGATTGGACAAGCTCCGACTTACAATCTGGACGAATGGTCACTTATGCGAATCACGGAATTGGATTAGAATTACCATAGACGATTGAAAAAAAGGCTGTGATTCCAATGTTATTCGAAAGAGACAAATGGTTGCAGTATGGCATTCTGCGCGATGAGCCCTCTCTCGCCGAACGGTTGCCAGAAACACAGTTGCTTGAGAAGGATACGCTAACGAAGATGCTTCTTCAGTATCCCAGCGTTGTACTGAAGCCTCGCAATGGCAGTTACGGAAGGGGGATCCTGTTCATTAAACGAAGCGGTGCAAATGCTTATCGTATTCAAAATGAAAATAACACAGTCACCATGAGAGACAACGAGCAGTTACTCGAATGGTTCGAACAAACAATCAAAAGTGATGAATATATTGTCCAAAAGCGTCTGCAGCTTGCTCAAATTAAACACAGGCCGTTCGACATTCGGATCATGGTTCAGCGCAAAAAAAGCTCCTCGTCCACTTGGAACGTGACAGGTTCCTATGCTAAAGTCGCAGCACAAGGATACCAAGTCACCAATGTGAATAACCGCCCCATTCCAGTTCTTAAAGCACTGAGACTAGCTCGAATTGGAGATCGACGCTTACTTGTCAGAGCGGAACAAGTTGCACGATTAGCTGCCAAACGATTGGGAGAGCATTACCCTATGCTTAGACAAGTCGGGTTCGATATAGCCATCGACAAGAAACGGCGAATTTGGATTATCGAAGGCAATTATCAACCAGCCTTACGGCCTTTCCGACTTTTAAAAGATTCCTCGATGCACCGCAGAATATTATGGTACAAAGAACATTAAAGCAAAAGAAGACGACCAGCCTACTCATGGCCAGTCGTCTCTTCCTGTTTAGTATCTGTTCTTGATATTAACCCTCTTCGGTTATTTCCGGCATTTTCTAATCGCACTTGTAACACGCGTCACTCGGAACTGATTTACCCCTACCTGTATAATGGCGAACTGGCTGTACGACGTACCTGAAGAGGTATACGGCTCGGCTTCAATATTTCCACTCGGTGTTCTAACCGTCGCGGTGATTCTAGTTACCAGGCACACACCACGGTCGGAAGATCTCCAAGTCTCGTCACGCTGAACACTATATCTATCATTGCTACAGAAGATAGATGCATACTCCACTACTCCACTCGCATTAAATGAAGTCGAGTTATAGATCTGAACGGGGTCATAACCACCTCTTGGTGCTCCAGGTCTTCTATTTCCCATTCTCAAAACCTCCTTTTTTATTGATAGTCTATTAAATGCAATTAAATAGTTTTGGTGAGGTATAAATGTGGACAAGGTAGAAAAAGTGTGTTTGTACAGTGGTAGAGAGGGGAACTGGTCATAAATCAAACATGAAAAAGAACCACCCTTTCATGTACAAAGGTGGTTCGCGAATTATAGAACTACTGTCAGTATCTTCTTATTGGGCCAATTGAGTCGAAACGGTACATCATAGACAGTCAAAACTCCCCAAATGCAGATACTTCTATTCTGCCGCCTCCGCCAACCATGCTTGCATAGCCGGGGATTCCGCCCGATTCAAACGTAAGGCGATTTCGGTATTGATCTTATCCGGCGGCATGACTTCAATAAGGATACATACGGACTCTCGCGGTTGATTTAAGGCAAATATGCCTTCATCATCGAGCATTTTCATCGCCAACTCCATAGCGTTCAGCCTCACATCCAACTCGCGATTCCAATCATCATACTCCAGTTCCGCAATGAAAGGACGCTCGTTATATCGTTGTTTGACACCGTCAAAGTGATCATCCCCAAAACAACAATAGGGCGAATCCGCATACGACCATTTGATGAAATCCGCAATCGTGGATACCGGCGTATCACTTTCTTCTGCTTGCCTAGCCGATTCCAACGCCAAAGCTTCCCACGACCAGGCAGAGATGCTTGGCGCATGTCCCTCGCCAGTAGTGTATAACGTACAATAATAGTAACGTTCACCATTTTCAAAAAGGGTGCAAAAAGACGTTCTGGCGGCAGCGGCGATCTCTAGGGCCAGTGTCTCTATTTCTTGCATTGGCTTCATGAGTGGAGTTCCCCTTTCCATTCGTTGATCATTTGCCCCTTCGATATGAATTGGCTATTTGGACTAGATACCAAACACCCGCACCCACAAGGATAGTAAACACCAGATTGATGCAGCCGAACACAATGAGTGACTTTGCTTGGCCTGGACCGATCCGGAAAGCGGTAGCTAGCTGGAAAACAGCCGGTAGCAAAAATGCCAGCCAGGAGATGGTTATAAGCTTTTCTGTTCTGAAACTCCACCATACTGCTGAACATGAGGCAACTAGCAGTACCCAGGTACAGATAAGCTTTAGGGCGAACATCATTTCGTCCCCCTCCTATTTGCCATGAATCACAAGTCCATATTTACTGATTATCCACGATTGGCTCAAGTCGTGCATTGCATCATGGCTTATACGCACAGAGGGCTTTTGCTCCTTCATCGCATCTGCATCATAGGCTGAGAAGCGAAGGAGTTTGGTCATTTTTTTGATAGAATCTCTTATTTCATCGAAAAACGCATAGGTCAGCGGCTTATGGTCCCGGATATCCTCATAAATATAGTACTTTCCTTCTTCATCTTCCAAATTAACTTGAAAACCTTTCGGAAATGAAACAAAATACACGGCAGTTCATCCTCTGCCCATTGTCCGTGATATGGAAAAGAAACCTCTTCATTTCTCACAAAAAATCCTGAACTCTCTTGATCCGATGCAATCGAAATAGAGTAAACAAAGAAGGGATGGATGTCATCTCTCTTTTCTCCTGCCACAAAATACTGATAGAACGTCTGATACCCCTCGTACACCTGTCTATAATCATGTTCTGTTCGGGTAGCATTGGTACGATGGAATTGCGCTTGCCGATGCTCCAAAAGCTGCAAAAGGCTTTTAAACTCTTCAGGAGTGATGAAGAATCTCAGTTTATAGAATCCGCTATTCTTTAATTTGTCCATTTCTTTTCGCTCACCGCCCTGTTTAGAAATGTTATGCCAATGACCTTAGCGGTTCAGGTTCAACTATATATGTATCTTATTTCCATTATAGTGATTACCTTTCCTGAGTCTACCTACTTTACACCTGAATTTTGCGAGTGAACTTTGAAAGGGTAGCGAAATATCAGGATCATTGCGCCTGTACGCGAGCAAAAGACATACGTGACGTGAATTCCAGACTACCCGCCTTGTGAGGATGGAAGCACGCAACACCTCGTAATCAGCACAAATTAGCCGTACGGATGATCACCCGTACGGCTAATTTTGACTTATTCAGCTTTGCGAATTCGGAATTGTTAAGGTTTAACTACAGAGAGAAGAGACTCATTCCCCTCAGAGATCACCGTTACATCTGGAGCAAACGTTGCATCACTTACATGTAACGTTTCTCCAAGTTCCATAGCACTAATGTCAAATTCAATCGACGTTGGCAAGTGTCTAGGCAATGCCTCAACTTCAATAGAAGATAATTGAACTTGCACGACTCCGCCCTGTTTTGTGCCGATCGGTGTGCCGTTGAACTTGACAGGAATTTTAGTGCGCATGATCTCATTGGTCTGCACCTGTTGAAAATCCACATGAATCAAGTCTCGTGTAACCGAATCCCGTTGAAGATCTTCCAATAATACGGTCAATGAGCCTTTCTCTTCAAACTGTAGTTCAATAAAACCAGATGCCCCTTGCTTTAACCATTTTTGAAATTCTATTGTTGGAATATGAATCATCTCATTCTCCGTATTTCTGCCAAACACAATACCTGGCAAACGTCCGGATTTACGTAGATCCTTAAGTCGAGAAGAATTTAATGGAATGCGGGTCTCCGCTTGAAAACGAGTAGTCATGCTATGTTCGCTCCTCTTTATTAAATGATATTTTCACATTTTTCATACTCATCCAACCATCCCCTGTTGGGGCTAAAGAGAGAAACATAGCATCACCACCTCCATATACGATCCAATTGAATTTAAAATACATTTAATGTAAGTCCCCATGATATACATGAAGGCACTCTACTCCGAAGAGTAGAATGCCTATGGGATGCTTCAACCCTATCATAGAAACATAGATTTGTCGATTTAACCCGCCATATCCCATTTTGAGGACTGTAACAGGCCTTCATGTCCTCATCTCAAATGTATACATCCTCGGTATTCGTTGGATTCGTCAGAATTTATCGATCTGTGTAATTCCTTAAGCCACATGTCCATGAGCACCTTATTTCGGGGACAAGAAAAATCGCGTCCTCTATGGAGAGAACGCGAAATAAAGCAGATTGATTTTGTGTTTCAGCATCGTCAATTAACGCTTTCGGGCCACCACCGCTAGCCTACCGTTTTCGGTCGAATACTCGCATGTGGACAGTACAATAAGCTTGTCACCATACTGTGCTGTTACACCTGTGTCATAAAGAGAGAGTTTTTTGATATTCTGAACATATGAATCGAACTCGGCGGGCGTATTTACATTCTCAATCTGGTAGTATTTAAACACGTCGTCCGATTTGCGATAAACTTTTGACAGAATAACGGCAACAATCTCATACTCTTCCTTTTCGTAAAGCGTGCTGAACTGGAACGTCGCATGTTCTTTATAAAAGCTTTCTCCCTTGTACTTCATTAAATCTTTAAACATCCAGCCGCTTTTCATGTGATGTCCATGAATCAGCAAAATGTCCGAACCATTAGCCCGGCTATGCGTGTCCAAAAAGGGGAGTCCCCCTATGTTTTCATTTTTATCAAAATCATGATTGAGATAGTACTCCGAATCCTGTGGGCTCTGCATGACCGGGTACTCAATTCGGGTACCGTCAATCTTCAGCCAGCCGACGATGTCTGAGTTCCTCTCGTAAAGATCTCGAAATTCGGGAAGCATAACCGGCTCATTGCCTTTATTGAACAAAAGGGAGGGGATTGCATCCCCTCCACCTTGTTCTGATCCTTCTTTCCAAACCTTTGTTAACTCTTCGATTTTCTGCTTCTCGGCATAGTCTCGCAAGAAAGTCCTCGCAAGACTGACAAGTGAAAATACCAACACAAGCAAGGAAACAGCGATAAGAATTTTTTTAGTTTTGCTCATTTTCTTACCGCCTTCCCTTCCATTATTGGATGTGCTTTTTCTTCTTGTACCCGAGCAGACAGAACCCGATCGTCATTAAGGACATCAGCGCCAAAACCATATACAAGAATGGTGATACGCTGTTATCTCCAGTTTTCGGAGCATCGTCCAACGCGTTGCTATCGTTCTTAATCTGATCGTTACCCGGATCAGGTGTTACGGTGCCTGGTTCAGGCGTTACCGTGCCTGGTTCAGGCGTTACCGTGCCTGGTTCAGGCGTTACCGTGCCCGGTTCAGGCGTTACGGTGCCTGGTTCAGGCGTTACCGTGCCCGGATCTGGCGTTACCGTGCCCGGATCTGGCGTTACCGTGCCCGGATCTGGCGTTACGGTCCCTGGACTAGGCGTTACGGTGCCTGGATCTGGTGTTACAGTGCCGCCGCCGTTGTTACCATTGCCACCATTGCCGCCATTGCCGCCACCAGAACGAATTGGCTTCATTGGCACATCGTACCTGACAATGTCAAAGTCGACTGAAATCGTACCACTTGTGTGCGTTTCGTATCCGTCCTTCGTTACGATCAGATAGTAATCCGCTTCAGGAAACACCATGTACGCATAGAAGCCATCTGCATCACTATTCTGCTCCGGGCTCTCGTTGTCGTACGGCGGGAAATTTGGAACCTTTGGAAGCGTTACTTTCGTACCCGGAGTGCGGCCGTTATCTCTATTCCGCTGCGTATCCGCATAATACAGTGTAACTTTGGCTCCATCAATTTTCTTGCCAGTGACGGCATCTCCTGTCGTTTCATCATAGACCGTACCGTAAGGGTCGACTAATTCCTCTGAAATATTCAGCTCACCGTTAGCTTTAACGTCAAGTTGCGCCACTTTGAGGAGCAATTCCTCGCCGGTCTCAGCTTGATAGCGAACTTCCATTGTGTACTTCTGCTCGCTTAGCCCTTCCACAGAGAAAGTTCCATTCGAAGCCATAGGAAATGCTTTAGGTTGCCCGTTTTCCTTAACATAAATGCCATCCTTGTCTTTCAAATAGATATGCATCTGGCTAGTCAACAAATCGTTGAATAGCACTGTTGTTCCATCCAGTTGTTTGAACAGAATGATACCCACGGCCGTAATGTCCGCTGGAACAGTCTCGTCCGTTACACTGCTGTTCACATTTGCTTTTTGCGTAAACTCAACAGGTACATCCTTACCGCCTACCCGATACAATTTCGTATATCTGATCGTATAGTCGGTATCCGCTACGGCTGGAATTGAATATTCACCCTTCTCATTCGTCCGCGTCTGAATCTCTTCGCCTGTCTTCAGATCGGTTATCGTAATCGGTGCATTCGGAATGACTTCTCCTGTGTTATTGTTACGCAGCACGCCTTCCAGATACGGTCGGGTATTGGCAAAATGTGCTTCAGACCATTTTTTCTCTGGAATAGTGCCAATGTGAATGAGACTCTCTGGATCAGTCACATAGCCGTCTTGCATATAATCATCTTGGGTCACTTTATACTGGAGATTGGTTGGAAGCCCTTGGACAATGAGCGTCTGGCCATCCGTAAGCTCGAAGCTCTCACCGCTCTTGATCATGCCCTTGCTGCCGTCTGACTTCTCATAGACGTAGGATTCGTCCGATCCCTCGCCGGTGAAGGCAACCGTGTACTTAAACAGCTTCTTCTTGTCTTCATCTTTGCCTTTAACTGTGTTGCTGATTAATAGGCCTCCCTTCAAGACTCGCACGTTCGTGAATGGGGCATCTTCATCAATGCCTTTCATGACTCCGGTATAATACCGTTCCTCAGGAGTAGTCATGTATTCATCAGTTGTGTAATCTTGTTGGGTAACTGTGTATTTCAGATTCTTAGGCAGGCCCAAAATATCCAGTGCCTCTCCATCCTTGAGGCGGAAGGTACCGCCAGACTTGATCGAACCTGTGCTGCCATCCGTCTTCAAGTAAGAATAGCTTTCCTCTTTGCCTGCATCCTCAAAGTTGACGGTGTACTCGAACTCCTTCGTTTTATCGCCGCCGTTGCCCATGACCGTATTGCTGATGGTCAGCTTGTTAACGGTCCGTTCATTGAGGAAGTCCGCCTTGTGATCACCTTTATTCACGATGGAGCCAGACAGCTCTCTCGTACCCGGTATCGTCGTATAACCGTCAACGGATGTATAATCAGCCTCGGTTACGGTGTAGACCAGATCCGCAGGCAATGCTGGGAACGTCACAGATTCCCCGTGCTTGAGGGCAATCTTGTCTCCGCTCTTGATCGTGCCCAACGTATCATCCGACTTCTTATAGGTATACTCTCTGTCCTTACCTTCGCCGGTGATGGTCACAGTGTACTCGAACTCTTTGTCCGGATCACTGCCGTTGCCTTCCACCTTATTGGTAATGGTCAGCTTGCCTTGGGCCGGTGTAGGCACGATCAGCGGATGATCAGAGGTTAATTTCACCCCGTCTACCCAGATGGGCTTTCCTGGCGTATTCCCTACATAAACTTGGTATACTCTTGTAGTTGGCAGCCAAGTATTGGTGTCGATATAAGTTTCTTTCAGCTCATAATACCCTGGATCAGGGAATAGCAGATTAAGTTTCCCTCCGCTATCGGTTTTTCCTTTGGTGATTATAGTTCCGCCGTCTTTCTTATAGAGTGTAAACTCTACGTCTTTTAGCGGATTGCCATCGGGATCGACCTTTTTCAGGGGCAACAGAGCATTGGAACTTGAACTGCCAGCCACGTCCGAACTGTCCAGTGTGCTTTCGCTTCTGGCACTGACAGATTTCAGATTGTCATCGCCCTCCAGTTTTACCTCGTTGCCCATTTTGTCTCCAGCTTTCGCTTTAGATGGATCAACTTCTGTTTGGTACACAAACTGGTAAAACTGATTAGGGTCGTCCATTTTAAATGTTAGAACCGTAGTGCCATCCGCGCCTGGTGCAGCTTCTACTTGTACTTCAGCATTCGGGTCGCTGAGGTCCAGTGCTGCGCCCTCTCGTTCCAGAGTGCCGCTTGCGGTCAATTTGGCAGGATAGACTGCCATACTAGGTGAAGTCAGCACAAGCTTTCCGTTTTCTTCATAACGCAAATTCATGCCTGCACCCAGGGTATCCTGCAAATAAACACCCTGCTTCATGTTAAATGGCGGGGTATAGTTCACCGTCCATTCCAGCACTCCTGGAACTGGCTTAGTTACCGACTTTCCAAGGGTCTGAATAGGTACAATAACTTTGCGCTGTTCGGTGACAACCTTCTCCACTCCACCCCATGTCATATGAAGGTCGGCTTTGTTATACAGCACCTGTTTGTCCGTGCCGTTGATGGTGTATTCCTCTAAATACTTCTGCAGAGCATCATTGGAAGGTCTTGCCTTCACCAGAATGACATAAGGACTTTCCAACTTGGAGAAGGTGAAAGTACCCTCGTTTCCAATGTGTGAAAAATGGACTACATGAGAACTAGTACCTGGTTCAATTAGAGTTCTAGCATCGTTTCTAACACCATATTCTGTTCCTGCGCCATTGTCCGAAAATCCTTTCCAAAGCTCAAAATCCTTAGTTTCAGAGAAAGGAACGAATTCCCAGCCTTCGGGAAGTGTATCCACTAGCTTAATATTACTAATGACTCGATTACCGCCATCCTTAGCCATTTCTTCTGTGTTATATCCAGGCATATTTACCCCTAAACGGAATGTGACCGTTTTGGTTGTCCTGTCATAGCCAGAAATCGTCCATGCTTCATTGTTATCATTTCTAATGTAACTGCTAACGTTATTCGGCGTCACATTTTCAAAAGTACCATCTACTTTTAATGGCCTCGAAGCAAAGAGCATATCCTTGTTCAACATACGCAGGTGTAGGTTGGCGCTGCTATTTGCTTCTTTTACGGTTTCGCCATCAATGAGCAAAGCCCGATTCGAGCTTATTTTCCCTGCGTTAATATCCTGTCTGAAGAGAATGTTTGGGTTGGTCTCAAGTGCACGGAAGCTGAAGGATGCAGCTTCTTCGGTGTATCCGGTCACCTTGATCAAATCGGCCACTACTTTACCGTCTACGGTTAATGGAATAGCTTTCATCGTCAAACCGGTTGCATTCGACTTCAGAGTTCCCGCTTTGTACTGCTTCCAAAGCTGCGCAGAAGTGATATTTGCTTTAATTTTCGCAATTGTCTCCGCACTCACCTCGCTGGTTTCATCAACAGCGTTGTCCAAGACGTTTAAGTCACCGCCATGCACAAGGACATCGTATATTGCCGCGTTAGGTAAGGCGTACTGTGGTGCTAGATTAACGGTCCACGTGATACTACCCAAGTTATAATCCTCGGTTGATACTGCGCCTGTTTTTGTAAACGTGTGTGCGCCAATGCTGACGATTGCCTCATCCGTCACGGCAATAGGTCTTTTACCCGTCATTACATCGTTGTTCTGTATACCCCCTGGTGTATCCAAATTCCAGTTGGCACGAGGGTCAATTTGGAAGCTGGAACCACTTATCGCCTTGCTTTTAATCAACAATTCGACTTTTCCGTTAATATCCCCGAAGGAATAAACGCCGTTCGAATCTGGTGTAATTGGCGTTTCTTCAGATACAGCGCCATCTACCCATGTCTGCCATGCAGCTGATTCAAATTCCAGCCCAGCCGGTAATACATTTGTGATGGTAAAGTCCTTTAACCCTTTTTTGTTATATTGGTTAACCGCGATCTTCCATGTAATGGTTTCATTTGCATGATCATACGAAGCGCTGGCTTGAATCCAATCGGGAGCAAAGGCAATCTCCAAACCTGACTGCACCAACATATTATTGTCTTTTCTCAGTTCCACTTTGCCATTCATATCCCGGTGGCTGCGACCGAGATTGGCTGGCGGATTCCGATACTCGTAATAATAAGCTTCCTTTGAAATCCATGTTTTATATTCAACCTTTGGATCCAGACCTGTTCCCTGTGGAAAAATGTAAGTCAGCGATCCGTCTGGACCAACGACTGGAGTTACATTTTGGTCATTTACTTTAAATGAATCCTCCATATAGGTGCCGCGGACATTTCCAGAGCTGGTATTATACGTTGAGGGATTCGTATAAAAGGTCTTTCCGTCTAGTGGCAATTTGATTGTTTTATCAAACTGATCAAACGCAGATACGGTTGACTGCCAGGTAACAGCTCCCTCAACAAATTGTGCTGGTTGAATTCCGCGATAGCTATACTGATCCCATCTGATCATTCCAGGTGAGCTTAAAGTAATGTTATACTCTGCTGTAACATCTGGGTTCTCTAGCTGATATGCACCACCAAAGATGTTGATCGGCTTTTTATCGCCATACGCCAATCCCGTTATATCTGCATCGGCAGTAGATTCAAAGCTGAAGGCAATGCCTCGTCCAACACCATTGAAAAAATAATCATCACCGTTAAATACAATCTTGATGCTATTTGGAGTGAAATAGGCGGTACCCAGCTGTTTTGTACCTGATTCCGTCTGTGCATTCAAGGTTTTAGTAGCTGTTGGCAGCATCACTTCCTTGAAGTAATCTTCTCTTTTCAGCTCGATCCAGTCACCCTTTTGGATGTATTTCTCAGGATCTGCATTAGTTGGATTTGGGTCATCACCATTCACTGGTACCTTGAGACCTTCCGATTTGAGCGTAAAGGGCTGTCTACCCTGAATAATACCGTTCGGATTAATAACAGCATTCCCCTGCGTCACTTCCAGCGGAAAGGTTGAATTAGATTCCATAAATACCGCTGTTTTGTCCGTTGGGACTGCCGCCATCGCTACGAAATTGTTCGGTGCATCGTACATTGCCTCGGGTACCGAAAGCGGTTCCTCGTTCACTGCCTCAGGTTCCGAAAGTGGTTCGTCGGCACTCGGTGAGTCAGATTCAATGACCGCTTCCATTCCGGAATCGGTTGGCACACTCTCCGCATATGCGGCGGTAGAGTATATCACTGTCTGCATGACGAGCAACATTGCCAGAAATAAAGACAATAACGGTTTACCTATATTGCGTTTTTGTTTCAAACGAAAATCTCCTCCACTTCTAAAATTTTTGCAGCAACCAGAAACTTTTTCCCTTTCCTTTGGCCATTCCATCCTTACAACAGAAACTGATAAAATTCATCAAGTTCATATGGCTTGCCTTACCATTTTACTTTAGAGCCCTTACCAAATTCTGAACACTAAGCGGTAACCAGAGCATAGAGCCAATTCAGACATGGATTTCTCCATAGAATCGTGGATTTTAAGCATAAAAAAACATCCTAAATTGGGATATGGCATTCTCCTGGATAAACCCTTTTCACCAAGTAAAGAACTACTTGATGAGAGGATTTATCCGTAGAGGAATGCTCATTCTCCCGATAGGATGTGTTTCTCTGTTTTAATATAAAGTTTGAATAAGTTCTACATTATGAAGCTTTTGCTGCAACAGCTTTTTCAATCAATGCTTTTGCATCGTTAGTAGTAAGACCTTGTTTAGGTTGAAGTGATTTTTTATCTGTTCCAGCAAAAATACCTTTGTCAATCAGTTTTGCCATAGGTTTAATTGCATAAGCAGACACGGATTTACCGTCTTCAAAACTAGCAATAATCGTAGCAGCATCTTTATCAGTCGCTTGATCTTTTACCAATTTAGCAAGAATGGTAGCAGCTTCTTCACGCGTGATATCCCGATCAGGATAGAAGTTTCCACCATAACCTTGAATGAATCCAGCATGCGTAGCTTCAGCAATCGCATCTGCATATGCAGCATTAGCTGCAACATCCTTGAATGCAGGTGCTGTAGCTACTTCGTTAAGTTTCAACATGTCGACCAGAGCACTTACAAATTCAGCACGAGAAATGACTTCTGTTGTTACGGGTGTTTCTGTTGGCTCGGTAGATGCAGCCAGGTTTGTGATACGTCCTTCATTTTCAGCTTCGATGCTACCGCCTTTATACGTGTCTACGATGTATTGGTAGAATACATCCAGATCAATAGGACCTGCCAGGGATGATTTAGCATCCAGCAGCACTTTATAGTTATCTCCACCTGCAGCCATAAAGTTGTTAACTACAGCCGTATATGTTTTTGCAGGATCAATCGTTGTTCCATCTTCAAGACTGAGACCAGTAACACGTTCTGCGACCGGCTTATTGAAATCTGCAGTGTATTTCAAACCAGAGATTTGGAGTGTTTTGGTATTAGGTGTACCGTCAGCATTGGTACCCCATTGCTGCTGCAACAAGGTTTTAACCTGTTCGCCAGTCAGCTCAAGTTTTACTAGAGTATTACCAAACGGTTGGATTTTGGCAAGATCAGCAAAGGTCACATCGCCTTGTGGCAGATCCGCACGAATACCGCCTGGATTCATAAATGCAAAGTCAGCAGCACTTGCCTTATCCCCAAAGTCTGCTTCACGCATTGAATCTGCAATGAGGTTACCCAGAGGGGCTTCGTTATTATAAGCATCTGTACGGGTAACAGAACCATCCGTTGTACCTACTGGCTTCGTCAGCTCAGGATGCTTGTCTAATGATTTTTTAATAATAGCTAAAGATTCAGGGTCTTCTTTTACACCCTCTTGGAAAGTCGTTGTAACAGTCGCTGATTTTTCAGTTACATCCCCGGTGGCAGGATCAATCATCAGCTTGATATCTTCAAACGCCGTACCATAGGAATAAGCCTGAACGATCAACTTTCCATTCACTACACCGTTAGCCAAAGCATGATTGTCACCTGCAACGATAACGTCAACAGGGGAATCTGCTGGTAAAGCTTTTGCCAGATCAGCTGCTTCTCCAGTCGTTACGCCTTCTTTGGTGGTTGCTGGATCATGTGCCAACACGATGATCGTTTCTACACCTTGATCTTGCAATTCTTTTGCATATTTATTAACGGCTTCAACTTCTTCTTCTGGACTTAAGAAACGCACACCAGCTGTACCCGATGGGGATACTTTGGCAGGTGTTGATTTGGTCACTAGTCCGATGAATCCAATTTTGACTCCGCCTACTTCTTTGATTACATAAGGCTTGATCAGTGTTTTTCCGGTAGCGGTTTCAATGACGTTTGCATTAACGTAATCAAATTTTGCACCAGCATGTGTTACCTTACCTTCTTTTGGATCCAGGCCACCAAAGATCTGTGCCTTCAAAGCAGCAACACCTTGGTCAAATTCATGATTCCCCAGGGACCCTACATCAAATCCCATCATATTCATCCATTCCATGGTAGGCTCGTCGCGATCCATAGATGAGACTGGAGCAGATGCACCAACAGAATCTCCATTATGGAAGAGTAGGGAGTGTTCATATTTGGCTTGAGCTTCTTTCAGGTAGGTTGCTAGAATTGGAGCCGATCCTGCCTTTTTATCACCAACGATAGATGTGGTATCTAACTGACCGTGGAAATCATTGATTCCAATCAAGTGTACTTCTACATCATTGCCTGCGGCAGAGACTGAACCTGCTGCCCCCAGTAGTTGTGTGAGTAATAGTGCAGTAGTAGCGATACGAATTGTGCTTTTGCCCAGAACTTTTTTCCAAGACATGAATTACAAAACCCCTCTCCAATTTTACATCCTGAGATATTTTACCATAGTTCAAATCAGAAAAGTCATAGATTATATTAAATGTATGTAAAAATATTTGGGAGATTGATAGAGAAGAGGTATGTTTATACTGGCTAAACATAAAGACACCCCGCAGGGTGCCTTTATTACCTCATATAACGGCTCATATACTAGCTCAACGTTCAGCAACAAGAGTATCTTTCATTCAAGTTTACTTTCCACTCTATAGAGATCGAGATATTGCTCAGTTAACTATGATTCCTTTTTGCTCTAACATGTTCATTAATATAACAACAGCCTCTGCTCTGGTGGTTTGTGCTTTAGGTTTGAATTCGTTGTTACCCATTCCTTCTACAAGACCAAGTTCCTTCAGAGTTTTCACAGAGGTTTTCGCCCAAACAGGAATAGATTTGTCATCTGCAAAAGACGTTGTAGCATTGTCTATATTAGATACCTTGAGTGCATTCGCAACCATCACTACCATCTCGGCACGTGTGATATTGGCGTTCGACCGGAACGTGTCGTCTGGATAACCGCTAATAATGTCTTCTTGCACGGCTTGCGAGACTGCCAATTTGGCCCAAGTTCCGATCTCGGTTTTATCTGAGAATACCAGTTCCACTTCTGCTTTTTGTGAATTCAACGCACCCATCAGCATGACTGAGAACTCGGCACGTGTGACGTTCTTCCCCGGATTGAACGTTCCATCCGGATAACCGTTGATGATGCCGTTGCTTGAAGCCTGTTTAATTCTTGCTTCAGCCCAATGTCCCGAGATATCGCTAAAACCAGGTTCAGTGGTGGGTTCAACTGGATTATCCAAGACCGGCTTTCCACTAGTTTTATCAACAACAAGGACAGCATACTTCGTGAAGTGATTGACCTCGACTGTGATTTGATTCCCTTGAATAATACCTCCATCTACTTTCTCCCATGTCTTGTTCACTTCATCAAAATAAAAAACAGCTGCCGAATGATGACGCTCAAGACCTGTTGAATCAAAGGTAAATGTCAGTTTTACCGGTACGAGGAAGTTCTCCGTAAAATTCTTCAGAAGTTCAAATACCGGGCTGGCCAGAATTTCTTTATGTGTTAGCAAAGGTTCCGTATTGGAAACTTTATCAATGGATAATGTCAGCTCGCGAGATGATGCCCCTGCTGGAATTGAGATTTGAATCTCTTTGCCCAGGCTAACCAACCCTGACTTACCAATCGGAACGGTTATTTTACCCGTTGTTGATTTGACTGTATTGTCTATCGGGGCGATTGGTGCAGAAGGACTGCTCGGACTTGTTGTTTGTACCGGCTGTACAGTAAAAACAGAGTACGGATTCGACTCCGTTATTCCCTCTCCTGCGTTACCTGCACCATTGGACACTCCCGTATTTTGTAGGGTGATGACATTGACCGATTTGCTCACATTCGCTTGCGGGGTTAACGTTGCTGTCCACGTCACTCCCCCATCGGTTGAACGGACAGTATTCAGTGTACCGCTTGCGATCGTCAGATCTGCGTTATTAAAACCTGACACTGCCTCAGAGAATGTGATTGTTACCAAGGATGTTTTGCCAAGAGTAAGCGTTCCATCAGCTACAACAATCGTTGCCGTTGGTCGGGAGGTATAGACTGCGTAATTATTCGAAGCAGTAGTTCCTGTGCCTGCGTTGCCTGCCATATCGCTAATGCCCGAATTATCAAGCGTGATGACATTGGTTCCATCATCAATTCCTACAGTTGGTATCAATGTCGCAGTCCATGTAATCCCCTCATCAGATGTATGCACAGCACTCAGCGTACCGTTTGCAACGGTCAGGTCCTCATTGGTAAAGCCTGTAATTGCTTCCGAAAACGTAAAGGTGACCTCTGATGTCTTGCCGGCAGTCAGGATCATATCGGAGACGTCAATCGTTGCCGTGGGTCTGACCGTATCAATGGCGAAGTTATTGGAATCCGTTGTACCTATACCTGTTATACCGCCTTGATTCTCTATACCCGTATTATGGAGTGTAATCTTGTTCGTTCCGGCAGTGATGCCGGGGGTAGGGGTCAATTTTGCTGTATACGTAATATTATCGTTCGTAGCCAGATTGTTAATGGTTCCATTCGTCACCACAAGGTCGGCAAGCGTAAAACCGGTCACTGCTTCAGAGAATGTGAAGGTCACATCAGACGTCTTGCCAATATTCAACGTTGTATCGGCTACGACAATCGTTGCCGTTGGCTGGGCGGTATAGATCTCATAGTTATTCGAAGGCGTTGTCCCCGTGCCCGTATTGCCCGCAAGATCACTAATGCCCGTATTATCAAGCGTGATAATATTGGTTGCATCGGTGATACCAAAAGCTGGCGTTAATGTCGCGGTCCATGTTATACCTCCATTGGAGGAACTAAGGCCACTCACCGTACCATTCTCAACAATTAGGTCGGCAACGCTAAAGCCGGTCACTGCTTCGGAAAATGTGATGGTGATCAGTGATGTCTCCCCAGCGGTAAGGACCGTATCGGCTACGACAATGGTTGCTGTCGGTCTTAATGTATCAATAGTATAATTACTCGAAGTGGACGTGCCCATACCTACAATACCGCCTAGATTCATCACACCTGCGTTGTTCAGGGTTATGACGTTGGTCGCATCTGTAATATCTGGTTTAGGTGTGAGAGTTGCGGTCCAAGTAGTGCCTCCATCCGAAGATGAAGGTGCAGTCAGCGTAGCGTTTGGAACCGTTAAGTCTCCAATATCCAAACCTTGTACCGCTTCCGAGAACGTAAAGAATACCTTTGCGGTGCTGCCGATTCCCAGCTGCGTATATTCCATCGAAATTGTTGATGTTGGAGCCGCAGCATACACCTTATCTGATGCTTTGAGGCACAACAATCCTGCCATTAGGGATACCACGAGAACAATAATTCCAATCCTCTTCCTTAAATACATATGCTCCTCCTCTTAACGCTCTCTGGACTCCTCAATAAAATCAATTCCCTTTTAAATACTTCAAATTTATTCTAAATCAATTCGACACATACGTTCGAATTCCTATACCCGCAAATAAAAATAAATCATTTTCCAAGCAGAAACTACGAACCGTAAGTCGAGATCGAAACTAGTAGCATTATTCATTGATGTCTTCCTCTATTGAACAGATAGAGTTTCGTAGAAAATAATGTATTTTATCTTTTTAGTTGCTATAATGGAATAAAAAGTAATATATCTGAGCAATCACCTACATAGTCCACTGAATAACAAGTTTCCACCGAGTTTTCAACCTCTCCACTCTAAGTAACACATCCATTTACATATAGTGCATTGAAGCAACTAATTTTGTCTATTAAAGGAGGTGAACCGGAGAGCATTGTATATCTGATTTCCCTTTAATTATCATTGGGGGATGTGTTGATTGCTCTTTCACCACTCCTGACCGAACACTGCGTCGCCATATGCAATATCTGTAAGGGTTTATTGTATTACGTATGAAGCCTCAACCATTCTAAGGAATATAGGAGTGTGTCCAATGAATAATCTATTTTTCCCCAAATCTTTTCGAGTTGTTTTGGCTTGCTTGTTGATTCTTGCATTTGCCGTACCAGCGACCGCTTCTGCCGGCTATCTTGGAGATAAGCTCACGATCGGTCAAAGTATGGCTAAGGGAGACTATCTCACTTCGCAAGATGGCAGATTTTCAGCCATATGGCAGAATGACGGGAATTTTGTCATCTATCAGAATGGTTCTTCTCTTTGGAGTAGCGGTACCAGTAACAGTGGGGCTCTTTCGTTCAAGTTTGAACCACAATACGGGAAACCCGTCATGTATAAATATGGAATGAAATATCAAGATGTGTACCAATATGGCTATCGCTATGGTTTCAACCCGGCTACAGGAAAATTCGAATATTACACCGGTTGGGGATGGGATAAAGTTCTGATGATTGATACTTCTGTACAGGTAGATGCTTGGTCTCCCAATACCACCTCATGGATTCCAGGTCATCACGGGAGCAGCTTACCAGCTAACACAACGGGTGACACACTAGTCATGCAAAGTGATGGTAATTTAGTTCTGTATAACACAACGCTGACCAATAGCAATTATCCGAACAGTTGGATTCCTGTCTGGGCTTCGAATACGGGCGGGCGCTAAAAGAGAAGAGAACTGGAACGGAATGAACTAAAGTACGATGGAGAGCTGCGTGATACGCGGCTCTTTTTTTGTTTTCCGAGGAAGTTGATAGACCCATCACTTAACAAAAAGAGGCCAACCAGTAAAAACGGTTGACCTCTATATACTGTCGTATGAACTGTCCCAATCTCTATATTTCGGGGAATTATAAAAGGCTAGAGATTCTATTACTTTGCCACCTGAGCCTTTTTCAATTTATCAGCAACGGCTTGAGTGTTGGATTGGATAGCAGCAGTTGCTTTGTCCAATGTTTTCTTCCCGTTTGCTACCTGTGTCAATTCTTTCAATACAATTGACCGAAATCTCAATTCAAAATTTGGTGACTTGTTCATGAGAACATAACTTGTTATCGATGAATCCAGATTAGGTTGTAATTTGTAGAATGCATCCAACTTGTAACCGGAGTACTCTTTAATCATGCGAGATAGAGGAGCACCGATACTATTATTCGAGTTCTTGGGTTTATAGTATTCATTAGCGTATTCTTCTCCATTGAAATATTTGATGAAATCCCAAGCGGCATCAACATGAGATGCGCCTGCTGGAATCGCGAATATCTCATGAATATATACGTTGCCTGTTGATTTTCGGTCCTTAGCCGCAGGGCCGGCAGCAATACCAAGTGTGAAAGGTTTGTAATTCTTCACACTATTTTTTGCTGCTTGCAGGGACTGCAACTGACTAATAGAGGCTACTTTCATAGCAGATCGTCCCATAATGAACGAATTACTTTCCAAGTAACTTTTGCCGGACAGACTGATCAGCTCGTCAAGTACTCCGGACTTCGTTGCCTCACTCGATAGACGATAAGCATTTTTCCATGCAGTTGTATTTGCAGTAGCCTTTAGGGTGTTTGGATCCAAGTACGTTAATCCTTCTGTTCTGGCGATATCCATTACCAAATTGCTGGATCCAAAGGAGCTTAGGCCCCAAATTCGGGAGTTCTTATCTCCCTTGGTTGGGAATTTCTTAGCAAGATTCAATATCTCTTCCCATGTCATCCCATCCGTTGGTGTTTTAACATTGTACTTTTTAAATAAATCAGCATTATACAGAAGAGCGTACGAATCCGCTTTTGGGCTTAACCCATAAAGTTTGCCACCGCCTTGTTCCTTCAATTCATCAAGCAAGCCGGGGTATAACGTTGTCGTGTCATACGTATCTCGTTTAATTAAAGGTTCTAAATCGACCAGTTTTTTATCTTTAGACATTTGTTGGTATTGGTAAGGGGGTAGCATCACAAGATCCGGTGAATACTTTTGGATGGCCCCGTTGTAATCCCTAATCGCTTCCATACCTCCAGGTGTAACTACTTCAATATTTACATTCGGGTACTTCTGACTAAACAGATCTCCATATGTCATTTTGAAATCATCTTCATTCCAGTACAATACTTTTAAAGTACGTGTCGAATCTGCCTCGTTGTCCGAATTTGCAAAAACTTGCTTGCCTGTGCTAAAAACGGTTGAAATACCGATTAACATAACACTTAGACTAACGAGCATGGCCTTCTGTAATACCTTATGCTTCAAAAATAAAACCTCCACTCATGTATTGTTCAAACGATTATTCGCTTGTGTTGTACTCAGTATAGAAGTGAAAGCTTATCATCTCACTACCGAACTTCTTATCATTTCCTTAAATCATCCTGACGTTATTCAATGCATAAGAAATATCGCTTATAATTATCGTGCTACTCTTCAATTTAAGGGAGATACAGGAATCAAGGGAGGATCTATGGCGGAAAGCACAATTCTAATGGTGGATGATGAAGCGGAAATTATCCAATTAATGAGTATTTATTTCAATAACGAAGGTTACAAGCTTCTGCAAGCAGCAAATGGGATGGAGGCGTTGAAGATTCTGCAGACCAAGCAGGTTGATCTAATTGTACTGGATCTAATGATGCCCAAGATGGATGGTTTGCAGGCGTGTATGAAAATACGAGAGACGAATCCAATTCCCATCATTATGCTGTCCGCTAAAAGCCAAGATATCGATAAAATATCAGGCCTCAGCATCGGCGCAGATGACTACGTAACCAAACCATTCAACCCGCTCGAGCTGATCGCACGGATCAAGTCGCAGCTTCGAAGAATGAACCAGTTCAACTCCGTTTTGGGCAATGCGAACGAAATACATATCGAAAACGTAGTGATTAATAATGCATCCCACACGGTAACGGTCGATCAACAGGAAATCAAATTGACTCCCCGCGAGTTCGCGCTCCTTCATATGCTGGCTGTCAATAGAGGGATGGTGCTGAGTATGGATCGCATCTACGAAGAAGTCTGGAACGAGCCTTTTATGGAGTCGAAGAATAGCGTCATGGTTCATATCCGTAAGCTCCGTGAGAAGATAGAATCCAATCCACGTGAACCGCGGATCATTAAAACCGTGTGGGGGATTGGATACAAAATCGAAAGCGATTTAAAAGCAAGGGGTGAGTAGGATCCAACCACAGTGGCTGTATACGATTCGGTGGAGATTAATGCTGATCATGGTTGCAAGCCTGGTTTTAACAGGCGCAGCTATTTTTTTGGGGTATGTCATGGCGGGAGCGCTGCAAAAAATTGAATATGTGGCTGTCCCGATTAATTGGCTCATTGAATATGCCGGGTCCGTTCGCGTGATGATCATTACCGGTATCGTTCTGTTTCCCATCACTTTCTTCCTAACCAGCCTCCGCTTGGTTCGGGATTTACGCGAAATCAACACAGGATTGCAGGAAATATCGGCAGGGCGGTTCGGGCAAGTTGTAAGGGTTAAGGGTAAGGATGAGTTAAGCGTCATCACGGAGAGTATGAATCAATTGAGCAGCGAATGGGATCATTATCTTGCGGAAATCACACGCGGTCTGGGGGAGATTGCGAGCGGGCAGTTTGACCATCAAATCCCGGAAATTGCCGATCATCAACTGGGAGAGGTAGCACTCAGCATCAACCGTATGAGCATGCAGTTGAAGCATTCGATTGCAGAGGAACGCAAGGCGGAAAAGACCAAAAATGATCTGATCACTGGTGTATCTCATGACCTGCGAACTCCACTGACCTCGATTCTCGGTTTTCTCGAAGTCATTGAGAACGATCGTTATCAGGATGAGGTGGAGATGCGTTATTACGTCAACATTGCATACGAGAAATCTTTGGCGCTTCAGCGATTGATCGACGAATTATTCGAATATACACGGGTCAACAACGGCATGCCTCTGGAACTCAGCGAGCTTAATATGACCGGGTTAATTGGCCAGCTTGCCGAAGAATTCGTACCGATTACCGAGAGTGCAGGCATGGTAATTAGGCTGAACGTCCAAGAGGGAGACTTCAAAATTCAAGCGGACGGGGCATTGTTGGTACGGGCTTACGAGAATATACTCGCCAATGCCATCCAGTACGGGCGGACGGGCAAATATATCGATATTGATATTGCACAAGATGGAGATATGCTAGTTGTGCGAATCCAAAACTATGGAGTCCCCATTCCCGAGCGGGATTTACCCTTTATTTTCGATCGTTTCTACCGCGTAGACAGCTCCAGGTCGAAGCAGACCGGAGGTACAGGTCTCGGTCTCGCCATAACAAAAAGTATTGTCGAGGTGCACGGAGGAGGCATCACTGCGCACAGCAACAAAAAGGCAACCTGGTTTGAAACACGGTTATCGAGGTTCGGACCTAATCAGACGCAAGTGGCTGTTGCGGAAGAAGTTCAAAACGAAATCAATCGGTTACCGACCGTGCTTCCGGAACAAGACCTTTTACCAAAACAAAGAATATTTCCTTGGCTTCGACACCTGTCTCTCTCCAGGATAGCTGCTGTACCCATGATCTTGCTGCTCGTCTGTGCAGTGGTACTATTCAGTATGAAGAATTCATTTACCTCTAATCTCGTGGTGAAGTTGCCTTCCATCTTCTCTGAAAATGACGATTCAACGTTGACGTCAACAAGCGGAAATAACGAGATGGCTTTAATAACAGGCAAGACAGACAAAGGCTATACACTTCTCATTCATGATTACCTTTTCGACGGTCAGAGCCTCAGCATCCAATACTCAATGAAGCATTCTAACCAGATATCGGAGTTGCAGTGGGTGAAAAAAAAATCGGTCAAGCCAACTTTTACTTTGGATGCTTCAACGATAAAGGCGGTTCCCGGAATCGCCACGGATTCAGGTGTAGTTTTGGCCAAAAACGGAACCATCCGATTTTACTTTATTGGGAGCTCGCCACCTCCAGACCAGTTCCTGCTGAGGATCAACGTAAACCAGTTAATCCTATCCGATGGCCCGGGTCAGCAGGGTCTGCTCCCCGGAGACTGGAGCTTCGAAATTCCTGTGAAGAAAAATTATGAACGAAAAGCTAATGGTCAAAGCGCACCCTTACAGGATTCAACTGATTTTTGAAATTAATATTACATTTCAGTACCACTGAATTACAATAAGAGTATCGCCGGACAGACCTAGTAAAGGAAATCAGTATCGGCATGTTTAACCCTACAATATTAAGCCAGGAAGAAATTATATTCTTATTCATTCGATACCACAGCTCCTTTTCCTTTACTAAAGCACTGTTTCATAATATATCCAGCTTTCGTCTTCTTGGGAAAATCATAGTACTGATCGGCAGACAGATCTTACGATAAACGTAGGTTAGAAAGGAAACCCCATGAATAGTTCCTTAAAGCAACTCATGAGATCACCCGCATTTCCCGGTGGAATCATAACCATTCTGATATTTTCCCTTGATTACTTTCAATTCGAACTTGTTGAAAAATTTCTACTGTTTGCGGCTTTCGTCATTGTGCCTCTTGTGATTTCGCTTTTGAACCATGACGTAAAAAGTAAACATCAACGAGTGATTTATGCTGCTATGAAATGGCTTCAATTTCCCGCTGCGCTTTTTACTCTAGCTTCGGTAATGAGTAATAAGATGTGGGGGTTAGAAAGTACGACAATCCCAGGGATTCTGTCCCTTGGGTGGCTACTGTTCACACTGCTGCTTGGCATCTATGGCTTGACCACTATTGTGATCTCTAAAGGAAAAGCAGCGGAAATAGCGATTGGCGCGGGGCTCGTTTATTTTTTTATTGGGGGCATTTGGTTTACTTTATATCAATATCAAGTAAACCTCTTCCAGGCTAATCCTGCAACGCATGCATT
Source organism: Paenibacillus sp. 2003 (assembly GCF_031455635.1). NCBI lineage: Bacteria > Bacillati > Bacillota > Bacilli > Caryophanales > Paenibacillaceae > Paenibacillus > Paenibacillus sp. 2003. The sequence goes on along the minus strand of NZ_JAVDTB010000004.1, from coordinate 73,898 downwards.
AAGCTCGGTTCACTTTCATTTTTCATCTGCGATCGTTCCAATTTTTATTGGTGCACTGGGACGCATCATGACGAAGAAAAGCTGGTATCCTTGGGTTGTTGCCATCGATATCATCGGACCCATATTGATTGCTATTGGTATGATTTTCTCCAAGCCAATTGAATACATTGGTGTCAGTTTGTTCGCCTGTAATATTGTGGTTTACACCGCTTATCTCCTTACTTACTTGAGAAAAAAAACTTTGGATATTAAGGCAACCATCTTTTTAGGCCTTTCTTGCCTAGCCTTTTACACAGTGGTTGTTATTTCCATCTTCTATCCGTTACTGAAAAATATGTACTCCTTAACCATACTCGATTTTATTCCCATTTACGGATCTCTGTATGCGTTTGGTTTTGTTTTATGTGGACTGATTGGTTGGGTGTACACAGTAAACTTCATTAAGGAAAAGGCTAGCCAATCGGCTTCATAGGAGTAGTTTAGTCAGGTTCGTGCTATAATAGTGATCACATAAATAACATTCATCATTCTGCCGAGATGGCGATGATTAAGGAGATTGAATTTTGACGAACAACCATGATACTGGAGCAGTTAACCAACTACCGGAAAACTTTGAAGAGCTCAAACGAGCGGCTAATCGGACGTCAAGCTGGAGAGACAGACTGAATGCGGTGAACGAATTGGGGAACTGGAATACAGAACCTACCATTAAGTTGCTGCAGCATGTTTTGAAAAATGATCAAGTGTTTCAAGTGCGCGAAGCCGCATATCTCAAGCTGAACCAGTTGGATGAAGATGTACAAATGCCTGCCAAAAACAAAGGTGAGCTGTTTAAAGGGACTAACAAAATTTTGCTGCGGATCAAAAAAAGCCTTCCTGAAGGTCACACATTTGAGGAATTTAAGGAAAAACTGCAAAAGACACGTCTGGATCTCTATGATACTTACGAGGGCGACAAAGATGCTGAGTTCGACTCCTGGCTCCATGGAATTTGGGAGACACTAGGTAGAAGATAGCCGCCGTTCACCGTGTAATAGCTGAATACAAAGCCACTCCAAAAATGGAGTGGCTTCTTTATTTCTTCTGCGTCATCTCCACCAGATATGGTTTTTTTTCTCTAAAAAAGTCACCACTGACAAACTGATCTGACAAAAAAACGCCCTGTCTACTGATTCTTAAAAATCAGTAAACAAAGCGCAAAGTTAGAGCATACATTCAATTTCACATACACATTCCCTGTATGATGAGAAGTTGTGTGCTATAAGATTTATTCTGGTATATAAGGAAGATCCAGTGTCTTCGGAACGTTGATGACATGCTTTTCTGTATACGTGCGGATACCTTCCGCGCCGTATTCACGGCCAATACCCGATTGCTTGAAGCCACCGAAAGGGAACCGAACGTCGAGCCCCTGCACAGCAGCTGTATTGATCATGGTCGTTCCAGCTTCGAGTTGACGTGCGACGGAGATGGCATCCTCTTCTTTCCCCCACACAGAACTCGTCAATCCATATATGCTTTCATTGTGTAGATGAATAACCTGCTCTTCATCGTCAAATGGCAGAATCGGAACCGTAGGGCCAAACTGTTCCTCTACGACAATCGGATCATGAACATCGCAACCCAAAACAAGCGTAGGTTGTAGGTAGTAACCTTGGTCAAACAGCTTCTGATCCAGAATTTTCCCGAGAGGGATGACCTTAGCCCCGCGCTTTTGCGCATCTTCCACCAAACCAAGCACGTAATTCTTCTGCTTCAGGTTATTAACCGGGCCTACCGTCGTATTTGAATCAAAGGGATCACCAATTCGAATCCAACGATTCGCCGCTTCTATATATTTTTCCACGAACTCATTATAAATAGAACGGTGTACATACACACGTTTGGCAATCATACAGATCTGTCCTGTTGTCAAAAAATTAGAAATGACAATCCGGCGCATGGCTCGCTCATCATGAACATCAAAGCTTTCCAAGAAGATAGCCGCATCATTACCACCAAGCTCAAGCGTCATATCCTTAATCGTTTCCGAAGCTGCTTTGATAATATGCTTAGCGGTCGCGGTCCCACCTGTAAAGGCGATCTTCGTAACATGAGGATTCGTAGTCAGTTCAACGCCCACATCCGCATCACCATGAACGACATTGATTACACCAGCCGGGAACTCACTCGCAATAATCTCTGCCACCTTCGCTGCCGCCAGCGGCGCATATGGACTGGGCTTAAGCACAATCGTGTTGCCCGCAAGTAAGGCAGGAGCGATCTTAATCGTAGATAAAGCAATGGGGTAGTTCCATGGACTAATCGCTGCCACCACACCAATGGGATCATAGGAAAGAATCGTTTTACCATTCTCATGCTCTTGAATCTCTTCCTGTAGAGCCAATGTAACTTCATTACATGCAAACTCCATCCACATTAACGAAACATATATCTCACCGTGTGCATCATACAGGGGCTTGCCATGCTCTCTGGACAGCAAATGCACAATTTCACTCTCAGCTGCTCTAATCTTCTCGATCGCCTTGCGCATCATGGTAATGCGTTCATCAATGGAGGTCTGCTTCCAGGTTTTAAAGGCCACTGCCGCCGCTTCAATCGCTTCAACCGCTTGTTCTTTCGTAGTGACAGGGAAATAGCCTACGATCTCGGTTGGGTTGGCCGGATTTTCTTTTGTAAACTGCGAAAGGGATTTTACATTTTGACCATTAATGAACGCTTCAACGATAACTGTCTCTTGGTCTGCTTGAATTGTCATTTTACATCCCCTCCGTTATTTAGTTGGATTAATTCCAAACTTCTTCTGCAATTTCCTTCACATAACGAAGTTTACGCCATTGTTGTTCTTCCGTTAGAATATTACCTTCTTCTGTAGATGAAAAACCACATTGTGGGCTCAAACAAAGTTGCTCAAGTGGTACATAGGTTGCCGCCTCTGCAATCCGGGCTTTAATTTGTTCTTTATCCTCTAACTCGCCTGTTTTCGATGTAAGTAAACCAAGTACGATTTTCAAATCTTTTCGATTCACATATTGTAATGGCTCAAAACCACCTGAGCGCTCATCATCAAATTCCAAGAATAATCCATCTACGTTTAAGCCTCCAAAGATAACTTCAGAAGCGTACTCGTAACCACCCGTTGAGAAATAATTTGATTTATAGTTACCGCGACAAATATGCATCGTCACAACTAAATCTGCCGGTTTATGAGCCAAAGTTTCGTTAACCATTCGCTGCATCGTTTTCAACTCTTCTGCCGGTTCCAGACCTTTAGCACGCAGCTTATCGTGACCAGCTTCTGAGAATAGGTCTGCCCAAGCGGTATCATCTAATTGCAGGTATCGACATCCCGCATCATAGAAAGCTTGAATGGCTTTTTGATATGCCGAAATCGTATCCTGAAGGAATTGCTCCCGATCCGTATAGATATTGGCGCCATTTTCCAAACGATATAGAAGCATGTTGGGACTTGGAATGGTCTGTTTCGCCACTGCGTCACCTGCATGCTTTTTCAAAAACTCAAAATCCTTAACAAAGGGATGACTCGAGAAATCAACTTTACCAACAACACGAATCCCGCCCTTGCGAGTCTGCATGTTATGGAATTTTGGCCCGTCTATTTGCTCATACAACTCTACGCCATCCAAGCCGCCCAGAAAATCAAAATGCCACCAGCTTCTGCGGAATTCACCATCCGTAACTGCCAATACGCCATTTTCCTTTTGCTTTTCAATAATTCGAATAATCTCTTTATCTTCCACAGCTCTTAATTCCTCATATGTGATGTTACCTGATTTATATTGTTCACGTGCCTGACTTAAATCTGCAGGACGTAGAAAGCTACCTACATGATCATTACGAAATGGTATCATAACTATTTCTCCTTCTAACTTTTTAGTCTAATGAGTATAGCATGATGGAAAGGAATGCTTGTTATATGAAAAATGCATGACTGGTCATAGCTTTTAACAATAGCTAGAAGACCTCAAAAGCAAAAAAACACAACTTCATAGGGTAGTGGATGTAGTTTACCTTATATCAATATCAATTTAGCCTAATATTCGAATTCCTATCTCTCCCATTATATTTATTTCCTAGTATAATAACGGGATACAACAATAATTTTAAAATAGAAGGAGAGTTGTTATGGAATATCATGTATCCATACATGGGAATGATCAAGGAAAAGGAACAGCGGATCAGCCCCTTCGTACCATATCACGCGCTGCGGCTTATGCCATGGCTGGTGATACAGTTATTGTTCATGCGGGAGTATACAGGGAATGGGTTAACCCGGCTAATGGGGGAACAGCGGAGCATAGAATCGTATATCGATCCGCAGGAGACGGGGAAGTAGTGATTACAGGAGCTGAGCGGATTACCAACTGGAAGTCTGAAGGAAACCATGTCTGGAGCACAGAAGTGCTCAATTCCATCTTTTCCGTTCGTAATCCCTATGAGGTAGAGCTCAGTGGAGACTGGTTATTTGATGGGCCCTTCCCAATTCATCTCGGCGATGTCTATTTGGATGGCAAATCATTGTATGAATGCGATAGTATTGAAAGCGTTAACAACCCTGAAGTTTGGTCCGAAGCCAAGTATCCCAAGGATTCATTGTTAAAATGGTATGCCGAGGTTGGTTCTACGACAACCAAAATCTGGGCCAACTTTGGTGGAAAAGACCCTCGTAAGGAAAATGTAGAAATTAATGTACGTCCTTATTGCTTCTGGCCTGAGAAACCGGGACTTAACTATATCACCGTGAGTGGCTTCACACTTCGTCAAGCCTCTCCTCAATGGGCACCGCCTACGGACTATCAGGAAGGTTTGATTGGACCTCACTGGAGCAAGGGCTGGATTATTGAGAACAATATCATCAGTGAATCGAAGTGCGTTGGGATTAGCCTGGGTACCGAAATCGGTACAGGTCACAGCAAGTCTTTGGAGAAGCATAGTAAAGGTGGTACTCAACGGGAGCAGGAGGTTATTTTACGAGCATTACGCTCCGGCTGGCATAAAGATCGCGTCGGTAGTCACACTGTTCGAGGTAATGTGATTCATGATTGTGAACAGGCAGGCATTGTGGGTCATATGGGAGCAGCGTTCAGCCGCATTTATCGGAACCGTATTTATAATATTCACCACAAACGACTCAGACATGGTGCCGAAGTTGCGGGAATTAAACTGCATGCTTCCCTGGATACTCAAATCAGCGAGAATATCATGTATAGCTGCTACCGTGCGCTTTGGCTGGACTGGCAGGCACAGGGCACTCGCATCAGCCGTAATGTATTTTTTGACAACATTTCAGAAGACCTCTTCGTTGAGGTGTGCCATGGTCCATATATGGTCGATCACAATCTATTTCTCTCTCCGATGAATTTCAGAAATATGGCTCAGGGCGGGGCATTTGCTCATAATTTATTTGCAGGCCGATTTGTCGTTCGTTCCGAGATTACCCGTATTACCCCATATCACTTCCCTCACGAGACGGCCATGGCCGGATACTCCAATATCACGGGGGGCGATGACAGGTACTACAACAATATCTTCTTGGGTGACAATGATCCTAATAAGGAGCCTGTGCCTATTACCTTCTTTGAGCATCTTCCACTTAAACCAAGAGATGAAGTTGGAGCGGACGGGAAGACGGTCATGGATGGTGTTCCGGACAATTCCATATGTTATCTGCATGCTGTGGGACTTGGAGGCTACGATCAACATCCTGATGTGAAAGATAAGAAATGGTGGGAATACACCAAAGAGGAGCTTATGGAGCTTGGTGATGCCGCGAAGGATTTCTTTATAGGCAATGCGGTTCTTCCGGTAGCTATGGGTGGCAATGTATTTCTTAACCATTCGGTTCCAAGTACTCATGAATCCGATGCGGATATATATACTCAGAAGGGTATAAACGTTGAGATTGATCCTGCGCTAGGTAAGGTGCACATTCAGATCCATGATCCGGAATTGCTTCGGGGAACCTCTGCAATGTTAGTTACCACAGATCTGCTTGGAAGAACGTATCACGCCGATATGAAGTATGAGGAGCCGGACAGCACTCCATATCATTTCGACTCCGATTTCTTCGGAACAAAGAGACCCGATGCAGTTGTCACACCTGGTCCCTTTGAATTAACCAAAAAGGGTACTCTTGATTTTGAAATTTAAGTTTATGATTGAGGGTCCAGTCATGATTTTAGGTGATTGGATCCTCTTTGTGTGTAAATCCTCTATTCCGCTAATCGGGATAAAGGCTCTTTTGGTGAAAGATGCTCTTTTTTCTTTAGGGTGATCTCTACTTTTATCAAAAGCATTCCGCTGTTACTTGTGGTACGGTTCCCCCCGATTGATCTTCACAGCGCGATAAATCTGCTCCACCAATACCAGCCGCATAAGCTGATGCGGCAGGGTCATGCGCCCGAAGCTCAAGCGCTGCTTCGCGCGGCGCAGCACCTCATCGGAGAGCCCATGGCTTCCTCCGATGACAAACACGACATGGCTCGTCCCATACGTGCCGAGCTTGTCGATCTCCAATGCCAGCTCCTCAGAACTCCAGAGCTGGCCATCCAGTGCGAGCGCGACAACATGCGCCTCGCTCTTCACATGCGCGAGGATGCGTTCGCCCTCGCGCTCTTTCGCCGCCCGAACCTCAGCTTCGCTCAGGGTATCGGGCGCCTTTTCGTCTGCGACCTCGATCATCTGAAACTTGATGTACGGGGCGAGCCGCTTGGCATATTCCTGAATACCCAGCGTCAAATATTTTTCCTTCAATTTGCCTACGCCAATAATCTGAATAAACATGAAAATCCATTCCTCCTGAATTGTCTTGCGAGATATTCTATAAGTAAGATGCTTCATAGCATCGTTCGTTCCAACCATATTATCTATACTACACATTTCTCCAAATTCTAACGTGATTCTCCCACAAAGACAAAAAGAGCGCTCATCACGCTCTCCTTGGCTTCTTGCTGTGATGTTCATACCGGATGGAAAGTCAGCCCGAAGCGTCACCTTAAGTCACGCCACCGGCCATCTAAGTCCTACAGTACGCTAAACGACGAGAAATTCCGCATGCTGTTCGCACTCTGCGCACTTCGCAGGCGGGTCCCAATCGGCAAATTCCGTCTCCTTCAGATCAACGATATCTGGAGCGTCCTCATACTCATCGACAAACATGTCGATGGCAATGTCCACGTGTTCTTTGCATACAACGTACATCCGTTAAGCATCCTTTCTGTAACCAGCTATGTTCCCGATTCACAACCGCTTATCCCATTACAGGATAGCCACTTCTCAGTTCTATCACACCTGCCGCCGAAAAGAAACCCCCAGCCCTAATTTATCGTGCCCAACCTCCACCAAACCTCTCCATTCGCCGTAAAAGAACACAAAAAGCATCCTTCCCGATACCTCCACGGTACCCTGAAAAGAATGCTCCTCTGACAGTAACAATCCAATTCACATAGCAAATGAATCCTGCGCCTACGCCTGAATTGCGAAAACAGAGTTACGTATTCCCCTATTCTGTTCCAATCCATTCTAAGAATAGCCTCTAACCCATACTCTTTTAATTCAATCCCGACTGTGCCTTCGTCAACAGCTTGCCACCTTGAAAAGCAATAACTGCATTGGCACCATTGCCGGCTGTGCCTTTATAGTTGTAAACCACCATATTCTCCGCTTCACTCAGCGCTTCACCTTCGCCGCCGAGGATCTCGATGACATCTCCCACAGACATGCCAACCTCAAGCTTCTCATACTGGGCAAAGGTAATCAGCACCCCATCGCCTTTCCCGGCCGATCCGTTGTTTCCCGATGCTACAGGCGTTTGACCACCAGCCTCACCTACCGTAATCACACTTGTACTCAGCTCATTCAACTTGGTCTCAAGTGCTGCGATCTTTTGCTCCTGCTCAACGCTCTTGGCTCCCTGCTCCACCAGTTTCTTCTCAAGCCCAGCAATTTTCTCTTGCAGAGCACTTGTATCCACGGATGCTCCTGTCGTAGCTACCTCAGATCCACAAGCAGACAGCATAAACAGTGACAGCGCCAAGCTCGTTCCCCCAAGCATCGTTTTCCTCAACCGTTTCATTATAAATACCCCTTCCATTCTAAAATAAAAATGTGATCGACAAACAGATGTTATTGCATCAGCGACCGTCTCCAACATATTGACAACAGTTTACCACAGCCCTAGTCTTATGTATCTGCTCCTTTGGCTCCGGGTCTAACTGATCATGAGAACATAAAAATGGTTGATCTACTCATTTACTGTCGAACGAACAAGTCCACCATAATAACTAAAAAAGAGTGGTCAGTTGATCTGATCACTCTTCTAGCATTCCCTATTTCAATCCACGCAACATTATGGGATCGCTCGTTGATCTTCCCTTACTCCGGTTTATCCGTCAGCTTCACTGATACCTTCTCAGCTTTGCCATCCCGGTAGAAGGTCACTTCAATCGTATCCCCAATCTTCTTTTCATCGTACAGATACTTCCGCAGATCCAGCGTGGAGGTAATTTTTTGCCCGTCAAATTCCGTAATGACATCATTCAGCTTCATACCCGCATCAGATGCCGGACCCGATGCCTCCAGCACAACCACACCGCTGTCCACATGAGATGGCAGCTTCAGATCTTTGCGCTGCTCGTCATCCAGTGGTGCATAAGGGTTGCTCAGATCAACCGTGTACACGCCCAGGTATGGACGAGATACTTTGCCGTTCAGTAGCAGGGAATCTACCGTTTTCATCACTTCGTTCATCGGAATCGCGAAGCCGAGTCCTTCAACACCCGTATCCGAGATCTTCATGGTATTAATTCCTACGACTTTGCCGTTTAGATCAACCAAAGCACCGCCGCTATTGCCTTCGTTAATCGCCGCATCCGTCTGGATCACGTTTTGCTCCCAGTCGTACACCCCGTCCTGATTAATCGATACAGGTAGAATACGATCCGTGTAACTGACAATTCCGGATGTCAGCGTACCGCCAAGACCGAGCGGGTTCCCGATCGCCAGCACCGTTTGACCGCGTTGAAGTTTGCTGGAATCACCGATCTCCGCGACTGCACCCAGCCCTTTATCTTCTGCGGATAGTACAGCAATGTCACTCACACGGTCTTTACCGACCAGCTTCGCTTTATGTGTCTCCCCATCTACGGTCACAATCTCCAGATCACTCGCACCCTCCACGACGTGGTGGTTGGTCATAATGTAGGCCTTGCCATCTTCCTTCTTGAAAATGACCCCTGAGCCCAGCGCCGAATCTTCCATCGACAGACTGCTACCCGTTTTATGGTTCACAATGCTCACCACGGAAGGACGAACATGGGCTGCTGCCTGGATAATCCGGTCGTATGGATCAGCTGCCTGTGTTGCCTGTGCACTGCCTCCACCACCGTTGCCTGTAGCATTCGCCAGCGGTAACGATGTGGGCTGTGTGATGAAGCTAAACAGCATGACGGTCACGATGGAGCTGATCACCGAGCTAATCACAGCTACCTTCACTGTGGAACTGATTCCCGTACGCGATCTGCGCGGATTGCTCCAGCGGTCACGTCCACGTGCCCTGCCTCCAGGGCGGATGATCTGAAGTTTGCCTTTCTGTTCAGGTTCGGCGCGTCTTGATACTTTGGTTGAATAAAAATCGTCTCCAAACAATCCCATCGTGATCCTCTCCCCTTCGTTGTCACGCATCAAGACCCTGACTGCCGCCTAAGTTGTCGCATGGTTCAACGATGGTGTTCTTACGTTACCCCACTCCAGCCACAGCCGAGCTTTCGATCGCTGTTACTCACAAATTTCCATCCCACTTTCAGGGTGAAATTTGTTCATAGCGTATGCTCCCGAAGTAGCTTTCCTTCAGAAAGCTTTCCGGCGAACGCTACGCTTCTCCAGCCTCGTTCTGTGTCTTTCGTTACGTGCGTACCGTAAATAACCTCTCGCTTCCCATGCTTTTTTGCAATTTTATAAAATGGTCTTGCATATCGCCGCATCCCGGCATCAAATCAAGATACAGCGTCTATGTACAACAGAACGGACACGCCATTCTGTCAGTGACTCTATCAATCATGCTCTCGCATTCTATGACATGCCATTTCACACGCAAAACAGCCAAAATCACAATGCTCCTCATATACTAAACACGTCAAATCACAAAAAGTTGCATATTTACGAAAATTAAAGCAAATTTCCGCTATAACGCGCTTAACAATAAAGGTCCATAGTATCTATCACCACAAAATCCGGTCCGCTAAGCGCCATTTTGGCAAATTTGAAGAACTTTTTTACCCCTGCATATTCACAGGTTCAGCATACACGTCTCATCACACAAATGTTAGCGGCAAAAAGAGGAATGTTTTCCATCAAGCCTGACTACAATAATAGTAAAAGACATTTCGAAGCTTCATAGAGGAGGATATATATGGATCGCACACGTACACTCACAGCCATGGATGAAGTTCATATGGCGGCCAAGCTGGCCGATCTCAAGGAAGAACACTATCGCAACACGCTTGCACTCAGTACCATCATTGAACTGCTTATTGATAAAGGCATTCTAACCCGCGAGGAAGTCGAGCTCAAAGCCGCCGAACTGGACAGCTTTATGGCTCACCCACCCTATCCCATGGCGTAGGACGGTCGTAATACGTATCACAGAGTTTGAACTCATGGTCCCGATAAAAACATCCACGGCTCTCCATCGCGTCGCGCACCGACATTTTCGCCAAGTCCATCATATTATGATCTCGGCTAAGATGTGCCAGATACGTGCGCTTGATGCGTCCGTTCATCAGTTCACTAAGCGCTGCCCCTGCCGCTTCGTTCGACAAATGCCCAATGTCGCTCAAAATCCGGCGCTTGGTGTTCCACGGATAACGCCCCATACGCAGCAATTCGACATCATGATTCGCCTCCAGCACCAGCACGTCAGAATCAGAGATGGCATCGCGAACCTTGTCGCTCATGTACCCAAGATCGGTTGCAACAGACAACTTCTCCGTACCATCATCGAATGTATAACCTACCGGCTCAGCTGCATCATGCGATATCCCGAAGGATTCCACGCGCAGTGACCCAAAATCATGCTTTTCACCCGTCTCAAATACCCTCCGGTTTTCCTCTGGAATCGCCCCAACCGACTTCTCCAGTGCCGCCCACGTATTCAGATTCGCGTAGATTGGTAAATTATATTTCCGAGACATCGCGCCTAGTCCTTTAATGTGATCGGAATGTTCATGTGTAACCAGAATCCCGTCCAATTCTGCCCCAGAAATCTCCCTTTCCTGAAACAGTGCATCCAATCGCTTCGCACTAAGACCCGCGTCAATCATGAGAGAGGTACCCCCATGCTGTATGACTGTGGCATTACCTGTCGAACCGCTGGATAACACGGTAAAATATATCCCCATAACGCATTACTCCCCTGGTTTGTCTGTCTTGGGACTGAATACATCCCCACTGATGCCCTGCACGTACAACACTTCGCCACTTTCCAGCACGAACCGCCATGCCGGCATCGCTACCTGTATATCTGAATTGAACAACTGGCCGTAATAGCCCAGCTGAATATCTTTGACAATTGCATCATTTGGCAAAAAGTTCTCGATCAGCGTTCCCAGCGCCTTCGACGCCGGAAGCACCTGCTGATCGCTCTCCTCTGCGGTTGTAATCCGCACTGGAGTTTGACGGTAACCCGTTATTTTCTGGTCGCTGTAGAATAGCTCCAGACTCACATTGAAGAGCGGCCATTTGCCATCCACCAGTGGGTGAAGCACAAAAGCCCCATCCTCGGCCATCAGCTGATCCAGCCGGTATGTCCCGATCTGTGGAATCTCACGCTCTAATGCATCTTCCAGCTCACTCTGCGAGAAGATCAGCTTGCTATCTACAGGCTGTTCCAGTTCCATATCAACGCCGGCCTTGTCCTCTTCAATGAACTCATAGGACAACTTTGGCAGCTTCGGCGTTTCATTTGGAATCGGAGCCAGCACCTGAATGCCCTTCTCTTCCATCGCCTGCTGTGTATTATCTGCCAGTGAGGTGAAGTCCAGATTGGCTCCGGCCGTTTCTCGTGCATCCATCCAGATCTGGTATCCCAGCACCAGATTAAGCAGCAGAAAGGCATAGATCAACACATTTTTTGCCCGTCCCCAATCCAAAACATCCACCTCCTTCAGTTAACTGGCTGAAATACTTTCTCAAATTGCCTACCCTTCCACCGGAACTAGCCGTTTACTAGCCTTTGAACTTAAAGCTATACGACAACGGAGAGGACAGAAATAACCTGAAGAAGCGGAACGTTCGCCTTTACCAACAGATTTCCCCTTATTAAAGGGAGTTCAAGAAATTTGGGGGTAACAGCGATCGGAAGGTTATTCTGCACGCGTAGTGATAAAGTACAGCTACTCTTTAGTTTAATGACTACAACCCATCAAGATACGGTGGTCTCCTCACCATTGCCAAAGCGGATCACCCATACCGGAATCAGCTTTAGTCCGTCCTCAATCGAAGAAGGACGATAAGCCGGGTACACGTCCACAACCTGGCGATTTTCACCTGCTACCTTTTTAATAAGAGCCTTCAGCTTGTCTCCGCCAGGTAGTTTGACCGATTTCTTCGTCTCTGCACCTTCGTTCAGGTATTCCAGTGATCGTTCATAGCTGGATACCGTCTCCTGCTGCATCTCCATGCTGATCGTTCCAAAGCGGAACTGCATGGAATCCATAATCGGATAACTGCCGTAATACTGCTGGAATTCAAGCCGTGTCTTGCTGTCGGCGGTCTCCAGCATCATGCGCGACCGGCCTTTCCAGCCACCATGCTGATTCACAAAATCAACCGCAGACAGCGCATCCTTCGCAGGATCAATCTGTCCCGCAGGCGGTGCCGCCGGATCGGTGTAACTGATCCAGCGCTGTTCCTGTTTTACCTGCAGACTACGTTTACTATCAGTATAGATCTCCGATCCATCTTTTTCCCGGATATTCCGGGTCATGCTTGGATCGAAGAACAGACTGCGCTGCATCTGCTCAACCGTGAACTGGCCTGTTGGCACATCCGCCTCAATCGTCTCCAACGCTTCCGTCGGGATATAATACCCGCCCTCCATCAAGGTATATGGCGTCCAGTTCGTACCGAAGTCAACATGCTGCTGTACGTCTTGTACTGTCAGGTCCGCCTGCGTTGCTTCGTATACCACGTCTCCCTTGGCGCTGAAGAACAGCGCATGGGCCTTCGTTTCATTTTTGGACGTATAGATCGAGATTCGGTTTATGGTCTCCCCCTGGAATAAGGAATCCGTCCCGAGCCTCATCACTCGCTGTAACAATGCTACGGGAATACCTTCTTTGAACGATAGCTCAAACCCAGGGTTCTCCTTGCGAATCTGATCCCAGTTCACCGATTGCACACTGCGGCGCTGAAAATCATCGAACGCCCGCCCCTGCAACCTTGAATAGATCAACTGATAGAACGTATTGCCAGGGTAAAACACCGTATGTTTATCCTGGCCCAGATGAATAATCATCTGATCGGGGAAAATCAATTCTTCAATATTGCGTTCCTGACCCATATTTTCCGTCTTCACATAGTTCGTCTCTGACGTCACGATGGAATCCCCGCCTCCGGGCAAACGGTAGATTAGAAAATAACTCTGAACCAGACTGGCTACAACAAGGGCAGCAAGCACCAAGGATTTAATCCGTTCCTTCACGGTGCTCACCCCCTTTCTCACGCATCGGCAGTGTAAACGTTACTGTCGTGCCCACATCTACTTCAGATTCCAGAGAAATACTGCCATCATGTGCCTTCACAATTTCCCGGGCAATGGACAGTCCTAGCCCTGTGCCTCCCATACTGCGGGAACGAGCCTTGTCCACCCGATAAAACCGCTCAAAAATGCGATCCAGATCACGCTGTGGGATACCCATTCCGGTATCCGATACCGAGATGGCAAGTGTGTGTTCATCACTGCGTCTAGCCGCAATCGTAATGGTGCCGCCTTCCAATGTATATTTCAGCGCGTTGGACACGACATTATCGAGCACCTGATCAATCTGGTCACGATCCAGTGGAACAGCCGGAATATCATTCTCCACAGATAGTACAGGCTGAATATCCTTCTGATGCATCTGGAATGAGAAGCGATCCGTCACTTCCTCCAACATTTCCAGAATGTCAGTTGGTTGTTTCCGCAGCAAAGCCTCTTTGGAATCAAGCCGCGATAAATGCAGCAGATCCGTAACCAGTCGTATCATTCGCTCCGTCTCGTTCTGTATAACACCAACGAAACGACCGGCAAGCTGCGGATCTTCCAGTGCACCGTCATCCAGTGCTTCCGCGTAACTCTTGATCGTAGTCAGTGGTGTACGCAGTTCATGGGATACATTGGCCACGAATTCACGCCGGGATGCCTCAAGCTCTTCCTGCTCAGTAACATCCTGAAGTACGGCAATCGTTCCCGTGATCCCCCGTTCACGCCGATGAACTGGTGTGAACGTCATCCGAATAACCACGGGCTCTTCTTGTCCAGCGGGTGCAATCTGCAGCAAAGTTGAACCTGTGAAACCACTCGCGAGGGCTTCCGCATCCTCCGGATCAATGCCCAGTAATATGGCGAAGTGTCTTCCTTCAATATCCGCAGGATGCATACCCAGAATGCTGCTGGCACGACGGTTTACGAGAATGACTTTACCGTACTCATCCGTAGCCACCACACCATCACTCATATTCGTCAGAATGGAAGTCAACTTCTCCTTCTCCTCTTCATTCAGTGAAAGTGCATCCCTAAGCCTGCTGGTCATATAGTTAAAAGCCCGACTGAGTTGACCGATCTCATCCGTGCCAAATACAGGTGTCTGCTGATCAAAGTTACCTTCTGCGACCGCTGTCGCTCTCCGAGTCACTTCTTTAATCGGCTGCGTTATCGTATGGGACAAGATCACGCCAAGTACCGCCGTTAACACCAAGGCAATCAGAATGCCGGAGATAAAGATTTTGTTGATTCCCTCCATCGTGGAATACAGCTCGTTCATGGATGCCGCGATGTAGACCGCGCCGATGATCTTGCCGCCGGACAGCACCGGCTTGGCGACGACTTTTTTGCGAACATTATCCTCGTCCACGATATATTCCTCATTGTCCCGAATGCCTTGCAGCGCACGGCTGACAACGGTCTGGGTATTTTTGCGCCCCACATAATCCGAATGTGAACTTAGCGAGGTTGTCAGAACTTTGCCGCTGGCATCCAGCACCTGAATCTCGGCACCGTTAATGTTGAACAGGTTGTTCACGAGCACACGCAGATTTTCCGTTTTGTCCTCGCCAGCTTCTGCTTCTCCACCCGCCATCGTCTCCCCCACGAGAACTGATAGCATTTCCGCACGCGCCTGCAAGTCTTCCGTAAAATTGCTCGTTAGTGAGTTCTTCATCGCGCTCACAAAATAAACCCCGATCAATTGCATCGCAATCAGAATCAGCAGTACATAGATAATGATCAATTTCGCCTGAATCGTTCGGAAGAACGAGAATCGCGCGAATCGGCCCATTATATCCCCACGCTTTTGGCACTGCGCACGAGATAACCGAGCCCGCGGCGTGTCAGAATCGTTTCCGGTTTGCTTGGATTCTCCTCAATCTTCTCACGCAGACGACGAATCGTAACATCCACGGTGCGTACATCGCCGAAATATTCATATCCCCACACCGCTTGCAGCAGATGTTCCCGTGTCATAACCTTGCCAGAATGCTTCGCCATATAATAGAGAAGTTCATACTCACGGTGGGTCAGATCGAGCGGTTCCCCGCCTTTGTAAGCCGTGTACATGTCCATATCAAACGCCAGATCAAATAACCGCATAACCTGCTTTTCCTCATCTTCCGGCGCTTCTGCCGTAATCGCGAGCTTTTGCCGTCTGCGCATCTGTGCCTTCACCCGTGCAAGCAGCTCACGCGTACTGAACGGCTTTGTCACGTAATCATCCGCACCCAATTCCAATCCGAGTACCTTGTCGATCTCGCCATCCTTGGCGGTAAGCATGATGATCGGCATCTCCAGATGAGCGCGCACCTCACGACAGACATCCATACCGTCCTTGCCCGGGAGCATCAGGTCCAGCAGCATCAGATCCGGTTTCTCGGATAACGCCAGTTCAACCGCACGAATGCCATCAAATGCACAGATGACCTCGTACCCCTCTTTTTCCAAATTAAACTTCAGAATGTCCGCGATGGGCTGTTCATCGTCCACCACCAAAATCTTCCCCTGCATCGGCTAAGTTCACCCCTATATCCTGCTTAATCCGCGTTAGCGTTTATATCTCTCTTCTATGTTTAGCTTGTACCAAGCCTGCTTGATTGGTTTCTCTAGTTTGTTGTTTATACTCTCTAGTTTAACATACCTGAAGCACCGTCACATCCCGATCAGGGGCTTGGAAGGTCTTTCATCTGAAAATTTTTTACAGCAGCAAAAAACAAGGCCAGCATTATAGCCAACCTTGCCTCCTTATGCTCTATATTAGTTCAGATACGTTAACGGATTTTCCACCGTTCCATTCTTAATAATCTCAAAATGCAGATGTGTTCCAGTCGAACGACCCGTATTGCCCATAACGCCGATACTCTCGCCTTTTTCAACCACTTGTCCAACCTTAACGCCAATGCTGTTCAAATGTCCATACAGTGTTTCGTATCCGTTACGGTGGTTAATAATGATGACATTACCATAACCACTTTTCTGTCCTGCAAAAGTAATTACACCCTCATCAGACGCTTTCACATCGCGGTTACCTACCAGATCGACACCTTTGTGCTGGCGACCCCAACGTTGGCCAAAGCTGCTGCTCATCGTTGCATTGGATACCGGCCAAGCAAATTCACCTGTGCCCTCACCAACAACTTTTGTTCCGCTAAGGACCACTTCAGTTACAGCTGCTTTAATCACTTCCTGACCAAGCCACTCTTCCTGAACCACTTCACCATTTTCTTTCGTTATACGATACTGCATGCTTTTTAAGCCACTTTGTCCTGGACGCACGACTTTAGTTGTACCAGCTTTCAGCTCATCACTTTTGCGCACTTCCACTTGTGGTTTGATCTCAATCTGTTCAACAACCTGCTCAACCGACTTAACAGTTACCGCCGGTTTCGGAACGGTCAAGGTCAGTTCGCCTCCGATTTGAAGCGACGTTTCCTTGATGCCCGGATTATGCTGGCGAATCTCGCTTTGTGTAATTTCATACTTGGCAGCGATCGAAGAGATCGTATCTCCTTCACGAACCACATAAGTTACAGGCGCGTCTTTACCAACGGTTAAAGCTTTAACCGCCTCGGACACATCCCATATTTTGTTTGGATCAGCCTTCACCACATCCGTCGCTACATCTTCCTTGATGCCTACCGACTTCAGGGTTGTGCTTGGTCCCTCGTCTTTCTTCGAGGAGTTAGCCGATACCGACTTCGTCTTAAGCGAACTTCGCACAGCCGATGCCGATATGTATTTGCTCTGCACTTGTTCCAGGATTGCATCCGCTGTTGCCTGATCCTTCACAATACCAATGACTTCACCGTCTACCTTAAGCTCCACACCTTTGGCGTAGGCTGTAAGCATGTCACCCAGTTTGTCCAGCGTCTCGTCACTGTTCACTTCAGGTTTGTACGCTCTTGCCGTTTCGGTTGTGATGCCATCCGTGTTCAGCACCATCTCTGCATCCGGATATTTATTTTGATATTCCTCAGTTTTGTCTGTAAATAGTTGTTGTAATTGTGCCTCATCTGCAATGGTACCAATCTCGCTACCTTTAACCATTACTTTATAGTACGGTACGGTGTTTGCAGTAACATATTGTTTGCCTGCGAACCCAAGCGATGCTGCGATGAATACACCACATGCTGCTGTAATGATCCATTTGCGCGAGGCCAGAACGCGCTTCTTATTCACACTGAAGGTGGACATGCTCATGTTGTTTTTGTCTTCGGCTGTCCGGTGTTCCCCGGATTGTTCGTGTACCCGGTCTTTGCCCGGTTGGCGTATGCCTCTGAAACCTTTCATGATTCTCTCCTTTTCAGCACTTCTCAGTTCGCATTTCTGTCAAGACATCACCCATCGTGTCTGTCCCATGCTCGTTGATAATTGTATTGGGTGTCCGCAAAATCAGGACTTTAACTGCGCTCGTAAAAGTGTCAAAATTTTAACCTTTTATCACACCCGTATACTTTAACACAGGTTTTACACTCATTTCAACTCTACACGTCACACCACAAAGCCACGCCCCGCTTGGTTTCCCTGTATTATCCATAAGATCGTACGGCTGATCCATCACCCATTATGCCTCAACATCGGCTGTACTATGTACTTTTGTTCGCAAATTAAGACTAGGTTCTAAGACCCAGTGAAATATGCTTTGTTTTTCATAAAAATACAAATAAAATCCCTCACCAGATTAACTCTGATAAGGGATTACGTAAACAACCTGTTTGTCGTTTATCTTAAACTGGATTTCATCTCATGCCACAATAGAAATTAACTTTCATGTCACTATTCTTTGACTGCAAGAATTACAAATCGCTTCTGCTGAACTTCCCAGAATCCATTTTGCTCCATCTCCATATGAATATCCATTAATGTCTCACGGAACTGTTCTACCTTGAAATCAGGTACTTGCCACGGGATGGTCTTTAGATAATATACCAGTGCGCCTATATCATAGAAACGTTGTGCAGGGGTTGCTTCACGTTGCTCCAGAATACGGAATCCACACTGCTCCAGCTGAAGAACAGCACGATCCAGTTCCCATCCAGCGTAATCCGCTGGCATAGGAATGCCGAGCCGATCATTGATCTCCCTGCAATCTGACCAACCTACCTGTTGAGTCAGAAACAGTCCTCCTGCGGATAGAATCCTCCTAACTTCCTGCTCATCATACGACTCATGCCGATTAAGAATCAGATCGAATTCCTCGTCTGTGAAAGGAAGTTGCGAATCATCAGTCACCGGAAGTACCTTCACACCGAGCGGCTGCAAACGTTCCTCTGCAATCGGTATATTGGGGAGATAGCCTTCAGTTGCACATGTGTATGGAGGAAGGGGGCGAAGTCTAGACAGCATTTCTCCTCCACCAGTTCCCATGTCGAGCATTCGATCTGTCTGATTCAACAATCGACGAGCCATCGTTCCATAGGACCAGGGCAACATTCCACTCTGAAGTCGCTCACTCCCTGTTACATAGCTAAAATCCCAGCCACTAAACGGCTGGTCCGCCTCTTGCAGCCCTTGCTCGTATCGCTCATTCGTCGCCTCGGCAAACTTTTTTACTGATGGTTCTGAATTAGAGTGATATAAGTTCATGTTCAATACAACCTCCAATTCGTGTATTCGGAAACACAAGTCCATCGGTTCTCTTGAAAGCACCTATGAACGGAGGTCCACGAATTGGACTGGAGGTTTCTGCAATGTTGCCTAAACGTTTTTATATGTTGTGTTCTTTACCTTTATATTTCATACACCTTTCCCTCCTACAGGCATTTCCAGTATTTATTTAAATAGATTATATTCAATCACCATCGACAAGTCCATTACATTATGAATCAGGCGATACCCGTCTATGAGCACGCAAGCTTTACCTTCCAATCTTATTCTGTTTGCAGTACTTCCATCAGGTTGTCGTACTCTTCACTGGTCAGGTACTTCGAGATCACCTGTTCAATCTCACGTAATTCCTGTTCCGTTAGGCCACCTTCCATGGCACCTGAGATCTGCTGCATTTCTTTCTGTGGCAGCTTGTTCATGAGCAGGCTGAAGATTTTTTCTTTCTCCTCTGCTGGCAGCTTGTCCTTCGCTCCTGTAATGTCATCCGGTGATACAACAATGGCATCATTGCCTGAAGAAGCACCGCCGCTAGCCGCTCCGGTTCCATTGCCTGAAGCTGAACCACTACCCTGATCTGTTCCTGAGTCATTACCTGTGCCCGTATCCGTCCCATTGCCTGCACTTGTGCCTGAGTTTGATCCTACGGTCGTATCTGTACCTGAACCTTCCCCTGTGCCCTCGTTTGAGCCGCTCCCTTGGGACGCATTATTGCCCGCATCTACGCCAGATTGACCGCTCTCTGTCCCATTCCCCATAACTGAAACAGCATCTTCAGGAACCTGCTCTTCGTCCGCTCCTGTCGGCTGATCTGTCGTCCCATTTCCTGATTTGTTCCCCTCGTTGGTTTTACCGCCTAAGGCACCTTGGAACATGGCGGTTAACCCCATGGGTTGACCTTCCCACTGAATATTGAAACTCGCGAGTAGCGACTTCGCATATGACTGTACAATTAATCCGGTCGTGAGCAGTGTCAGTGAACTGACCAGCAACACGGTTAGCACGATTTTGACAAACCACACAAGCAACTTCATTCCGTTCTCTCCCTCCAATTATCCCACCCGTCTAACATGCACATGTCCGGGTCTGTGACTCTACTGTTAACCAGTATTGACGGAAATCTCGGGATTATATCCGAAAAACATACAAAAAACCTCCAGTCATCGCTATAAAAGCAACAACTGGAGGCTTAACATGCCTAAGTCGGCAGAGGATTCTATTTAATAATTCAAGAAACAATCTCTTTATTTCTTCGATTACTCGTAGATTGGAAGAACTTGATTTGTTTGCTCACGGTTACGACCAACGGAGAAGATGGCAATTGGAATGCCTGTCAGCTCGGAAACACGTTTTACATAATTCTGTGTGTTCACTGGCAGGTCTTCGAGTTTCTTCGCTCCAGTGATATCTTCGCTCCAGCCTGGCATCTCTTCGTATACCGCTTCACATTCTGCCAGCATTTTGAGGCTTGCCGGATAGTGTGTGATGACCTCGCCGCGGAATTTGTATCCCGTGCAGATTTTTACGGTTTCCAGACCTGTCATTACGTCCAGAGAGTTCAGGGACAGACCTGTGATTCCACTGACACGACGCGCGTGGCGAACAACAACACTATCGAACCAACCTACACGACGTGGACGTCCAGTTACCGTACCGTACTCATGTCCAGTCTCACGGATTTGGTCACCGATTGCATCATGCAATTCCGTAGGGAATGGGCCATCTCCTACACGGGTTGTGTAAGCTTTCGCTACCCCAATGACTTGCTGAATACGAGCCGGGCCTACGCCAGAACCGATACATACGCCACCTGCGGACGGATTGGATGATGTAACAAATGGATAAGTTCCTTGATCAAGGTCCAACATAACGCCTTGTGCGCCTTCAAACAATACTTTTTTGTCCTCATCAATATATTCGTTCAGAACAACGGATGTATCACGTACGTAAGGACGAAGAATTTCGGCATATCCGAGGTAATCTTGCAGAATCTCCTCAACATCAACAGGCTGGCCGCCGTAGACTTGCTCGATGACACGGTTCTTTTCTTTGACCAGATGACGCAGTTTCAGTTCGAAATCTTCAGCATCCATCAGGTCAACCATCCGAATACCAATACGAGCTGATTTGTCCATGTAACATGGGCCAATTCCTTTGCCAGTCGTACCAATTTTGTTCGGACCTTTGCTCTCTTCTTCCAGTGCATCCAATACCATGTGATATGGCAGGATGATATGTGCACGCTCACTGATGGACAGGTTCTTCGTTGTGAAATCATTGTCATGAATATAATTAATTTCTTCGATGAGTGCCTTCGGGTTGATAACCATTCCGTTACCAATAACACACGCTTTATCCGTGTAGAAAATCCCTGATGGAATCATCGTCAGTTTATATTTTTTGTTATCAATCAGAATTGTATGACCCGCATTGTTACCACCTTGGTAACGAGCCACCACATCAGCGCTCTCCGCCAAATAATCCGTGATTTTACCTTTTCCTTCGTCTCCCCATTGCGTTCCCACTACAACTACCGTTGACATAGTTAACATTCCTCCGTGGGTGCCTTGCGCACCTTTGTATTGGTCTGTCCGTCCTCTATCCCGGTAGGCATGTTAAGCAATAAACCGACTGAGAAGCGTGCTAACGGACAGTAAAAATGTCCTTCCGTTACATTCAAGGGAAGGTTTGCGCTGCTTTAACGCAGCAGTATTAGTGTACCAGTACCCTTTTTCAAAGTCAAATCAAATGGCGAACAATTAGATATAGTACAACCGTAATGTTCGGGATTTACCCATTATTTCAACAAAAAAAACCGGAGACTTCAGTCCAAGATTGCTTGACTGCTATCACCGGTTCAAGGATACCCATTTCAATGTGAATCTATATCTGGTATTTATAACACATGTTTGCGTTCAGTTGCTCTAATGGTTGATCTTCGGGACAGACGATTTTGCTTCCTGATCGAAGCCGTCAGCACCTGCCCTTTACATCGCGAAGGCGTCATTGTGCGCCCTCTCGTAATTGACGAATTTATTAAAGTTTTTCAGGAAGACCAGTTCCACCGTACCTACCGGACCATTACGCTGTTTGGCGATAATGATCTCAATAATATTTTTCTTCTCGGTCTCTTGGTTGTAGTAGTCATCCCGGTACAGGAACGCTACGATGTCGGCATCTTGCTCGATCGAACCCGATTCCCGCAAGTCACTCATCATCGGACGTTTGTCCTGACGTTGCTCTACACCCCGGCTCAGCTGGGACAAGGCAATAACCGGAACTTCCAGTTCCCGGCCAATCTGTTTCAGTGTACGTGAGATCTCGGATACCTCTTGTTGACGGTTCTCCCCTGCTTTACCACGTCCACTAATCAGTTGAAGATAGTCAATCAGGATCATGCCAAGGCCTTTCTCTTTCTTCAAGCGACGGCATTTGGCACGAATATCTGCTACGGTAATGCCTGGCGTATCATCTATAAAGATGTTGGCTTCTGACAAAGCTGCAATACCCATCGTCAGCTTCTGCCAGTCTTCATCACCCTTGAAATCACCCATACGCATCACGCTGGCATCCAGGTTGGCTTCCGCACAGATCATACGTTGCACCAGCTGGGCAGCTGACATCTCCAGACTGAAGATGGCTACCGTCTCCTGTGCCCGAATGGCAACGTTCTGAGCGATATTCAGGGCGAAGGCTGTCTTACCTACGGAAGGACGGGCCGCTACAATGATCAAGTCACTGCGCTGGAATCCGGCGGTCATTTTGTCCAGATCGATGAATCCGGACGGAATACCTGTCGTTGTACCCTTATTCTGATGAAGTGTTTCCACACGATCGAATACTTCCATCAGTACGTCCTGGATCGCTATAAAACCACTACTGGAGCGACGGTTGGAGATCTCCAGAATGCGACGTTCAGCTTCTCCGAGCATCGCTGCAACATCTTCGCCGCCTGTATATCCTTCGCTCACGATCTGTGTTGCCGTACGAATCAGGCGACGCAGCATCGATTTTTCTTCGATAATCTGAGCGTAATAGTCCACGTTCGCGGCTGTAGGTACACCATGGGCTAGCTTAGCCAGATAACTAACGCCCCCGATGTCCTCCAGCTCACCTTTATCCTTCAGAAGCGAAGTCAGTGTCACGAGGTCAATCGGTTGATTTCCCTCGCCAAGCTGGATCATCGCTTCAAAGATTAATTGATGGGGCTTATCATAGAAATCCTCGGTTTGCACCCGTTCCATCGCTGTAATCAGGGCCTCGCCCTGCAACAGGATTGCACCCAGCACGGCCTGTTCGGCTTCCAGGTTCTGCGGGGGAATCCGGTCAAATAACATTTCTCCGCCCATCTTACTCTTCCGTTACCTGTACTTTCAAGGTTGCCTTCACTTCAGGGTGAACCTTGACAGTTACTTGTGTTACGCCGAGTGTACGAATAGGCTCGTCCAGCTCAATTTTGCGTTTGTCTACTTTCAGACCCTTTTTAGACAAAGCTTCCGCGATCTGTTTGCTGGTAATTGCGCCAAACAGACGACCACCTTCGCCAGACTTGGCTTTCAGTTCAGTCACTTCTGCTTCCAGCTTCTTCGCAAGTGCTTCCGCTTCCGCTTTCTCTTCCTGTTTGAGTCTTTCTTCAGCCGCCTTCTGGTTATCCAGTGTCTTCATGTTCCCGTCCGTTGCCAGACGTGCGATTCCCCGTGGCAATAGGAAGTTCTGTGCGTAACCCTCAGATACTTCTTTCACTTGCCCTTTCTTGCCTTGACCCTTCATATCTTTTATAAAAATGACTTTCATTCGAACAGCCCCTCTTCCTTTTCGATTTCAGCCAGTACGTTCGTCAGCCGTTTTTCTGCCTCTCCAAGCGTTCCTTCAAGCTGCACGGCAGCATTCGTCAAATGCCCACCACCGCCCAGTCGTTCCATAACAACCTGAACATTCATGCGCCCCAACGATCTAGCGCTGATGCCAATCAATCCATCCGGGCGCTCGCTAATAACAAATGAAGCAGCTACGTCAGTCATGTTCAGCAATGTGTCCGCCACCTGGGCAATCATCATCTGTGAAATCTTGCTACCAGGGTCCGTGACCGCCAGCGCAATGTTTCCATATACCATTTTAGCATGCTTTATGATTTCTGCCTTAGCAATATATTCTGACAGATCCTCTTTCATCAACCGCTGGACCATAATGGTGTCCGCACCGCTACGACGCAGGAAGCCTGCCGCTTCGAACGTTCTGGACCCCGTGTGCAATGCAAAGTGCTTCGTATCCATCGTAATTCCGGCAAGTAGAGCCGTAGCTTCGAGCGGAGTGAACTGTACCTTGTCATGAATGTATTGCAAGAGTTCGGTTACCAGTTCGGCAGCAGAAGACGCATAAGGTTCCAGATAGATCAACACTGCATCATTGATGAACTCTTCACCCCGGCGATGGTGATCCACAACTACGACACGGGTAGCAGACTGCACTAGTTTTGGCTCCATGGTCATGGAGGCCTTATGCGTATCCACCACCACCAACAACGTGTGCTCGGTCATCATCTGAGTTGCTTGTTCAGGTGATACAAATGCCTTGGATAACTTCTCATCCTTGTTCACTTGCTCCATCATACGTTCAATCGATGGATTAATTCCATCCAATACAATTCGGGCTTCCACATTGTACAGACTGGCCGCTTTCCACACACCGATGGATGCACCGATCGCGTCCATATCCGGAATTTTGTGCCCCATGATGAGCACCCGATCGCTCTCCTGCATGAGATCACGCAGCGCGTGCGCAATAACACGTGCTCTTACCCGTGTCCGTTTCTCTACTGCATTGGACTTGCCGCCATAGAATGACAGGCGTTGTCCGGACTTCACAGCAGCCTGGTCTCCACCGCGTCCAAGTGCCATGTCCAGACTGGATTGTGCCAGTTCTCCCATCTCGCTGATGCTATCTGATCCAAACGCCAGTCCGACACTGAGTGTCATTGGCACTTTGAGGTCAGCAGTCATCTCCCGAACTTCATCCAAAATGACAAATCGGCTCTGCTCCAGTTCCTGCAAAGACTTATGATTCAGCATCAACAGATAACGATCAGAAGACAGCCGACGCAGGTACACTTCATATTGCTTGGCCCATGACGTAATCTCGCTGGTCACACGGGCAATCAGTGCTGTACGCTGCTGGTCGTCCATGCCCTGGGCAGCCTCGTCCAGATTATCCAGAACGAGAATTCCCAATGCAAGGCGTTCATTTTCATATTTATCACGAAGAATGGCTAGCTCCGTAATCTCGTATACATATACATACCGCTCCTGCGGGTTATGAATAACTCCATAATGCCGATCATCCAACTGGAATTCGTCATGGAACTCCTTGGATGAATGTTCCTTCGTCCCATCCTTCTTCTCTTTAGGCTGAGGAAGTTTGGGAAACAAATTAAGTAGCGGATTACCCACCATTGTCTTCTCCTGGAACATCTCCGCGACAAAGCGGTTATGCCACTCTACCGTACGATCTTCGCTGTACAGCACAATTCCGAATGGAAGCATGCTGACCGCTTCCCCCTCCATCCGTTTGATCCGAATAGATAGGCCATTAATGTAGTCGTTAAGCTCACGGCGGAACGCGAGCTCCGCCTTAATCATGACGATTCCCAGCGCCGAAGCCAGTATCAGACTAATCAAACCAAGCGTCCAGTTATAAATGGTAACGAACATAACGAGCAACAGCAGCAGTATGAACGCCCATACGGTATAGTAGCCGTGCCAGCGTTTCTTCAGAAATTTAGGCATGACTCATCACCCTATCGTTTTGATTTCGATATTGCCTCACGAAGCGGGAACGCCAGATCGATAATCCCGATAATCCGAAGCGGACCAATGAAGAAGACCGCAGCCGCCAGAAAATATGGTATAACCGGATTCCATTTCTTTGTATGTGAGAGAAAGAAGAAGAAACCGATCGCTTGAATCATGAAGCCCAGATTAATTAACGGGGACAGATTCATGGCAATCATGGTCCAGTATGTTCCATCACTTTGTCTGGAGATCACTTCAATCAACAATGCGAGGAAATAATACCAGATCAACGCACGCGGCATACGCCATTCTCTCGCTGGTGGAAGTTTCGATACCACCACACCCATCACGTTCAGAATCGGACGAGCAATGGCGTGTGTAATAAAGGCCATTACCATCGATGTGACAACGAGAGCAAACGGAATCATAAGCTGTGTTTGTTTGGCAACATCCTCGGTCATCTCAGGTGTCCATGCAAACCCGTTGATCATCTGATTCGATGTATTGGTTAACGGTTCAATGGTCAATTTGACTACATCTTCTATATAACTGGACAGGTCGAATTGGAAAATGACACTGCCGACCAAGAGCAACAACAAGTATTCTGCCAACATCATGCCACTTCCCGCCATCAGCGCGAACAGGGCTGATTTGCGTGTTTTATACGCGTGACCCATAACGATCGCAGGCAAGGTAAAGATGAGCAGTAATAACAGATAGATGGGGTGGAATACGACCAAAATAACAGCTACGGGCACGAGATGCCATATAAATGATTTTAAAGATAATGAAGCATACAAAATAACTCCCGGAATCATCATAAAAAATATGGCAAGTACCGATAAAGGAGTTAACAGCGAAAGTAGCAAGAGCAGATAAACTGCGCTCCAAACGGCTGATTTAAAGCTAAATTTCAACAAATTCACCTCTTACGCATATGATCTTCTAGCGCGGAAATATCTTGGTACCAGTCTTCAAGCTGGTGACCTTCCTGTTTATGCTTTTTCAACTTCTCAACTAACAGTGCATCCAGATCCTTGAAAGGAATACCGAGCCTGCGGCCCAATATGTAACTACTCATAATCAAACTGGCAAGACTGTCCCCGATTCGAGTTGTACTGCCTTCCCATAAGGCCTTGAATAATCGGGATACCTGATCAAGCACTTCGGTTTTCAGCCATTCAATCACTTTAGCGCGTTTGGCTACATCCAGTTCTTTAGGCATATTGGCGAAAGTCACTCTCCCCCGAAAAAGCTTTATTCTCGATTATAGCATAAAAAGAGGGCCCGCAAAATTACCCCAAAAAACGGAGAAGTTCTCCGAAACTGATGTCAGGTACTTATGCGGAGTCCTCCGTACATCCTATCGACCTATATATTTGTAAAAAACTTCGAATGCACCCTTGGTTCAGGACTTCTTAAGTTTAACATGATACCGGACGGCTGTGATTATCCAACATGACACAATAATATTTAAATTCGGTACAGCCTTACTTAGCCTTGATCGATTCTTTGGCTACAATGCCCTCGCAGTACTCAATTATCTGACTCCGTCTGACAATACCAATGAACCGATCCATATCATCGACCACAGGAACAAAGTTCTGAACTTTAGCCAGATTAATCAGGTCCTCCATGTTGGCATTAATGGATACGGGTTTAATATCCAAGCGAAGTGGAACGTCCTTGAGCAAGAACTTTGAAGCGTTTTCAAATGAAATTTTTCCCTCGGCATTCTTCATATACCACAGTAAGTCGCCTTCGGTAACCGTACCAATATATTTGCCCTCTTTATTCAAAATGGGTACCGCCGTAAAACGATGATATTCCATCCGTTCCAACGTTTGCCGCAGCGTAGAATCCGACGTCACGCACGTAACCTCTTGTTTGGGTAGCAAAAAAAATGCGATGTTCATACCCTTGTGTATCCTCCTTGTGAATTTCTTCGTTCAACTTATCTCGCTCAACTTATATTATACGGATCAGAACGCAGGATGTTCCAAAAGGATAATAGTTCTCAATACAAAGAAAAAAAACAGCAGCCCGCGAATAAACGTACTGCTGATTGTGGTCTACAACACATCATTGGTATGGAATTGGTTATTCAATCTTTTGCCGGTCAGGGATCATTACTTCACCGGCTGGGGTCGATTGATCCATCCAGTTGTTAATCAGCTCTTTGGCATATTGGACATCTTTCTCGTCAGCCTGACCATAATAGATACCGTCTTTTTTCATTCCCTCACCCAGGATGGTGAAGCTTGAAATCTGCGGTTTCTCCTGAGTAAGCACTTGTTTGGCCAGATCAATAATGAAAGATGCTCGCATATCCGTCTGGAAACTGTCTCCCATGATCTGAATCAATTCCGGAATTTTGGCGATTTGATTCAAATTCAGCATCTCATTCGCCATCGCGTTCAGGAAAATCTGCTGCCGCTTGGTACGATTAAAATCGCTATCCTCACGGTATCTTACATAATACAGTGCTTCCTGCCCGTCATAGATCGGCTTACCACCTTCAATCGTGAATTGCACATGATCCGGATTCTTGTTCACAATGTCCTCATCAATTGGCAGTTTTACACCACCAAGTGCATCAACCACTTTTTTGATTCCGTCGAAGTTGATCGTTGCATAATAACCCACATCAGCATCAAGAAATTTCTCCACGGTATTGATGGACATATTCTCCCCACCAAAAGCATAGGCATGCGCCAGCTTATCATAATCATCTTCGCCGTCCTTGTTGGCATCCCGTCCTACAATCTGCACATACGTATCACGTGGAATGGATACTAACAGCACACGGGATTCCTTGGGACGAACTACAGCATAGATGACGGTATCGGAACGTCCACGCGTTTTCTCATAAGCGCGTTTGTCCGAACCGAGCAGTAATACGGAGAAAGGTTCCTTACGGTATACCGTTGGATCAGGCGTGTTGTTGCCTTCTTGCGGTACATAAGAACGGGATAACTGATCTTCTACCGAACCGGCGAGAAACAGATCAAATGCTGCTACAGCCAGCTGCTGACGGAACAAATAACCTCCGATTAACAAAACAACAAGTGAAACGAGCGTTATATATAGGCCTTTTCTTCTTTTCTTCTTCTTATCTTTAGTTCTGCTTTTCATCCATTGATTCCTTCTTCACTGTCAAAATGATAATCCATAATACCAATTAAACGTCTGGGATGCCTTGTGACTCGGTGTTCACTGAAGTTTTCTCTCTCTGGAATCAAGACACCGCTTACGCTCGTTCTATTGTAATCATTGCAGGAGCAAGAAAAGTTACAATCCGGTTAAATTGAAAAGAACAGCGACTCCTTTTTAGCTACAAAAGGTACACTGTTCTCTTCATTTTCACATGCGATCCTATCCGTTCGTGGATACACTTTCCACATGATGACTCTTCTCTTTTTGACGCAGACGTCCCGTTATAAGCGCAGCTACCAGCGTAAGCACACTGAATACCACCGCAGACCAGAAAAGGCCATTGTAACCCTGCCCTGTCGTTTGATGCACTGCCTGGAGCAACACATCGCGGATACCTTCATCAGGAATCTGGGACAGGCCCTCTGTCAGACTGGAGACATCACTCCCTGATGCCCCTCCCGAGGCATATTGTTGTAGCATCTCGGGCGGCACCTGAATTCCTTTGTCAGCGAATCCTGCCTGAATGTTGGGCCCCAGATTAATGAAAGAACGTGCCAGGAATCCGGCAAAAATGGTAGGTGCAATAGCCATCGCCATCTGGCGAAATAACGAGCTGGTCGCTACCGCGATGCCTTTGTTGTTCTCCCCCGCCTGTTCTGTGACAAGTACGTTAACTGGCGCACCAAGCATCATACCGAAGCCAATACCTACGAGCGTACTCGCGATGACAAATTGCCAGATATGCTCCACCCATAGCGGGAACAGCAGGAATCCAATGGCAGATAGCAGTCCAGCAACCGATAACGTCCAGATTGGACCTTTGCGGTCAACGAGGTATCCACCTCCACCTGCCCCGATGCCGGATGCCAGCGCAAGCGGAGTAAACCAGTACCCGGAAGCCGTATTGGATACGCCGAGATATTGTTCAACAAATCCGGGAATAAAGATCACCGAGGCCAGAATGGCTCCCGAGAAAAAGGCAATCAACAGCGTCCAGCGAAAGGACGCAATGCCCAGAAGCTGTGTCGATACAACAGGTTCACGTTCAGATCCTTCCAGCCTTTTTTCCATAAAGTAAAAGAGCACCAGAAGGATTACACCTGCCAAGAAAAAGCCATAGAACATCGGAGATCCCAGGCTTTGAAGCATGTTCACACCGTCCAGATTGCTGAAGCTATACATTAAACTGAGTACACCCAACGTTAGGACAGCAATGCCGCTCCAGTCCACTGCTGCACGATTAAGCTCCTGCTCTTCCTGAATAAATCGAATACCTGCTATGAATAACAGAATGGCGATAGGTACATTGATCAGGAATAACCAATGCCAGTTGCCCGTAAGGTCCAGTATAAAAGCACCGACATTGGGTCCCAATATAGCGGCAACACCATTCATCCCTCCAAGCAGACCCAGAGCTGTACCCTGACGCTCCGCCGGGAACTTGCTTAATACGTATGAGCTGGCAATGATAAAAATCCCACCACCGCCCAAAGCTTGAATGACACGAGCAATCAGGAAAAAGGTGAATGATGTGCTCAGCGCAACGAGCAGGGACCCGATCCCAAACAACGCCACTTCAATCAAAAATAGCTTCTTGCGACCATAACGGTCCGACAGTTTGCCCGCAATAGGTACACTCACCGCAAGCCCAAGCGTGTAAAGCGTAATCGTCCATGCTCCCCATGTTGGCGACACAGCAAATGATGCATTTAAGGTGGTCAGTGAAGAGGTGATGATCCCGTTATCCAGCGCAGCCATAAATACCCCTATGGCAAACAGGATTAGCGGCCATTTCATTTGTTTTTGCATCACATGTTACCTCCCGATCAGATCGTAAATTCA
The DNA here is from genome assembly GCF_031455635.1 of Paenibacillus sp. 2003. Classification (NCBI taxonomy): domain Bacteria; kingdom Bacillati; phylum Bacillota; class Bacilli; order Caryophanales; family Paenibacillaceae; genus Paenibacillus; species Paenibacillus sp. 2003. The sequence continues at coordinate 42,743 of NZ_JAVDTB010000004.1, read as the reverse complement.
GTATCGTACAGTTGGTTTGGTACATATATATTAAAATGAGTTGAATAATAATGACTCACTGGTCATTTTAAAACAAAAGAAAACCATATGTCAATTTAACAATATGGTTATATGGATCAATTTACCTCCGATTCGATAAAATAGAGGGCACCACATGTTCAGTCGAACCTGCGGACAGCCCTCATATCTTATCAAACGTACTAACGCTTGCGTAATGCTTCAATAATCTGGTCTGACTCAGTTTATTTGACAGGTGGATCATTGGCGTCCTGAAGGTCTCTTTGATGATGCCTATGTACGCCCTCTCATTTTGAGCCCGAAAACCCATAGTTGAATAACTTCCGAGTCTCCACAAAACGCCCTTCACGAGTATCTGTTCCAAATACAACTGATATCAGTCTTTTTCCATCACGTTCGGCTGTCCCCACAAAATGATATCCGGAATCCTCATCATACCCGGTCTTTAATCCGTCATTCCCATCGTAAGCATACGGCCCACCAATGGAGGACAACATCCAGTTCGTGTTGCTCATGTACATCCCTTTTTGATGCATTGATACTTGCATTTGACTGGAAATTCTTAAAATCTCGGGATGGTTATTCAGCAGATATCGCGCAAGCTTGCATGCATCTATAGCCGTCATTAAGGTCTGCCCTTGTATATCCATCGGACGGTTAGGACCAAGCAGCTTTTCACTGAGGCCCGTTGAATTCGTGAATTGTGTATCCTCAGACAGTCCAATCTGAGTTGCTTTCTGATTCATCTGTTGCACGAACTTCTGCTCTGTACCACTGATATGTTCAGCAAGAGCAACCGCTGCATCATTGGCTGAATAGACAGCTACGATCTCGAACAACTCCTGAACGGTGAACTGCTCTCCCTGTTTCAGGGTCAGTTGACTGCCCCCCACGGAGCTGGCATACAGACTCACATTAACAAGATCATTCCAGCCTATATCACCATTAATCACGGCCTCCATCACTAACAGTTCTGTCATCAACTTACTGACGCCTGCCGGAGCAATCTCTTCGGAGCCGTTAAAATCCATTAAGATCTGTTCAGAGTTCATATCCATTAATACCGCAGATTCAGCTTTAATTCCCGGTTTGCCTACCAGCATGTCCGGTTTCACACCCAAATATATAATAAGCAAGAGAGCCAGCAGCATACCTGCCCGTTTCCACCATTTTTTCATAAGATGATCACCTCTTACCTATATAGACGAAGTAGAGAAGCATTTTGTCTGCACTTTTTTGAAAAAAAGTTAAATTTTTTTTATTTTTTGGTTACAAAAAAAACATGAACCCCATACACCCATGCCAGAGTGTACAGAATCCATGTTTTTAAAGACACTTTTTATTCATTTTCCTAGGAGAATTCTTCATTAATAATCTAGCAACCGACTTCTTAAAGGACCCCAATCCTTACAGCTGCTAATTTAAGAATGTGTTACTCAGCTACAACTGCTTTGTCTGCATTAACTTGCAGGTCGCTCAGGTAAACGCCTGTTCCATCACCAATCGCATAGTTCATTACACGTTTGTTAACTGGTGCTACAACTGCACGATACAGTGTAGGGAATACAGGAACTTCATCTACCATGTATTGTTGCCATTGATTGTAGATCTCTTTACGCTTGTCTACATCAAATGCTTCAGCAGAGATACCTTGTGCCAGCAATTTGTCATTCTCTTCGCTGGAGAATCTGGAGAAGTTGTAGAGTGCATCGCGGCCATATAGACCAGATGGATCTACGTCAATACCAACGCCCCATGCGGCTTGATACACATCAATGTTCGGATCATCTTTACCTGTGTTACCTACACGGTCATAGAAGCTGTTGAACTCAACCATTTCGAGGTTTACTTTCAAACCAATAGCTGCCCATGATTGAACATAATAACGAGCCAATGGTTCAGCTGTGTCGCCACCAGTCATGGATACAAAGTTGATTTCGAGTGGTGTTCCATCCGGATTCGTACGGAATTCACCATCCAGTTTGTAACCAGCTTCGTCGAGCAATGCTTTCGCTGCTTCTGGATCATATGCTACACCCGGATTGTTGGAATCATGGAATTCTGGGTGAGACGGTGGAATCAGGGTTGTTGCATTCCAACGCAGGCCATTATAGAAACGTTTACCTACTTGATCGTTATCTACAGCCATCCACATTGCTTTACGCAAGTTTTTGTCGCCCATTTTTGCTTCGGCATTGCTTTTAACTTTTCCGTTCTCTTCATCCCACGTACCCAGTTTGAAACCGATGTACGTATAAGCACGATCGATTGTGCCCAGGAATTCTACATTGGACAGGTTAGCATTGTCTTTGTATTGATCTGTCGGGAATGCATCCACGAGATCTACCCCGCCAGATTTCAGTTCTTGAACAACCGTTGTCGGGTTGATAACTTTCAGAGTTACACCATCCAGTTTTGGAGCTCCACGCCAGTAGTCATCGTTTTTAACAAAAGTTACAGACTCACCTGGAGTGATAACATCCACTTTAAATGGACCAAAACCAATTGGTTTTTCACGTACTTCTTTGGAAGAAGACATTTTTGCTACATCCATATCTCCGAAGATATGTTTAGCCAGCGGATATGTCCATACGCCACCTGTCAGCAGGGACGGAGTAGATTCTTTATACGTAATGCTGATTTGTTTGTCGCTCAGCACTTTAATACCAGAGATTGTTTTTGCTTTTCCAGCATGATACTCGTCCATACCTACTACACTAGTGAAGTTGGAGTCGTAACGTGGACCATCATACGCTTTGTTACCGATAACTTCATAAGCAAACTGCAGATCTTCAGCCGTTACCGGCTTGCCATCATGCCAGTTTACATTGTCGCGAATGGTCAGTGTGAACGTTTTGCCATCTTCGGAAGTCTCATATGTTGCGGCACCATCATTGGTGTACACATAGTCTTTATCCCAAGTCAGCAAGCCTTCATCGAACCATTGAAGAACCTGTGCATCCGGGTTACCGGAATAGAAGTTAAAGTTCAGTGTACCTTCAAAAGCAGTATCCGATACAAGTCCGAATGTAATCGATCCACCCTCGATCGCAGTACCCTCATTCGTTTTGACATTGTTGAAGTCTTCAATGGAGTAAACGCCCTCTTCATTAGCAGGTTTTTCCTCCGTTTTTCCCTCTTCTGTGTTGGAAGTTGGAGCTGGAGTAGCTGCTTCTTTCTCAGAGCACGCTGCGAGCACCAATACAAAGACCAACATCATCGTGAAAAATAGTCCCCGTGAAAATAATCCCTTTTTCATGAACCTTTCCTCCCTTTTTTTAACCTCTTCTTTGTCTTGCATCAGTCGCACGCTTTAGGGCTTGACCGACATTATTTATACTCAACATCAATACCAGAATCAGTACCGATGCGGGTAGCCATATCCACCATCTGGATTCCAGGGTTTGCGGATTACGTGCATAACTTACGAGTGTTCCAAGACTAGGCGTACTTTCGGGAAAACCAAACCCGAGGAAAGACAGCCCGGATTCGAGGCCAATGTTGGCAGCGAGATTCAATGTCATCGTTACGATAATAATGGAGCTCAGATTCGGAAGAACCTGTGAGAGCATAATCTTCAGATGAGAAGAGCCCAATGTTTTTGAAGCTTTTACATAATCCAGTTCCCGTTCCTGTAATGCTTTGGAGCGAATCAATCTGGCGATACCCATCCAGAGAAATGCCGTCATGATTAGAGAGAACGAGATGATATTGTATTTCGGTACTGCCGTAACAAACGCGATAACAATCATCAACATTGGAAGGATCATGAAGAAATCAACAACACGCATAAACAGATTGTCTATCATTCCACCGAAATAACCGGATAAAAGGCCAATTAAGATACCTATGAAGCCAGTCATTAACGTTACGATAATTCCAATGGTCAGGGAGTTACGTGTACCGATGACCAGCTGGCCAAATACATCACGACCTCCATAGTCCGTTCCAAGCCAATATTTCGCTGATGGTGGTTCATATAAGGCAAACAGATCCACGCGTACGATATCATCCTGATTCAGAATGAGAGACGTGCCATATACCAGCAACATGACCAAGCCCAAGAAAATGAGCGAGATTAGTGCCACCTTATCTCTGACAAGCTCCCTCCATAAAATACTCAAGCTGGAGGGGCTTTTATCAACCTTTTGTGAAGTTACAACTACCTCGTTGGCCTTGCTCATCTTGTTTTCACCCCGAAATCTTCAAGTTCTTACTTGATCCGTATACGTGGATCTACAATTCCTAGAATTATGTCAGACAGCAATGCCCCGAGAATGGAAGCTACGCCATACAACAATACGAGTGCAGTCACAACGCTGAAGTCACGCAATGAGATGGAACTCAGGAACAACTGCCCCATACCTGGATAACTGAATATACTTTCGATAAATACCGTACCTCCGATAAGCCCTGTAATCTCATATCCGAAGAATGCGGCGATAGGTAATAACGAGTTTCTCAAGATATGTCTGTTATAGATCCGGGATTCCGAGGCACCTTTGGCTCTGGCAGTAATAACGAATTCCTTATGCTTGATATCAATGATCTCACTACGTAAATATTGAACCGTAGATACCGTTGTAATCAGTGCCATGGATAGTGCAGGCAATAATAGATGATAGAACTTACTCATTACGTAGCTGAATGTGCCTGGTGTAAGTCCTGGCGCAACGCTACCTCCTGTCGGGAACCAGCCGAAGTGGAATCCGAAGATCCATACCATTACCAGTGCAAAGATGAACAATGGTGCGGCAAAGCCCAGGTAGGTGTATCCCGTGATTAACCGATCAGACCAGGTATCATTGTAACGACCACTGATGATACCCAGTGGAATAGCGATCAGGTAAGTCAGTACAAGCGTCGCCAGTGCGAGCCAGAATGTGTTTGCTACACGCTGACCGATCAAGTCGGTAACCGGCATTTTGAAACGGAAGGATTGTCCAAAATCACCTTGGATGGCGTTTTTGATCCAGTCCCAATATTGCACGTACCAAGGATTATTCAATCCCAGTCTCTCTCGCTGCGCTTCCAATGCTTTGGGATCAACGCTTGGATCAAGCAATCCCGTTAGTGCATCGCCCGGCATGGCCTTGGCCATCAGAAAGACCAAAAGACTAAGTAAAAATATCTGAGGGATCATTATGATAATTCTGCGTACTATCGTTTTCCACATATGGCCTTCAACCTTTCTGAGGTAGAGCTACTCGGTGAGTATCGGAAATGGATTTGAGCGAGTATGCAAGCCCTTCCTCATCAAAGAAATTTCGGTATGAATGTTCATACTCCGATTTGACCTGTTGACGGAAGGCTACCATTTCCTCTCGTTTGGTTGGGTCCATATCCGGAATGGCTGCAATGAGACGTTTGGTATAGATGTGTTGCGGATTCTCAAAAATATCATTTGTTGTGCCCTGTTCCACATATCGACCTTTATACATAATTCCAATCTCATCACACATATGGCGGATGATGCCCAGATCGTGACTGATGAACAGATACGTCAGATTTAATTCTTTTTGAATTTCCTGCATGAAGTTGAGTACCTGAGCCTGTACCGATACATCGAGTGCAGATACAGGTTCATCCGCGATAATTAGCTTCGGCTTCAGTGCAATAGCCCGTGCAATGCCGATCCGTTGACGCTGCCCCCCTGAGAATTCATGCGGATATTTGTAGATTGATTCTGGACTCAGGCCAACCTTCTCAAGTAATTCTCTTACTTGTCTTTTCTCCTCGGTAGCTGTCAGACGCTCATAGTTACGAAACGGCTCAGCAATAATATCGATAACCCGCTTCTTAGGATTCAGTGATGAATATGGGTCTTGAAAAATCATTTGTACATCCCGCTGGAGCTGCCTGTTCTTACGTCGCTCCGTAGCCAAGTTTTTCCCGTTAAATAGAATCTTTCCGTCAGTGACATGGTTTAGCCCAATAATGGCTCTGCCTGTTGTTGTCTTACCTGAACCTGATTCGCCAACCAGACCATAGGTCTGTCCTTCTTCAATGGAGAAGCTAACATCATCAACAGCCTTTACACTACCAATTTCCCGTTTAAGCAATCCACCGCGAATCGGAAAGTGTATCTTGAGCCCTTCTACTTCGAGTAATGCCATTATGTTATTCCTCCTCAGCTTTGGTCAGGGAAATGAAAGTGCTGGTAACAGGTACACCGTACAAAGTGACCTGGTGCAATTTCATGCATCTGTGGGTTCTCTTCATGAGCCGATTCACTAATCCATGGAATTCGGGCTTTGAATCTGCACCCTTTGCGAGGAAGATTTTTGAGTGATGGTACGATACCTTGGATGACATGTAATTTGGATCTTTCTTCAGACAGGGTGGGAATAGAGTTCAACAATGAGCGGGTATATGGATGCTTCGCATCGTTCATCAATGTGAAGATATCTGCGATTTCAACAATTTCGCCTGCATACATAACTGCTACGCGATCAGCCATCTCAGCTACAACACCCAGATCATGTGTAATCAGAATAATGCCTGCGTTAATTTCATTCTTCAGATCACGGATTAGCTCCAGAATCTGTAGTTGAATCGTAACGTCAAGCGCCGTCGTTGGTTCATCGGCTATGAGTAGTTCCGGTTTGTTGGCAATCGCAATGGCAATAACAATTCTCTGTCTCATACCACCAGATAGTTCGTGGGGATACTGCTTGTATATTTGTTCGGGACGTGGGATCCCTACCTGATTCAATAAGTGAATGACCTTTTCTCTCTTCTCTCTGGAAGAAAGCTTGGACTGATGAAGTGTGAGAATCTCTTCAATCTGTTCACCAATAATCATTAGAGGATTTAGTGCGGACAATGGGTCCTGAAAAATCATGCCCATTTCTTTGCCGCGTAGCTTGTTTAACTTGCTTGGGGAGATGTTGGCAATGTCTTGTCCTTTATAGAGAATCTGGCCTTCGATCTTTGCTTTGTTATGCAAACCCATAAGAGAGAATGCAAAAGCACTTTTACCTGACCCGGATTCACCTACAATCGCCAACACTTCATTTTTCTTCACCTTAAGGTTAACGTGATCCACTGCTGCATAATAGTCATCTTCAATTCTGAATGATGTTGTTAGATTTCTGACTTCCAATAGCTCTGTATTCAAATCAATCACCCTAACCCCATAATTTCCGTAGATTGTATTCGTGTGTAGAGGAATGCATCCACTGTATATTTCCAAGTTCTTGAAGATAACGAACAATAGCTTATACAAAATACCAAATCATTAGGAGAAACAAGTTTAAGAGACTTATATTTAGACCATTGGTCAATTAATGTTGATAATTCCTAGCGGAATTATATATCAAAATAATTAATGTAATCATACGTGTAATTTTAGCTAACGTCAATGCTTATTTTGAGATTTTTGGTATAAATGTTTTTTATACTACAGATTTGGATATTAGTAATACTATAAAGGCATATATCAGGAATTTTGAGAGGTGTTATCTTGTTTTTGGCTGTGAGGTGTACATAGGCAATTAGTCAAAATAACATATACATAACATAGTAATTACATCTAATGTATATGTAATCTTTAATTTAAGTAGATAACCTTAATTTTGCGTGAGGTAAATGTTACATATATGAGTGATGATTATATATCGATCCATAGCTGAATTTTATTGAACCGGAGCCGTTATGCTTACAATTGAAATAATATGTGCGATCAAAGTAAAAAATCTAGTTAATCTAGTATAGTTTTATTTATTTGCTAATGTAAAGACCAAATTGTCATCTTTTATCATTTATTTTACAAAAGAAAGAAAAAAGCCCTGCAAAATGCAGAGCTTATCTAATATTTATTCATTTAAATGTATATATAACACCCTTTACTGAGAATCAGGAGGTCTTTTACCACGTTTTAACTCATTGATACTCAAGCCAAAATCCATCTGCAAGTGAGGATAGTCCGGGAAGTTTGCCCAGTCTCCACCCCAAGTGAAACCTAACTCTTTGGCGAGATCCACAACTTCCATCCAGTCTGCCTTGCCATTCCCGTTATCATCACGTTCCATATCCCACACCACATCACCCTCAGGCGTTCTCAGTGCAAAATCAATTGCTAATCCGTAGTTATGATATGACTCACCACCACGTGCATTAGTAACGATATTGCCTGCGCTTGAGCGTCCTTGGTTAAATAGTGCATCTTGTTCCTCGGAACTTCGGTAGCCGTGGGTGATGACAATCTCTATTCCACGTCTCGCTGCCTTACGTACCAATAATTTCTCATTTTCTGCTACCACAGGATGTAGGCCGGTGATTGGCAGAGCTTCTTGGATTGTTGTCCCAGGCCACATGTTATCTATATCACCTTTTTGCTGTAACCACACATATATAATGGAAAGTAAAAGAGTAGCTATAATCCAGGTTTTCAGACTGCTCTTTTTTCTCTGTTTGCCTTTACGTTTTGATGTATTCATATCCACTCCTGATGATTATTCTGAAATAAAGCTATTCTTGCTAACTGAGCCTTTTCAGTAGATTAGACTCTATTATAATCCATTTGAGCCTTGAATGCTTCTATCACCATAGTTTAGATTCTCTGATTAGCTAGAGTGAACATGTTATTTTATTCTATACATACAAAAAAGCAGCCGGCTATAAGCCGACTGCTTCGTATGCAAGCTGAGTAAAAACTACTCAGTTGTGTATGGCAATAATGCGATTTGACGGGAGCGTTTGATTGCAATCGTCAGCATGCGTTGATATTTAGCGCTAGTACCTGTTACACGGCGTGGCAAAATTTTTCCACGTTCGCTGATAAATTTACGAAGCAAGTCCGTATCTTTATAATCGATGTGAGTAATTTTGTTAGCTGTGAAGAAGCACACTTTACGACGTTTATTACGGCCGCCACGACGTGCCGGTCTTTTATCGTTGTCTCCGCCTTCTCTTTGCTTGAAGCCCATGCTTTTCAGTCCTTTCCTATCATGTAACCCATATCTCCGAAGAGTATCAGCTCATGTTAAAATGGCAAATCATCATCCGATATATCAATCGGTTTTCCGTCATCGGAAAAAGGATCCTGATTGTTGCTACGCGAATTATTGTTATTGTTCGCGCGTCCGCCGCCTCCATAAGAAGGCTCTTCACGCATTGGTTGCCCACCGCCGCCACCGCTATTATCACGGTTAGCTGACTCCAAGAAACGGACATTATCGGCAATAACTTCGGTCACGTATACACGTTTTCCTTCGTTATTCTCGTAGTTCCGTACTTGAATGCGTCCTTCGACTGCAGCCAGGCGTCCTTTGCGCAAATAGTTTGCACAGGTCTCGGCAAGCTGTCTCCAGGTTACGACCGGAATGAAATCGGCTTCCTTTTCTCCCCCTTGGCTTGTAAACGGTCTGTCCACTGCCAAAGTAAATTGCGTAACTGCTACTCCTGCTGGAGTGTAACGCAACTCAGGATCCCGGGTTAACCGTCCGATCAGAATGACACGGTTCAACAATGTAATCCCCTCCTTCAGAGCGTATTGGTGCGTTAATCACGATTAGTCTTAAGCAGACTTAACGTCGTTTGTAATGAGATAACGAATTACTTCGTCAGAAATCTTCATGAGACGCTCAAGTTCAGTTACAACTGCTGGTTCAGCAGTAAAATGTACCAGAACATAAAAACCATCACGGAATTTCTTGATCTCATACGCAAGACGGCGTTTACCCATAACGTCGTGAGCTGTAACTTCACCACCGCCGTTGGAGATGATGCCTTGGAATTTATCGACTGTAGCTTGAACAACTTCTTGCTCAATGTCAGGACGAATAATGTACATCACTTCATATTTGCGCATAATTTTCACCTCCTTATGGACTCTGGCCCTCAATCTAGGTTGAGAGCAAGGAACGAGCACAAACTCGAACTATATTAATATAACAAATACCGAGTCAAAGTGCAAGCAAACGTTCCCTGTACATATTGGCACATGATCAGCCCGGCTATGGAGCACACTACAGAAGCAACAAAGTAACATAATCTGCAGAGGAGGTTTTATCATGGGTGAAAAAACCGAGTTTGAACCAGGAGACAAAGCCCCAAACGATGGAGAGTACACGGAAGTTGGGGAAAAAAGCTTTGTCACGGAAATTCAGAACCCAAAGCGGGTAACGCTGCAAAAAGGTGAAGCTTTTCCCGAAACAAGCAATCATAATCGTAAGTGGAAGAAGCTGACCAAAGCCCGCGTCCATTAATCGCAATACTTTTTTACGATCCATGTATATAAAACGGAATAAAGCACATAATACAATTAGGCGGTGCACGAGAGAGGTGTGGTTCCGTTGGACAACGAAGCCGATCATTCGCTGTTGGAGATTCATCACGTAATTTAAGAAGCAAGTGGTTATGTGTTGTAAGGCCCTTCGTCTGAAGCACGCGTATTGCTACGTGCAGTACACCAAGTGTCTGATTGTTACGACCGATTGTTTCCTAACAAACAAATGCACCGCCGGATAAAGAGCCCTTCGGGGCTCTTTATTTTTCATTTTAGTCATTAATGATGCATCTGATATGGATACGTGGTCAATACATATTCAATAAAACGTTATACAAAAAAAGACTTTCCTAATGGAAAGTCTTCTTATCGATCTTTTTATTAAACTCAATGTGTATTGAGTAAATTACAATTGAAGTGGCGGAAAGGGTGGGATTCGAACCCACGCACGCTGTGACACGCCTAACTGATTTCGAGTCAGCCCCCTTGGGCCTCTTGGGTACCTTTCCGCAGCAATATTGATTATAGCATGATCATTTACAGAACGCAACACCCATGCGGGGCCTGCATGTAAACGTTATTACGCGTACTGCATACCGAATTATTACAAGATCAGGATTCAGTGGAATCGTCGGCTGAACGCAGTACCTTCTTCATGTTTTTCTCGAATTTCGCTCTTGGAATCAACACGCTGTGTTTACATCCGACACACTTGATTCGAATATCCATACCCATACGAATGATCTCCATCTCATTGCTGCCACAGGGATGCTGCTTCTTCATCTGCACGATATCCCCAAGCTGGAAACTTTTACGCTCCACCTGTGCCATCCCCCTCATCTTTCTCCAAAGCTACTGCCTGTTCCACTACGGCTTGATTGCTCATCTCATGATACTCCAACGTTTTTTTCACATCGCCCTGAATCTGACGTTCCACAGAAGCACGAGAGTTAGGCATACATTCAGCCACAATTCGCACCACATACTCTGATGTAGACATCGACTGAATACCGAGCACATCCGGCACCTTCACAATATTTAGGTCACGCTCTTCAATCCCCACCAAAGACTTCTTCACCAGATGTACTGACTCATCGAGACTTAAGTCCGCCTTCATCGGAATATCCACTACAGCCAGCGAATTCGACATGGAGTAGTTCGTTACACTTGCAATCGCCCCGTTTGGGATAATGTGCACTTCACCTTGCCAGCTGACCAGTTTCGTTGTTCTAAGTCCGATCACTTCAACCGTTCCCTTGTAGGTTCCCGTCTGAATAACATCCCCCACAGCGAATTGGTCCTCCAATATAATGAAGAAACCGGTAATAACATCCTTGACCAGACCCTGTGCACCAAAACCAATGGCAAGCCCGAGCACACCGGCACTCGCGAGTAGCGGTCCAACTTGGATATTGATCTCAGATAACAGTAGCAGAATCATAATGAAATTACATGTTATGGAGGTCGCATTTTTCAACAGTTCCCCTACGGTCACGAATCTGCGCGGATTCACGCGAATCTTGCCTTCCTGCTTGCGTTCCATGGAACGATCTATAATGCGATATACCACCTTAATGACAATACGGGTGATGATAAAAATAATAATGATCCGGATTGAGCTGAACATAATGTTAAGCCACATATCGGGGTCTGCAATTCTGTTCCAGACTTTATCCGTCCAACGAAGGGCTTCATTCACAGCACCAGCGGCGCTACTACTTTCCCCTTGAGCAAATTGAAATGGCAACATCCAGCATGCCTCCTCTACATCGGTATGTTATCATAGCTGTCTTCTGTTTTGAAATAGAGGCCTCGGATCTCGACGAACTCGTTACGAATGATCTTTTGCACTCGTTCCAGATCCTCTTTTGGAAACTGGATACATAGCGCACACCCTGCTGTAATTTCTTTTGGCGTAGGGAACAAATCAATCTCTATCTCAGCAAACTCCAGCAGCATTTCAGCACGCAGTGCCTGCTGGGTTGAATCAAACGCAATCAGCATCCAATCGTTAATCCATTCGTCCATGTCCGGCTCCTTTCGCCATATGTTTAACCTTTGAGAAAAAGCTTGTCCTCGTGAAGTATAAAACGCTCTACCTTTCCATATACTGTTACTACTATTCCAAGGGAAAGGATAGATCCTATGAATCCTACTTCGCGTTCCTTTTCATCACAAGACATGACCAGTTTGAAAATCCCCCATACCGATCCAAGCATTCACTCCGCCATTACCCATCGGTTAATGTTCCATCTCTATAAAGCCCATTCTCTGCAAAATGTAGTGATTGTCTGCATCGGCACAGATCGCTCAACAGGCGACTGTCTTGGTCCTCTGGTCGGATCAGCCCTTTCCAAGTGGGACAGCCCTTTATTCCATCTATATGGTACCTTGGATGAACCAGTCCATGCGATGAACCTGCAAGATACACTCCACAACATACAGAAAACACACCATAACCCTTATGTGATTGGCATTGACGCCTGTCTCGGACAATCATCCAGTGTGGGATGCATTCAAGTTGTGAATGGTCCACTCAAGCCGGGTGCGGGGGTAAATAAAGAATTACCGCCGGTCGGCGATATCCATCTGACAGGTATCGTTAACGTCGGCGGCTTTATGGAATACTTCGTTCTACAGAACACACGGCTCAGTCTTGTTATGCGCATGTCCGAGATTATATCCAGCAGTCTGTACTCTGCCATCCGGGAATGGCATACACGTTCTACTCTGCTTGCTGTGCCAGAGTAATAGCTTCCTTTTCCTCTGGGGACAGAGTATACGTGGACTCTCCCCCTTTAAGAGGTTTGGCATATACGTAAGAACCGTCACGGTTATATATCCCCGTAAGGATCATGCCATCCTGGCTATCATTAATCATGGCCATGGAGAAGCTCAGATCACTGCCACGCTCTCCATAAGCATTGTACCTTTTCACGCCAACCTTACCTTGAATGCGGGTCAGCTTTTGCATGACAACTTGCAGCTGATTCGTTTGCAGTTTGTGTTCATCCTCAATGCTATCCATCTGAATTTTCAGATTAATCAGCAACGATTCCAGGTCCTCTACTCCACTGCCAGCCATCATGGCTTCATATTTACGTTTAAACTTTCGTAACTTTGCCCCTTGAACAATACTCACAATCAGCAAGATCACCGTAAGTAATGCCATTCCGCCAATAATCCATAACAGCTGTTCCAGAATCAGCTCGTTTAATTCAGCCATGTAATTGCAACTACCCCTCTATATTTTTGATCAGATTAACGTCTGTCCTGTAATATTATCATTCATTATAAATCAACCCGATATCCATAAGCTTAATCAAGCAATCCTGTATCCAATGAGTTCATCATTTCAACTCTAATCTAGTCTGCCCCAGTCAATTCCAACACTGCCTTAACGAGTGCTTCCACATGTTCTCTAGTTGAATTGTATCCCACACTAGCTCTTACTGCTCCGGTAGCAGTTGTACCAGCAGATTCGTGTGCAAGCGGTGTGCAATGAAAACCGGAGCGAACCGCAATCCCATAATTCCGATCTAATCGGAAAGCGAGTTGTGCCGAATCATACCCATCTACAGTAAAAGATACTAATCCGGTGCGTGGCTGTCCAATCTCTGGACCAAGCATTCGAATGCCCTTAACGGATGACAGTCCATCCATTATATGTTGGGTCAGTTCCCACTCATGTTGGTAGATGACCGCTGGTGTCATCTCAAGTACATGTTTCACACCCGCATTCAGCCCTGCAATCCCGACTGTATTCGGCGTCCCCGCTTCATAGCGATCAGGACGCACCTTTGGCTGCTCCAGAGCTTCTGACTGACTTCCTGTTCCTCCATGAAGTAAAGGCTCTATATCGAGCTCTGGCGCAATGTACAAGCCCCCTGTACCCTGAGGACCAAGCAGTCCCTTATGCCCTGGAAAAGCCAACATATCAATGCCCAATTGTTGTACATTCACAGGCATGACCCCAGCACTCTGAGCCGCATCTACCAATAAGATCGCCTGATATTTACGACACAGGAGCGAAATTTCTCCAATAGGAAGAATACTGCCAAGTAGATTGGAACTATGTGTACATACCACCAATCTGGTATTCGAACGAAACATACGTTCCATTTGCATCAGATCAATGGCTCCCGCAGCATTAACAGGTACATAATCAATCTCCACATTTCGGAGTCTTCGCATGTACTCCAGTGGTCGTCTGACTGAGTTATGTTCAGCCATGGTGGCAATCACATGGTCGCCTTCCTTGAGCGAACCTTGAATAGCTAGATTTAGCGCTTCAGTCGTATTCGATCCGAATGCAATATCATTCGCATTTTTGATTCCAAAGATATTGGATATGGATTTTCTCGTCTCAAACAATACACGACTTGCCTGAACAGCCATCCGGTGACTTCCTCTGCCAGGATTGGCTCCGGCAATCTCCAATGCACTCAACATCGCATCACCGACAGCAGGTGGTTTGGGCCAAGATGTTGCTGCATGATCTAGATAGATAACTCCCTCCACCTCACAACCACCTCTGTCCCATAAATTAATAATTCCCCTGCACATATGCACGTATAACCCGATAAACAAAGAATGACATATCGTTTCTCCATGGTACAGAGGCGATATGTCATGACATGAGTAAGCCCCGCATGTTGTTAATGAATCATAGACCCGACTGTTATTGTAACAATTCCAATAGCCGTTCTAGATCCTGTTGACTGTAGTAGTTGAGCTCAATTTTACCTTTATCTTTATTGTGCTTGATTTTCACTGTTGTTTTGAAACGTTCACGCAGAGATTCTTCCAATGTATCAATGAATGGATCATTCTTTTTCAACTTCGATTTGGCTTTAGCCTCACCTGTTTTGGAGCGATCTAATTGTTGAACGGCTTCCTCCAACTCACGTACACTCCATTGCTGATCAATGGTTTGTTTGGCAAGTTGCTTCACCACAACCTCGTCTTTCACACCCACGATCGCACGTGCATGTCCCATGGATAATGTTCCACGTGAAACATGGTCTTTTACTTCTTCGGGCAATGATAACAGACGCAAGAAATTAGCAATGTGAGAACGTGATTTACCTACTTTTACAGACAATTCTTCCTGAGTCAACGCGAATTGATCCATTAACCCCTGATAAGCAACTGCAACTTCCATGGCGTTAAGATTCTCCCGTTGCAGATTCTCAATCAACGCAATCTCCATTACCTGCTGATCACTGAAATTCCGGACTACAGCCGGTACCGTGGCATTACCACAATATTGCGAAGCTCTGAACCGTCGTTCCCCGGCAATAATCTCATAACCTCGTAATACAGGACGAACAATAATGGGTTGTATGACACCATGCTGACGAATGGACTCAGCCAGTTCATGTATTGCGCCCTCATCAAATACTTTACGTGGTTGATAGGGGTTAGCCCGCAGTTGACTAATCGGGATTTCTACGACTTTATCATCGTCATTAATTGAAAGCGAAGGAATGAGGGCATCAAGACCTTTTCCAAGCCGCTTACTCATAAGAAATCACTTCCTTTGCGAGCTCTAAATACACTTCCGCCCCTCTTGAACGGGGGTCATACGTAATAATGGATTGACCATGAGATGGTGCTTCACTAAGCCGTACGTTACGCGGAATAATTGTTTGATATACTTTTTGTTGAAAATACTTTTTCACTTCTTCAATAACCTGAATCCCCAGATTGGTCCGCGCATCAAACATCGTCAGCAATACCCCTTCAATCTGCAGGGATGTATTCAGATGTTTCTGTACCAGACGAACCGTATTGAGCAACTGACTTAATCCTTCAAGTGCATAATACTCACACTGAATCGGAATGATCACCGAATCGGAAGCAGTCAACGAATTGATCGTTAACATACCAAGAGATGGCGGACAATCAATCAGTATGTAATCATAGTTTTTTTTCACCATGGCGAGTGATTTTTTCAGGCGAACTTCCCGTGATATCGTGGACACCAATTCGATCTCGGCTCCGGCAAGCTGAATCGTTGCAGGTATGATATGAAGGCCTTCAATCTGAGTCTCCACAATCGCTTCTTGAGGAGGAACCTCATTAATAATGACATCATATATACAATTAGCCACATCTGCTTTATTGATTCCGACTCCGCTGGTTGTATTCCCCTGAGGGTCAATATCGACAAGCAATACTTTTTTCCCGAGTGAAGCCAATCCTGCACCCAAGTTAACAGATGTCGTCGTTTTCCCCACACCGCCCTTTTGATTTGCTACGGCCATAATCTTAGACAATTACTTCACCTCAAATAAAATAGGAGTCTTTTCTGTAGGTTGTGAGATATTGTTAACAAAAAGCAGGCGGCTATCGTCCACACAAACAACAACTACCGTTCCATCAATATACCGACCGTTCTTTAAACATGTCAGACCTAACTTGCTTTATAGACATAAAAAGCGGCCCATTGCCGCCATAAGCTTCAATTATTTGCGTTTTGGAATATGGATAACGATCTCATAATGATCCTCATGGTCTGCTTCTTTGGTTTTGATGTCCAGACCAGAACCAGTTACCATATCAATGGATTGGCGAATTGTATTAAGTGCAAGCCTTACATCCTTGGTAAAGGAAACACGTCTAGATTTTTTAATCTTAGAAGATTCCTTGTAGAAGGCAACACGTGCCTCTGTCTGTTTCACATTTAATTCTTTTTCGATAATCTCACCGAGCAACTTCATCTGCAGTTCTTCCGTATCCAGAGAAAGTAATGCTCTTGCATGCCGTTCAGAAATTTTGCGTTCCATCAATGCGGCCTTAATGCCTTCTGGAAGCTGTAACAATCGAATTTTGTTGGCGATGGTTGACTGGCTTTTGCCGAGTCGTTGTGCCAGACTTTCCTGTGTCAGTTGATGCAAGTCAATCAGCTTCTGATAAGCGACAGCTTCCTCAATTGAGGTCAATCCTTCACGCTGCAAGTTCTCAATCAGTGCAATGGATGCGGCCTGAGAGTCGTTGAATTCACGCACAATAGCCGGAATCGTATCCAAACCCAATTTTCGAACTGCACGCCAGCGACGTTCCCCGGCAATAATCTCATATGATCCATTTCGCACGCGAACGACAATAGGCTGAATTACACCATGTGTTTTGATCGTTTGCAACAACTCATCAATTTTATCATCATCAAAAATAGTACGGGGTTGATATGGGCTGCTCACAATTTCATTAACCGGAATCTGTTTGATCTCATCTCCGTTATTGCGCTCCGCCAAACCAAACAACTTCGAAAATTGTTCTTTCATTCCGCAGATTACCACCTAGTTTCGTAATAGCTCCCACAGTCTTTGCAGGTGCTTCTTATTCAATAAGCGACCTTTCACATGCATCGTTCTTGGAATAAGTTTTGCCTTTCATAACGCTTCCTGTCATACAACATCGAACGCATATCCATCTATCTATACATATAATCTATGATCGCTGTGACCCAGGATCGGATACTTCTATTCTATCATCTTTTCTATCATAATCCTATGCTTACCTATTCTTTAAACTCTGCTAATTTTCCTGCTTTTTCTTTGTGAATATTGGAAATATGACGACTTGCACACATTCAATTAATGAAATTGTTCATGAGTTACTGTACGTAAAATTCATCATTACAGGTTCTTCAAGAGATATGTAATACGGAGTATCTGTAATGTTGATCCAGTCCTCCATTTCAGAAAACAAAATAAAGAGAATGTTTCACGTGAAACATCCTCTTTATCTATGTCTAAAATTCTATTTTGTTTTGACTCATTTCAAAACCATCACGTAATTATATCAGTGGAGTCTTCATTGGAGTACCTGGTTTGCGCGGATACTTATAGGGTGTCTTATCAAATTTCTGAATCAGAATGATATGACGCTCTGATTCTTCAACTGGCAGCTGGAATGGATGAACGGCCTTAACCCGTCCTTTCAGTTGATTGAAGCTGAACTCCGCTTCCTTCATTTCCTCACGGGGGTCTCCGCCCTTCATCGCAGCGAACATTCCACTTTTACGAACAAACGGAAGACAGAATTCATTCAGCACAGCCAGCTTGGCTACTGCACGCGCCGTAACGAGATCGTAGCTGTCACGATACCCTTCTTTGCGTCCAATCTCTTCAGCACGTCCATGGACCAACTCTACGTCTGTCAGGCGAAGGATATCTACCACATGCTGTAGAAAGCCAATGCGTTTATTCAATGAATCGATGATCGTAAGCTTAATGTGCGGGAAACAGATCTTCAGGGGTAATCCCGGAAAACCCGCTCCAGATCCAATGTCAGCAAGCTTATTCACTTTGGTCATGTCAGTATAAAAAGCCAGCGATACCGAATCATAGAAATGCTTGGTATACACTTGCTCACGATCCGTAATTCCGGTCAGATTCATCTTTTCATTCCAGGATACCAGCTCCTGATAATACAGTTCGAATTGCTCCAACTGGAGTTCGCCCAGTTCCAACCCATGTTCTTTCAAGCGCAGCTGAAGCTGCCGTTGAATATCGTCCATTATTGTCCCCTTGCTGCGGTTACACGGTTATAATGCTCCAGGTAGACCAGCAGAATGGAGATGTCGGCAGGAGTAACTCCAGCAATACGGGACGCCTGACCAATCGAGATTGGACGAATCGTAGCGAGCTTCTGCTTGGCTTCCATAGCAAGACCATGAATCTCATCATATACGATGGTGTCCGGAATTTTCTTTTTCTCCATCTTTTGCAAACGTTCCACGTGAATCAATTGTTTCTCAATATAACCCGCATATTTAATTTGTATTTCGACTTGTTCTTTCATATCTGCTGTAAGTTCTACCTCAGATGGTGAGAGCTGTTCAATCAGTTCATACCCCAGCTCCGGGCGACGCAACAAGGTAAGCAACGTACTGCCATCCTGAATAGGTGTAGATCCGTACTCTT
Organism: Paenibacillus sp. 2003; assembly: GCF_031455635.1. Taxonomy (NCBI): domain Bacteria; kingdom Bacillati; phylum Bacillota; class Bacilli; order Caryophanales; family Paenibacillaceae; genus Paenibacillus; species Paenibacillus sp. 2003. The sequence continues at coordinate 23,561 of NZ_JAVDTB010000004.1, read as the reverse complement.
CCAGCTTGGCATTCACCTCAACCGGGCGAGCTTTAGCCACTTTCAGACGTGCAACTTCCTGCTCGACTTTCGCCTTTTTATCCAGGAATTTCGCATAACGCTCTTCAGGGATCAGGCCAATGTCATGTCCGATTTCCGTCAAACGCATATCTGCATTATCATGGCGAAGTAACAGACGATATTCAGCGCGTGAAGTCAACAGACGATACGGTTCATTTGTACCCTTTGTTACCAAATCATCAATTAACACGCCAATATAACCTTGAGAACGATCAAGCACGATCGGCTCTTTATCTTGTACTTTGCGTGCTGCATTAATGCCAGCCATAACGCCTTGTCCAGCCGCTTCTTCATAACCTGAAGTACCATTAATCTGACCTGCTGTGAACAGACCTGGCAGACGTTTGGTTTCAAGTGATGGCCACAATTGTGTTGGCACCATCGCATCGTATTCAATCGCATAACCGTTACGCATCATTTCCACTTTTTCCATACCTGGAATGGAGCGCAGAACCGCAAGTTGAACATCTTCTGGCAGACTTGTAGATAGTCCCTGCACATAATACTCCGATGTATTTTTTCCTTCCGGCTCCAGGAAAATCTGATGTTTCGGTTTGTCGCTGAACCGGACAATTTTATCCTCAATGGATGGGCAATAACGCGGTCCAGTCCCTTCAATTACACCGGAAAACATCGGTGCACGATGCAGATTATCATTAATAATCTGATGTGTTTCCACAGATGTATACGTCAACCAGCAAGGCAACTGCTCATTATCAGAAGATTCTGTTTCATAGGAAAAGAACTTCGGCTCATCATCGCCAGGCTGAATTTCGGTTTTGCTAAAATCAATCGTATCCTTATGCACACGTGGTGGTGTACCTGTTTTGAAACGAACAAGATCAAAGCCCAGTTCACGCAGATGCTCTGACAATTTAAGAGATGGTTGTTGATTGTTTGGTCCACTCTCATACATCAACTCACCCATGATCACTTTGCCACGCAAGTATGTGCCTGTTGTCAGAACAACCGCTTTAGCCCGATACTCTGTTCCGGTCTGAGTCACAACGCCTACACATTTTCCGTCTTCAACGATCAGTCGATCAACCATACCCTGACGCATTGTCAGATTACGTTCATTCTCCATCGTTTCCTTCATTTTATGCTGATAGGAGAATTTATCTGCCTGAGCTCGAAGCGCGTGAACAGCAGGCCCTTTCCCCGTGTTAAGCATTCGCATCTGAATAAAGGTTTTATCAATATTCCGTCCCATTTCTCCACCAAGTGCATCAATCTCACGTACAACATGTCCTTTGGCCGGTCCCCCAATAGATGGGTTACAAGGCATAAAGGCCACCATATCCAGATTGATCGTAATCATTAGTGTTTTGGACCCCATACGAGCTGCGGCCAGCGCGGATTCCACACCAGCATGTCCTGCACCAACGACGATTACATCATAACTGCCGCCATCAAAAGCCATTCCCGTTTACCTCCTTATTCCGCTGCATTTGGTGTAACTCACACAGACGGATCATGTTCTACAATAATGAAACTACTTCTAACCGTTCCTCGGAACTTGCATTCCTATCTATATAAAACCAACACGTAATGGCTACAACATCATTCCATCCTTTGACAACAGGCAGAAATTGTACCTTTCCATCATACACTACGATTCAAGTCAATCCGCAGTATATTTTTTTTACTTTCCTAGACAGAACTGGGAGAAAATCTGATCAATTAATGCATCATGTGCTGTATCTCCAACAATCTCGCCCAAATGCTCCCACGCCAAACGAACATCAATCTGAATCATATCGATTGGAATGAACTGCTCTGCTGCTTCATAGGCATCAGCCAGGGACTGCTTCGCTTTCTTGAGCAAAGCAATATGACGCACATTGCTGACATAGGTCAGGTCTGCGGACTCCAGTTTACCACTGAAAAATAGCGTAGAGATGGCATCTTCCAGTCGATCCACACCGAGATCATCTTTCACCGACATCGGTACAAGCCGTTCTTCCGGAATGTAACGAAGCAGCACGTCACGTTCTACCTGTGGCGTTAAGTCCATTTTATTCATAATGATTATCGATTGTCTACCGCGGATTTGTTCCAATAATTCAATCTCATCGGGATGAAGTGGCTCCGCAGCATTTACAACCATTAAGATCAGATCGGCTTCACTTACCGCAGAACGAGAACGTTCTACCCCGATCTTCTCTACAACGTCCATCGTTTCCCGGATTCCTGCCGTATCAAGCAACTTGAGCGGGATATTATTGATCGTAATGAACTCCTCGATCACATCACGAGTTGTTCCTGGAATGTCCGTGACGATGGCCCGGTTGTCTTGCGCAAGTGTATTCATCAATGAGGATTTACCTACGTTAGGTCGTCCAACAATAGCGGTCGTGATACCTTCTCGCAGGATCTTTCCTTGCTCTGCTGTAGTCAGCAATTTATCAATTTCAGTCATAACCTGACTGGACTTTTCTTTAATAAAATCAGACGTTAACGACTCCACATCATGCTCGGGATAATCGATATTCACTTCAATATGAGCCAGTGTCTCCACCAACGTATATCGTAGATCACGCAACTTGGAGGATAGTTTGCCTTCAACCTGTTTCAATGCAACCGAGAAAGCTCTGTCCGATTTGGAACGAATAAGATCCATGACACCTTCAGCCTGAGACAGATCAATCCGCCCATTAAGGAAAGCACGCTTTGTGAACTCACCGGGTTCAGCCAGACGAATATCAAGTTGCAACAACAGGTCCATGACCCGTTTAACAGACACTACACCGCCATGCGCACTGATCTCCACCACATCTTCTGTTGTGAACGAGCGTGGTGCCCGCATTACCGTAACCAGTACTTCCTCAATCTTTTCCCCATTAACGGGATCTATGATATGACCATAATGAACCGTGTGAGATGCTGCCTGAGTTAAAGGGGTTTTACTGCGAAAAATCTTTTCTGTCTCCGACACTGCATCCGGGCCGCTGACCCGGATCACGGCGATACCCGCCTCTCCGACAGCCGTTGATATCGCTGTGATCGTATCACTGATCATGGTTATCTCTCCTTGCTCTATTTTAAAATTGCCGCCCCTCGGGGGACGCCATATCCATTTTCAAATCTATTAATGATATAACATATGACATGTTGCCTATCGTATTAAGTTCACTCTTGACTTGTTCTACGCACCTTATCAAATTGCTTCTGTACGAAAAAAGCAATGGCTTCTGCACCGGGCAGGAAGCCATTGCGTCTTCAATTTCGTGTTATTTCGTCGTAATAACCACACGCCGATTAGGCTCTTCACCCTTACTTAACGTCTTAATCTGCGGGTGATTTTGCAGTTTTGCATGAATGACTTTTCGTTCGAGCGGAGGCATTGGTTCCAGTACAACTTCCTTACCGGTACGGATTGCTTGTCCAGCCAACCTTTCGGCCAGGTCCTCCAGCGTCTTCCGCCGACGTTGCCGGAAATTCTCCGCGTCGAGCACAATTCGAACGAAGCTTTCCGAATATCGGTTCGCTACAATGTTCGTTAGATACTGAAGCGCATCCAGCGTCTGTCCACGTCTGCCAATAATCATGCCCAGATCGTCGCCGGCAATATTGAAGATATGTCCATCCCGCTGTTTTTTGATATGCACTTCAACATCCAGTCCCATACCTGCTGCGACCTCTTTCAAGAAAGCAGCCGCTTCTTCATAGGGATTTTTAGCTGCAACATCCTCAAGTAATGCATCTACTTCAGGTTTGTATGCAGCTGGCTTGATCGGCTGTGGAACAACTTCCGGTACAGGCAATAATTTCACTTCAACTTTGGCCGCCCTCACCCCGAACAAACCCAGGAATCCTTTTGACGGCTGCTCTAACACTTGTATCTCGACCTTGTCCCGACTTACGCCAAGCTCGGTCAATCCTTGGTTTACAGCATCTTCAACGGTTTTTCCTGACGTAATGACTTTGGTCATTTCGATTTTTTGGCCCCTTTCGACCCTTTTCCAGAGACGGTCGCTTTGCCACCGTTTTTGCGTTTAGCTCCATTTTTGGAAGAGCTATTCTGCTTCACGTTGACCTCAGCCACGATTTTATCATTATTCCGGTAAAGGAAATAGTTTTGCACGATCGTGTAGATGTTACTGTAGAACCAGTACAGCGGAAGTGCTGACGGGAACTGGTAAGACATCACGAAGATCAAAATTGGGTATACCCAAAGCATAAACTGCATCGGACCAACTTGCTGTGCAGGGTTCATACGCATCATCATCCATGTTTGAATGAATGTTGTGATGGCAGCCAGCACTGGCAAAATAAACAGGTGATCGGGTGATCCGAGCTGGAGCCACAAGAAATCATGCGTTCTCAGACTGGAGTTTCCATAAATTGAGTTATAAAGTGCGATGTAAATCGGCATCTGAATGATAAGCGGCAGACAACCGGCCATCGGATTAACTTTGTTCTCCTGAAACAACTTCATTGTTTCTTGCTGAACTTTCTCAGGTGTATCTTTAAACTTGGCTTGAATCTCCTTCAGCTGCGGCTGAATCGCCTGCATAGCTTTGGAGCTACGGACTTGTTTCATTGTTAATGGTAAAATCAATGTCCGTACAATAAGCACCATCACAAGGACGGCCAGTCCATATTCACCGTTAAACCAGTTGGCGAATGTATCCAGCGCCAGTGAGAACCAGTACACAACATTGCTTTGCCAGAATGAGCCACTATTCTTCAGATCTTCCGTAGTAACCCCGGCTCCTTGTGGAGTACATCCGGCGAGTACAGTGACCATTGCAATGACTGCAATGAGGAGAATCCACTTCCCCTTTGATGTCTTCAATCGCGACACTTCATAACCCCTCTCTTAACCATTCCATTCCACCGTAAATCATACCATAATTAGGAGGACAAATAAACCGAAGCTTACCGCTTGCTCGACTTCAAAAGAGAGCCCTTTCGCATCGCATGTAGCAGGCTTTTTTCCATTTCCTTATAGGGCATGTCCAGTGCACCTTTTCTGACGATAAAAATCAGATCCATCTGCGTGACGATCTCATGCTCATGATGACGAACAATTTCCTTGATCATGCGTCTCATCCGGTTGCGTACGACAGCGTTTCCGATTTTCTTGCTGCATGATACACCGACCCGAAATTGTTCCGTATCTTTACGGCGACAGCCATACACCACGAATTGATGATTGGCAAACGATTTCCCATACCGGTATACGCGGCTAAAGTCCGCCCGGTTTCGTAGACGCAGTCTTTTATACACGGCGCTTCTCCTTGCTGTTCTCCACCAATGTTATTTGACGGAGGCCTCATTACTGATTTAGTATAGGCTTTCTTGAATGACGGTAAACCGTCTTGGCGACAACTTCATTTGGGATGATGATTATTAATCAGCTACTTGAACTGATCAGCATTCATCCGGGATGAATGTTGATTGGCCATTTAAACCTATCAACGATTCATCATTATATAAGGTAAGTTTTCGAAAAATGGAAAACTCACTCAACATACATTCGTGTGTGTTCAGCACTTTTTCGCAGACCATTCAGACCTGATCTGTAGCAGCATCCAGTCTGATTTGAGCTAATTAAGAAAAAAAAGACCACCTCGGTGGTCTTCAATGCATTAAGCACTCAGGTTTTTACGGCCTTTAAGGCGACGTGCGGCCAAAATTTTACGGCCGTTGCTCGTGCTCATTCTTTTCCGGAAACCATGAACTTTTTTACGTTTGCTAACGTTCGGTTTGAATGTAGGTCTCAATGTATTGCACCTCCTCACAAGGAAATACTTATGTGATGAATCACTTTCATCTTCACAGAAAACACCTTTATATATTTAACCATGATCACCTGGAAAAGTCAACTGCAAGGCGCAAGGCTTCTCCCTCTTTTATATACACTCTTCATCCCACCCAAAGTAATGACCACAGTCCGTTCACTTCAATACCATTTTCAACCCCCGAAGAGAGTTCAGAAAGTTATCCCCAGACCCTGATCAGATCGCCATATTTCAGCATTTATAGTTATCCACACCCTCCAATACCTGTTATCTCCTTCATTACATCCTGTTTAAAGTTATTCACATGTGGATAATGATTATAGGCTATAAATATCGTCGAATTCCAATCCGGTTGTATCCGCTTCAATTAAGGTTTACAAGCTTTTGAGAAAGGTGTAGGATAAAAATCACATCTTGTATACAAGTAGTCCTTTGAAAAAAACATTAGCCGTTAGCTTGTAGCTACAGACTATGGATTGAACTGAATGTCCAGTCTGCAAAATAGTTATGCTATGATCAGTAATGAACTGATTACTTATTAATAGGAGCGTTAGCCATATGTTATTTCCTTCTTCCTGGCTTCAAGGGGCTTCCCGTGGCGAGGCCATTGCCTGCGAATTAAGGCTGCGGATCATTAGCGGTACCCTTCGTCCTGGAGAGATTTTGTCGGAAAATCGAATTGCGGCTGATTTTGACAGCAGTCGGTCACCTGTCCGTGAAGCGTTACGAACATTGTCCAATGAAGGTCTTATTCGACTTGAACGTATGGGTGTTGTTGTCATTGGACTACGAATCAAGGATGTCGAAGAATTGTATGATGTCCGTTTCCTGATTGAAAGTTTTGTACAGCAGCGACTTGCTGGTGATGTCCCAGAATCATTAATCACCCAGCTGCGTAACGTGATCGACAAAATGCAACTTGCTGGACGGCATCAGGACGCCGTCGAATTCGCCTATCAGGATCTCGTTTTCCACGAGACCATCATTGAAGCTGCTCAGCATTCTCGTATTTCACATCTATGGAAGAGTATTCGATATGTTGTGATGACCGTTATGCTGCTTACAACGCGCAGAGTATTTGTTCAAGGCGAGCAGAAAGTAAGCGCTGTAATTGAGAAACACCGTTTGCTCGTTGAAGCACTTGAATCAGGCGACAAGATGCTCATTCAGGCTGGAGTCCGCACGTATTTCCAAGATTCTGGCAAAACCCTGCACGAAAGCTTTGATTCCTAATGGGTGCAGGGTGTTTGCAATCATATCCGCTGTGAGTGATTGCAGCTTAACTTGTCGACAAGTATACAAAATGCGATTTTGTTTCAAATTTGGGCATGATAAAACTACATTTTTTCACCAACACCTTCTGCAGTACTGGCACAAATTTAATTGTTGACGATAATTTCACTTGTAAGCGTTCTATATCAGAAATAAAGGAGCACACAACATCATGAGCACTCTTTTTGGACTATCCCACAACGCAACATTATTGGTCTGGACGTTAATTGCGATCGTTTTTCTGATCGTTTTGATCTCCAAGTATAAATGGAATCCTTTCATCACCCTGCTGTTGTCCGCATTAATGCTCGGTTTGCTTACAGGCATGAAACCTGCCGACGTGATCTCTTCCATTACCGGGGGACTTGGCGGCACACTTGGAACCATTGCAATTGTTATTGCTCTCGGTACGATGCTTGGTAAGATGATGGCCGAGTCTGGCGGTGCCGAGCGCATTGCAACTACATTGGTCGATCGGTTTGGTGTGAAACGTGTGCACTGGGCCATGATGATTGTTGGATTTATCGTTGGTATTCCCGTTTTCTTCGAAGTCGGCGTAATTTTGATGATCCCCATCATTTTTACCGTTGCACGTAAAACCAATATGTCTCTGCTTCAGATCGGTATTCCCATTTTGGCCGGTCTGTCGACTGTACACGGTTTGGTTCCACCCCACCCAGCACCAATGATAGCGATTGAAGCCTACAGCGCGGATCTGGGTAAAACCATTTTGTACTCCCTGATTGTTGGTATTCCTACAGCGATTATTGCAGGTCCTTTGTTTGGTAAATTCATTGGAAAAAGAATACACACCGAACCGCCAGCCGAACTGGCTGAACAATTCGCAACAAAAACAAATAGCAACATGCCTGGGTTTGGTATTACCCTGTTTACCATTTTGCTGCCGGTTATTTTGATGCTGATTGGTTCCATAGCAAGTATCATTGACCCAAATGCCACGAGCGGCTTTACCGTTTTCAGTGAATTTATCGGTCATGAGATCATTGCTCTGCTCATTTCAGTTGTATTTGCCCTCTTTTCACTCGGCTTTGCACGTGGATTCACTAAACACGATATTTCTCGCTTCACCAGTGAATGTCTGGCGCCTACTGCGACCATCATTCTCATTATTGGTGGAGGCGGTGCCTTCAAACAGGTATTGATCAATAGTGGTGTAGGCAACGCCATTGCCGATGTTGCTACCCATGCCAACATCAACATCATCCTGTTTGCCTGGCTTGTCGCTGCGCTCATTCGTGTAGCTACCGGTTCAGCAACCGTAGCCATGACAACTGCTGCCGGTATTGTCGCTCCAGTGCTTGCACTCACCCCAGGTGTCAATATTGAGCTGGTTGTACTCGCTACAGGTGCAGGGTCACTCATCTTGTCCCATGTGAATGATGCGGGATTCTGGATGATCAAAGAATTCTTTAATATGAGCGTTTCCCAGACATTGAAAACGTGGACCGTTATGGAAACACTATTATCCGTGGTTGGACTGATCTTTATTTTACTCCTGAGTACAGTGGTATAAATGGAGTCTCTATAGTAGAAAGAAATTAAAATCTCATCGCTTTCTGGAGAAAGAAGGATTAAATACATGAACAACTATATGATTGGGATTGATATTGGTACCACCAGTACCAAATCCGTATTATTTACCGAGCAGGGCTCCGTCGTCAGTACCTCAACGCAGGAATATCCTTTGTATACCCCTGCGCCCGATGTTGCCGAACAGGACCCTGAAGAGATTGTGCAAGCAGCCCTCCGCTCTGTGCGAGGAGTCATGGATCAGAGTGGTGTTGCTGCCGAGCAGATTCTGTTCGTATCCTGTAGCTCGGCCATGCACAGTGTCATTGCCATGGATCAGGACGACAAACCCTTAACTCGGTGCATCACCTGGGCGGATAACCGAAGTGCAGCATGGTCTGCCCAGCTGCAAGAGAATGGATTGGGCCATCGCATCTATCTGCGCACAGGTACGCCCATCCATCCCATGTCACCGCTGACCAAATTAATGTGGCTGCGCCACGATGAACCTGAACTTTTTGAGCGTACAGCCAAATTTATTTCGATTAAAGAATATCTGTTCTTCCGTCTATTCGGACAATATGTCGTTGACCATTCCATCGCTTCTTGCACAGGTTTGCTCAATCTGGAACAACTGGACTGGGACGCAGAAGCCCTTGAGATTGCAGGCATTACACCAGACCATCTCTCGAAGCTTGTACCCACAACACATATATTAGAAGGAATGAATCACGAATCGGCTGAAAAAATGGCTCTCTCCCCCTCCACACCCTTTGTTATTGGCGCAAGTGACGGGGTTTTATCCAATCTCGGCGTAAACGCCATTGAACCTGGTGTTGTCGCAGCAACCATCGGAACCAGCGGGGCCATTCGCACTGTCGTGGACCATCCGGTCACCGATCCCAAAGGTCGAACCTTCTGTTATGCCCTCACAGAGAATCTTTGGGTCATTGGTGGACCTGTGAATAACGGTGGCATGCTGTTTCGTTGGGTACGGGATGAATTCGCCGCGTCTGAAGTGGAGACAGCGAAGCGACTTGGCATCAATTCCTATGATGTGCTGACCAAAATTGCCGAACGTGTCCGGCCGGGATCTGAAGGACTTCTGTTTCATCCGTACCTTTCGGGCGAACGTGCCCCTTTATGGAATCCGGATGCCCGTGGTTCCTTTTTTGGCTTAACACTCCATCACCAGAAAGAGCATATGATCCGTGCTGTCTTGGAAGGGGTTATTTTTAACCTATACACGGTACTGCTGGCTATGGAAGAACAGATTGGGCAACCTACCTCTATTCAAGCCACAGGTGGGTTTGCGCGTTCTCCTCTCTGGCGCCAAATGATGTCCGATATCTTCAATCAGGAAGTGGTTGTACCCGAGAGCTTCGAAAGTTCCTGTCTGGGTGCAGTTGTGCTTGGTTTGTACGCTACAGGGCGGATCCAATCGCTTCATGCCGTTTCTTCCATGGTGGGTACAACGCATCGGCATACCCCTGTCAAAGAGAATGCTGTACTCTACCAGGAGCTGCTGCCCATCTTTATTCGGATCTCTCGCAAACTGGAAGAGGAATACGCAGATATCGCTGAATTCCAGCGTAAGATGTCCCTTCCCCGTCTCTAAATCATCAATCCATACTTCGTCTCTGCACCAAAAAAAGAGGTTGTCGCCCAAAACCAAAAATCGGTTTTAGGGGACAACCTCTTTTGCTATACACGCATAATCTATCCTTTGAATTCATATTATACATTCATACACTTCAACCTCCATATTCGAGCATCAGCTTACCTCTTGATCCTAATAATTCACATACATATGTCTCAAAATGAAGTCATCTATGTCCATTATTCTTATACATTGCCATCACAGAATTACCATCTGATCAGAAAATACACCACTGATCTTGTTCAATTAAAAGCATGAGTTTACTCCCCTCTCCTTCTCCCATCCTGAACTGAATTCGTCGCTTTCACCATCGCCCCATTGGCAAGAAAAACACGAGGGTGAGAGGTCAGACTTTTTCCGATCTTGATCATGCTCTATTTTCACTTCGCGGTTATCCACAGACAGGTTATTCACAAAAGAAGAATACTTTTACACACAATTCGGCATCATTTGACGGATAACCTGTGTATAAAACATTTTTGGTTTTTGGGTCATTCTGTCGAAAATTAAACAGTTTATAAACAATATATTGTGTTGTGACTAAAAATTATACACAAGTTATTGAATTTGTGGATAAAATCACGCGATACGTTGAAATGCGGGGTTTCTTTTGCTATGATTGTATTACTTTTGGATGTGAATATGTGATCTGACCCATAATATTATCAACAGCCTGTGGATAAAGTTGTGAACAATTTTCCGTTGTTCATACTTTTTTTGTTTTCGACCTGCGGGGGGTTGGGGATAAATTCAACAATATATCTCGTATTTCGACACTGCATCATGGCTTAAGCCACACTTGGAACATGTAAAAGGAGTGACAGTCTGTGGACAGCCATACTTCTGATTTATGGCAGCAAATTTTATCAATCATACAAAACAAACTCAGCAAACCCAGCTTTGACACCTGGTTCAAAGCAACCAAAGCCACCAAGCTTAATGATCGTTCAATCGTCATTTCCGCACCAACCACGTTTGCCGTCGAATGGCTGGAGAGCCGTTACACCAAATTGGTTGGCTCGACGGTATACGAGCTGCTTGGCAAGCAAGTCGATGTGAAATTTGTCATCGAAGAGAACAAGCCTGCTGAACCGGACCCGCAACTGCCGGCACCAACGCCTACAGTTGTACAGGAAGAAGCGGTACTCAGCATGCTGAATCCGAAATATACGTTCGATACATTTGTCATCGGGCCGGGCAACCGTTTTGCCCATGCCGCATCGCTGGCGGTCGCTGAAGCGCCCGCCAAAGCTTACAACCCTCTCTTTCTGTATGGGGGTGTAGGTCTCGGTAAAACTCACTTGATGCATGCGATCGGACATTACGTTCTGGAGCATGATCCGGGCAGCAAAGTCGTTTATTTGTCGTCTGAGAAATTCACGAACGAATTCATTAACTCTATCCGTGACAACCGCGGGGAGAGCTTCCGTAACAAATACCGGAGCGTCGACATTTTGCTCATTGATGATATTCAGTTTTTGGCGGGAAAAGAATCAACACAAGAGGAATTTTTCCATACGTTTAATGCGCTGCATGAGGAACGGAAGCAGATTATCATCTCCAGCGATAGACCACCGAAGGAAATTCCGACACTGGAAGAACGGCTTCGTTCTCGCTTTGAATGGGGGTTAATTACGGATATCCAGCCTCCAGATTTGGAGACAAGGATCGCAATTTTGCGGAAAAAGGCACGTGCGGAAAACTTGGATATTCCGAATGAAGCGATGATGTACATTGCCAACCAGATTGACACCAACATCCGTGAACTGGAAGGTGCCCTGATTCGGGTAGTTGCTTATTCTTCACTGACTAATCAAGATGTAACCACTCATCTGGCAGCTGAAGCACTGAAGGATATTATTCCTTCCAGTCGTCCCAAAATGATCACTATTCATGACATCCAACAAAAGGTCGGCGAGTATTATAGCCTTAAGCTTGAAGATTTCAAAGCACGGAAACGGACCAAGGCAGTTGCTTTTCCAAGACAGATTGCCATGTATCTCTCTCGTGAACTGACAGACTTTTCTCTGCCCAAAATCGGGGAAGCATTCGGAGGACGAGATCACACCACTGTCATACATGCTCACGAAAAAATCTCCCAAGCGATTAAAAACGATCAGGATCTCTATAAAGTTATCAACAACTTAACCGAAAAAATTAAGAATCCAACCTGAACAAGTCCCAAGCCTATGCACAACGTATACACATGTGGATAGGCTTGGGTGTACGGGTTTATACCCACTTATCCACATATTCAGTGCCCCTATTACTATTATTACTAAAAAGATCTTAAAGATATCATCTCCAAAATAGCCATTTCGGAGCTTAGCCTTCGGCCTTTGAAAAACACCTTTTAACACCCCAACACCCAAAAAATCAGCTAGGAGTGAAACCATGAAAATCAGCATAATGAAAAACTACTTAAACGATTCCATACAGCAAGTATCCAAAGCGATCTCGAGCCGTACGACAATTCCGATTCTGAGCGGTATCAAATTCGACGTGAATCATCAAGGTGTAACATTGACAGCAAGTGACACCGATATATCCATTCAATCCTTCATTCCGCTTGAAGATGGAGATAAAAGCGTAGTTCAGGTAGATCAACCCGGCAGTGTAGTTTTGCCAGCCAAGTTTTTCGTGGAGATCATCAAGAAGCTGCCATCACAGGAAGTACACATGGAAGTCAAAGAGAACTTCAACACCTTTATCTCCGCAGGTGCTACCGAGATTCAACTGGTAGGTCTTGATCCGGAAGAATTCCCGGTACTGCCAAGCATCGAAGAAAATCAAACGGTCTCCATTCCAGGAGATTTGTTGAAAAATATGATCAAACAAACGGTCTTCTCCATTTCCACACATGAGACTACTCCAATCCTGACAGGTGTACTCTGGAGTTTGGGTGACAACGAATTGAAATTTGTGGCAACAGACCGTCACCGTCTTGCTACTCGATCAGCAATGCTGGATAATGCAGAAGGTATCCGCTTCAACAACGTGGTTATTTCCGGTAAAACGCTGAACGAGCTCAGCAAAATTGTTCCGGATCAAAATACCCTTGTGGATATCGTTGTTGCAGATAACCAGGTCCTGTTCAAAATCGACCGTGTATTATTTTACTCCCGTATTTTGGACGGAACATATCCGGATACTTCTAGAATTATTCCAACGTCATACAAAACAGAACTTGTTTTAGATACAAAAAAATTAAGTGAATCCATTGACCGGGCTTATTTGCTGTCGCGTGAAGAGAAAACAAACATCGTGCGTATGCAAACGATGGATTCTGGATCCGTTGAAATTTCTTCAAGCTCTTCCGAGCTAGGTAAAGTAAGAGAAGAAATCAAACCTGCCGAGTTTACAGGAGATCCGTTAAAAATCTCGTTCAACTCCAAATACATGCTGGATGTGCTGAAAGTTGTTGAAAGTGAGCAGCTGATGATCGCTTTTACAGGAGTCATGAGTCCAATCATCTTGAAACCGCTGGATGACAGTCACAGCCTTTACGTGATATTGCCATATCGGACGACCAACTAACGAAAGGAAGATCACAGTGAACCAAGTTACGATTCGTACGGAATATATTAAGCTTGATCAATTTTTGAAACTGGCTGATTGCATCCCAACTGGAGGTATGGCCAAAGCTCTGCTTCAGGAAGGACTTGTACGTGTGAATAAAGAGCCTGAGGAACGACGGGGACGTAAGTTATACCCTGGGGATATCGTTGAAGTGGACGGAGAAGGCACATTCGAAGTTGCTGCAGAATAAGAAGACCAGTTCGATCCTGCTGCCTCCTGACGGACGGGATAAAAGGGAGGTTACCGCGTGTTTGTGAACAGCATTGATCTGCAGAATTTCCGCAATTATGAACATCTGAGACTGGACTCTTTTGGTCCCGTAAACTTGTTGATTGGGCAAAATGCCCAAGGCAAGACCAATCTTGCAGAGGCTATTTTTGTACTTGCACTCACCAAGAGCCACCGCACATCCCGTGACAAGGAGCTGATTCGTTTCGGTGAGGAACGTGCCAGACTTGCAGCAGAGGTCGACAAAAAGTACGGATCGGTCAAGCTTGAGCTATCTTTGTCGCAACAAGGCAAAAAAGCAAAGATTAACGGCCTGGAGCAGCGCAAGTTAAGCGATTTTGTCGGAGCGCTCAATGTCGTGATGTTTGCACCGGAGGATCTGGAGATTGTAAAAGGCACACCGGGGGTCCGCCGCCGGTTTCTTGACATGGAGATTGGACAGGTTGCACCAGGTTACCTTTATCACCTGCAGCAATACCAAAAAGTGCTGGTCCAACGAAACAATTTGCTTAAGCAACTTTGGGGACAAGGGGCATCAGCCCAGACCATGCTTGAGGTATGGAATGAACAACTGGTTGAGCATGGTGTTAAGATCGTCAAAAAAAGGAAACAATTCATAAAGAAACTGCAAAAGTGGGCAGAAACGATTCATCAGGGGATCACCGGAGGCGGAGAAGTCTTGCGCCTGGCCTATCTTCCGTCCTTCAGCGAAGCCGCTGAGGAAGATGAAGCTGTCTTAATGGACCAATTTATGATAAAATTATCACAAATGAAAGAGCAGGAGATTCGCCGAGGCACAACCCTTAGTGGGCCGCATCGGGATGACCTGTCCTTTTTCATTAACGATCGGGAAGTACAAACATATGGCTCGCAGGGGCAGCAGCGCACAACGGCGTTGTCCCTTAAACTTGCGGAAATCGAACTGATTCACGAAGAAATCGGAGAATATCCGGTCCTGCTGCTGGATGATGTTCTGTCAGAGCTGGACCCTTTCCGCCAGACGCAGCTGATCGAAACGTTCCAGAGCAAGGTGCAAACCTTTATTACAGCTACGGGGGTCGAGAGCCTGAACGTTGACAAGCTCAAAGATGCCAGTATTTATCACGTTCATGCCGGACAGGTTGAACGCTAAGGAGTGAGGGCTTATGTACATTCATCTGGGCGGTGAGAAGATCATCCGTTCTTCCGAATTGGTCGCTATTTTTGATATATCGATTGAAAAATCCTCAAAGATCTCCAAGCAGTATGTGACGCATGCCGAGCAGGAAAAAACCGTGGAACACATCGGCGAAGAGGAAGCCAAGTCCATTGTGGTGACCAAAAACATTGTGTATTACTCGCCGATCTCCTCAGCCACGCTGAAGAAGCGGGCTCACATTTTTCCTGATCTCTAGCGGTTGTGTGGCATAAAAGGTGTGTCTTTTGCTGCTTGTCTTTAATTTGGACAGCTGGCTGGAATGAAGTACATTGCCTTTTTCAGTAAACATTCTTAGTTAACGCATAATTACGATATTGAATCTTATAGAAGTAGGTGAAAGCATGTCTATGAATCAACCGTCATATGGTGCAGATGAAATTCAGGTTCTTGAAGGACTGGAAGCCGTACGGAAACGTCCGGGGATGTATATCGGTTCCACCAGTTCCAAAGGTCTGCATCATCTGGTCTGGGAAGTAGTGGACAACAGTATCGATGAAGCGCTCGCAGGTTATTGTGACCATATCGAGGTTACTATCCATGAAGACAACAGTGTCACTGTTGTCGATAACGGACGTGGGATTCCTGTCGGTGAACATGCCAAAATGAAACGTCCTGCGCTTGAGGTCGTTATGACCGTCCTCCATGCAGGAGGTAAGTTTGGTGGCGGCGGGTACAAAGTATCCGGTGGTCTGCACGGTGTAGGTGTATCCGTAGTTAACGCACTATCCGAAAAAGTTGTTGTCACAGTTAAGGTTGACGGGCATGTCTATCAACAGGAATACCGTCGTGGTACTCCGCAGTATGACCTGAGAACGATCGGTACAACCGACGAAACCGGAACAACGGTTAGGTTCCACCCGGATCCTGAAATTTTCACGGAAACGAGAGTTTACGACTATGACATCTTGCTTGCCCGTATTCGTGAGCTGGCGTTCCTGAACAAGGGTATTGGTCTTACACTGACCGATGAGCGTACAGGTGCAACCAACTCATTCCTGTACGAAGGCGGCATTATCGAATACGTCTCCTTCCTCAATCAGAAGCGCGAAGTATTGCATGAGAATCCAATTTACGTTGAAGGTTCCAGAGATAACATCCAGGTGGAAGTTGCTCTGCAATACAATGACAACTACACCGAGAACATCTATTCCTTCGCCAACAATATCAACACGCATGAGGGCGGAACGCATGAATCAGGTTTCAAGAGTGCCCTTACGCGGATTATCAATGACTATGCCCGTAAGGCAGGGGTAATCAAGGACAGCACGGGGAACCTTTCCGGGGATGACGTGCGTGAAGGCTTGACAGCTATTATTTCGGTCAAGATTCCGGAACCGCAATTTGAAGGACAGACAAAGACCAAGCTGGGCAACAGCGAAGTGCGTGGGATTGTCGAATCCTTGTTTGCCGAGAAGCTGCAGGAGTTCCTGGAAGAGAATCCTTCCGTATCCCGGCGCATTTTGGAAAAAGGGCTGCAAGCAGCACGTGCGCGTGAAGCTGCCCGTAAAGCCCGTGAACTGACACGTCGTAAAGGTGCACTCGAAGTAAGCTCACTTCCAGGTAAACTGGCAGACTGTTCATCCAAGGATGCTTCAATCAGCGAATTGTACATCGTCGAAGGTGACTCCGCCGGCGGATCAGCGAAGCAAGGCCGGGATCGTCATTTCCAAGCGATTTTGCCGCTGCGTGGTAAGATTTTGAACGTGGAAAAAGCTCGTCTCGACCGGATCTTGGGGAATGCGGAGATTAGAGCAATTATTACAGCAATGGGTACAGGTATTGGTGATGACTTCGATATTGCCAAAGCCCGCTATCACAAAATCATTTTGATGACCGATGCCGACGTCGATGGTGCTCATATCCGAACACTATTGCTGACATTCCTGTATCGGTACATGCGCAAAATCATTGAGGCAGGTTATGTATATATTGCACAACCGCCATTGTTCAAGATTGAGCGTAACAAAGTGATTCGTTATGCCGGTTCCGAGAAAGAGCGCGATGAAATTATTGCAACGCTCGGCGAAAATGCAAAATTCAACGTTCAGCGTTACAAAGGTCTTGGCGAGATGAATGCCGGACAATTGTGGGAAACGACGATGGATCCGGAGAGTCGGACCATGATGCAAGTATCGATTAATGATGCCATCCTTGCTGATGCCATGTTTGACACCCTGATGGGGGACAATGTTGAACCGCGTCGTGACTTTATCCAGGAAAATGCAAAATACGTGAAAAACCTCGACATTTAACTTATTCGAAGAGGCGCCTGCGAGGGCGCCTTTTTATATTAGGGGAAGTATGGAATAGGGAAGGCAGTAGACATAGACTTCCGTATCCCTTTGTTATCTGCGAACACGTTTTTTGGCAGATGAGGCCTGTGCTTTAGGGGATGTACGAGAGCTCTTACTCTTTTTGGAGGGCAAACGACCGTATGCAATCGCATAACGTTTGATCTTCCGGTATGCCTCCTTGTCCGGTAATAAGCCAAAGGCATAAATGCCTGGCAGTGTGTTGACTTCAAGAATCCAGGGACGCCCTGCTTCGTCTAGCGCAATATCAATACCAATCTCTTTGAGCCTTGGAAATGATGTTTGCAATTGCACAGCGGTATGAATACCTAAGCGGTACAGCTCTGTGCGAAGTTTTTTGAAGCCATCCTGGTGAAGATGGGGGAGTACGAGTTCTTCAAACGTGGCCAATCGTCCGCCACCATGAATGTTGGTGATAATTTTGCCCGGCGCAGCAACACGTCCCAGAATACCTGTTGTTTCCCAGTTGTGTTGCAGATTTTTCTGAGTTAACACACGCAAGTCAAAAGGCAAATCTCCATGCTTCATCAGCGATATTCCCTGTTGAATGATATAATCACGTTCCTGAATGCGATCATTCAGTGCTCGTTCGAGTTCGTCCAGGGAATGAAATGATCTCTCCTCTGTACCGTATTGGAGTTGATATGTTGTTGTGAGATAGGTATCTCTGGAGATAACAGCACTTGCTTCGGGTTCATCAGGCAGGTTCCGATCAGTAGGTTCTTCCGGAACCTCCGCATCTGTGGTGGAATCTTCGGAATGAACGACAGGTTCGTATAAACGGGTTGTTTTTACTCGCATAACGCCATTACCGTAAGTACCACGGTCCGGTTTGATATAGTTTGACTCAAATAATTCAGTCATTCGTTCGAGAGTTTGACGGCTATATTTTCGGGTCACTGGGATATATTCATTCACAATGCGACTGCGTTGTAACACAGCTGTTTTGGCCCATTTGCTGGAGACGCGTTGGATACCCAAGATCCATCAGTCCTTTCATGTTTTGCTCAGTTCTAAAGAGGGACAGACACGGAGAAATCAAAGGACAAGAGACGATTTCAGTGGTATAATAGAGAAATATGGCGTTTTGTGCGATGAGCTGCGTAATTTGCAGTTTAATCGTAGGACGGGAATGGCTTTAGCCTCTGTAGGCACAGTACATATGCCGTTTTTCTAGCATTGTATGTGCAATTGGGGAGGAAGGCAGGGCGTATCCCCAGACACGCAGAAGTTCCCGGAAGAAAGGCTATTGCCCAGCGGACGTTTAATTGTGTAACTTTTGTGAAAGTAATATAATAAAGAGTAACGTTCTTGCGCGGTTTTAGCCTTGTTAGGCTTTTCACATATAATCAATTTTTTGCATGACGGAATGGAACGTTTGTTGAAGGACAAGAAGGAGGTCCAGCATGGCGGAAGAAATGAACTCTCAGATTACAGATCGGGATATAGGCGTCGAGATGCGTGAATCGTTTATGGATTATGCGATGAGCATCATCGTTAGCCGTGCCTTACCTGACGTGCGTGATGGATTGAAGCCGGTTCACCGGCGTATTCTGTACGCGATGTCAGAGCTCGGCATGACACCCGATAAACCACATAAAAAATCAGCCAGAATCGTCGGCGAAGTTATCGGTAAGTATCACCCACACGGTGACTCTGCTGTTTACGAGACGATGGTACGGATGGCACAGGATTTCTCCCTGCGATATATGCATGTAGATGGACATGGTAACTTTGGATCGGTCGATGGTGATATGGCAGCAGCCATGCGTTACACCGAAGCACGTTTGTCCAAGATTGCTATGGAAATGCTCAGAGACATCAACAAGGATACGATTGATTTCCAGCCGAACTATGACGGTGAAGAACATGAGCCAATCGTTCTGCCTGCTCGTTTTCCTAACTTGCTTGTCAATGGGGTCGGCGGGATCGCGGTAGGTATGGCCACCAATATTCCTCCTCATAATCTGGGCGAGGTCATTGATGGTGTACAGGCCATGATTCAAAATCCGGACATTACATCCATGGAGCTTATGGATTACATTCAAGGACCAGACTTCCCTACGTCCGGCTACATTTTGGGCCGTTCAGGTATTCGCCAGGCGTATCAGACTGGACGTGGTTCAGTAACGATGCGGGCCAAAACCAACATCGAAGAGAATAACAACAAGGCGCGAATTATCGTTACGGAACTGCCTTATCAGGTAAACAAGGCGAGACTCGTTGAGAAAATCGCCGAGTTGGTACGTGATAAAAAGATTGATGGCATTACTGACCTTCGTGATGAGTCTGACCGTAATGGTATGCGGGTTGTAATTGAGCTTCGCAGAGACGTGAATCCGGGGGTTGTCCTGAACAACCTGTACAAACATACATCGATGCAATCCACTTTCGGGATTAACATGCTTGCGATTGTTAATAAAGAACCTAAAATCCTGAACTTGCGCGAAGTGTTGTATCACTACCTGCAGCATCAGATTGAGGTTATTCGCAGACGTACGCAGTTTGAACTGAAAAAGGCTGAAGCTCGTGCACACATTCTAGAAGGTTTACGTATTGCGCTGGATCATATCGACGAGATTATTACGTTGATTCGTTCATCCAGTAATGCGGATGCAGCCAGAGAAGGTTTGATTGAGCGCTTCTCACTCAGTCATGATCAGGCTCAAGCTATTCTCGATATGCGTTTGCAACGCCTCACAGGTCTGGAACGCGAACGTATTGAAAATGAATATAACGAACTGATGGTCAAAATCAGAGAGTATCGCGAAATTCTGGCCAATGAGCATCTGGTGCTTGAGATTATCAGTACGGAGCTGCAAGAGATCCGCGACCGCTTCAGCGATGATCGTCGTACGGAGATCACTGTAGGTGAAGAGAGCATTCTGGATGAGGACCTGATTCCACGTGAAGAGGTTATCATTACGATTACTCATACAGGCTACGTGAAACGTCTGCCGGTATCCACATACCGCAGCCAGAAACGTGGTGGACGTGGGGTCGTGGGTATGGATACGAAAGATACCGACTTTGTCGAGCATCTGTTTGTGACCAACTCCCACAATTACCTCATGTTCTTCACTGACAAAGGTAAAGTGTACCGTCTCAAAGCTTACGAGATTCCAGAGCTTGGACGTACCGCACGGGGAACGCCGATTATCAACCTGATCCAGATCGAGCAGGGCGAATCGGTCAATGCCGTAATTCCGGTCCAGGAATTCGAAAGTGACAGATACTTGTTCTTTGCTACCCGCCAAGGGGTTGTGAAGAAGACGCCACTTGAGGATTACACCAATATTCGCAAAGGCGGCTTGATCGGTATTTCCTTACGTGATGATGACGTTCTGATCGATGTTAAGCTGACCGATGGATTGCAAGAGATCATCATGGGTACAGCTCACGGAATGTCTATTCGATTCTCGGAAGGCAACGTACGTTCCATGGGACGTAGCGCAACCGGGGTCAAAGGGATTACATTGGATGAACAGGATGCTGTTATCGGCATGGATGTAGTTGATAAAGAGCTTGATGTTCTGATCGTTACAGCCAAAGGTTACGGTAAACGTACACCTGTCAGTGATTATCGGATGCAGACTCGTGGCGGTAAAGGGATCAAGACTATTAATGTCACAGAGAAGAACGGCTCAGTAGTCAGCCTCAAAATGGTTAAAACCGAAGAGGATCTGATGATTATCACGTCTAGCGGTACGTTGATCCGGATGAGCATGGAAGGCATATCCACTATGGGTCGATACACGCAGGGTGTGAAGCTGATTCATATTCGTGACGAGGATTCAGTAGCCACAGTCAGCCGAATTGACAAAAATGAAGAGGAACCAGACGATGAGTCGCTTGAAGGCTTGGAAGGCGAGGAGTCCCAAGCTCCGGTAGTAAGCTTGGAAGAAGGCACCGTTTCTGACGCTGAGGTTAATGAAGTTGAGGGCGACGACGATTCCGGTTCGGAAGCATAAAATAGAATTTTATAAAGACTGATCTCTTTGAGATTGGAAGAAGATTGCGAGGGCTCCCACGGGGAGCCCTTTTGTTTGTATAAAGGAATCTCTTCTTTTATTCTTCCGAATCTGGGATGTACAGCCTGATTCCTGAGTAATATAATGGGAAATATCATGAAAAACCGGGACTATGGTCTTGTTTGTATTAACATAGAAGAACGATGAGTGAGGGGAATACACATGGGATTAATCACCCTGTCAGAAGTCAAACCAGGACTCAAACTTGGGAGTGATGTGCAAACACTTCGCGGCAACGTTCTGCTTCAGAAGGGGAAGGTCATTTTACCCAAGGATATGGAAGTGCTCAGAGCCTTTATGATTCAACAGGTAGATATTGAACAAGAAAGAATGGCGTCGAGTAGTACAGGGACCAAAGGTGCATCTGTGTCCGCAGGAAGTTCTGCCAATGATAACAATGGTGAACGGGCAGGGAAGAGAGGGAACGTCACCACAGCTCCTGTAGTAACGTCTTTGCAGGATGAGTATGAGAAGATGGTCGGACTAACGAAAAATGCTTTCCTGTCCTCTCTGGCGGCTGAATTACCGGTCTATGAGTTACGTACACAGTTGGAGGCTGTGTTTGCACATCTCAAACAATATAATGTGCTTACTTTCAGTCCACGAGTAATGCAAGAACATGATTATGTATATCACCATGCCGTACTGAGTGCGATCACATCCTATCAACTGGCTCAATGGATTGATCTCCCCTCCAAGGATTGGATGCAAGTGGCTTTTGCAGGCTTGTTCCATGATATTGGTAACAACAAGGTAGATCCGCAGATTCTCCATAAACCATCCACGTTGACGGCTACAGAGCAGGAAGAGATTCGTCAGCATACGAAATATGGTTATCAGATCCTTAAACAGGCAAAGGCCATTAATGAGGGAGCCAGACTTGCAGCTTTGCAGCATCATGAAAAAGTGGATGGATCAGGCTACCCGTTGCAGCTTAGTGGGACGCAGATTCATATTTATGCCAAGATTGTAGCTATCGCTGATATTTTCCACGCCATGACGCTGGAGAAGATCTACCGCAAGGCACAATCACCATACCTAGTCCTAGAACAGATCCAAAGTGAGGCATTTGGGAAATTGGATCCTGCAATCGTAAGGGTATTTGTTCAACGGTCGACCCAGATCCATAATGGCATCCGAGTGAAACTCAGCAATAACCAAATTGGAGAGATTGTATTCTCTGATCGAGATCATCCTACACGGCCTATGGTGTCAGTAGAAGGAAACATCATTAACCTGATGCAGCAACGGCAACTTCACATCCAAGAGGTTATCGGATAACAATAAATATTAAAGTAACTTGATGAGGGGGCCTTTCTTTTATAGAGAGGCTTTTTACGTGAGATAAATGTGGAGATGTAGAGAAAACAGAAAGATTATAGAAATATATATCATTACTCAAAAAAAGACTTGCATTCAAAATCTGTACATGGTATATTCTAAGTCCGGCCAAGAAAACACGGTTTACATGGTGCGGCAAGCAAACGAAATAAGCTTCGAAAGAAACTTAAAAAAAAGAGCTTGCAAAGTTGGTTCGGATGTGATAAGATATAAAAGTTGCTGAAGAGAACGACATTCGGTAACAAAACAAGTTTGATCTTTGAAAACTGAACAACGAGTGAGTAAACATTCTGCTTGCAGAATGAACGCGAAAGTTTGAAACGAGCCTTGGCTTGGATCAACTGGAGCACAAATGAGATTTTTAATCTCGTCAGATTCAAAATGAGCTTATCGCTCTTTTCAATACTTTATTGGAGAGTTTGATCCTGGCTCAGGACGAACGCTGGCGGCATGCCTAATACATGCAAGTCGAGCGGAGTTGATAGGAAGCTTGCTTCCTTGATACTTAGCGGCGGACGGGTGAGTAACACGTAGGCAACCTGCCCTCAAGTTTGGGACAACTACCGGAAACGGTAGCTAATACCGAATAGTTGTTTTCTT
>NZ_JAVDTB010000003.1:0-570632 GCF_031455635.1 Paenibacillus sp. 2003 | reverse complement strand
CACGGGCAGTGATCTGGAAAGTATCTATTTTGCCATAAGGGAGGCACACCACCATGAATAACCGCCAAGCCATACGTGCACTGGTACGTAAAGATATCCGGTCCGTCACAGCCAGCGTTCAGCTCTGGTTGCCCATGTTAATCGTCCCACTGATTATTGGAATCATCATGCCCTCCGCCCTCCTGTGGGCGGCCTCCAGAATGGAACTTCGTTCTCTGGGCAACATCAGCTTTCTACTCGAATCATTGGATGCGTTAACCCATGGTGGACAGATTCCCCAGCTTGCTTCCATGCCTACAGATAATCATCGTATTGTCTATTACTTGGCCATGTATATGTTCGCTCCCTTGTTTCTCATCATTCCGGTGATGGCCTCCAGTATTCTGACGGCCAATAGTTTCGCTGGTGAGAAGGAACGTAAGACGCTGGAAGGGTTGTTATTCACACCGATAAGTATGAACACTCTTTTTAAAGGCAAAGTGCTAGCTGCCCTGATCCCTTCCATTCTATTATCCTGGGTTACTTTCCTGATCTATGGAATCATTGCCAATATTCTGATGTACCCCATGTTTGGAACGTTGATGTTTCCCAATCTGAACTGGATCATACTTGTCGTCTGGGTTGTTCCCGCTTGCAGTCTTATGGTCATTTTATTGAACGTGCTGATCTCGGCCAAGGTCCGTGGGTTCCAGGAAGCCTATCAGCTTGGCGGATTAATTGTCCTTCCCCTCATCGCCTTGGTCGCTGGTCAAGCCAGTGGCATGCTGCTGATTGGTCCTTGGATGTTACTCATGATTGGAGCAGTGCTCCTGCTCATAAGTTTGGTTCTTCTTCGTCTGGTCACGGCGTGGAATAGTCGTCAGCAACTGGCGGAAAGTCAGATCTGAATGATGTGGAGTGTAGCGACGAAATTCAACAAACTACACTGTCGCTCCGCTATACAGATTGAGAAATAAATAAGTGCAGGTTATGATGTGGAGATATATGCTATGGGATGATTTTAGAGAGGAATGGAACAACTGTATGGAATCCAAACTACTTCAAAAATTAAAATATGCTTCACAATTAACGGCACAGGAGAAACATATTGTGGACTATATCCTGAGCAACCCCGAAGTTGTATTTGATTCTACAGCCCATGAACTGGCTCAGCAGACTTATACAAGCTCTTCCACCATTGTTCGCCTATGCAAAAAGCTGGGTACCAAGGGGTACCCAGACTTTCAGTTAAAGCTTGCCCTTGAATATCAACAGATGCCTTCCTCGTTGCAGACTCAGGAGCATGCAATTGCAGAACAAGGCAACGTGCTGGCTGCCATCGACTCGGTTCCTTACCTGTACCAGCAAGCGCTGGATGATACCCGCCGGATGTTAAATGCTCCTGTTTTGCTACGAATCGCGAGCTGGGTCAAAGAATCCGGACGTATCGATATCTATGGCAGTGATATGAATTATTATCTGGCTCAACAGGCCTGTGCCAAGTGGAATGAACTCGGCATATCTGCGATTGCTCACAATAGTCCCAACATGCATTACTTGAACACGATGAATCCCAATAGCCTGACGCTGTCTTTTGTTATCTCACACACAGGTGAGAACCAATCCATGATTGAAGCCGCCAAAGTGCTCAATAGCAAACACATGAAAGTCATCGCGGTCACGGGCAACAACCATTCAACCCTATCCAAGCATTGTGATGAAACGCTGCTGGCTTATGGATACAATGAACAATTAAGGCTATCCAAAATGTCTTCGATGGTCTCGGTACTCTACATTTTCGACATGTTATACATGGGGAGCATTAGCGATAAGTATTAACGATTACCGTGGATCTGCTGCAAATACAATTCCGGCATCCTGACGTGCACTCATAAGTACACTCATCACAGACTGGCTGTGTTCGAGTAGTTCGTAACACCGTTTGTAATCACCACTTGCATGAATGTCCCTGAACGCTTCCCACTCATAGTACAGCCAATTGGATTTAGTCTGGGCATTATACGCCTCAGCAGGCTCATTCCCGATTTGAAGCTTGATCTCCCGGCAACCGTTTGCTCCTCCCACAACCTGAAGATAACCTTTCTCTCCCTGAATGAGTACAAAGTTCATGCTGTTTGTGTCTTTGGCACCTACACATTCCGCAATAAACTCCGGATACTTGAGAACCACAACACCTGACGTATCAATGCCGTTTGCATGCTGGTTCGCGGTATACGATACGGTATTCGGACTGCCAAACAGATTCATGACCAGATGCAGATTATAAATATTGATATCCATCAGCGCTCCACCAGAGAATTGTGGATTGAATACGTTCGGTGTTTCCCCTGCAAGCAGATCATTGTATTTGCGCGAGTATTGACTGTAGTTACACTGGATGAGTTTGATCGGACCGAGCTTTGGTAGCTGCTCCTGTATGACTTTAATATTGGGCAGATGAATGTTGGAGATGGCTTCAAACAGCAACAGATTCTTTTCTTTTGCAAGTGCAATCAGCGTTTCTGCTTCCTGAAGCGTGGACGTGAACGGTTTTTCGCAGACGACATGTTTGCCATGCTGAAGTGCCTGATAGGCCTGTTTGTAGTGCATGCTGTTTGGTGAAGCAATATATACGAGATCTACATTTGTATCTGAAAATAGGGATTCCAGGTCCGTATAGATGGTATCGACCTCATACTTCCATGCAAGCTCCTGTGCTGTCTCTCTCTTTCGGGAGTACATCGCTGTACACGTAACATCATACAGTTCATTTATCGCAGCTAAAATGGCATCCACAATGGACCCTGTACCAATCGTTGCTACATTCATCATATCGTTTCGCTCCTGTCGTTGGTTGTTTGTCAGGTGGCTTTCTTCGCCGCTTCGATTCCGTCATGTAAAATATCCAATACATATAAAACCTCTTCATCCTTGACCGGTTTATCACCGTTATGTCGAATGGCTTGAAGCAGTTGATCATATAAAATGCCATAGTCTGTCGCTTCCGAAGGAACTTTCTCCGTATGTGATGTTCCCTCATCGTCCACATAACTAATCGTCCCCCAGTTATCCTCCGGTTCAGCTTGAATGGATACCCTGGTTCGTCCATCTCCATTTTTCGTTTGATGCCCACTGCTGTATTTAACAAAGCTCCCTCGATCACCGTGGACAATGAATTTTGGATGCTCGATCTTCACAAGCAGACTGCACTTAATCGTGGCCTTCATTCGTCCATAACGAAAATCAATATCGATATAATCATCGGATTCACCCGGCGCGATCAAACTCCGAACATCATAATCAATTCGGTCAGCTACGCCATAGATGGAGATTAACTGATCGATCGTATGTACGGCCAAACCATGCAGCAATCCAAATCCACTTCTCGTGTACTGTGGCTGAAAATAATCATAGTGGGACTGGATTTCAACAATATTCCCCAGTTTGCCGCCCTCAATCACTTTTTTCAATGTCAGGAAGTCACCATCAAATCTGCGATTTTGATTTGGCATGGCGATGAGATTTTTACGAGTAGCTAGTTCAAAGATATCTTTGGCTTCCGCAGAAGTGGAGGCAAAAGGTTTCTCCACCAGCACATGTTTTCCGTGTTCCAAGGCCAGCTTGGCGTACTCAACATGGCTATCCACATGGGAGGCAACAACAATCAACTCAATCTCATCATCCTGCAATATGTCTTCGATATTCGTCGTAAAAGTAATCTCGGGATAGCGTGATTCACGCTCTGTATCGCCAACCCGATCTTCCTCGCGACGGTATATCGTCTTCACCTTGATGTTTTCTTTTTTGTCCAGATAAGGCAAATGATAATTCACCACTGCGTTCCCAAATCCGATGATCGCCATATTCATTAACATGATCGTTCACTCCTCTGCTCTGGTTGAGTGTAATGTTATCACGATCAAGTCAGGCGGAGAATGCTTTGGCACTGGATTGGCAGCATCATGCGCAATTCGATTTCCGGTTTGAATGACTATGAAATTCAATTTCATCCTCTTCTTTTTTCATGTTGGAGATCTAACATATCTTCCATAGTTTACCGATATAACATAAGGAATTAACGACATACATATAGAAGAACGAAGGGGACGATGAACGAATGAAAACAGGGTATACATACTTGCAACGCACCATCTGTACATTGCTGTTATTTACACTCATTGCAGCAATGACATTGGGAGGTGGAACCGCAGCCCAGGCAGCTTCACTTAGCCAATCCACAGTGTATTATGAGTCCGACGGAGTTTTGTACAAAGTTTCCGCGGATGGCAGCAATACAACAGAAGTATTAATTGATTTCCAAGGTGTGGACTTGCACGCGGCAGGCTCTTATCTCTACTACACGCAGACTGCTTCTTCCACAACTTTGCTTCGGGTTCCAAATGACGGGTCCACCGATGCGGCAGAGACATTTGCTACAGATGTACTCAGCTATTATACGGATAACGGATTCATCTATTATCTGGATGCTACAGGTACCATTTATCGCGCGAATGGCAATAGTGCCGCTTCAGCTGTCACCAAGATTGCTGACAAGGCTGATACCGACTTCCCATTCCTCCTGGTAACCAAAGGGCGTGCCTACTATAATGCGTTGGTTAATGGAAACACGTGGATCGTGTCCAAAACGTCCAACGGTTCTGGAGCTGTGCAGCGGATTGCCGCAGGCGCGGTGGAAGGACGTTATTTTACAAATCAAGCCAAAAACGAACTGCAACTGATGGTAAATACAGACCCGTACGAGGATTTCTATTCTACCAATGCTGTTGTCATGTATAAGGTGAATTACAACACTGGCAAAGCAACTCCGGTTAATCCCAAAGCCAAACTGGATGTGAATGCTGTATATTCCGGTGGTTGGGGAAACAATCTTTACGTGTACAACAAAGGAATCGTTCTCGACAACAATAAGGATTACAATTATGCCAAAGGCAAAGCGTTTGCGTTAACGACTTCAGCCAAAACACTTCAGCTTCATAACAAAAGCGTTCGGGAAGTAAGTGCCTTAGGTACAGACAAGGTTGTCCTTATTGATGCAGACAAAAAGGCTTATGCCAAAACGGTCTCGGGCAACAAAGTGACCAAATCCGCCAACCTGAACCTGACAAATGTAACGTATGTTGCGAATCAATTGACCAATGGTACATCTACGGCTGCATACATCTCGGGCAACAACGGACTCTATTCGGTTAATACAGCTCTCAAGGTAACGAAACTTACCGGGGACGAATGGGATGCATTCCATATCAGAGATGATGTTGCGGGCCTCTTCTATATCAATGCCAAAGATCAATATCGCTTGTATCACGTGCAAACGGGTGGAACAGGGAAAAAAGTAATGAGTGACGTTTTCCTCGACAATATTCTATTGGTGACACCGTACTAACATATAATGTTGATTCAGGCATATAGCCCCATTCAACGGACTTGTCCATAACAAAAAGGATTACCATGCAGCCATAACGGCTCTTGGTAGTCCTTTTTTGGTTGTCGAAAACTATTTTTCAAAAACATCTTCCATATGAGAATGATAATTGTTATCATTAAGAAAATAAGACAAAAGGATGGTCCGTATGACTGAACAGTTTCCCTTCATTGCTGAAACCTCATCTCTACCACTCCTCTCCTCCATGTGCCGTGTGCGTCGTGGGGAGAATTTCCGTGTGCAAGGCAAGACGGTGTCACGGCCCATGCTCTGTCTTATTTTGCAAGGAGACGGTGTTCTGGTCCTAAATGATACAGTCTATACGGCGCAAGCGGGCAACTTGTTTGTACTGAAGCCAGGAACAACCATTGAGGCCGCTGCACGCTCGAATGTGACCGAATGTATATTGCTAAGCATGGATACGGTTTGTTTGCAGCAAGTGCGCGGTGAATGGAATATGACCTCATCACCCGCCTTCCCGCTGGATTGGCAGACAGGCAGGTTGCTGGTTCGTCATGAGCAGCAGGCTGTATTACGTTTGGAACAACTGTATGAAACCTATCGCGGTCTTCAACCGGATCACTTTATCAGTATACATAGCCAGCTTCATGAACTGTTGCATTTTATCTCAGAGAACCGACTGGAAGCCAATCATGAGAAAGTAGACCCTGCCTTGGAACGCAGTATTATGTATATGCGACGTTATATGAGTGAAGGAATCAGCATGGATCAGCTTGCCAAGATTGCTGGACTCACACCAAGCTCTTATTCACGCAGTTTCAAGAAGGCCAAAGGCATGTCACCGACCGATTACCTCAATCGTTTACGTATAAACGAAGCCAAGAAACAGCTGACAGAGGAATCCTGTGTCCTCAAAGACGTCGCGGTATCTGTCGGGTATGGCAATGAATATTATTTTAGTCGCAAATTCAAACAAACCTTGAGGATTGCTCCCAGCGTATATATGAAAAGAGATCAACTTCGCGTAGCTACGGCATCCATTATGGGATTCCATGAGAACTTGGCCTCGCTTGGACTGCGCCCGGTAGCTGTGCTGGAAGGTGAAGGTGTGTTTGATCGAGAATCGGATGAATATGAACAAGAACGCCGATTAACCAGACAATTAGATCAACTTCGGCAGGCGAAGCCAGACTTGATCATCGGTGACTTTTACCACAAGCCCTATTACGATCACCTGAAAAGTATTGCACCCACCATCATCTTGGAGTCCACTGATGACTGGAAAGAGAACCATATTCGCATAGCCGAACTGGTCGGACGTGAGAAGCAAGCGTTGCTAAATTTCAAAGAACTTGCGTTTCGCAAGCTTGAAGCAAGCCTGAACCTACAACCCTATTTCGGACAAAAACGGTTGGCTCTGATGGAGGTTACGAATCAGTTTATTCGCTTACAAGGAACTGGCGAGCATCCATTAAATCACTTATTGTATGCTGAATTGGGACTCCAGCCTGCTCAGCTTGTATCTCCCGAAAGTTCCAGAAATGAGTATGCAGCGGATAGTATCCCCGTGCTGGACACGGATTACCTGTTGATCCATCGTGCTTCGCTTCAGCCTGCCAGTGAAAAGGTGTTCCGACGCATGAAACAAACGGCATCGTGGAATCGATCCCCTGCTGTATTGTATGGTAACGTTCACGATATTTCGAACTGGCAACGGTTATGCTGGACCCCGGCTGGCCGGTTGCAGATTCTGAACGAACTGGAACAGATTGCTCAGCAGTCTGTAGTCTTTCCTCAGGCAGGTCTGATCGGACATTAGATGTGAACATAGGTTGATACGATGGACAAGATTATCTTTTACAACGTGTTCCTTCATTATAATTCAGTAAGATATTGCACAGGCCAAAGGGCCCTCTCCTCTAACGGAAAGGGCCCTTTGCATGTCATTATGAATGTTCCTTAATCTCTTCCTTCGGAACCAGCTTGTATATCTCTTCATTTTCCATGGTATCAATCAACCGATCCAACCATTTGTAATATGCTTCCGCTTGCAAAACTTTGTGTTTGTCTTCCATCAGGATGTGGATAAGTTCAGCATCCGCCTCTTCATCCAAATCATCGACTAGTCGATTCAGTTCTTCAATCGATTTGCGCAGAATCTGAAGGTTACTCTCCACGGCTTTTCTCCACTTAATTGCAAAATAATCCGTAAATGTCTGATGCCAGTCATATTCCACTTCATATAGATCTTTCCTGGAGCCTTTGCTCCATACTTTATTTACCATTTTCAAATCCAGCAGTGTTCGTACACCTGTACTCATACTCGTTTTGCTCATTTCCATTTCCCGTCCCATATCGTCAAGGGTCATTGGTTTGTCTGCAAAAAATAGCAATCCATATAAGTGTCCCGTCGACAGCGTAACGCCGTAAAGATCCATATTACGTCCAATGGCTTCAATGACACGCTTACGAATCTTCAGCACGGTTGCCTGCTGTTCCTCTTGTAAATGGTCCAAGCCCATGCTTGCAACCTCCATTCTGAACATTCCACAGTCTTTGGCGAAATAATTGCAACACTTTAAAAGTCCTGCTTACATGGGAAAGCACTCGGCCGGACATCATATATGCCAGAGGGCTTTCATTCACCCAATGTATGAAAATGGGAACTTTACCAGGCTACAATTGCCTATGACTATCTTTTAACCAAAAAATTCAGCTTCAATTCAGCTCATTTTCTATTGTAGGAAAAGCAATGTCAAATGTAAAGCTGCCTTATTAGCCAGAATAAGGAGAATGACGGAGTATTTGGACGAAAAACTTTGTACAGTTTTTACTGTACAAACATTATGTACTGTTTATTCGGTTGATATACTGGTTAAGTATTGTTAGTATTAAACTCGTTACCCAGAAAGACGGGAAGCGAAGCAACAACTACCGGATTTCGTGGCTGGGCGCATAAGTGTATGGGCTTATGGATGCTGAAAGCCGTTCGAAGTGCACAACACATCAGAAGGGGTGAAAACATGACCATACTTGAAGTGAAAAACGTAAGTAAATTGTTTGGCCCCCAAACCGAGCAAGGTCTGCAATTACTGGAGCAAGGTTGGGGTAAAGAAAAGTTGGCCAAAGAAAAACAGATAACGGTTGGTGTCAACCGGGTCAACATGGACATTAAAGAAGGCGAGATTTTCGTTATTATGGGACTGTCCGGGAGTGGTAAATCCACACTGGTTCGGATGTTCAACCGTTTGATTGAACCAACATCCGGAGAAATTCTGGTCCATGGTAAGGATCTACGCAAGATGAACAAAGAACAATTGCGCGAAGTGCGCCGGAAAACGATCAGCATGGTCTTCCAGAAGTTTGCGTTGTTCCCGCACCGTACCGTTCTTGATAATGTGGAGTATGGATTGGAAATACAAAAAGTAGACAAGGAAGTACGCCGGGAGAAGGCGAAAACTTCACTGGAGCTGGTTGGCCTTAAAGGCTGGGAAGACAAAATGCCAGATGAACTCAGTGGCGGGATGCAGCAACGTGTCGGCTTGGCGCGTGCACTTGCCAATGACCCGGAAGTACTACTGATGGATGAAGCCTTCAGTGCTCTTGATCCATTGATTCGCCGTGATATGCAAGATGAGTTGATCGAGCTTCAGGATAAAATGAAAAAGACCATTATTTTCATTACCCATGACTTGGACGAAGCGCTGCGCATCGGCGATCGTATTGCCCTCATGAAAGACGGCGCAGTTGTGCAGATCGGTACACCGGAAGAAATCATGATTCAACCGGCCAACTCATATGTGGCCCGCTTCGTCGAAGACGTGGATCTGTCCAAGGTCCTTACAGCATCTCACGTAATGCGTCGCCCTGAAACAATTACGCTTGATCGTGGTCCTCGTGTTGCCCTCGAATTAATGCGCGAACGTGGTATTTCCAACCTGTTTGTCATTGACCGTTCGAAAAAATTGCTTGGTGTTATTACAGCTGAAGATGCAACCCGTGCCATGCGCGAAAACAAATTATTGAACGACATTCTGATCACGGACGGGCCTACTGTTGCGCCTGAGACCTTGATTCATGAATTGTTCGAGATTGTAAGTTCTGCCCATGTGCCGCTCGCTGTTGTTGGTGAGAATGGCCGTCTGCAAGGTGTTATCGTCCGCGGTGCCCTGCTGGGTGCACTTAGCGGTGAAGTTGCAGTAAAGGAGGAACTTGCGAATGATTCCCAAAATACCACTAGCATCGTGGATTGAATCCATCGTTGACTGGATGAGCTCCTCGCTCTCCGGATTGTTTAATGTAATCTCTGTTGTTATTCAAGCAGTAGTCGGATTCTTCTCCGGGCTGTTCATGCTGCCCCATCCACTCCTGTTCATTGCCATATTGGGTGTTCTTGCGTTCCTCGTAGGTCGACTCCCACTGACACTATTTACGGTTATCGGGTTCTTGCTCGTAGATAACTTGGGATACTGGTCCCAATCGATGGACACACTCGGTCTGGTTATCACTTCAGGATTGGTTTCGATCCTGCTTGGTGTGCCTGTCGGAATCTGGCTCGCATACAGTAAAACTGCGGCGCGTATCATTACCCCGCTGCTTGACTTCATGCAGACGATGCCTGCATTTGTCTACTTGCTGCCTGCGGTTACATTCTTTAGTCTAGGTGTCGTTCCAGGTGTTATCGCATCCGTTATATTTGCGATTCCGCCAACGATTCGTCTGACTCACCTGGGTATCAGACAGGTATCTGGCGAATTGGTTGAAGCAGCTGATGCATTCGGCTCAACTTCCATGCAAAAGTTGTTCAAAGTACAACTTCCACTCGCTTTGCCTACCGTGATGTCCGGTATTAACCAGACCATCATGCTGTCACTGTCCATGGTTGTTATTGCATCCATGATTGGTGCACAAGGTATTGGTGCGGAAGTCTATCGTGCTGTAACACAACTGCAAATCGGTAAAGGTTTCGAAGCCGGTCTGGCTGTTGTTGTACTCGCGATTGTCCTGGACCGTTTTACACAAAATGTGTTTATGCCAGGTCGCAAAAAGAACTCACGCATTACAGCCAAGCAAAAAGCATGGATCACTGCTGCGGCAACATTCCTTGTGCTTGTAGCTGGTTTCTCACAATACTTCGTTGGTGGCACAACTTCCGCTGGTGGCAACAATTCAGCAGCCAATGCTGTAGGTCAAGAAGTCAACTATCAGATTATTGGTATCGATCCAGGGGCTGGTATCATGAAGTCTGCTGCAAAAGCGATCGAAGACTATAAATTGACTGACTGGACTCTGATTGAAGGCTCTGGTGCAGCCATGACGGCCACGCTGGACAAAGCGATCAAAAATGAAGAACCAATCATTATTACAGGTTGGACTCCGCACTGGATGTTCAACAAATATGATCTGAAATATCTGGAAGACCCTGAGAAATCTTTCGGTGATGCTGAAGAAATTCATACCATCGCCCGTAAAGGTCTGAAAGAAGATCACCCTGTTGCGTTTGAATTCCTGTCCCGTTTCCAATGGACATCGGATGAAATGGGTGAAATGATGACTGCTATCCAGGATGGCACATCCGCAGAAGAAGCAGCTAAAGCCTATGCTGAGAAACATGCCGATCAGATTGCTGAGTGGACCAAAGGTTTGACTCCAGTGAATGGTGATGCATTCAAACTTAGCTATGTGGCTTGGGATTCCGAAATCGCAAGTACGAACTTGCTGAAATATGTGATGGAAAACAAATTGGGTTATAAAGTTAACGCTCTGCAAGTCGAAGCCGGACCAATGTGGACAGGTGTTGCCTCAGGCGACGTAGATGCCTCTCCAGCAGCTTGGCTGCCATTGACACACGCAGACTACTGGGAACGTTACAAAGACCAGGTGGACGATCTGGGGGCTAATATGACAGGTGTACGTACAGGCCTCGTGGTTCCTAGTTACATGACTGAAGTCAATTCGATTGCAGATCTGGAGACAGGTGCCGCTTCTTCCACTCCATCGGCAAGTGCCAATGTGGGCGAAGAGGTTAATCACCAGATCGTTGGTATTGATCCAGGTGCAGGTCTGATGAAAGCTACGGCAAACGCCATTAAGCATTATGATTTGTCTAACTGGAATCTGATTGAAGGCTCTGGAGCAGCAATGACTGCATCATTGGACAAAGCTTATAAAAATGAAGAACCAATCATCGTTACGGGTTGGACTCCGCACTGGATGTTCAATCAGTATGATCTGAAGTATTTGGACGATCCCGACTTAATTTTCGGCGATGCAGAGGAAGTTCACACGGTTGGACGTAAGGGAATCAAAGAAGATCATCCCGTTGCCTATGAGTTCTTCTCTCGTTTTAATTGGACTGCGGATCAAATGAGTGAAATCATGGTAGACATTCAAAAGGGCGTTTCGCCTGAAGAAGCTGCCAAGACTTATGCAGAAAAACATCCGGACCAAATTGAAGAATGGACCAAGGGGTTAACCCCGGTTAAAGGTGACAATTTACGTCTCGGTTATGTTGCATGGGACTCTGAAATTGCGAGTACCAACCTGATGAAGTATGTGCTTGAGACGGATCTGGGTTACACAGTCAAAGCACTGCAAGTCGAAGCTGGTCCAATGTGGGCAGGCTTGGCAGCAGGTGATATTGATGCTTCTCCAGCCGTTTGGCTCCCGCTTACACATGGGGACTACTGGGAGACATATGGTGACCAGATTGAAGATATCGCTGTCAGCATGACAGGAGTTAAACAAGGTCTGGTTGTTCCGACTTACATGGATATCAATTCTGTTGAAGACTTAAAAGATAATTAAACCAGATTGAGATGAATAAACCTGAATTTGGTAAAAAGACCACCGAAATTTTTCGGTGGTCTTTTTGTTATGGCTATGATTTTTTCAGGCATGCTATTTGATTTGATATTCTATCCTGGTCATACTGCATACTTCTACTTCAAGCATTCACGCGCTTTTCCATTTTACTCTTCTCACATATCCTCTTACTTTGCCTTCGCTCATGAACATCGTATGTAGATGATACTTGGTGAGTCCGTTTATTTCCCAGTAACTATCCGATCAGTAACAGTAGTACACCAATGACAATCATGACTACACCGAGAATACCATATACTACTCTTGCGCCCTGTCTTCCAATAGTCTTTACAAAAATTCCTGCTCTAAAGCTCTTCATAAACCAATCCCAATTGTTGATACCACCGAGCAAACTAAAAATTCCTGCCGCTATGGCAAATAGTGCGATTAAAACGGGTTGATCTTGCATGTCGTCAACACTCCTTCAATATAATCCTGTCTACTATACCTTCACTTGGTGAAAATTAACAGGCATAAATTAGAAAAAAAACAGCTTGCAGATGAAAGTCTGCAAGCTGTTTTACACCGTCTATATCATGTGTTTTATTGCTTTTTCAAATCGCTTGCCGCCAATAACAAGGTTACCACTTCAGCACGTGTTGCTTCAGCGAGTGGGTTAAACATATTCTTCCCTGTTCCCTTCACCAGTCCTGCATCATATGCAGCAGCGATATATGGAACAGCCCACGCCGATACTTTATCTGCATCCGCGAAACTCAGTGCCGGATTGGACTCCACTGGAAGACCGAGTGCTCTGACGAGCATAACCGTCATCTCTACCCGCGATACTTTACCCGATGAACGGAACGTATCATCCGTGTACCCACTAATGATGCCTTGATCCACTGCCTGAGCAATAAAGGATTGTGCCCATGCAGGTATCCCAGCAGCATCCTTAAACGTCAATGCCTTGTTGCTGGCTGGAAGTTCAAATGCTCTTCCCAACATCACAATGAATTCGGCGCGTGTCGCTGGTGCATTCGGACGGAAATTACCATCCTGATATCCGTTCACAATTCCCCGGGAAATGGCCTGCTCAATGGCAGCAGCAGCCCAGTGATTTCCGATGTCCTTCAGGTCTACAACAGGTGTGGTTGGATTAGGATTTCCTCCATTACCCGGAACGGTTGGCGTAATTGGGTTTGTAGGATTGGTTGGTGTAGTCGGTGTGGTTGGAGTTACAGGCGGAGTAGGTGTTGTAGACCCTCCACCACTGTTACCACTGCCCGGATTACTTCCATTATTGCCACCATTACCAGGATTGCTTCCATTTCCGTCCCCCGGAAGTGGCGCTCCCTTCAAATCCATACTGCGTCCTTCCGTCTTTTGATCGACTGTACCTACACGGTCCAAATGTTCATGGAAGATTTCATAATCGACCAGATTCAATTCGTAGAATCGATTATCATCTTTCGCTATTCTCATAGCTCGATAGAAGTCTCCACCGTTAGCCATGAATGAATTGGTAGCAACGATATAATACCCGTTCGGATCAATATCCGAGTACGTACCATCTGCATTCTTAATCTGAACTTTGACCACACGTTGACCCACTTGGGTTACGGTATTGGTCGTTACATCAATTTTCTCGCCTGGTTTCGTGGAATCGTAGTAGAAACGCATGCCTGCCACTTGTGGGAAGCGCCCTTCTCCCGTTTCCACACCACTAACGCCATTTTCCAGCGCGGCTGTGATTTCCTTGCCTGTCATTTTCAACGCAGACAGGTTATTACCGAATGGCATCACAGTCAGGAGATTACCCAGCGTAATATCACCTGTCTGAAATGAAGCACGAATGCCACCGCCGTTCTGGATCGCGACGTATCCTTTGACGTCGTTTTCCTGAACAATAGATTTCACTTTCTCCAGCATACCATCTGTCATCAGGTTTCCTAAATTGGTTTCCTGTTTCCGCACAGTGCCACGTTCTCCATCCAGGAAGACATTTGTTTTACCGATAATCGTTTTCTTGAACTGTTCCAACTGAGGAGCATATTCTTCCAGCTTGTTTGCAGCTTCCACATCATCAGCATAGATGAATTGGTTGGTAGCATCTTTCGTATCCAGACTCAGCAATTTGCCATTCCACTTCTTCAATATACCTGCTTCATCAAACGTAACATCCAATTGACCAAGAGAAACGTCATATTCCCCAGTCTGCACAACCAAAGTTGGGTCCGCATGGGTATCCACCAAAACTGGTGCGTTCAGAATGGTGTGTGAATGACCACCTACCACAATATCGATTCCTTCTACGGCTTCAGCTAATTTCAGATCCTCAGAGTAGCCAAGGTGAGTCAAAGCAATGATTTTATTAATACCTTCATTTTGCAGCATTTGTACAGTTGCTTGTGCACTTGCCTTGTAATCCGTAAACTTCAAGTCATCTCCTGGTGAAGAAAGAGATACCGTGTCAGGTGTCGTTAATCCGAAAATACCGACTCGCTCACCATTCACTTCCGTAATAATCGCCGGATAGATTTCGGCTTTATCAGCCGGGTTACCGATGCTATTGTTGTACAAACCGCTCAAACTCGCATCCTTTGAATAATCAATATTAGCACTCACAAACGGGAACTCTGCTTTTTCAATAAATGATTTCAGTACGCTTGGACCTTTATCAAACTCATGGTTACCAAAAGTCATGGCATCATATCCGATCATGTTCATGAACTCCAGATCAGCCAGACCATTAAACAGATTGAAGTACAATGTACCAGAGAATACATCCCCTGCATCCAGCACCAGGGTACTATCATTGCGTGCTTCCTTAATTGCCGTTACTCGGCGCGGGATGTTATCCAGATGCGCATGCGTATCATTCGTGTGTAGTACGCGCAGGTTAAAGTCCCCTTCTTCCACTGGGTCTCCAATACTCAATTGTGCGAGCAGTGGGTCATGGTCACTCACCCGTCCATCTGCTGTCTCAAAATCGGCATTCACATGTACCACTTCGATGGCTGCTGTCTCAGTTAGGTTTTTGCTCACCAGTATGTGATCCAGTGTCTGAGAGTTTCCATCATAGATGTAGGAGTAACGCTGATTCTCTGGCAGTTCGTTTACCAGATTGTCCAGTTCATTACCTTCGACAATGTTCAATGTATTTGAGAATTGGAAGTCATTGAAATCACCGAGAACGGCGACATTTACATCAGGGTCTTTGTTCAGTAACTCTTTCACAAATCCATTCACCAATGCAGCTTGCTTCGCACGTTGAATTTCACTGCTTCGAGTGGCAGGCTGTATGTTTCCAAAAGGTTTCAGGTCTCCACCTTTGGAATTGAAGTGATTGGCAATCACCACTACACGTTCACCATTGAATTCGAATTCAGCGGCAAGTGGTTTGCGGGAGCTGGCGAACGCCTCATCCCCTGGTGCAATACGACCCGGGTTATTGGAGAGACTGCCGTCAGCTTTGACTGTGATCGCTGTCGTAGCATTTCCTTTTCCGATACCAGTAGCCAACGATACACGGTTCGGTTGATAAAGGAATCCTACACGAATATTGGCACCAGGTGCCCCGCCATCCTTGTTATTTTCCGGAGAAATCTCACTATATCGATATGTTGGTCCGTTGTTCGTTTTGATTGCATCAATTAGAGTCTGAAAACTCTCATTGGACGCTGTTGTGCCCGTGTCGGCATCGCCATCGTTATCCTGAACTTCCATAATGCCAATGATGTCTGGCGTGTTCAGATTATCCACGATAATTTTGCCGATTTTACTGGCTCGTGTTGCATCTTTTTTGCTAAAGTTCTCCACATTAAACGTAGCAATGGTCAGTTTATCTGCCGCTTGTTCAATGGAAGTAGTCGCTTGTTTCGTTTCTCCAGGGATAACTGCTGGCAAACTCCCTTCCGGACTCACCTTGAAATTGCCACTAGAGTAGGTCATTACTCCGACTACATTACCATCCAACTTATCGCCTGTTTTTACTGCTTTGGAAGGTTTCTTGCCGATAAACAGACGCTGCGGGTTGAGATCACTTTCATTTACACCTTTCTTGTTATCGGTCAGAATTACACCACCATTAGGTGTGCGAAGTGGGTTGTTCTCACCATTATCCACAACAACGGCCAAGCCCGGTTGACTAGAGTAAGGACCTATAATTTCAGGCTTTTCCAGTTCAACACGCATGCCTTCCAGACTTTCATAGAAGTCTATCGCATCCGTCTCGGGATTAAATTCTGCAAAAGAGTCCGAATCAATGACTGTTGGAATGACTCGTCCATTGACACCCAACTTCACAGGTGCAGGTAGATCGACTTTTTCGATCGATTTTACAATGGTACTTCCCGTAATTTGCGTGGTGGTTAACTCGTTAACCGCTCCATATTCCGTAACTTTACCGGATACCTTCACTTGATTGCCAACGATAACTCCATGACTAGGTTTATATACCTGAATGGCTTCGGAGGTCCGAACATCATTGTCAATCTCATCCGGGATCTCTTGCATGTAAAAACTGCTTGTACTGACGGAGGTAACAATACCTTCGATATCCTTAACATCATATCCGTTAAAAACAGAGGTATGTCCTGCACCCTGAATATCATGGATTCGCAAATTTTCTTTATCAGGAAGTATTTGATACGTAAAGGTGTACACTGCACTGGATTGTCCATTAAGAATGGCAACAGCCTTGATTACGATGTCTTGATCAATCACTATTGGACTACTATACATGTCGGAAGAAATAGTAGGCTCTGTTCCATCCGTTGTGTAATGTACGACTGCGCTCTTGGCTGGAGAGGTTAATATGACTTCATTGTTTCGGGGAATCCCGCCGGATGGAACACTTGCCATCACAGACAGGCTATTTTCTACAACATCTGCGGCTGTCCTAGGCAAAATCTCTAATCCGTAATTACTGTTGAAGGTTAGAACACCTTGCACATATTCGTAGGTTTTGCCGACCGTTAGCGCTGTAGGAGAGTTTTTGGCATAAATCGTCATCTCGGCACCATGGCTATCCGTAGCGTAAAACGTCGAACTACTGCCTCGTGTTACCTGAATATTTCTTACTTCGACAAACATTCCCTCATACTTTTCGCCTGCACCTTTGCTACTTTGATCTGATGGTCTTACAAAGTCTGTGGACACCATATTTTTAGGTTCTGGGATTGTTACATTTTGCTCAGTTACCTTGATGTATCCTTCGGTAAAACCTGACTTATCCTTCTCGATCTGGACGAGTCCGCTGTAATGGGTTATTGGACCATACACTTCTATTCGATCCCCCACCTCAACTTGATTCTTCGCTCGGACTACAATGCCAGCTTCTTCATCTTGGATATAATAATTCGTGAATTCTCCGGAGAGTTCACTGTACGTTACGACACCTGAAACGGCTACATTTGTATTTGGTGCAAGTA
Organism: Paenibacillus sp. 2003; assembly: GCF_031455635.1. Lineage (NCBI taxonomy): Bacteria > Bacillati > Bacillota > Bacilli > Caryophanales > Paenibacillaceae > Paenibacillus > Paenibacillus sp. 2003. The sequence continues at coordinate 553,010 of NZ_JAVDTB010000003.1, read as the reverse complement.
TTCGCGCATCTGCAATGGATATGATTCCAGTCCCGTCTGCTTCCTGCACTTCTGCATTATCCGTCTCAGCTGGTTCCTCACTCTCAGGTCCATCAAAAGCATCATCTTCATTGGTCGGTGACTCTGGGCCTGACGATTCTTCAGTTGGGACAGCATCTGGTATGGAGGTCTCCTGATCACTTGTTTGTGGCTCTTCCGTTACTACACTTTCCTCTTCAGCATATGCGGTGCTACTTAATCCGCCTATTGGTACTGCACCTGTAACGACAAGAACGAAAACCAGAAACCCTTGAACCCAACGTTTCACTTGCTTGTTTTTCATTCGTCCTACCCCCATGTTTTTAACTTGACAATCATTTGTTCAGACAGCTTGTACATTAGTTCAAATATAAGATAACTGAATAAGCGACCTGTGTAAATAATATTTCTTCGTTATGAAAGAAAATAGAACACTTATATCACATTTTCTAAACTAATCTCTATAATAATGAATAAATAGTACTAAATTTCAACTAAAAACACGTTATTAAGCCTATTAAAGTTACATAAGTGTTAGATATATGGTTATTTAATGTCAAATAAATTAACATTTATAATGAATGTATATACGAATTCGACATTTAGTGACAGTCCTCATTTCTTTAAACCCACTAAAACCTGAGTCTTGAGACATGCATTTTCACATGATAAAACGATATGTACGGATCACTTTAGATCACCACATTAACTGAGTATAAAAGAGAACTATTAAGCGCAAAATCAGTATGAGTTAATAGAATGTTAATTATCACCTGATAATTAACAAAGACATATAACCACATCAAAAAAACCACAAGAACATCTCCAATTACTCTCAGAGACTTTCTTGTGGGATAATATAAAATATGAAAAATGATACTAATTTCACTTTTTCGAAATGTTACAGACGGTTTTCAATATACTTCCGTGTCTGGTGTCAAAGTAATATTACTTCCATAGGGTTCAATTAATCCTTGTTGCTCCAAGTACTGGTCAACGTATCGATCTGCATTCAGTGAAGTTGAACCAATCCAGTCTGAATACGTTTTTCCAAACATTTTATATAGTATGTCACTAGTATATTCATTACTTAATTCCCCAAAAACAGTATATAACTGTTTTACCGTATTTGTGTGTTTTTTCCCCTCTAAATCGGTCCATGTTACTTTTTTATTCAGATCTACCTTTCTTATATCCTTAGTATATATTTGTACAGTTGACCCATTGACTTTGAAGTACACACGGATGCTTTTTTCGTAAGGATGACCCTTGAGAATGCTCCACCCTTTCATGTCTCCAGTAGCTGGTACAGCATAAAGTTTTCCTTTTGTTGGGGTTGCAGCTGTTACACTGTTTTGTTTTTGAGGTTGTTCAATATTGATAGTCATTTTTCCCTTACCAATGGATATTTGCATCTGCTTAGCTTTAGAGTTATAAGTCAACACTCCATCCAAAGCATCTGAGAGAACAGAGGCAGGAAACAAAGTTACGCCATTTTGAACAAGTAGTGGTGACTTGAGAGTTAATGGCTCTCCATTTAAAGTTGCCTTTGTTCCAGTTTTCGGGAGAGTTAGTCTAGTAGAACCAATTTTAATCTCGAAGGTGCCCTGTTGAGCAATATAATTAACACTCCCCCCCAGTGCCTTGAATACCTCTTTCATCGGAACAAGAGTCACACCATTTTTTATGTATCCCCCATCAATCGCTTCATCCAAACTACCTGAGATGGTAACTGATCTTTCAACATTTTCGACTTTAACAGTAATTGTTGAAGAACCTACACCTGTTACCTTTACCAGCCCAGTGCTCAGCACTTGAAGTATATGAGGTTCACTGATCGTATAATCTGTTTTCGAAAGACCCGTATTTCTTCTGTAATATGGATCGTTATCGCTATGTATTGAGAATTCGTCATCATACACAACAACTATATTAAGATTAATCTTAGAACCGACCGAAACTGTAGTATTAGGGATGAGTTCAATATTTTTAACTTTAAGTTCCTCCCCATAAACACTTGAGACAAAAAATAACATAAATACCATCATTAGAACCGTTACTCTTTTCATTCACTTGTACTCCTTCTTATTTTTATTATGTCTATTTCTCTTCATGAATCTATTTATTGGGATACCCCTTTTAGCTTCCTATTTCTATTTTCGGAATCATTAACAAAAAATGTTAGTCTTTCTCTTTAGTAAAACAAAAAAATTGAATGCAGCTTAATCACTGCATTCTACATGGATATGAATTAAATTATTTCTTCACCGTACTGTTATATTGCGCAATCTTGTCTGTAATTTGTTTAGCTGCTGCATCCAATGCTTCCTGTGGTGTACCTTGTCCATTCAGGACCGTTTCAATCGCTCCTTCGACAAGTTGTCTAGCTTCCGGGAATACACCCATTAATGCCCCGGATGTTGCTGTCGAATCCGCGGAAGCGTGCAATTGGTCGACTGCTGTCTGGAATTGCGGGTACTTCGCCATATTATCCTTTAATACTTGCTCATTGTAGGCTGCTGTCGTAATAGGGAAGTATCCTGTCGCAACACTCCAGTTTGCTTGTACCTCTGGTGTAGCCAAGTACTTGATGAATTCCCATGCTGCTTGTTGTTGTGCTTCCGATTTGTTGTTCATGATGTACAGGCTTGCTCCACCCACTACAACGCCGCCTTCTTTGGCATCCGCTGGACGAGGCAGGAAACCTGTTCCCAGTTCAAACTTGCCACCTGAACCTTCTACGATTTTACGTAGGCCAGCCGTGGAATCCAGGGTCATACCGATTTGCTGAGCGGTAAATGCTGCTGTTGTATCGTCTGTGCTACGTCCCAGATTGGAGAGGGTTTTCTCGTCAATCATCTTTTTCCACCATGTTAATGTCTTCACTCCAGCTTCGGAATTCAGCAGAGACTCTGTAGCTGCTTCAGTTCTTCCGTTTCCATTGTTTACATAATCTGCATTCTGGTTTGCAAAGAACTGTTCCATAAACCAGCCGTAGATCGCCATGGATGCACCTGGCTTACCGTCTTTCGCCAATGCCTTTGCTGCTTGCTCAAACTCTTCATATGTCTTCGGCGGGTTCTCCGGATCCAGACCCGCTGCTTTGAACATATCCTTGTTGTAGTACAGGATCGGGTTGGATGTGTTAAACGGCATGGCATTCAATTTTCCATCGATGGTGTAGTATCGGATAATGTTTGGCTCCAGTTGGGACAGGTCGAACTGATCCTTGTCGATGAACTGTTGTACTGGCGTAATCATGCCAGAATCGATCATGAATTTGCTGCCGATCTCATAGACCTGGATAATGTCTGGACCGCTGTCTGAGCCCATGGATGCTTTGAGTTTGTTCAAGCTCTCATCGTACTTCCCTTGATAGATGGGCTTCACCTGAATGTCGGGATGGCTAGCATTAAAGTCAGAAGCGAGTTGATTAATGGCTTTCTCCCCAGCGCCAGACATGGAATGCCACCACGTCAATTGTGTTGTTTCGGCCGCGGCCGCTTCTGCTTGAGCTCCACTTGCCGGGCTGCTTGTTTCAGCTTTTGTTCCGCAAGCGGAGATGACCAACATGAGTGCAGTCAGCATTAATGCAAATGTTCCTCTTTTTTTCAAACGAAATCGCTCTCCTTTTATATGGCTCGCGTAATAATAAGTGCATAGGTGCTGCAAGATGGCCGTTCCGGATATGAATCGTTCTTTTGATCGCTGTTATCCCCGGATTTTTTTCATTCCCCCTCTCAAAGGGGAAAATCCGGTGATAAAGGCGAACGCTTCGCTTCTTCAGAATCGATTCTTCTCCTTCACTACTTTTGCAGCTCTTCAAGAGACTTATTGAAAATGCGAGCCTCATTTTATTCGCTCCTGGTATCAAAACCTTCAGATCTTCCATTCACTTAAATACTTGTAAAACTTTCATTGCCTTACCCCTTCAACGCGCCTGCGGCCATTCCGCGGACAAGCTGTTTCAACCCGAAGATCAATAACAGTAAGGATGGTAGAATCACCATGGCTGTTCCGGCAAATACCAGATTCCACGCTGTAGATTCCTGGAACTCCAACATCGAGATTCCGATCTGTGCGGTTCTCATTTCCGGTGTATTTGTCACCAGCAGCGGCCAGAGATACGAATTGTACATGCTTAAGAATGAATAGATTGCCAATGTACCAAGTGCCGGACGGGACAAAGGCAAGACGTGCGATATGAAATAGCGAATATGACCACAACCGTCGATCCTCGCCGCCTCAAACAGTTCCTTGGGCAGTTGCATGAAGAACTGTCTCAACAGGAATGTACCAAACGCCGTTGCCAGAAACGGCACCGTCAGCCCCTGGTAACTATCCAGCCAACCCCAGCTGCGAACCGTCAGGTAGTTGGGGATCATCGTTACTTCCCATGGAATCATCATCGTTGCGACAAACATGCTGAAGATGACGTTTTTGCCTTTGAACTGCATTTTCGCAAAAGCATAGGCTGCCATACTCGCTGTAATCAGTTGACCAAGCGTTGTCAGTCCTGCGACAAGAAAGGTATTGCCGATAAATCGGCCGATCGGAACAATATCAAATACTTCGCTAAAGTTGGACAGATCGATGGAATTTGGAATGATATGCGGCGGATAAGCGCTCGCATCTTCCGGCGTCATCACGGCCATGAAAAAGGTGTACATCACCGGATACAACACAAGTGCTGCACAGATCGTCAGTAATACATACAACAGCGTTTTGGTCCATGTCGCACTCATTGGTAATGCACTTTCCTTTCTACCCATTTAAACTGTATCAGGGTCAGCAGCATAATCACCACGAACAGGATCAGTGCCTGTGCACTACCTGTACCAAAGCGGAAATTAACGAAGGCTTCCTGATAGATGGAATAGACAAACACATTCGTACTGTCCATCGGGCCACCCCGGGTTAGAATGTTGATCTGACCGAACGATTGAAAAGCGCCAATGATCGATACGACCGTAACAAAAAATAACGTTGGTGACAGTAGCGGCATCGAGATTTTACGAAACGTAAGCAATGCTCCTGCGCCATCAATCTTGGCACTCTCGTAGATCTCATCCGGGATGCCTGCCAGACCACTGGATAGAATAATGTAGTTGAACCCGAGGTTCATCCAGATGGTCATGATGGAGATCGAGATCAATGCCCAATCCGGGCTGGTGAGCCAGGGAATTGGATCGATGCCTACTTTGCCAAGCAGATAATTCAGCATGCCCAGGGTCGGATGGAATAGAAACTTCCAGATCACCGCTGACGAACCGACGGATAACACCACGGGCAGAGAGAATACAAATTGGAACACACGCATTCCCTTGAACCTATTGTGAGTCAGTGCAGCCAGAATCAGAGCAGCTAGCATGCCCGTGGGGACTGTAAACAGGACAAATAGTAATGTCACTTTCATCCCTTGCATAAACAGTCCTGATTGGAACACGGCCTTGAAGTTATCCAGTCCTACATAAGCCGCAATCTGTCCCGTCGGATCTGTGGAATGCAGACTCAGGTACACGGACTTAAACATCGGGTAAAACAGAAACACTGCAAACAAAAGCAGCGATGGTGCCAGGAAACCATAGGCCAGCAGATTCTCCCGCATTCGCTGCACGCGCAGCGAGGCTGTCCGTCGCTCACTCGTACCGGTTACGCGCCGTTTGGCGGCGGGCAAGCTGATCCGGTTATCAAGCTCACTCATCGGATTTTCTTCCCCCTTGTTTCACGCATTCAGTGTGTGTGAAATGTTACATCAACTTCAGCACCACGTTATCTAGTGTACGAGTCGAATGTCACAGCAAAATTCATTCTGAATCAACGTAACGTTAATCATGGACAAGGGACTTTACGCAAATGTGTATCCATTCAAAAGCGCTATCCAGACCGGATTTCACGACAAAAAACCGCAAGAACTCCCCTGTTTGGAGATGTCCTTACGGTTATATGTGTAAATGGAATATGAACATTAGTCCATTAATAGAAGTGACTCATTTTACAATAATCTGTAAATCTTCCAAACGGGGTGAAGCAATGAACCGTTCGAGTTAACGATTAAGATGATATGGCACCGTGGTGACAATCACGTCTTTGTAATTAATCAGATAAGCCCGGATCATGAAGCTGGTCTGGTTGTGCAGTACATTTTGCCACCAGTGCTTGGTGATGAATTGCGGAATCAATACGGTGATGTGATCGGTCTCAGCCGTTTTCCACTCTACGGTATCAATGAATTTCTTCAGCGGCCCCATAATGCTGCGGTATCTCGATTTGATCACGACCAGACGAACACCTGGATTCCACTCTTCCCACTTCTGCTCCATCTTGCGTATGGCCTCATCATCGAATCCAATATACAGCGCGACCACGTGATCCGACATCGTCTGCGCATAACTGATCGTATTCATGACGACCCGGGTAATGCCTGCAACAGGAATGATAATGGTATTGCCTTTGTGGGCTGGTTTTTCCACCTGAATGTCAATTCGCAGCTCATCGGCAATGTTGCAATAGTGACGGTGAATACGCATGAACACATAAACAACGAGTGGCAAAAAGATAAAGATGACCCATGTCTGTGTGAACTTGGTGAAAATAAAGATCAGGGTAATCGATAATGTAGTCAGCATACCGATCGTATTAACGAGCAGCTTCATCTGCCAGCCGGATGGTTTGACCTTGATCCAACGAATCATCATGCCCAGCTGCGACAGGGTAAATGGAATGAACACCCCTACCGCATAGAGCGGAATCAGGCTTTCCGTATTTCCTTTGAACCCGACCACCAGCAGCGCAGACATCACACTAAGAAAAATGATCCCGTTTGAGAAACCAAGGCGGTCTCCTCTGACCATAAATGCATGCGGCATGTATTTATCCTTTGCCATCATGAAGGATAACAGCGGAAAAGCCGAATAAGCTGTGTTGGCTGCCAGGAACAGGATCAGTGCCGTTACACCCTGGATGATAAAATACATCGTGCCCCTGCCAAACGTCGCTTCAGCAATCTGGGAAATGACCGTTGCTTTGGGATCAGGCTTCACTCCGTACCCATAAGCCAGTAAGGTGATGCCGATGAACATGGCTCCTAATATACAACCCATAAGCAGTAATGTACCCGCGGCATTTTTCTCGGCAGGCTGCTTGAAGTTCGGGATCGCGTTACTTACCGCTTCCACGCCAGTCAAGGCCGAACATCCGGAGCTGAATGCTTTCAATAACAGAAACATACTCACATGGGATAGACTTGTTCCGAATTCTGGTGCAGCTGCTTCCATCCCCCCGGCAAGAAACTTGATTCCGCCCGAGATAATCAGAATTGCGATCGAAAAGATAAACAGATATATGGGGATCGCCAGCACAGACGCCGACTCCGTCACTCCCCGCAAATTCATAATGGTTAGAAAAACAATCATAATCAGAGCAATCACAACACTGTAGTCATGCAGCATAGGAAAAGCCGACGTAATCGCATCCGTACCTGCGGACGAACTTACCGCAACGGTCAAAATATAATCGACTAGCAGAGATCCTCCGGCAATCAGACTGGATGTTGTACCCAGGTTATCCTTGGCTACGATATAAGCGCCGCCCCCTGTTGGATAAGCAAATATCGTCTGGCGATAGGAAAAAATTAAAATGACGAGTAATCCCAGCACGGCGATGGAAATCGGAACAGAGTACCACAGGGCGGCGAATCCGGCCGCAACAAGCACCAGCAAAATCTGTTCCGTACCGTAGGCAACGGACGATAGGGCATCCGAGGACAGGATGGCGAGTGCCTTCCATTTCCCCAATTTTTCTCCATCCAGTTCAGCCGATTTCATGGGCTTGCCTATTAAGATTCTCTTCATTTTGCCAAGCATGATCATAACTTCCTTCCGTCTCTCATCTGTGAAGCATTGTTATTATGCAAAATCGCAGAGCCATTGACAATACGTCATTTCACCCGAAATTCGCCAGCGCGTGATAATGCATTCTACGATTCAATAATCGATAACAAAGCCATTCTTGTTCAGCAATTTGAACTTTTTTGAACCAAAATGACGATTGTTCGTCAAAAAAAAGGAAATGGCCTCCGGTTCAATGAACCAAAGACCACTTCCTTGATCTATGCGTTGACTATGTTAACTGCCCAGAATTCCGGGACGAGGAGTAACACCAAACGCTTGTGCCAGTGTGGTCAGCTGCTCATCCGTAATTCTCTGCCGGATCTCGTGACCAGCAACCAGCATATACACTTGGGCGGCCTTCTCGATGGTCTCAATCAGACCAAAAGCCTCATCAATCGTTGTACCTGTTCCGAATATGCCATGTTGCGGCCAGATGACCGCGTGGTATTCTTTCATTTTCTCAGCCGTTTCGCGGCCTATCTCATTCGATCCAGGAATCATCCATGGAATAATGCCAATGCCATCCGGGAATACAACTACACACTCCGTGCACATCTGCCAGAGAGTCTTCGTAAATTTTGCTTCATCCAATTCGTGGATAAACGTCATGGCCAATACATGAGTGGCATGGTTGTGCATGACAACCCGGTGGTTCGGGTCCAATTTCAAACGTTCGATATGGCTCATGAAATGTGTAGGCAACTCACTTGTTGGGTTCGCGCCCGACTTCAATCCCCAGAGCACTTCCAGCTCCTGTCCATCTTGCGATACACGCAGCAACCCTAGATTACTCTCCGGATCAGCGAGTACATTTTTGAAATATTTGCCCGATGCGGTCACGATAAAATATTTGCCTGCCAGCTCCTGTACCGAAAATGCTGGTTTGATCTTGCGAATCACATGATGGATATCGATATATTGGGCAACTTCCTCTTCCTCCAGCAGATAGCTGACATTACCGCCATTACGCTCATCCCAGCCATTTTTCCACATATGTTGTGTAATCTCAGCCATCTCACGGACAAATGGAATATGGAAACCTGTAGCCTGCATTGTATCATTCGTAAGGGTCACGTTCATGATCAATCTCTCCTTATATTGTAAATAATATGGCTTGCCACGTACATAGTAAGTTCCTAATTTCACATTCATTATACCTTTGTTTATCTTTGTTAGTCAATAATAAACACAGAAATATTCTTTTATTTTTTTTGTTTAGTTTTGTTTGTTTGAAAAATAAAACAAAAAAATACCCCACCGGCGCCCGGCGGGGTCAGTCACACATCTATTTAACACGAGAAGGGGTTTACAAGATTTATCATACCTCCGCTACCTTAATAGAAGCTGAAAGCGAAATAAAAAAAGCATGAAAAGCTAGCTGATCCAGTAAGGAACGTATACCTCTTTGGATCGAATTCACGTTAAGCGTGATACGCTGAGGCCTGTCCATACTCCGAAAGAGATTTAAGAACTTTGGAGCATATACGATGGATGCATCTTTCCTGTCGGTTCATAGCGTTCATCACCTGTATACTCAAATCCCAGCTTGATCAAGATGTGACGTGACACTTCATTATCCGGATGATGCCCGGCAAACAGTGCCTTCACATTCATTTTGTCAAAGGCATAACCGATTACCGCCTGCGCCGCTTCCTGGGCATACCCTTTGCCCCAGTGATCCCGGGTTAGATGAAATCCCAATTCATAGATCTCCTCTTCTGGAGAATACGGACGCAGGCCACAGCAACCGACAAACACCTCCGATTCTTTCTCAAAAAGGGGCCAATATTGCACACCCGCTTCCTTCTGCCTTTGAATCTCCTGTGTCAATCGCGCTTCTACTTCATCCTCACTCAGAAATCCCTTGCTACTAATCCATTTGGCAACCTCATGATCGCCCCACAACGCAAATGCCAGCGCACGATCTCCTTCATTCCACGTCGCACATTCCAACCGCTCGGTTTCAAATAAGATTGTTCTGTTCATCATCCACTAACCTCCTGTATGCCAACACAAATCTGCGTGCCGCCTATACCTTAAATTAATCGAATGACCGTCGGGGTAAACAACATTTATAATCTGTATATGTTCATTCCTTGTAATAACACTTATAATTGCTTAGCCAATTTCTCGAATTGATTAATGTGAGGCTTGATCTCTTTTTCTATACTTTTTATAAAAGAATTAAATTGCTTAGGATTGTACTCATCTCCAACACCAACACTTTTATATACTTTTCCCTTTTGATATGTAAACGAGAAGAAGTAGTTATTCTTCAAGCCATTCAAAATATCTCCGGCATCTCCCAAGATTTTAAGACTCATTTTCGAATCTTTGTAAGCAAACAAATATGGAGGATCCGCTACTGCCGCATGCTGAACATCATAACCAGTTACCCACTCATTTTTGGCAAATGTCCCGCTCTGAACACGCATTCTTAACATCACACCATCCAGAGATGTTTCTTTTGTCTCAAGTTCACCTTTACCATTCTTATAACAACCTATTAATCAAATAATAAGACTCTAGTATAATATCACTTTCAATCCAGAAGGTTCCACATAAAAAAAAGAAGACCCCCGTCGACAAGATGTCCGACAGAGGTCAATTGGACCCGCAACAACAATTAGAAATCAGATGTTGCCACTTGAATCGTACCTGTTGAAGCACCAGCTGCACTAGTCAATAAGGCAGCTACGAGCAGCAAGTTTACAGACAGTGTAAGGCTGTTGCCGGCAGGAATTAAATACGTGATGACAGGTGCATTCACGCGAGTAACAACCAAATCAACTGCAAACGGACCAAAGTTGTTAACCGTGATGCTGGCATTAGTGCCCCCAGCCAAATTCTCATAGTAGGATTTGCCCACACCTGCTGCCAAATTATAAAACTGTTGTGGTAAAAGGATGGCCATTGAAATCACCTCCTTTTGCTTTGATACGGTATTCTATGCTTGAAATCTATTAAAGCAACGGTGAATTACCAGTGTCATTACGTCCAATTTTGATAGACTTCATAGATTGATAGACAACTGTACGCAAAAATGCCCCACCGGAACGTCCGATGGAGCCAATTCAGTTTACTTTAATAGTACAAGTCTAACTACGCATACAGCATGAAGAAATTCAATTCATGACCCTGCTGCTTGAGGTAGTTATACAGCTGCGAACGGTGATGGAATACATGCGTTACCGTTTCAATCTGCCATTGAACCTGCAAGTGACCATGTTCCATATAAAAAGCTTTCGTTGAACGATTCAAAAAGTCATCTTCGCTCAATCCCGTGATATAGGCTTTGTAGGATTCGAAATTGCTCCATAACGTTGCTTCAAGCTTCTCGATATCCTCAATCCCCGATAGGCTATTCTCTACCAGCCCAACCTCAGCTTCACCTTTTTCCTGCATAATGGCAAGATCAGATGCGGTAATCTGGATAAAATGATGCACTAGTTCCACCAATGAACGCATATTCTCCTGTGGACGATAAGACCAATCCTCCGAACGGATCAAGCGAATTAACGAAGCCCCCGTCCGTACGCCTGTTTCCAATTCATTCAACAAATGATCCCGAATCTGTAATGTTCCATTCATATATGATGTCTCCCTTATCTTTTATTCTCACGACTTCAGTATAACCGAAGGTGCTACCGATCTATTGTACAAATCGGACAACATTCTGCCATGTTCCCTGGCCGCTGTCAACGGAGTCTCTCCATAAAACTTGCGAAATTGCCGAATCAGATGGGCTTGGTCGAAAAATCCATGATTCTGGGCAAGCATTGCCCAGTCTGCCGTGTTCCCCTGATGAATATCGCTCAGCACACGATGAAAACGAACCACCTCACTGAATCGCTTGGGGCTGATTCCTACCCATTCCGAGAACTTGCGATGCAACTGCCGTTCACTGATCACTTCACGCATCGCCAGCTCTTGGACACTCATACGTCCCCCATCTATAAAGATGCGGTGCAGCACGTTTTTCATCAAATTGTTCTCAGATGTGCTTGCCTGTACGGGCAACGGACTCAAGTACGCATTCATAACCTCTACCCGCTCTGCAAAACTATTCGTTCTGGCCATCCGTTCCTGAAGCTCGTTCAGCTTCTCCGGCCAACATTCCTGAAGTGTAATTCGCTTATCCGTAAACCACTCCAGAGGCATGCCGTGGAAGACATGCGCTCCACCCGGGAAGAACCGGACACCAAAGGTGTAGTCTCCAGCAGGAGGACCATGAACGGTTGGCTCAGGTAGAGCGAACGGCAGTGTATAATTGCCACAGTAAGCATAGGAGTGCTCTGAACAGACCGGGTCGTATGTAATCAGCATATCCGTGCAACCATCCGGCAATACCCGAGCAGGCACAGTCATCACCGATGGCTCTCGATCTTCTCCCGAAGTAACATCCGCATGCGAGTTTGGAAGATATCCAGATTCCCAATAACAGGCCACATAAGCCATCAGACCGGCAGCAGGTATTTTCTCAACATAATAACTGTTAGGGTACGTTCCATTCATCTGAATCGGCTTAAACAACGGGTGCAGACTATGATCCACAATTCCATCCTCCGGTCACTAGAGTTGGTTACACAATATGTATTCATCTATCATACCACCAACCGAAGAAATGAAGAAAAAAAGTGCCCTACCGGAGGACAATCCGATAGGGCCAGTCACACATCTATTTAACACGAGAAGGGGTTTACAAGACTTATCTTACCTCCCAACCTTAATAAAAACTGAAATTGGGATGAATAACAGATCAAAATTCAAAATAAAGAACAAGATTCAGACTTTCAATTCAGTCCGTGCAGTTTGCGAAAACGCTCTGGACTCATGCCTGTATGCCTTTTGAACATCGCACAGAAATAACTGGCATTCTCGTAACCCACCCGATCAGCAACTTCATATATTCGAAGCTCTCTCTCACTGAACATAAGTTGTTTGCTCCGATTGATCCGTTCCTGGTTCACGTAAAATACAGGTCTGATATGGAGCGCCTTCTGAAACAGCCTGCACAAATATTGGGGAGATACCACAGCCACATCGGCCAGTTCCTTCAGCGAAAGTGAACGATCCAGATGCTCTGCGATATAACGCAGCACAGGCTTCAAGCGCTCCAGTTCATCATTATAATTGGCGGATGCGATGAGCAGTGGCTTCAGATCCAGCAGCAGGGCATATAATTGTTTGGAGCATTCAACATCGTAATCTGCGTAATCCGTATCACCGCCATTCTCTCCTCTAACCAGAAGTTGCTCCAGGCCATGCAGCAGCGTGGCTGTCCTGAGTCTGCATACGCGTGAACCGGTAATCCCCGCATAAGATAATAACTGGCTGGCCTCTCTCCCCTGAAACGAGACCCAAGCCAGCTCCCAACGGTCACTGATGGGCATATATCGATGCGGTACATCGGGATACAGAAAGAAAACGTCACCTGGTCCTACGATATACTCGTCTTCTTGTATAATCAGTCTCCCCTGACCATGAATAATCTGGTGGATCTGATAATCCGGGAATCCCTCTGGACGCTCGGTTTCATATTGGTGTTCCCAGTAACCAACCGTCGTCATATAGATCGGCAGGCGAGCAGCTTCTTCTGTTTTACCAAAAAAAATCCGGGTATCCATCCAGTACACCACTTTCTTCATCGTTAGTTTCATATTGTGATATATATGGGCAATATTCTTTATTCTCTAAGTCATCATTCAATTCTATAATGACAATATTATAACATTTCAGAAGGAGTTGCTGTTATGCGAAAGAAACTGGTACACACCCCTCCGGCAAATGGATACCCGGAATGGAACAATAATCCCGAGACTTTTCAAGTAGGCCGTCTACCCGCACATGCATCTATGATAGCGTTTCCATCTTTAACAGAAGCATTGTCCAATGATTCCAGCGCATCGCCATGGTACGAATCACTGAATGGTCAATGGAAGTTTGCCTTTGCGGAGACACCGGAGCAACGGATTACATCCTTTTATGAGAACAATTATGATGCCAGTGACTGGGACGAGATCGCCGTTCCTTCCAACTGGCAGCTGCAAGGTTACGATTATCCCCACTATACAAATATGACGTATCCGTGGGTCGAGCGTGAGCCTGAATTGAAGCCACCATTTGCACCAACAACCTATAATCCGGTGGGTTCGTACATCCGCACGTTTACGGTTCCTGCGGACTGGAAAGACCGGCCTGTCCTGCTGCACTTTGAGGGCGTTGAATCTGCCTTTTATGTATGGGTTAACGGGGAGCTCGTCGGTTATAGTGAAGACACGTTCACGCCCGCAGAATTTGATATTACACCGTATCTGACCGAAGGTGAGAACAAACTGGCTGTAGAGGTATATCGCTGGTGTGATGCGAGCTGGCTGGAGAATCAGGATTTCTGGCGGCTAAGCGGCATATTCCGTGGTGTATACCTGCACTCACCTTCACCGATTCAGATCGCCGATTTCTTTGTTCGCACTGAACTTGATGATGCCTATCAGGATGCGGAGCTACTGCTGGATTTGAAGTTATTTAATCATAATGCGGTGCAGACTACTGCCGGATTGTCCGTTCAGGCACAGCTCTATGATGCACAACAGCAGACTGTACTGAAGCAACCACTTACTGCGGCGGTTACTTTCCAGGGTGAGGATGAACTTTCATTCCAGTTGTCAGCAGAGGTTATGAAGCCGCTTCTATGGAGCGCCGAGACCCCTCATCTGTATACACTTGTACTGTCCATTCAGGACGAATCAGGCGAGACAATGGAAGCGGTTCGCAGCCGGATCGGATTCCGCAAGTTTGAACTGAAGGACGGCCTGATGCAAATCAACGGCAAACGCATTGTGTTCAAAGGCGTGAATCGTCATGAATTTTCCCCGGATAAGGGTCGAGCCATTGGGCGGGAAGACATGATCCGTGACATCGAGTTGATGAAGTCCTATAACGTTAACGCTGTGCGCACATCCCATTATCCGAATCAGTCACTCTGGTACGAACTGTGTGATGAATATGGCCTCTATGTCATTGACGAAACGAATCTGGAGACTCACGGCACCTGGGATTATGGGCAAAAGGAAATGAACGAGAACAATATTCCCGCGAGCAAGCCGGAATGGCGTAGTAACGTAATAGATCGCTGTAACTCAATGTTCCAGCGGGACAAAAACCATCCGTCTGTTATTATCTGGTCTCTGGGTAATGAGTCCTTCGGGGGCGATAACTTCATCGCTATGTACGATTATCTGAAACAAGTCGATCCAACCCGTCTCGTTCATTATGAAGGTACCTTCCACTATCGCCCTTCCGATTCGGCAAGCGATATTGAATCGACAATGTATATCAGCCCACAAGATGTGGAACAATACGCGCGCATGAAGGGACCTAAGAAGCCTTATATTATCTGCGAATACAGCCATGCCATGGGTAACTCCTGTGGAGGTCTGCATCTGTACTGGGAATTGTTCGATAAATATGATGTGTTGCAGGGTGCATTCATCTGGGACTGGGTCGATCAGTCCATTCGTACCACTACGGCAGACGGTGTAGAATATTTTGCTTATGGCGGCGACTTCGGTGAATCTCCTCATGATGGCAATTTCTGCGGGAACGGACTGATTCTCGCCGATAAGACGGTTACACCGAAGCTGGAAGAAGTGAAGAAATGTTATCAGAACGTTCGTATGGAAACCGTTGATGTGAAAGACGGCCTGCTTCGTATCAAAAACCAGTTCCTGTTCACGGATCTGAGCGAATATTCGCTCGTATGGACAGTAACTCACGATGGCAAGTCTGTAGAGAACGGCACGTTGGATATCCCGGTACCTCCTGGCGAATCGGTTGAAGTCCGAATCCCTTACACGCCATCGTCCGATCTGTTCCAGGAAGCGGTGCTGACTGTATCTCTGGTTACGAAAGTCGCAACCAAATGGGCAGGAATAGGTCACGAAATTGCCTGGGATCAGTTCGTGGTATCTCCGCGATTGCATCCAATCCAATCGGTACAACAAGGGCAAGGCAATGCGCTACATGTTCAGAATCTGCAAGATGAACTTAGAGTGGCAACGGATAAAGTAACCTTGAGCTTCAATCCAGCTACTGGCGCGTTAACGTCCTATCAGATCAACAATCAGGAGCAATTGCTCGCACCTGTCCGGCCAAATTTCTGGAGAGCCATGACAGACAATGATATGGGGAACCGCCTGAATGAGCGTTCTGCCTTCTGGAGAGATGCTCACGCTACCAGCAGATTAATTCGCTTTGAGCACCATGCAGACGAGCAAGGCATTCTAGTGACGAGCGATTATACGTGGGATCAACATCCGGGATGTACGCTGTCTATTACGTACCGAATTAGTCCGGATGGCGTGCTCGAAATCAGCCAAACTCTTATTCCAGGCGAGGGCCTACCCGATCTACCGGAATTTGGTATGCTGCTGCAACTGAATAGCAGCCTGGATACGATATCCTGGTACGGCAGAGGTCCGCATGACAACTACGCAGACCGTCTGACCAGTGCACGTCTCGGTTATTACACAGGTGCGGTTCGAGATCAATTTGTTCCATATCTGAAACCACAAGAGTGTGGTAACAAAACCGATGTACGCTTTGCTGAAATTACGTCAGCGGATGGTCAAAGTGGCCTGCATGTTGAAGCCATCATACCATTTGAAATCAATGCGTTGCCGTGGACTCCTGAGGAACTGGAAGCAAACGACCATGTGTACAAATTACCTCAGAGCACACAGACTGTCGCTCGCATCAATTACAAACAAATGGGTGTTGGTGGAGATGACAGCTGGGGCGCACGTACCCACGCTGAATACACTTTGCCGGCCAACCGCGCGTATCACTTCACCTTTACGGTAAGACCTGTATAACACCAAGCAAGCACTGCTGGCAGTATGCCAGCAGTGCTTTTTTTGTTGGGGCAGTGAGTAGTGAGAGTTTGAACTTTTTCATGGGAACATTATAATGAATGAGGTGCAAGAAAGATTTTTTCCAGCTATTACTCTATTACGAGGTGAGAATTTGCAATATCTGTTTACCAGTCTCTTCATTCTTGGATTTATCGTTTTTTTGGGATTTCTTATTCTGATGATCTTATCTATTCGCAAAGGTAATAGGTTGCCGATCAGATTTATTTTTCTAACGACGGCCTTTTTTGCGATTGCTTCAATAGGTTTATATGGGATGCTGAATTTATCTTCGAACTCTACTCAGTCTGAAATAGATCAGACCCCTTCACCCCAGATTAAACTTTCGGGCCTCCACATGACTACCGATGAATTTAAAAACAAGTTTAATGGCGCCGTGGGCAAATACCGACTGAATGGTTTGAGTATTACCCGCTTGGATATGAAAGACTCTTCCGAGCAGGGCACTGGTACTTTCGAGTATGTATTCAATGATGAATTGCGCTTGGTTGGTGTAGTGAATGCGGATGAGAGCGTACAGGAAATCAGGTTATATGGAACTGGTGATACGCGTAAACCAACAGGTGGGATTTTTTTGACTGCTATCGCAACACTCATTCTCACAACCAATAGTGAGTACTCGTATAACGATGCACAAGATGTCATTCAGGATATGCGTCTATTGGATCGCGATGTGAATCAGCCTGATTTTGATGGAGCGACTATTCGCAACGGATTGGAATATCGCTTCAGCGTACAGGATCATGATCACTCTACTTTTGAAATAACTGTTGCGAAATAAGATGCGATTGTGCAAAAAGGTAAAAAGGCCGCTCCATGAAGGAACGGCCTAACGTGTGGTATGTACTATAGGAATGATTCAGTGTTTGCCACCAAACCAATGATGAACGCCTCCACCATGCGAGAGTTACTCAAAAGTTACAGTCTCGCTTTGATTGTTCCAACTCATTTTAAAGGTAATCGGGTCTTTCGTTTTCTCCGCTTCAGTAACCGTACCCGACATACTGAACGGAACCTCTTGTTCTTCCAGCGCTTTCCCCTGTTGGTCTATATTATTGCCACTGAGGTCAAACACAAAATCCTTTATGTGCGTTTCATCACCAATTTAGGTGATACTATAGTTCCCTGTTGATCTCTGAAGAGACACATCCCAGTTATCGCTTTTTCCGTGTATAATATCATCCGCACCACAAGCTGACAAAATAGATAAAAGTACTATAGTGCAAAGAATCAATGGCAATTTAAATAATTTCATAAAATCCCTCCAATATAATAAAATAACCATAAATTGAAAAATCAATCTCGAAAAACGGCTGATAAATCAATTGGCTAGATTATCAGATCAGAGCTAAGCAAGTTTACGTGTGAAAAATCATGTATGTGTAACCTATCTTGTATATCGATCAATGTCATCGATCGCAGACTCGTGCTCTCTTCTATGATGGTCTTCATGCTGCCGAACGTCGTTCTTTAACTTTGCTAAGAATCCCCATCCCATAAAGGCAAGTAAAAGCACGGTAATCAGTGCATAAGCAAAACTATATAAATTCATAAAAAAGTTGATAAATATTGCAGCGAGCATCAAGCCCAGAATCCATAATACCCACTTTGTACCCTTTCTCAAATCATTTCCTCCTCAAGTCGTTACTGATAAGCTCTCTATGTATCACAGTACATACGAAACCATAGGAACGAGGTTTCAATCTTAGGGCTTCCTATTCAAAGCATCCTATCTAATTATATAAAAAAGGCTCCCTCTCGGGAGCCTTTCATCTAATCGGCATTACAAAGGTTTTTACACCTTTATTACATCATGCCGCCCATTCCACCCATACCGCCCATGTCAGGCATTCCGCCACCAGCACCTGCTGGTTCTGGTTTGTCAGCGATAACCGCTTCAGTAGTCAGGAACATTGCTGCTACGGAAGCCGCGTTTTGCAATGCATAACGAGTTACTTTCGCAGGGTCAACGATACCAGCTTCGATCATGTTAACCCACTCGCCAGTTGCAGCGTTGAAGCCGATGCCTGTTTGTTCTTTTTTCAGACGTTCCACGATTACGGAACCTTCTTCGCCAGCGTTAGCTGCGATTGTGCGGATTGGTGCTTCCAGAGCACGCAGGACGATGTTTACGCCTGTTTGCTCGTCACCAGACAGAGCTACAGCCGCAACCGCGCTATATACGTTCATGAGCGCTGTACCACCACCGGATACGATACCTTCTTCAACCGCTGCGCGAGTTGCGTTCAGGGCATCTTCGATGCGAAGTTTGCGTTCTTTCAATTCTGTTTCAGTAGCCGCACCAACTTTGATTACTGCTACACCGCCGGACAATTTAGCCAGACGCTCTTGCAATTTCTCTTTGTCGAACTCGGAAGTTGTTTCTTCCAGTTGTGTACGGATTTGGCTAACACGTGCATCGATATCGGATTTGTTACCAGCACCGTCAACAATGATTGTGTTTTCTTTTGTTACACGGATTTGACGAGCTGTACCCAGTTGTTCCACAACAGCGGATTTCAGGTCCAGTCCCAGTTCTTCTGTGATCAATTGGCCACCAGTGAGGGCAGCGATGTCTTGCAGCATTGCTTTACGACGGTCACCAAATCCTGGAGCTTTAACAGCTACAGCATTGAATGTACCACGCAATTTGTTCACAACCAGCATAGCCAGTGCTTCGCCTTCGATATCTTCAGCGATCAATACCAGCGGTTTGCCTTGTTGAACGATTTTCTCAAGCAATGGCAAGATATCTTGCGTGCTGGAGATTTTTTTGTCTGTGATCAAGATGTACGGATTGTCCAAAACAGCTTCCATTTTGTCCGTATCAGTGATCATGTAAGGAGAGATGTATCCACGGTCGAATTGCATACCTTCAACCACTTCAAGCTCTGTAGCGAATCCTTTGGATTCTTCTACTGTGATTACGCCATCTTTACCTACTTTTTCCATAGCTTCAGCGATCAGTTCGCCTACTTCTTCGTCAGCTGCAGAGATTGCTGCAACTTGTGCGATGGATTGTTTGGAATCGATTGGTTTGGAGATGGATTGCAATTCAGCAACCGCAGCTTTAACCGCTTTGTCGATCCCTTTACGGATACCGATTGGGCTAGCGCCTGCAGTTACGTTTTTCAGACCTTCTGTGATCAGCGCTTGCGCCAATACAGTTGCTGTTGTAGTACCGTCACCGGCAACATCGTTGGTTTTCGTTGCTACTTCTTTAACCAGTTGTGCACCCATGTTCTCGAATGCATCTTCCAGTTCGATTTCTTTAGCAATGGTTACACCATCGTTAGTGATGAGCGGGCTTCCGAATTTTTTCTCCAGAACCACGTTACGGCCTTTAGGACCGAGTGTTACTTTTACTGCATTAGCCAATGCATCCACACCACGAAGCATGGAGCGACGAGCGTCTTCACTGAATTTAATGTCTTTAGCCATGTTAAGAAAACCTCCCTAGTTTTTGTTGGAAAATGGTACTGCTATATGGTTCGGTTAACCGATTAAATTTGAATTAGTCGAGAATCGCGTGAATATCGCTTTCTTTCATAATCAAATATTCTTTACCTTCGAATTTGATTTCTGTACCGGCATATTTGGAGAAAATAACGCGATCTCCTTCTTTCACTTCCAGAGCCACACGTACGCCGTCTTTCAATACTCCTGCACCAACTGCAATGATTCTACCCTCTTGCGGTTTTTCTTTGGCGGAGTCCGGGAGTACGATCCCGAAAGAAGTTGTTTGTTCTTGCTCCAGTGGTTCTACCAATACGCGTTCACCTAAAGGTCTGATCATGAAAAATAGCCTCCTTTTGAAATTATATAACGTTGCTTTGTAGGTTGTAGCCATATGTATTAGCACTCGACAGTGTTCAGTGCTAACAACCAACTTTATGATACTCAACTTGAAGCATGATTTCAAGTCCTTTTGACGAATTCCTGCGAGAATTTACGTTGAATTTACATCATCACAACCAAATAACACCCGGAATGCCTGGATAAATGTTGCAACTCGCTACTCTTATTCTACGAAATTCTTCAGCCCTTCTGCAACGCTTAGCAGACAGCCCCTTTCCCATTGTATCCATTGTTGAGCATAATATGCCTGCTTGTCCTTGCTTACAGGGGAACAATCTACAACAATAGCCCGGATAAGAACAGACCGTCTTTTCCGGGCACATTACAGATCATCCTCATCCACACACATACCAGTCATACACCAGCAATGAATGAGATATCCTCTGTTCCATTTTCATATCAACTTATGTTCTAGCCCACATGTTTTTTATCCTCGGCACGAACGTAGCGGGATTCAATCTCTTCATCGGCCGCAAGCTGCTTGCGGTATACGATTGCGGATAATAACACACTGATTTCATATAACAGGAGCAAGGGAATCATCACCAGCAGATCGGATATAAAGTCTGGAGGTGTAATAACCACTGCAATGAAGATCAGAACAAAATAAGCAACTCTGCGCATCTTGCGAAGGCGAATGGGATTCAGAATCCGCAGTCCTGTCAGAAACATAATAAGTAAAGGAAGTTCGAATAACAGGGACACAGGCAGCACGATTCCAAACAAGAAGCTGAAATACTGTTTCATCCCGTAGGTCTCCACAAGCCCCATCTTCTCCGTAATCGCTGTTGTGAAGGCGAGTGCCATCGGAAAAATAACATAATACGAGAAAGCCATACCTGTCAGAAATAAAATAAACACATAGGGCACATACTTCAGCGTTGCTTTTCGCTCGCGCGGCTTTAGCCCTGGACTAACAAACTTCCAGATCTGATACACCGTAAACGGCAGCGTAATAATAAGTGAAAACAAACCGGCAATCTTCATGTAGATGCCAATCCCGTCCCAGAACGAGAAGGCATGTAATACAAAACCCTTTGCCGACTCTGACTTCGTCAGATATTGGTATACCGGGTCCGCCACAAAAAATCCTGCAATGAGTCCCAGCACAAAAATACTTAATACGTAGATCAGCCGCTTCCGCAGCTCACTCAGATGTTCCGTAATCGACATTTCTTCCATTTGCTGCGTCATGCCTGCCCCCCATTATTGCCAGCTTAAAATACAAAACCCTTCCGGCAGGAAGGGATTTCTCTTTCATTGCCGTCAAGATTATTCCGGCAGGCGTTTATCAGCAGGCTTGTCTGCAGGTGTGCTCTCAGCCGCCAGCGGTTTCGCTTTCTCCTGCTCTTTGCGATTGGACGAGTCATCCTCAGAGATAATCTCGCGAGCGCCCTCTTTGAATTCACGGAAGGTACGCCCAACTGCACGTCCCAGTTCCGGAAGTTTGTTGGGTCCAAACAACAACAATGCAATCACGGCCAGCAAAATAAAACCCGTTGGTCCAATGGAACTTAACATTGATAATCCTCCTCGTCTCAAGCTTCGAAGATGCGCATACTCGGCCAGATGTTCATAGATGTCTCTGCTGCGTTCTTAATTTAAGCCCATCATACCATAGATGTAACCACTTACATAACCCGCAAAATTCACAAATAAGAGATGTCACTATAACAATCTAACACCGGTTCATGGCTAATCGGATATCTTGCCCCAGAGTCCGTGCTCGATTATTGCTTGAACTGACCCGTAACCATCAGCAGCGCTTCCGGAAGCTGATCCATAATGGCCGCCAGATGTTCGTGCACACCCTTTGGTGTACCTGGCAGATTAACAATCAGCGTGCGTCCACGAATGCCACATACCCCACGGAACAGCATTGCAGAACGGTTTTTGCTCATTACACTGTACCGCATGGCCTCTGCCATCCCGGGAACTTCCCGCTCAATTACGCGCCGGGTCGCTTCCGGAGTAATATCACGAATGGCCAGCTCCGTGCCACCGGTAGTCAGCACCAGATCGGCGTGAAAATAATCCGTCATCTCAATCAAAGCCGCAATAATCTCATCGGGTTCATCCGGAACGATACGGTACTCCACGATTTGACCACCCAGCTCTTCTTCCACCAGCTCCCGAATGACTTGTGCACTCGTATCCTCACGTTCCCCGCGGGCTCCTTTGTCACTGGCTGTCAGGATTGCTGTTCTCCACACCATAAAGATCACCCTTCTCCTCTATGAAAATAAATATTGCCTATCGGCTGTAATCACCGTTTTTGCCACCACTCTTGGAATTCAGCATGGTTGGACCGATAATCATATCTTTTTGCATGGCCTTGCACATGTCATAGACCGTCAGTGCTGCAGCTGAGGCAGCCGTGAGCGCCTCCATCTCAACACCCGTTTTGCCTTCGGTTTTGACAGTAACTTCAATGTGTAATTCATCCACTCCGTTATCATGAAAACGAATATCCACACCCGTCAGTGCCAGCGGATGGCACATCGGAATCCAATCCGACGTTTTCTTCGCGCCTTGAATCCCGGCAATCTGAGCCACAGCCAGAACATCACCTTTGCCGATTCGGCCCTCCCGAATCGCTTCCAGTGTATCTGGATTCATCGTCACTTTCGTTACGGCCACAGCCGTACGTACGGTAATTTCCTTACCCGAAATATCAACCATCCGGGCCCGCCCCTGTTCATTAAAATGGGTCAGTTTGCCACCCGAAGCCTGGCCGTTGTTCACTTCTGAACTCAATCACATCACAACCCTTTATTCGATATGTAATATACCTTCGGTTGTTATCAACAGATCAATCCGCAGATCGAGCAGGTCCATTGGGATCTCCTCTTGTAGCTGACCCGGCAATACCATCGCAGCCATCAACGGTTTCTTGCCCGTCATCACACATGTTGCTGCAAGCGTCTCGGCAAAACGATCATAATAACCGCCACCATAACCAATACGCCCTCCATGGAGATCATAACCAAGCCCCGGTACCAATACGAGATCGATATCCGGCCAATCATCAGGCGTCAGGACTTCACAGGAATCCTTAGGTTCAGGTATCCCCCATAGGCCTGGCTCCAGATCCTGTTCTCCGGTCACTCGCCGTAGCTCCATTCGGGGTGGATTCGCCCATACTTTCGGTGCAAACATCACATCTCCATGGTTCCAGCCCTCTTGAAACAGAAAAGCTGTGGATGCTTCGCTTCCATAGGACAAATAACTGAATATAACGAGTGGTCTGTTCACGACCTTACTCTTGGCCTGTCTAAGGCGCTCCAGCTCCAGCTTCACTCCAGCGTTAATCTTAGTCATTGCCTGCTGACGCATGCTCGCATCCATCAAATCACGGCTCTGTCTTAGTCTGGATCGAAGCTGACTTTTCAGTTCCGCATGATCCTGCATATCCTTGAATAACCTCCTGTTGATAGGGAAGGTAGAAAAAAGCTCTCATTAAAAACAATTTATATGTTATGACCAGTTGTCATCTTGTTGAAATGGTTAAAATGATTCATTTTCTGCAAAATCCTCATGTAATAACATGCCTTCTTTCAGTTTATCATTGATTGATCAAAAAGACTACATGCCCCATGCGTTCCCAATCGGTGCAATTGCTCTGTATTTCATGTAAACTGGGATATAGTTGTCATATCAAGAACTGGACCTATGGAGGAACTTAATTTTATGCTGCTGCAAGTATCCGGAATTATCAAACGTTTTGGTGTCGATCCAATCCTGGACGGCGTGAACTTACAAATATTAGAACGCGAGCGCATCGGCCTCGTTGGTGTAAACGGTGCAGGGAAATCCACTTTGCTCAAAATTGTAGCCGGTGAAATGTCCTATGACGGAGGACAGATTTTCAAGTCCAAAGAAACAACGCTCGGTTACCTCGCTCAGAACAGCGGGCTGCAATCCGATCGCAGCATCTGGGAAGAAATGATGAACGTCTTCGCTCACCTGACACAGGCTGAAGCTGATTTGCGTCAGATGGAACGCGATATTGCCGACCCTGCCCAGATGGAAGACGAGAAAAAGTACGCTGACCTGCTGGAACGTTATGCGAAACGCTCCGATTGGTTCAAGGACCATGGTGGTTATGAGATGGAAACCCGCATTCGCAGCGTACTGCACGGGATGGGATTCGGCGAATTTTCGCCAGACACCCCCATTGCTACTCTGAGCGGCGGGCAGAAGACACGCCTTGCTCTTGCTCGTATTTTGCTTCAGGCACCCGATCTGCTCATGCTGGACGAGCCTACCAACTATCTCGATATCGCCACCCTTACTTGGTTGGAAGATTATCTGAGAGGTTATTCAGGCGCACTGCTCGTGGTATCCCATGACCGGTACTTCCTTGATCGACTCGTAACGACCATCGTTGAGATCGAACGTCACCGCTCCAAAAAATATACGGGCAATTACAGCCGTTATATGGAACTCAAAGCTGCCGAATATGAAACTCAGATGAAGCAATATGAGAAACAACAGGGTGAAATCTCCAAGATGGAAGATTTTGTCCAGAAAAATATTGTACGTGCGTCGACGACCAAACGGGCGCAAAGCCGGCGCAAAGCCCTCGACAAAATGGAGCGCCTCGATAAACCGATGGGAGATTTGAAAAAAGCCCATTTTTCCTTCGAAACCGCCGTTATGTCAGGCAAGGAAGTACTTCGAGTGGATCAGCTGTCCGTCGCTTATGACGAGGCTTCTCCATTGTTCCGCAACGTATCCTTCGATCTGCGGCGCGGGGAAACCGTTGCTCTGATTGGTCCAAACGGTATTGGTAAATCCACCATGCTGAAGTGTCTTACGGGAAGTTTACGTCCGGTAACCGGGGAGATCCAATGGGGAACAAAAGTGCAGATTGGCTATTATGATCAGGAACAGACTGGGCTCAATCCGTCCAACACGGTTCTGGAAGAACTGTGGAGTGCCTATCCCGGGATGGAAGAAGCACGCATTCGGACCGTACTGGGGAACTTTTTATTCAGCGGTGACGATGTGCTCAAGAAGATCTCCTCCCTCAGCGGCGGTGAGAAAGCACGTGTCTCTCTCTCCAAGCTGATGCTGAAGGAAGCCAATATGCTCATTCTGGATGAGCCTACGAACCATCTCGACCTGTTTGCCAAAGAAGTGCTGGAAGCGGCATTAATGGATTATGAAGGCACCCTGCTGTTCATCTCCCATGACCGGTACTTCCTCAACAAAATGGCTGAACGCATTGTCGAACTTCATCCAGGCGGCACGGAACACTATCTCGGTAATTACGATGATTATGTGGAGAAGAAACAGGAGCTTGAGGACATCGCACGTGAAGCTGCTGAGGCACGTCAGGCTTCAACCAAGAACTCGTCCAAATCCGATCTGAACACAGCCACAACCGAAAAATCCGGAGCGGCTTCATTCGAAGCGGAAAAACAGGCGAAGCGTGAAGAACGTAACCGGCAACGCAAGCAGGAAGCTCTGGAACAACAGATTGCGGAGTTGGAAACGAAGATTACAGAGCTTGAGGCACAGATGGCTCTGCCTGAAATCTATCAGGATTATATGAAGCTGCAAGAACTCCAGCAACAATCGGAGAAACACAAATCAGAACTCACTAAGGCATACGAGGACTGGGAAGAACTAGCTATGGAATAGTACGAATAGTACAGACTCAGACCATGGCTTGATCGCGTCCATACAAGTATAGCTGTACCACCGGCTGATTCCTTATTGGGATCAGCTTTTTGTTTGTTACGGAGGTTGGGAGAACTGTTTTGGCTTTTGTCAAATTTACTCGAATGAAGAGAAATATTTTTATCCCCCTTTCCCACACAATTATCCACAAGAAAGCAAGATAGCAAGCACATTAATAAGCTTAATTATACAGCGGTAGAATAGCCTTTTACACACAAAAACCATATTTATCCACTAAGTTATCCACTTTATCCACAACTTTGTGGATAGTAAGGAGTCATTCTATCCCCTAAACCCTTTTCGTTTCGAAAACTCTACTGGTTTGACTTTGCGGTAGTTACCCACAAATTACACTGGATATGTGGATAACTATAGTCACACCTTGACAAATGCATTCTCCCGCTCCTCAATGTTCCTCCATAATAAGACAAAAGCAGACCTTTGTCGTTCAAGGCCTGCCCGTCATTTATTTACTATATGCCCTGCATATTTACATCAAATCGCAATTGCTACTATTGCCGCTGTAGATGCGATCTAGCAAAGATGGTTTACGCATGCGCTTCTTGTTCATGATGTTCGGAAGACTCAGCCTTCAGCCCAGCAGCATTACAAGCCGCTACATAAGCCAAACCGGCAGCCATGACGATATCATTATGCGTTGCCGTCCCCCGGAACTCACGTCCTGCACGCTCCACAGTAACTACAGCCTCCGCGCTTGCACCCTCTCCCCCACTCAAGGCATGCATCTCCATATCGACAAATGCAATATCGTCGGAAATGCTCTGACCAATGGCACGAATGGTTGCATCCACGGGTCCCCCGCCAACGGCAGAATAGGACTGTTCTCCTGCACTTGTGCGAATACGAACAGCAGCCATTCGATCCGTCATGCTGCCCGCCGTCACCTGCAATTCAACCAGCTCATAATCCTGTGCAGGAATATTCATGGTCTGGCTAACCATCTGCAGCAACTGGTCGTCACTGACCACTTTTTGCTGGTCTGCGGTTTCTTTGAACACCTCATACAATTGCTCCATCTGTTGCTCATCCGGCTCAAAACCGTATTTGCGAACCCGATCCTTCAGGGCGTGACGACCGGAGTGTTTGCCCAGAATAATCATGCTGCGCGGGATACCCAGCGCTTCCGGGTCCATAATCTCATAGGTACTCCGATTCTTCAGCAGACCATCCTGATGGATGCCAGATTCATGCTGGAATGCATTACGTCCCACCACCGGTTTGTTGTATGCAATCGGGAAGTGCATGGCACGGCTAATCTGACGAGAAGTCTCATATAGCTGGTTCAGCTTAATGTTGGTCGTTGCACCAATTGCATCTCCCCGGGTCTCCAGCGCCATAATCAGTTCTTCCAGTGCACAGTTCCCCGTCCGTTCTCCGATACCATTGATCGTCACTTCAATCTGGGAAGCCCCATTGGCAATTGCAGCCAAACTATTGGCTACGGCCAGGCCCAGATCATTGTGACAGTGTGCACTATAGCGAACCTGATCGCCGCCTCTTGCACCCTCACGTACCCGGCGGAACATCTCGCCATACTCATGTGGCAGGGCATAACCGACCGTATCCGGCAGATTGATAATACTCGCTCCAGCTTCAATAGCGACTTCAACCATTTCAATCAGATCGTCCATCTTGGTACGAGCCGCATCCATAGCAGTGAACTCTACGATGTCCGTGAACTGGCGTGCATACGATACCATCTCACGAGCGGTAGCCACCACTTCACTGCGCGGACGGCGTAGTTGATGCTCAATATGAATATCCGAAGAAGAGATAAACAGGTGAATTCGACGACGTGCTGCATCCGCTGTTGCTTGAACTGCTGCATCGATATCACCTTTGACCGCACGCGCGAATCCACAGATCTCCACGTTCTGCAACTGTCTCGAAATCGCCTGAACCGCCGCGAACTCACCTGGACTGGAGATCGGGAATCCAGGCTCAATGACGTCGATACCCAAAGAAGCCAGTTGGTGTGCCAGTTCAATCTTTTGCTCGGGTTGCAGACTTGCTCCTGGTGCCTGTTCTCCATCGCGCAGCGTTGTATCAAAAATCTCAATCATGCGTTTGTTATTAGTTGTTGTCATATCCATCAACCTCCATCAAATTTTTATAAATATTTTCGTTACGATCCACGTGCCACAAGAACACCCGCTAATCGCCGTCACTGTTGTTATATATTTTGTTTGTAAATGCGTATGTTGTTTGTAGCTTAGTCCTGGGTGATCATTAAAGCCTGATGAATGTTTAGTGCCTATACTTGTTGTTCAATGTTCATCACTGGTTCGTTGTATATCCCGCTTACCCTCATGACAGAGTGTACGTCGACTTACACCCTGATCCTCTGACTTTTCATATCTCCATATGGTTCTTCCCATGCCCACCCTGCTGCCGGCAGCAAACACAAATAACCCGCCATCTCATATAAGAGACGGCGGGTTATTATCCCCTCCGCGGTACCACTCTCGCTTGATGGGCCAGGCTTGCGCCGGACTCCATCCACCTCGTCGTCTCCGATCCGCTGGATGTGCGTACACGCACGACACCAATGGAATTCGGAGAAACACCCTATAACGGGGGTTAACCGTTGCTGTGTAACACATGTTGTTGTCCATCAGGACAACTGGGCGATTGATATCGTCCCCACGCTTCCACAGCTCCGTTCCCGGGCGAGATTCGAATGATTCCAGCCACTGCGTCGCACCACCCCGCAGCTCTCTGAGCGCTTTATCATTCTACTGCTCCCGTTCATCACATTTATAATATGACCTAACTTCATTCATCTTTATTTTGAAAATCAAAAAAGCCTGCCACCTCATGCAATAATGCAAGAGACGACAGGCTGTTCACCTTCGCGGTACCACTCTTGTTGACTTCCTTCCTGTTCATTCAAGACAACCCTGAATGCTTTCGCATATCCGGATCACTTGAAGCAGCCTGAAAGCCCCCTCAGTTATCGTCAGTTGATCCTTGTAAAAACGGTCCTACCGACAACGGCCCATTCACGGAGGCAACCCGTAACCATGTACTTTGGGCCATGATCGGCCTTCGGATTCTCCCAAGGAGTCACCGTGTTCCATCGTTCCGCTTCCAGGTGAGTTTCAGGTTTCCTTCGACTGCGTTGCACCGTACCGCAGCTCTCTAAGACCGGGAATGACCTTACTATTCCTGTTCATCGCGTTTATCAGTTCAGGAATCTGAATTCCTGTTTAAATTTGTAACTAAATATACATTCTTTACATCCCTGCTGTCAACTCTTAATCTCAAACTGCTTGCCTATACGGACTGTACGGACCATTCCTCCAAGGAAAGTCCCGGATCTGCCTTCGCATCAAATTCAGCTATTTCTCCCCGCTGCCATTTCAGATACGCAGCTGCTCCTATCATGGCCGCGTTATCCGTACAATATTCCATTGGCGGGATTAACAGTTCAAGCCCTTCCTTCGTGCATCGCTCCTGTAAAGCCGAGCGCAATCCCCGGTTTGCTGCAACACCACCACACAACAGCAATTGTCGTGAATCATATTCACGAACTGCTCTAACGGCTTTCTCCACCAATACTTCAACAACAGCTTCCTGGAAACCACGTGCAACCGCAGACGGCTCCAAGGTTTCTCCGCGCATTTTGGCTTGGTTGAGCGCATTCAATACAGCAGACTTAAGACCACTTAGACTGAAATCGTACGAACCCGCTTCCAGCCATACCCGTGGTAATGGCACTACATCCTCCGCTTCAGATGCCATCCGGTCCACATGCGGGCCACCCGGATAAGGACAACCCAATGCACGTGCTACTTTGTCATACGCTTCGCCTACAGCATCATCACGTGTACGACCAATCAGTTTGAACTTGCCCTCGGATTCCATATGCACAAGTTCTGTATGTCCACCGGATACGACCAGTGCCATCGCTGGATATTGCAGTTCATGAGTAAGTCGGTTGGCATAGATATGCCCCGCAATATGATGTGTACCAATGAGCGGTTTGCCTAGTGCCATCGCCATCGTTTTGGCCGCAACGATACCCACCAGCAGTGCTCCGACCAGCCCAGGCCCCTGTGTTACGGCGATTGCACTTAGATCACGTGGACGAATGCCGGACTGTTCGATCGCTTGTTCCAGCATCAACGTAATGACTTCAACGTGTTTGCGTGAAGCCACTTCAGGTACCACTCCACCAAATGCCTTATGCGTCTCGATCTGACTTGAGATCAGATTGGATAGCACTTCTCTCCCATCCTGAACAACAGCTACCGATGTTTCATCACAGCTTGTCTCCACCGCCAAAATGTAAGATGGTGCAGAATTTATTTTTTCATTGAGTTCGTTCATGAATCCAGTACGCTTCCTTCCTCTTGGCCGCTCCGGCCTGCAGACGGCAAGTTCGCCCACATAATCATCGCATCTTCCCCATTATCGGAGTAATACCCTTTACGAAGACCCGCCGATTCAAACCCTTTTTTCTGATATAAACGCTGAGCAATGCTGTTCGAGACTCTGACCTCCAGCGTCATTCGTTCCATCCCGAGATAAGCCGCTGTGCTCATTAATTCATCCAGTAACTTTTCACCAAGCTTGCGTCCACGATACGCGCCTCTGACTGCAATATTGGTAATATGGGCTTCATCCATGATGGTCCACATACCTGCATAGCCAATGGCCTTGCCTTCCAATTCCATCACCATATATTTAGCAAAATGATTGTGTGTCAATTCATTTTGAAATGCTTCTTCCGTCCAGGGCAGGGTAAAGGCCTCATGTTCAATCTCCATCACATCGGGAATATCCGCGAGTGTCATGAACCTGAACTGAAGCGTTGCTTCCTGCTTATTATTCGCCACATTGTCCATCTGCTTCCCCTCCCCTTTAGTGCGTGTTCAAAAAGACCGGTTTTCAGTACCGAGAAGATGAGATGAAGCTATAAATGGAGTAGCGGAGCGTAGGGAAAACTACGTGAGCAACCACAATGTTTCCAAAGGAAACATACTTCGTAAGCCTCCCGCTTATTTCGGCTGAATTCCATATTCGATGCTGATGATGCCACCAGGTATCCTTCGTAATCAAAAGCGGACTTTTTGAACAACCTCTTTTAGCCTTTGCGCAGCAGATTGGCTTCCGCTTCAGACAACTGGGTGTAGTTTGGCACCAGCGCATGCACGTCATCACGCTGACCTGCAAGCAGCGCGGCGGCGCCAAGGCGCCCAACCCAGCGGCCTTCCAGCTCATAAGGCACGAGCTGGAGCGCCGTTCCTGCGGGGCAGCGAAGCTCCGCCGCTGCCGCAGCATGAGGGCCCGTCTCGCCGACGATCCAGACGGCTGCGGGCCGCTCTTCCGGCGCCGCCTCCGCCATGCGGGCGGCGAGAGTTTCCAGCCATCCGTCCATCTTGCGGATGGCATCAGGCGCCAAACGCCGGGGCGCATCGCTCCCGGCGGAGGCAAACAGCGCGGTGCACGCTTGACCGCGCCGTGCATCCACAAGCGGAACGATCCAGTGGACAGGGGCAGCACCTGTGCTGCCCTGGTCCGCGGATGGCGTCCCGCCAGCCCCTGCTGCGGCTTCCTCTGCCGCAGCTTCTGCCTTGGCGGCAAGGCCGCTGTGCCAGCCGCCCCAGGCGATGGCCTGAAGGCTGGACACCCCGGCTACAGGGATGTCCCACGCCCAGGCCAGTGTCTTCGCCGCGGTCACCGCAATGCGGATGCCCGTGTACGAGCCTGGGCCAACGCCAACGGCAATGCCGTCCAGTTGACCAGGCTGTGTGTTGCTGGCGGCCAGCAGCTGCTCCATCACCGGTACAACGTGTACCGAATGGTTACGCTCAGCCCGTTCATTGCGTTCTTCCAGAAGCGCATGATCTTCCATCATCGCAGCTGCCATCACTGCGGTGGATGTATCCAACGCCAAAAACCGCTGACGCGGCTCTTTTTGTAAATCTTCCATCATCATTTGACCCCATTCTGTCTGAACTGTCGGCACATGGCTGCATAAGTCTCGCCGTACCCATTCAGTGTAATCGTTCGATCCTCCAGGCCCGTTGTTTCAATCTGCACATGCAAGTGCTCTTGCGGCAGCAATTCGGGAATGATACTCGACCACTCCACCAGACTGACTCCGGCTCCATAGAAATATTCATCAAGTCCAAGCTCATCCGCTTCTTCCAGCGATATGCGATATACATCCATGTGATATAAAGGCAGACGCCCTTCGTACTCCTTGATTAGCGTGAATGTGGGACTGCTTACCACATCACGTACACCTAAATGCCAGGCAAATTTCTGTGAAAATGCCGTTTTTCCCGCGCCCAGATCACCATCCAAAGCAATCACCATGCCGGCGTTTGCCTGTCTGGCAAGTGCGGAAGCGAGTGCTTCTGTATCTGCAATGCCATGGGATTGATACCCCCACTGCTCGTGCGTCTGATTCAATATTCGCCCCACCTTTGGCGGTCCAGCCGCCTGAGTTCACTTTGAACCTTATTATATCGGTCCCTTTCTTCCCCCGCAACATCCAAGGAGACAAGCGGAATACAACATGCATTATTAGACGTGTCTCATAACTCGCTTCCTTCGAAGTTTCAGACAGCTACTAGGAAAGACCAAAAACCGGCACCTCTCGGTACCGGCCGTGTTATGCATATATTTCTGCTTTTATTCATTCTCGAATGCCTCAATAACTATATGCTACTTGTATCTACTCCTCCAAACGATCCACACGAACCGTCTGGGTATTTCCCGGTCTGCTGCCAACCT
Organism: Paenibacillus sp. 2003; assembly: GCF_031455635.1. Taxonomy (NCBI): domain Bacteria; kingdom Bacillati; phylum Bacillota; class Bacilli; order Caryophanales; family Paenibacillaceae; genus Paenibacillus; species Paenibacillus sp. 2003. The sequence goes on along the minus strand of NZ_JAVDTB010000003.1, from coordinate 519,856 downwards.
GAACGGTTGCCATGCCATTGGCTTCATCCACATTCTCGATCCAGACTGGATCTCCCTCCAATGTAACGGCAATGGTATCCTTCGAATCATAGATCGCTTTGGCGCGTTTCGCATCCATCATTTTATTCATACTCCCCTTCTGGATCTTCGTGGTCTTCCCTAATCATGGTGTCTGTTGTGCTATCACCAATATAACCGTTATCTTCCGTAACCTGCCCCCCGCCTAACCCTTCATTCACCATCCGGTCAATGTCGAGCATGAACGACTCCCGATCAAGGGGCAATTCTTCCGAAGTGACCGCTTCCCAGTTTACAGCTGTAGCAGGTGTATAGAATTCTTCAGCACTTTCGGCTTTGGCAAGAGGATATGGAGAAAATGCATGCTTGTGTGCTTCTTCCTCATCACGTCTGTTTTTCAATATTGCACCTCCCGGCATATGTGCTGCGAGAATAACTACCTATCGCATGCTCATCTTCCTGTCGGAATCCAAGCATGTTTCTGTTATCATCCCCGACTCTTGCCGAACCATACGAATTGTTCGTCTACAAAACGATTATCCCTTGAACCAGATGCCCATACTATTGAATATAAATCCGTGTTCAAAAAGTCTGGTTTTCAATACCGAGAAAGCGGAATTTTTGAACAACCTTTCGAAAGGAGCCGACCTATGCATACCGTCTGGAAAGGTGCAATCAGTTTTGGCCTTGTGCATGTCCCTGTCAAAATGTTCTCGGCTACCGAAGACAAAGACATCTCGATGCGCTATATCCATAAAGTCTGCGGCAGCCCGCTCGCTTATGTTCGTCAATGTCCTTCCTGTGAAGTGGACGTAAAGTGGGAAGAGATCACCAAAGGCTATGAATATGAAAAGGGAAAGTTTGTTCTCTTCGAGAAAGATGAATTGGAAGCATTAAATGATTCCACCAGCAAAACCATTACCATACTGGATTTTGTCGACTTGACTGAGATTGATCCGATCTATTTTCAGAAAACTTATTACCTATCGCCAGATCAGGCTGGTGGAAATGCCTACCAGCTCTTGATGAACGCCATGCGGGATACCGGCAAAATTGGCATCGCCAAAATCTCCATTCGCTCAAAGAGCAGTCTGGCTGCCATACGTGTGCTGGAAGATTGCCTCTCTATGGAGACGATTTTCTATCCGGACGAGATTCGTCCTGTCTCCCAGGTGCCCAACTTACCGGAAGTGCAGAACGTGAATGAAAAGGAACTCACGATGGCAAAGTTGCTGATTGATCAATTGTCCACGCCTTTTGAACCCGGTAAATACACCGATGACTATCGAAGCAAACTGCTGGATCTTATCCAGCACAAAGTGGCGGGCGAAGAAATCAAGATTGCTCCAGCCAAACCTGAAGCCAATGTGATGGATTTGATGGCTGCCTTGCAGGCAAGTATCGAGGCCGTGAAGCCTATTCCGGCTGACCCTGGGACAACAACGGCTAAGCCTAAGAAACGTGCGCCACGAAAAACGCCTGCTCAAGCGGTTGCCGGAGGAGAATCCGATACACCTGCTGCACCAGCCAAAAGAAAAAAGGCGACACCCAAACCAAAAGTTTGAATGCCGCTAAGGCAAGACCGATTCCGTTATATAACTCATGTAATGAGGTTTACTCCGATCCGGCTTCACAGTCGGATTTTTTTGTTTTACAGAACTATTGAAACAGTTCTTGTCAATCAAACTCCAGCTATAATTGCAAAATGCAATTGACGAAAGCTGATTTATATTTTATATTAACTTATGAAAAGTAACTTATTTATGAATATACAGTCACGCTGTAATTCTTCTTCAACAGCATGCCATTTAATAATCCGTTTTCAACGCATATAAACAATCAAACGAGAACCCATATTATCTATGATCAGGAGGAAACAATCATGAATACAACGTATCAAATCCCTGCCACAACCCATCTGGGTGAAGTGAGTCTCCGAATTATGAACCTGGACCGTTCGATTAAGTTCTATACCGATGTGGTTGGATTGAAATTGCTGGAGCGGAGTGGCAAAGTGGCTAAACTCACAGCCGACGGAAAACAGTCCCTGCTGCGATTAGAAGAGCTCACGGATGGAATTACCCTGCCGGAACGCTCACACGCTGGCTTGTACCATTTCGCCATCCTGCTGCCTGACCGCAAGTCCCTGGGTCTTGCTCTTCGTAATCTGGCTGCATCCGGTATCGATATCGGCCAAGGCGATCACTTGGTCAGCGAAGCCTTCTATATCTCCGATCCCGATCAGAACGGGATTGAGATCTACGCCGACCGTGCACGTGATACCTGGAAACGGGATAGCGACAATAACTACGTAATGGCAAGTGATCCTGTTGATGTGGAAAGCCTGTTTGCCATATCGGAGAATGAACCTTGGCAGGGTCTGCCTGCTGGCACCGTTATTGGTCACGTACATTTCCACGTCCGCAGCCTGGAAGAAGCCCGCAACTTCTACACCGGCGTACTCGGTTTCGATATCGTGGGTAACTTCGCCAACATGTCAGCACTATTTGTATCCGCAGGCGGCTATCATCATCATCTGGGATTGAATATCTGGGCAGGAGTGAATGCACCTGTTAATCCAGATAACGCTACAGGAATTGACTACTTCACCATTGTGTACGCCACAAAGGATCACGTGGAACAAGCACTTGAACAATTGCGTCAATCCGGCGCAGTCGTTACACAAGTGGAGAGTACCTGGTTTACGGTAGACCCACAAAATATTCGTATACGTCTGACAACTACGAACTGATTTTGTTTAAGCGTTACAATATGTTTGCTTAACCTCATTTTATTAAGCCCGGGTAACTGATTTCTCTACATCACAGAGAGATCGGCTGCACGGGCTTTTTGAGTTGGCTTTTATAAAACTGGCACAATTGGTGCATTCTAACCAATACATAGACAAGATATGTTAAGGAGATACCTCATGATCGAAAAGGGACGTTTGACTGTTAGACAGCTCGCTTCACTCATGTTCCTGTGCACAATTGGGGAGCAAATTCTGATCTTCCCTTCCATGATCACATCCTACGCTCATCAGGATGCCTGGTTATCAGCCTTGTTGGGAGTCGCAGGGGGTCTTGGCATACTCTTCATTATGCTTGTTTCCTACAAACTGCATCCCCGGTTAAATCTGATTCAAAATGCCCTTCGAACACTGGGACCCTGGATCGGGACCCTGTTTGGCTCTTTTTATATTTTTTATTTCCTGATCAGTACCTCAACGTTCATTAGGGAGATTGGCGATTTTATGTCTACCCATATCTTGCCGGAATCTCCATTACTGATTCTGCATTTGGTTTTTATGTGTGCACTTGTCTGGGGGCTTCTGTCGGGTCTGGAGAGCATTGGTAAAACTGCTGAGGTCTTTCTTCCTCTGATCGTGTTGTTCCTGCTTATTCTGACGGTGTGTCTAATCCCCCATATACATTTAGCTAACATCCAACCTGTGCTTGCACAAGGATTTCTTGATCCATTCAAAGGTTTTGTTGCTGTACTCACATATCCCTACTGTGAGTTATGCATCTTCATGATGCTTTTTCCCTACACAAAAAATGAGCCCCATCTGGAGAAGGACATCCTGTTAGCAGGGATGATTGGCGGATTGTTACTCACACTGACGCTAAGTATGTGTCTGCTCGTAATGGGACCATGGATGACCCAGCATCACTGGTTCGCTTCATTCAACCTTTCACAGAAGATCAATATCGGAAACTTTGTGCAACGCATCGAAGCCTTCATAGCATCGGTCTGGATTATCGCTGTTTTCTTCAAAGCCGCTCTGTTCTTCTACGGTTTTGTCCTGGGCGTCGCCCACCTGTTTCGCTTGTCCAGTCACCGTTCTCTGATCCTGCCTGGTGCCATGCTTATTCTCGCCATGTCTATTCTAATCTCTCCGAACGAGAACTTTTATCTCAAGGTCGTTATTCCCTATTGGATTGATTGGGATCTGACCTGTGGCATAGCACTTCCGTTACTGCTCATTCTGGTGCATCATATGAAGTCCCGTTTTCAAAAAATATAACTAAATTCCGAATTAACCTACGCTAATTGGTTAGATCGAGGAAGGTGTTCCCCATGTTCAAACCGTTGATTCCATTCGAACCCATCTCCAGAGATACTTTGCCCACAGGGCCGCAATGGATTGCCCAGGTCAAGTGGGATGGAGTCCGCATGCTTGCCTATGAGGACGGGCATGAGTTGCGCCTGGTAAATCGCAGATTACATGATCGAACCGCACAGTATCCCGAGCTGGTAACACCACGCAATCTATGTTCAGGCTCCTCTTATATTTTGGATGGAGAAGTTATTGCGCTGGACCCAGACACCGGAAAACCTTCGTTTTATCATGTTCTGCGGCGGGATCGGATGAGCAGACCCGAAGGTATCGCCCAAGCCATACATCAGATTCCGGTCACATATATGGTATTTGATATCCTGTTTTATGAGGGGAAATGGGTGACGGATCAGTCTTTGGCAGATCGACAGCGCCTGTTGCACGAGGTCCTTAACACCGCTCCCCATGTTCAGGAGGTCACCAATACGCTTGATGCCACTTCCCTGCTTACGGTCATGAGACAACATCAGATGGAAGGCATTGTCTGCAAGGATCTCACCAGCAGTTATGGCATACAGGGCAAGGATCAGCGCTGGCAGAAGGTCAAAATCATGCATGATGTATATGCCATGATCGGGGGAGTCACGTACCGGAGCGGTATTGTGAATGCCGTCGCGGTCGGTGTATATGATGGGCCTGATTTTGTCTATATTGGTCATGTCGGGACTGGCAAGCTGAACTCCAATACGTGGCGGGAACTCACACATCAAGTCGAGCCTCTGATCAGGCAGGACAGACCGTTCCATAATGTACCCGAGCGCAGTGCAGAGACCACCTGGGTGGAACCACGAATAGGAGTCAAAGTGCAATATATGGAGCTGACTCACCATAACACTCTACGCCATCCCAGTATTCAGACCTTCGCAGAGGTAACCCGTGAGGATTGTCTGGCGAACCAGCTTCTTCAATGAGTCAGTCCAAGATTGATTACACATATAGGAGGTATTCCATATGGCCCCCAAGATCCAGGGAACCATCATAATAGAAGGCACAGAACTGACGGTCACAAACCCGGACAAGTTGTTATGGCCGGATGCGGGTGTTACCAAAGCCATCTATCTGCAAAAGCTGGCCGCTCTGGCTCCTTATCTGCTCACGTATACGAGCAATCGACTTCTCACCACGATAAGATATCCCCACGGCGCTGGAGGAACATTTTTCTATCAAAAGAATGCCCCTGAGCCTGTCCCAGATTATGTGCACACTGAAGTTCACGACGGCATCCGCTATGTGGTCATGAATGGACTTCCCGAATTGTTATGGCTTGGCAATCTGGCTGCACTTGAATTTCATCCTTCTCTGCATACTGTGGGAAGCCATCTGCCCAGTGAATGGATGATTGATCTGGACCCCTCTCAGGAACATGAGCCCCGGATTATGCAAGCTGCACTCATCGTTGGCGAAACCCTGACTTCCCTCGGTCTGAGGTCCATTCCCAAAACTTCGGGCGCAACAGGAGTTCAGATCATCGTTCCGATTATCCAAGGGGTAACCTTTGATGAATTGAGAGAGGTTGGTTATTTTGTAGGCAAATATGTCACTCAGAAGCACCCGGATCTGTTCACACTGGAACGACTTAAAAAGGACCGAGGAGACCGCATTTATTTTGACTATCTCCAGCATTATGGAGGCAAAACCCTTGCCGCTCCCTATACACCACGTGCCAAATCTGGCGCCACTGTCTCTACACCCCTTACCTGGGATGAGGTTCGAAGCAACGTCTCCATCCAGGATTATCATCTGATGAACATTATTGAACGCTTGAACAAAACCGGTGATTTAATCGCAGCTGTTGAACCCCAACCCGTTGAACACATTCTCAAACATTTGAAGAAAAAATAGCCGACTCCCTCATCACAAGGGTGTCGGCTATTATCATTCATGTATATATCAATCGCTAATGGATACCTTTTTTCTTGAAACGTCCGCCCTTCACGTCATGAATGTTACCGATCGCCACAAAGGCTTGCGGGTCCCAGTCTTCAACGATGGACTTGAGCTTGGCTTCTTCCAACCGGGTGATTACAACGAAAATAATCTTCTTCTCATCCCCGCTGAATCCGCCCTCTCCATCCAGGAAAGTTACACCCCGACCGAGACGGTCTGTCAGGGCTGAACCAATATCACGATATTTCTCACTAATGATCCATACCGATTTGGACTGGTCAAGTCCTTCATTCACAATATCAATCATCTTCATCGCAATATAATATGCAATCATGGAATACAGGGCATTCGGCCAGCCGAATACAAATCCTGCACCTGCGAAAATAAACACGTTAATGAACAATACGATCTGTCCTACAGACAAAGGTGACTTCTCACTAAGCAAGATGGCCACAATCTCCGTACCATCCAGTGAACCGCCAGACCGAATGACAAGTCCAACACCCACACCCAGGATCAATCCGCCAAATACAGCTCCGAGCAAAGGCTCTCCCGGTGTTAATGCAGGAACATGGTGCAATAATGATGTACCGATGGACATGACCACGATCCCCAGCAGTGTGGATAACGCAAATGTTTTACCAATCTGCTTGTAACCCAGAATCAGGAAAGGCAAGTTGAGCAAGGTCAGGAATATTCCGAGCGGCAGATGTGTAAGCTCTGACACCATAATCGAAATACCTGTAATCCCACCATCAATTACGCCATTGGGCACAAGGAATATTTCAAGTGATACAGCCATTAGTGCAGCACCAATCAGAATCATCACAATACGTTGCAGCAGCTTTAATGTAAACACCGAGCTTTTGACCCCGCGGTCAGCTGGCTTGGCTGTTAGTTCTTTCACCGTTACATTGGACATGGTATCCCCCCCGTTAAATCAGTGTGTGAATCCATTTTATAAATCATTTAAATACTCAGGGTGAATCTACATCTAGAAAACAGCAAACTGCGTTCTACATGTACCCTGGCTATACAAGCACAAGCATCTAAAGGCGATATAAAATGGATTCAAAATGGTCTTCATCCCGGTTTGCACTTTCAAAAGAGAGCAAAAGGGAGCCTGTTTTCCCTCAGACTCCCCTCCTTCACCAAGACATAATTTATATATCTATTATATCATAAAAGATCAAATTTGCGCAAAATACTTAGCAAAAAGAAGATAAATTCACAAAAAGTGAACTTATCTTCAGAAATCTGCCCTAAATCGGCTAAAGAAGCGGAGAAAGCATCCGAGAAAGCATTTCTGCGCCTTTTTGCCGTCGTGAACGCTTCTGAAATACCTCCCCATCGATCTGACTGCATTCCCCGAGATCACGTTCAAAGTCAGTGATTAAACGACGAATCGGAGAGGACTCGAACAGGACAGCCGTTAACTCAAAATTGCAAAAAAAACTGCGCATATCCATATTGGCCGTGCCTACCGTTGCAAGCAACTCATCCACAATCATCACTTTGGCATGTACAAAACCTTTGCGATATTGGAAGAACTCAACACCTGCTCGCAGGAGTTCCTCTACATATGAAAGGGATGCCAAATGAACAAGCTTTGAATCGGATTGATACGGAATGATAATTTTCACATCAACGCCACTGACAGCAGCTGTTTTGAGTGCCTCATACAGGGCAGGATCAGGGATAAAATAAGGTGTGGTAATGTAAATCCGGTCACAGGCTACCGAAATGGCCCCAAAACACATTTCCTGAATGGCATCCCAGTCCTGATCCGGCCCACTGGCCAGAATCTGAATTCGCTCTTCCCCGCTACAGATGTGGGGTGGAAATAATTCCGCAAGCTGGGGTTCGGTAATTCGCTCACCGGAAGCCAATTTCCAGTCGTTAAGGAACGTACTTTGCAGGAAGTACACGGCATCTCCCTCGATCTGCACATGTGTATCCCGCCAGAAACCCACCTCTGGATATTGTCCAAGGTAATCATCGCCTACATTAATGCCACCCACAAAGCCAACTTGTCCATCCACAACGACAATTTTACGGTGATTCCGGTAGTTGACTCTTCGGTCAATCGTTGCAATCAGTGGCGGTAGAAAATAATGAAACTCCACACCTACATCCTGCAGTTTGCGGATAAAATTCCAGCTCATCTTGTGACTGCCGAGACCGTCACAAATAAACCGAACCTTCACGCCCTCCTGTGCCTTGCGAATCATGACATCCTGAAACTTCGTACTGATCACATCATCACGGAAAATGTAAAATTCCACATGCAGATGATGCTTTGCTTTTTCCATTTCCCTCAGCATTGCCGCAAATGCCTCTTCACCATTTGTGAGCACCGTACTGTGGTTACAACCTGTAATCGGGCTCTCCGACAGATGGGATAACAGGTTAAACAATCGATGCTGGTGGCTGAAACGATCACCAGGCATCTGTTCGACATCTCCAATGATGTGGGCTTGTTCCCAAATCGTTTCCTTCATTTCACGGAAGATGCGCGATCCACCCTTGCGGAGTTTTTTTCGTTTGTTATAATCCTGCGCCACGAAATAGTACACTACAAAACCGATCAAAGGCACGCAGAACAAAATAAACAGCCAAGCCACAGCTTTAGCCGGATTACGAAATTCCAGCAAAAGAATTGTGGCTGCCTGGAAAATAAATACGAGTAATATAATGACCAGCCAGAACATTTGGCTTCCTCCTCAAGTGGCAAGCTTCATGACCTTGCCCTTCTCTCACCTACACAGCTTTGACGATTATGTATACAGCTAATCATAGATACCCAATGTACCCCCTATTCGTAACGTTTGTTTAGATAAAACTTTACATAAGCAGACGGAATACTTGATTCTGGAAATTCAAATTTCTACTTTGTTTATTGTATATTCTGACTGTGTTACCTTCTACATATCAGTTTAATGATGGAACAGATTCGCATTGTGACACCAATCTGCTCATTTCACTTTCCAGACTCTTCCTCATTTCTTTGTCGGGAGGTGGTCTTCTTACGTAAAATTAGATATAATAATCGTTAAAAACTTATTACCTAAAGGAGAAGAGCAGTGAATGGAAAGTGAGAGGTATGCGTTAAATTTAGTAATGGTTGCTTTTTTGATAGGACTTTCGGCGTTTTTTGTTGCAGTGGAATTCGCTCTGGTACGGGTTAGACCGAGCCGGATCGACCAAATGATTGCAGAAGGAAACAAGCGTGCGCTGGCTGTTAAACAAGCCGTTGCCAATCTGGATGGTTATTTGTCCGCCTGCCAGCTTGGAATCACGATCACATCTCTGGGACTGGGCTGGCTTGGTGAACCAACGGTAGAGAAAATTCTCCACCCTGTGTTCGAAAGCATGCAAATTCCTGAGGCGGTTTCTTCATTCTTATCGTTTGTAATCGCGTTTGCTTCCATCACGTATCTGCATGTTGTGGTTGGTGAACTCGCTCCAAAAACGATTGCAATCCGGAAAGCCGAGACTGTTGCACTGCTGACGTCTACACCTATCATCTGGTTTAACCGAATTATGTATCCTTTTATCTGGCTGTTAAACGGCTCAGCGAACCAACTGGTGAAACTGTTCGGAATCAAACCTGCTTCTGAACATGAAGATGCACACTCCGAAGAAGAGTTACAGATCATCATTAATGAAAGTTTTGAAAGTGGTAAAATCAACCAAGCCGAATTCGGTTATGTAAGCCGGATCTTTGCTTTTGATGAAATGTTAGCCAAAGAAATCATGGTACCCCGGACCGATATGGTCTGCCTTTATGTGAATAGAACAAACGAGGAAAACCTGGAGATCATTCGTGAAGAACAATATACACGTTTTCCAGTAGTGAATGAGAGTAAAGACGATATCATCGGTATCATTAATACGAAACAATTCTTCCTGGAACTTTACGGAAACGATGAACCTGTCGATCTATCCTCCCTGATTCAGCCTGTATCGGCTGTTCACGAAACAACTCCTGTGAAGGACTTGCTCAAGAAAATGCAGAAGGATGGCGTACATATCGCCGTACTTGTCGACGAATATGGAGGAACTTCCGGAATTGTAACCATCGAGGATGTACTTGAGCAGATTGTTGGTGAGATTCGCGACGAGTTCGACGCAGACGAAGTGGAAGATATTCAAGTCATCAATGAGAACTATGTCATTATGGATGGCAAGGTTTCCTTATCGAAGGTGAACGACATGTTTATGTCCAGCCTGGATGCAGATGAGTGGGACACCATTGGTGGATGGCTCTACAGCCATCGTCCCGAGATGAACGAACAGGAAGAATATGAGTTCGAAAATCTAATCTTTGTTTTGCTGGAAAAAGACAAAAATCGGTTCTACAAAGTGGCCGTTGTTCCCAAGGAACCACTGACCATGTCTGATTACACAGATGAAGACGAGAAAGAGTCCAATTGGTCTAAATAAAGCAAATTTATAAATAAGAAGAGGAGCACTTGCCTATTTGGGTAAGTGCTCCTCTTCTTATTATATCTCGCCCTATCCGCCACTTCTCCAAGTTATCATTCAACCCAAGAATGGAACTCCCGTTTTTAGTTTGATTTTAATACCCACTTCGCAATATCATCGATAATGGCTTTGGAGACATTAGATGGCTCAGCGTACTCTTGACCGATTGAAAGTCCATCATAGTTGGATAAAAGATGATTTACCTTTGGATAGCTATTGTACATTACATTGGAATGACCTTGAAGAGACAATTTCCAGGTTTGGAATTGATTCATAGACACTTGCACATCGTTTTCGCCTTGTATAACAAGCATAGGTGTATTTTGTGTTTTAGCCAGTTCCGCAGGCACATAATCTCTCTGCTCAAACCACCAATAAGCAGGTTGAAGTGGAAACGCCTCAGGAAGATGATCTACAGAATATTTTGGATCTTTAACGATCGCAGCCACATTTTTATAAAAATCAGCTTGCCCTTGAATGACATCCGTGTCTAAACCAAGCTGCTTCATCCGCTCTACCAATTCGTCCTGCTGCTCAGTAAGCACATCCACAAAGCTACTACTTGGTGCAGCAAGTAGAATACTTCCTGCAATATCATGTTGTTTATCCTCAGCAATGATTAACGGCATTGCAAACCCGCCTTGACTATGTCCAGCTACAAAAATCGCTGTAGAATCAATATGTGCATTCTTTTTAAGGATTTCCACTGCATCGTTTACCTGATCTACGCTCTCTTGTTTTAATGTGAATTTAGGCTGTGAAGCCACCTTATAGGTATGCTCATACGTGACCTTATCGTATCTTAATACAGCAACTCCTTGTGAAGCTAAACCTACCGCAAGATCGCGAAACGGCTTTGCACCACCAATGGCAGCATCTTGATTGCTAGGCCCAGATCCGTGTACCAGAATGACAACCGGGAAAGGTCCCTCTCCCTTGGGCAAAGTTAATGTCCCTGGCAAAGCTAAATCACCCTGACCAACCGTAATGTCTTGTTCTGTATAGGCAGATGGGTCGTCGTAACTTGGTTTTTGATACACATCTGGCGTAGCGGAGGCAATATGCAAATCATCCACAAGTCCGTTATGATTCATTCTGACCGTAATATTTATACGAGTCAGCTCTGTTTTGAACGTATAGGTAACATTGCGATGCACTGTATTATTTTCTACATGCTTAGCTATGGCTTCACTTGTAATTTTTCCATTTTGTCCTTCTAAAGCTCCCCACAGCTGACTCAACAACGTGGGTGACAACACTCCACTCACAGAGGTATGAACATACTTGGCAGCCTCCTTGCCATCGCCCTCACTAATAAGGGAAATGAATATATCCTCAGGTGCTGCCTTCAGCGTCTCGGAAAGAAATGCCCCATCCACAAAGGTAACTCCTTTCGTTAACTGAACAGGATTGTTTAAGGATATGGCTTGCCCATTCACCATCGCCTGTTTCTCTCCTACCTTAACTACAATAGTAAGCTCACTTTTTCGTATTGTGATTTCTCCTGTTTTTTGTTGCCAAGATACCTCTGCCCCATTCTGTTCTGCAATCTCACGAATAGGAACAAGATTTTCACTACCAGCGGATTTTTCAGCAGCTTCTGAGATGGATGTCACCGGAAGAATGAGACCTACGAAAGTAAGAGAAAGTAATAGCTTTTTCCAATTGTTCATTGTAATAACTCCTCCTAATAATTATTTTCATCTATTATATGCATAGAATTATGAGCATTTATTGGCTCAGAACTCTGCTTAAAACAACAATAGCAATAATGAATAACACTAGGACCCAAGATAGTGGACGAGCGAAGTTAATCGTCCAACCTATTCCATAACGTTTTTCTACGGTAAAAGAGGGATCTTTGGGATTGAAGTAAATAAAACCAAGTTTCCAGTAATCATCGTCATTCACAGGCTGCTCCTTGAACCGTTCGCGATCTTCCTGATGGTTCCTAATTTTTCCACCGCCTTGTCTGCCTGTAAGAGACAGCAATATAGCGCCTAATAAGATCGCCACTGAGGTGATCAGACTAATCGCTGTTAACAAGACCTGATTAGGAACGAACATATTTATCTGAATGAAGGCAAATAAGATGGTAAGAAGTAAGCCTGTTATGATCGTAAATAGGGACCACTTACGGCGGAATCGGATATGATCAGCAGCAAATTGGGCAGGATTAGATGGAGTAAGCTGTTGTTTGCTTGTTTTAATACTCCAGTTCACCAACATCATCAGTGCAATGATTCCTAGCTGTACAAGGTTAATAGCCAATACCGAAAGGTAGGTTTTGGGCACACTGGAAGTGACATTGCCCTGAAAATCATATTTCATCGGAATGACGTTAGGTAGTGCGTTATAATTCAAGATTGTAATGATCGCAATGGCTACAATAATAGCCATGTGAACGAGAAACCAATAGTTGGAATAGGTGAGTTTATTTTGGCGGAAGGTGGTATCGATTTTAACCCTTTGAGGTACTTCTACAGTTGTAAGTGTTTCTTTTATCTTTTTCATCTTGAAATGAAATAATATGTGTAGTGCGGCCCAGTACACAATGAATATCATTGTGCAAACACCGGTGATCATTGTGGTAGACTCTTCATTGGCAGATCGGAGTATATACAGACAGGTGAGAATAATCAACCCGTTTCCGATCAGACTTACTGTAGCAAACGTTCTCCGGAGCTTACGTAATACTGGTGTGTAGTAATTATATTGACTTACCGTAACCCCAAAGCTGATTGTTTCCCTTGTCACATAAGGTGCAAAGGATAGCAGTAAGGCTAATGGAGCAAAAATTAAAATGATAGGCAATATACTAAATAGTTGCATACATAACACACTCCCTTGATTCTTTATTCTTTGTTGTGACCCATCTTCACATCATCATACATTTGGTCTAACACTGCAGATAGTTCCTCTTTGGTCATTCCGCGACATATCGCTTCCGCAATAATCGGTCTTAATTCTCCTTGCTGCTTTTTCAAAAAATCATCTGTTAAATCTGGCATTCCATCAGGGTTTACCACAACTCCCTTTTGTCTATGAACCAGAATGTATCCATCTTGCTTGAGTAGTGTGTAAGCCTTGTTGACGGTGTGAAGGTTAACACCGATATCTGCGGCCAAATTCCGAACCGATGGTAACGCCTCACCTAGCTGTAACTCACCACTAGCAATGCCTTCAATAATTTGATAAACAAGTTGCGAATAGATGGGAAGTTCGGATTGCATATCCAGTTGAATAATCAAGGGTTCACCTTCTTTTTTGTTATCTGTTATATACCAAGTATAACAGATATAACATGAGTGAGCAATATGGATGAAAAAAAGCCGCATACCAATGGCGAGGGCAAACTTACCTGACCCTTCACCATTGATATGCGGCTTATCCTGTTGAGCTTATCGATGTGATTCAATAACAAACATTAGTAGTGGCACATGACAGCGTTGTATTTCAAATTCCATTTAAGTTTCAGTCTTATCTTCGACAATCCGATAATGGATTTTGCGAACTATAATTTTCAGAATCATATATAGGGGAATCACGATGATCATACCCAAGATATTTCCCAGGTCAGCACCCACGAGCAAAAGGATAACGGTAGTCAGTGGATGAATATCAAGCTGCTTGCCATAGACATAAGGTGAGATCAGGTTATCCTGAATTTGCTGTGCGATTACAATGATGACCAGGGACCAGATCGCCATCGAAGGTGATTCGATAAACGCAACAATGACAACCGGGATAGCTGCCAGCAAAGCACCCACATAAGGGATGAAGTTCAGAATAATCGATACAACAGTCAGCAGCAAAGCGTAAGGCAAACCTAAGATGAGAAAACCGATATACATCAGAATCCCCAGGGCTACATTAACAATAACCCGCCCAACAATATAGTTACTTAGTGCTTCATCGATCTCATGGACGGTCTCTTCCCCGTCCTTCCGATAATGTCTTGGCAATAATAAGGTTAGATTCGTTCCAAACTTGCTGCCTTCCTTAAGCATGTAATACAACATGATCGGGAACGTTGCCAGAATAATAACCAGATTGGATACCACGGAGAATAACCCGGAGACATAATCGGTTACCTGCGTGATCCCTTGGCTCAGAACATCGGATAATCGTGAGAATAGATTGGAATCATCAGGCAGGTATCTGGATACAAAATTGCTCTTTTCAAGTGCATTCAACTGATCGCTGAGTGAAGTAACCAACGCTGGAGCATTCTCCACAAAATTCATCAATTGTTCACGCAGGGAAGGCCATACAAGCACACTAAAACCTGCAAGTATTAATGCAATTACGACATAAATAATCAGAACTGACAATGCACGTTTAATCTTATGCCTTTCCATATAATCGACGAGCGGGCGCAGCAGATAATAGAAGAAACCAGCAATCAGCAGCGGAATGATGATGATGTGAATCAGTGAGGTCAGGGGGCTGAAAATAAAGTTCACTTTTTCCCCCAGATACACGATGAGTAGCAACAGAATTATCGCTGTGCATATGCGGTAGAACTTGTTATTTATCAAGAAACGTGATCCCTCCATGCGCTGCTCTGCCAAAGTGACTGCGGCGTTCATATGTATATCTAGTCATTTACTTATGATACTAAGTACCCTTAAATGACAGTCATGCCACAGGCGATGCTGAATATACACTTTTTTTTCTTTCCAAAACAGTATTGGAGCAAAAAAAAGAAGCAGGCGTTAGCCTGCCACATCTCTTTTGCTGAATACAACCCAGGAAATCACCATGAAAATAACGTAATACACCGCCAGAACTGCAATGGAGAAACCCAGTGTCATTCCTGCACTTGGACCACCCATTAGCGCAAAATCCGCCCCGGAGGTCATGTATTTGCTAAGATCCATGTTGTTGAATAGAACATACTTGGCCCACTCATAACGGACCGGATTAAATATGAGTGAGAAGATACTCTGTGAGAACATAATGAACAGGGATAATCCAATCGCAAGTGCACCTGAACGAAATACGGAGGACACCATAAAGGCAATCGCAAGTGTAATGAACAGATCAACGTACAAATATCCCCATAACGTCAGAGCATTCGTAGCCGGACTACTGCTTCCTCCCGGAGCATCATGCGAGAAAAGGATATAAGACGTTAGCATGGCCATCGCGATGATCAGCAATGTACTGACAATACTGAAGCCAACGACGGTCAGATATTTGGAAGCAAGTACTTTGCTTCGTGACCATGGACGGATCAGCAATAGCTTAATGGTTCCCCAGGTAAATTCGCCCGCAACCGATTCCGCTGCAATCACAACACAGAAGATCGTGTTCAGGAAAAACGTAATCTGGATGGTCGTTACAGCCGCTTCCCAGTACAAAACTTCATTGGACCCCATGCCTTCTCGCAGTAACACTGGCATTAATAGCGAGATCAGCGCCAGAATTGATAACATGATCCAGGTACGGGGACGACGGAAAATTTTCATATTCTCGTTCAATATCAGATTACCAAAACTACCCAATGCCTCCACCCCCAGTGACTTGCAAGAATTGTTCTTCCAGGGTGTGAGTCACGTTACGAATACCGTATACCTGAAACCCTTCGCTAACCAGCTTGGCATTGATATCCGGAATCTGCTCACGAGACACTCGCATCACCAGGACATTGCCCTGTACGATAGCACCCTGAATCAGATCCGCAGCGCGGTCAGCATCATTCAGCTCAAAAGCAACTTCGATTAATGCATCCGAACCGGCTTCAGCCCGAAGGTTTCTTACATCGATCAACTTGCCATTCTGGATGATGGCCACCGTATCACACATCAGCTCCATCTCCGACAATAAATGACTGGATACAAAGACCGTAATACCTTCCTCTTGGGTGAGCTGACGCAAATAATCTCTCAGTTCCCGTATACCCTGCGGGTCCAAACCATTGGTCGGCTCATCCAGCACAAGCAGCTTCGGTTTATGTAATATCGCTTGCGCGACACCCAGACGCTGGCGCATGCCCAGTGAATAGGTTTTGACCTTATCGTGAATACGGGCCGTAAGCCCCACACGTTCAATCGTTTCCGCTATACGTTCCTTCGTAACTCCCGGCGACATGCGGGCAAAGTGAACGAGATTCTGGTACCCGGTCAGAAACTTGTACATTTCCGGATTTTCCACAATAGCTCCTACCTGGGCTACCGCCTTCTCAAATTCATTCTTCACACTGTGTCCCGAGATGAAAATGTCACCTTTACTAATGGACATCAATCCAACCATCATTCGAATCGTTGTTGTTTTCCCCGCGCCATTAGGTCCTAAAAAACCAAAAACCTGCCCCGGAGAAATATCCAGAGTCAGGTCGCTGACCAATGATCGGGAGGATATGATTTTGCTGACGCCCTGAATCCGGACGACCGGCTCCTGCTGCATTCAATCCCCTCCTTCATGGACGAGCACATAACTCAT
Source organism: Paenibacillus sp. 2003 (assembly GCF_031455635.1). Classification (NCBI taxonomy): domain Bacteria; kingdom Bacillati; phylum Bacillota; class Bacilli; order Caryophanales; family Paenibacillaceae; genus Paenibacillus; species Paenibacillus sp. 2003. Next base: position 502,896 of record NZ_JAVDTB010000003.1, on the reverse strand, counting down.
GCCCGTTTCTCATATGAACATAGTGTATCATAATCTTTAGTATATTGTCCCGCAAACTGGGATTTCCCCTGACGTTTCGCTTCAACTACACACGCTTCACAGCATCCAAGCGGCATTTCACTCCGGTAGAATCCGGTGCGAAATACGTGATTGCCTCCATTGCCCTCTTCCTTCATTTCGACAGAGCTTCTAGTGACCGACACAATCATCCCACAACTGACACAGTAAAAGCGGCCCGTTTCGATCAATGATATTCCTTCCCCTCACAAGGAGCTTAGAAGTCCTTGTTATTTGTCGTTAGACGCTGAAAATTGATACATTTTGTATCTATCTCGTAATTTACTTGACACCGAGACTAATGTCAAGGCTTTACAGGCATGAAAACAAGCAAAACGCAAAAAAAGCTCCATAAATGCGACAAAAGTCTCGCATTTACGGAGCCTCATGTTAGGTAAATGATACAATTCGGTTCAATGTATGGGTTAATATTATTTCCTGATCAGTCACTATTGTCGATCTGCGAGGTATCCTCATTTTTCTGATTTGGATAATACCAGAGTAAGGTCCACTCATCGCCATCCTCTACCAGATAACAGGTCTGCACAATATCGAATTGGCCAAAGGTACCTGAGTACTTCTGGGTGACCCGAATTCTGTAGGCTTCAGAAAATGGCTTAACGCCATCAATCACGGTTACATCGAACTCGCGCTCCGGCTTTTCCATCTCCAGCTCAAACGTTTCCACGCCAAAATGCTGCATAAATATATGTGCTCTGTTCTGTACGTAAGCACTCTTGGGAAACCGCTCTTTCATCAGGGGATGAAAGAGTTCCCATGAACTGCCGAAGTCACCCGTCTGCTCATATTTGTAAAACTCTTCGGCAACAGCAGCAGCTTCATCCGTTGTATCTGCCTGAAACAAATACGGAATGGTTCTGGCAATCAACCACAGCAATAATACAATGATCGTGATGAACCCGATCTTTTTGAGCAAAGCATTGCGGTTCCTTCTTCGCAGCATGTCCAGTCCTCCTTGTCCTACTCCATACTTATGATGGATGGCAGACAAGTAGAAGTTGAACGATACATCTAATTTCCTGGGAAATCACTCGCTGCGAATGGAAGTACGCTTTCCCTTTCTGATCCTTCGGATCATGGACTGAAGCCCTGCATATATGGCAATCCCACAGCAGCCGCCAAGCAAGTCTACTCCAACATCACGTATCGAGCTTGTCCGGTCCGGGCTGAACTGCTGAATATACTCATCAATGGAGGCTATGACAAACACCACAGCCAGAGCAGAAACGATACTGGTCACAAGGGATGTTCTTCTGTACCGCAGCCCGCCGTACACAAGCACGGCGAGCACAGCGTATACAAATAAGTGCGCACTCTTGCGAAAGACGAACTCTGCAAAATCATACGGCCGCTGCTTCAGCGAATACTCATACTCCCCATAAGTGAATTGCACATCAGGAAGTGTAAAACCGATGTGCAATTTTTGAGACCATTTATGAAGCCAAGGCTGAATGTCTTGCTGTTGAGAGGATTGCGTGGACATGGACCAGATGACCAGAATCCAGATCACAATCAACAGCAGAGCAATGAGAAATCCGTACGTTCTTCGTACATGCTTTTGTCTCGTGCGCCCGGAGCCCTCCTCCATCATTTTGATCTTCACCACTTTCATATCTCTATCGTTATTCTATTGATCCAACATACATGCCTCTGCCATTTGTACCTACATATACCTGACCATAGATTTGACGGTCTGCCGCCATAATCTGCGGTTCATTGCCCAGCCCGATTCCATCACCTAAAGGACCTATATTGTTCCAGGTTGCCCCCATATCATCTGAACGGAAGAATCCTTTCACATTATTTACGGTGCCATATACATAGACGGCTGGAACCAATTTGCCTGGCTGAGCCTTTCCAAAGGCAAATAATTTGGAATTCTGTACGCTCTGGATCTTGGAAAATGTATTTCCCGAGTTGGTCGATGCATATAGTCCATCAGTTCCCAAACTTACCCATACGGCATTCGCCACACCAGGTGCAGCCTCGACTTTAATGGAGCTTGTATTGATATCCGTATTAACAGGAAGGCGAACCGCATTGGCTTTGGACCAGTTGGCACCTGCATCCGTTGAGCGATACAGATAACCAGCAGCATACATATAAAATTTATATCCATTGATGCGATCGGCAGCCAGTGGATGATTATAGGCAAAGACCATATTCCCCCCGATAGCCTGAAAAGGGGCACCGTTCATATTTTGCCAGGTTGCGCCACGATTCGTGCTTCTGACCGGATTACCGGTCTGGGGGTAATAAACAATTACATTCGGATTAATGGCCGAGTAGGCGACCCTCCCCAGTTTGGAGCCAGCCGGAACATTCATTGGAGTTACGGTAACTCCATTATTGGAAGAGACAAATAAACGTGTGGTCGTACCATACCAGTCGCTGCTTCCCAGAAATATCATGTAATTCGGATTTGCTTCGTGATAGTCAATACTTACAATTTCTCGCATACCCGCGAGCGGGATTTTATTAAGAGGAACATCGGTTACATTTTCATGTCTAAATCCGACCTGATCCGTTAAACCACTGAAGAATGAAACACCCTGAGGTGGTGTGGATGCCGTGAGTGCGACGACTTCTTCATGACCATCGGTAATGGCTTCCCAAGTACTCGCTGTATTGCCAGTCAATCCATTGGTACCATTGATATTTTCCGTTTTGTACACGCCAAACCAGTCTGTGGCATATACGGTACCCGGATTATGCGGATCAAACTTGATACTGGATGTCGCTGAGAAAAACATGTTGGGTGTCCACCATGACGGTTTGGATACCAGCGTTTTGCTCACTGTTGTCCAACTCTGTCCGCCATTAACGGAACGATACAGTGGCAGATTATCCCCGCCTGTTCGAACGGCTGCCAGGATGTGATTATCATTATTGGGATCAATTGTGATTCCATAATAAGATGAGTAACTGGAGCTGGGTGTTATATTCGTCCACTGCACACCATTGAACTTGTAAACGCCTTGATTATCCGTTGTCACATACAACGTCCCGTTCTTCGCCACAGTCATACGCGCAGGATATTCGGGGCTTCTTCCGGTAAGTTGCCAAGTGGTCTGACCATTGCTTCTTGGTGCTTTGCTATACACACCAATGCCGCGAACCCCCGCATACACAACTTGACCTTGCTTGGTCACGGGATTCAATCCATAAGCTACACTCCGAATTCCCTCACCGGACAGCCCGCTAGGTACATCCCATACCTTGCTCCAAGTGGCTGCACCATCACTGGAAGTGTACAATCCATCATATCGTGTACCCACGTGCAGGTAATTGGAATTCGTGGGATTAACCGCGATGCTCTCTCCCATGGCTCGATGGATATTTCCATTCGATTCATTCCGAAGATTAAGTCCGGTTCGAATCCAGGTCTCTCCCCGATCTGTGGATTTCAGAATATCACTCGGCCCCACGTTCCCATACTTCCCAGCAGCGATATACACGACATTGGGGTTTTGCTGATCCAGCGCAATTCCATCCACGCCGTATAGATTGCTGTCCTCATCTCCGAAATGATCAAGTAGTGGGATCCAATCTCCTGAATCTGCATCCAACCGATAGACTCCTCCAACGTCAGTTCGAGCGTAAACCAGATCAGGCTCAGTCGGATGAATGACCACCCCCGTAACGTACCCCCCACCACCAATAGGTATATTATTCCATTGATAGTTTTGAGCTGATTGAACATAATTTGTACTTGCCGGTATCATGAGCATATACATTAGTAGCACAATCAGGGACAATTTCATTAGCCTGGAGATACGCATCTGGTTCACCGCCCTATCCGATCATTTTGAATGTTCTTCAATCATCTGATGTATCCTGTCTCGTTCCGACTGATCCACGATATAGTAATACACTCCGTCTATTTTCTTGCCCGTGCCTTTAATCTCAACGGATTCAATATGATCCAGTACCGAACGATAATTGGAGAACATCTGCTTCATCTCATCAAAGGTAACGTCGGTTCTAACGTGAGCACTGACTTCGTCCAGCAACGTCTCCAGTTGCAACACGTTAGATACCTGGACCGTATTCTTCAGCACTTGTTTGATGATCTCCCGCTGGCGGTCATTCCGCCCGAGATCTCCCTTCGGATCATCATAACGCATCCGCGAAAATCCCAAAGCAGCTTCACCATCCAGATGAATATTCCCTTGCTCGAACCGGTAACCCTCATAGTCAAATGCAAACGGGTTATTCACATTCACTCCACCCACCATGTCGATGACTTGTGCAAAGCCCTCCATATTCACTTTCATGTAGTAATGTATGGGAACATCAAGCAATTGTTCCACCGTTTGCACAGACATGTTAACGCCCCCAAAAGCATAGGCATGGTTGATCTTATCCTCGGTGCCGTGACCAACAATATTCGTTCTGGTATCTCGGGGGATGTTAAACATAAGTGCGGATTGTTTCGCAGGATTAACACTTAATACAATCATGGTGTCGGAGCGCCCCCGATCATTGGAACGTTCATCCACACCCAGGATCAAAGCATTAAAAGGTTCTTCATTCTCCATGTCCACAGGGAAATCTCCCCCACCCCGCTGGTCAACAATAGATACCTGCTTGATGGGTTCCCGGGGTTCATACATTTGATCCGCCGCTGATTTAACATGCGAATACAGATACACAGAATATCCAATCATGACAACTGCAACAAGGGAAATGGCACCTAATGTTATTTTGATCCCGCGTCTCATGTTATGGCCTCCGTTAGATGACTGCCGTTTTTCTACCATCGATATTGGTTAGACCTGGACGACCAACAGAGTAGTATTGGAAGGATGTATCTTTAATCTGATCTTCTCCGTAGATGTTTCTTCCATCGATCAGGATGGGTTGACTCATATGCGCTGCCAAATCAGTCAGATTAACCTCCATGAACTCTTTCCATTCCGTCAGAACACAGAGTGCATCAGCACCTTCCGCCGCTTTCATGGCACGCTCTTCCCACGTAATGGATGGGGAATCCACCTCTTTGCGGAAGTTCTCGGTAGCGATGGGGTCATACGCCCGAATCACTGCCCCCTGCTCAAGCAAACGCTGAATGATCTCAATCGCCGGAGCATCACGAACGTCATCGGTATCCGGTTTGAAAGCGAGCCCCCAGATGGCAATCTCCTTCCCTTCGAGTGAGCCTAGTGCGTCTTCCAGTTTACGAATGACGTTAAAGCGTTGATCTTTGTTCACTTCCACCACGGACTTCAGCAGTTTGAAGTCATAATCCACATTACCTGCAATTTGAATCAGAGCCTGTGTATCCTTAGGGAAACAGGAACCTCCATAACCAATGCCTGCCTTGAGAAAGGAGGCACCGATTCGTCTGTCATAGCCCATGCCTTCGGCAACGCGGCTGACATCTGCTCCTACTTTCTCACAGATATTAGAGATTTCGTTGATAAATGAGATCTTGGTTGCTAGGAAAGCATTGGATGCATATTTAATCATTTCGGCCGAACGAATATCCGTAACAATAATCTGATCGGTTAATGGCTGATGCAGCTCTTTCAACGTGGCGACTGCCCGCTCACTATGTGTCCCAATGACTATCCGGTCAGGATAAAGCGTATCCTGTACAGCGGTACCTTCTCGCAGGAACTCCGGTACCGATGCCATGTCGAATGGATGATTCGTCAAACTGCTGATCCATTCCTGAATACGATCGTTCGTTCCGACAGGAACAGTGCTTTTAGTCATTATTATTTTATAATTATCCATATAAGAACCTATTTCTCGCGCGACAAGCTCAATGAAGCTCAGATTCGCTTCGCCATTTGGCAGAGATGGCGTACCCACCGCGATAATGATGATATCCGAACGGCTGATAGCATCCTGAATGTTGGTGGTGAAGGACAGCCTTCCTGCTTTCATATTGGCATTCATGATATCCTTTAGACCTGGTTCATAGATCGGAACATGACCGTCCATTAACATATTCACTTTTTCCACATTGTTGTCGACACAGATAACGTTATTTCCCAGTTCCGAAAAACATACGCCCGATACCAAACCCACATACCCTGTGCCAATCACCGTAATATTCATTCCATAATCTCCCCCATGTCCTAATGTGTTGGTTACGCATGCTTCACATATGTTTGAACAATGTCCTGCCATTCGGTAGACACTCTAACGATATCTTCCTCAATCAGCTGACTGCCGATCTGTACTTCAATGATCTCCAGTTCCGTAACGGCCCTGACGGAATGAAGCATACTCCGGTCAATGATCACCGTATCTCCTTGCCCGATCATTCGGCTCTGTCCATCCAGAATCAATTCCCCTGTTCCCGATACAACCGTCCATACCTCATTGCGAAGCAAATGATATTGATAACTCAGGTTTTTCCCGGCACTGATGCAGATTCGTTTGGTGAGAACCTCTCCGCCAGCTTCGTTTCTTGTGTAATCCAAAACCCGATAGCAACCCCACCTACGCTCCTCATACATGGGACGTTGATCCTCGTTCTTCAAGATCTCCTTGATCCGTGGACTGGCTTCTTTGTCACTGACCAGAATCCCATCCGGACTCACGGCGACCACCACATCCGACAAGCCCAATATGGCAACCGGAATGTTCAATTCATTGACCAGGTGGGTATTCAGGGAATCTCCCGTAATCCACCCTTTTCCCACAACCGAGCTTCCCATCTCTTCCGTGAGTGTGTTCCACGTGCCTAGATCTTTCCAGAAACCGTTATACGGAATAGCGATAATCTGATTGGCTCTCTCGACCACCTGGTAATCAAAACTGATTTTGTGCAGTCTTCCGTACTGTTTCAGTATCTCGTCATACTGTATCGGCAGTTCCATCTTAATGAGCAGATTAATTAAATATCCCAGCTTAAAAGCAAAAACCCCGCAATTCCATAATGCGGCCTGCTCAATCATGAGCGCCGCATCGGATTCGCAGGGTTTCTCCTGGAACTTCGCTACATTAACATATTCGTTGCTACTTTCACTGGGAGATGAAGATTGCGGAATGATATATCCGTACTTCTCTGACGGATACGTCGGCACCACTCCCATTAAGGCCAGATCGGCACCTGATTTATCGAGCATCTCTGGCAAGGTTGCCAGAACCTCAAAGAACTCTTTTTCAACAAAAGGATCTACTGGCAACACTGCAATTGTCTCATTCAGACTTACACTCTCTACGGAATACAGATAGGAGGCTGCCAGCGCAATCGCAGGAAACGTATCTCTACGCTCGGGCTCGACAACCAGTCTCACATCGTCTCCCAGCTGAGAAGTCAGAATCTCCACCTGTGGCAAACTGGTCGCGATAAGCGACTCTGATGCAAGTCCGGCATGATTCAGCTGTCGCCATACCCGCTGTACCATGGATTCCGGATTTCCCTCTGGCCCATGAAGAACTTTAAGAAATTGCTTGGATCTGGAATCGTTGGATAACGGCCAGAGACGCTTGCCAGAACCGCCGGATAACAGAATACTTCTCATAGGGCTGCACCATCCGACAACACAACCGTACTTGCTCCCTTGCCGGTCTCGGTTGGTTTGTTATATGTGCTGGTCTGATTGGACTCCAGTCTGCCTGCCGGATTGCTCTTGGTCCAAGCTGCATAATAATTTGAGTTTTTGCCGTATGAATTATCCAGCAGGATGTTCGGTTGATCCAGGAGACAGGCCAGAATATGTCCATGCAGACGGGATGTCGTAATGGTTTGGTATTTATTGAATTCCTTAATGGCCGTATGTACCATCCGATCAGAGTATTTGTACCACAACCAGCGGGCAAAAGAGCTGCCTTTTCCTGACTTTAACCGGGATGTAATCATGCGAATGATCTTCCGGTCTACCCGGTTGTACAATGTCTCCCAGTCTTTAAACGTGGCCTTAGGTCCACTGACGGATTCGTAATGCACCTGATTCTGAGTTTTCTCAATGTCTTTACGGAAGAAATACAACATCTCTGCACTAGGCTTGCTCTTGGACTTAAGAGGCCACAATTGATGCGCCATATCAGGAGACAGATAGACATTTGTTTGTTGAAATTCTTTACTGGCTATCTCATAAGATAAGGTATCCCGGACAAAAAAGTGTACATCCTTATGACGATTGAATACTTGGGCTGTCTTCTTCAATTCAATATCACTCTTGTAAAACATCGTCTGTGGCAGAATGACAATCCGGTGATTCGGATGCTGGGCAATCATGCGCTCTCTCAATTTCTGATGGGCAGGGTACAGATCACCAAAGTTACCTCCCCCGTGCAACACAATCGTGATACCTTCCGGAACCTTGAGGGACAAAGGGCAATCCAGAATGCTGTATCTGGCACGTACATGAATATCATTGTCCCGGAAGAAAGCCTCAGTACCTTTCATAATCAACAAGTCGCCACCGTTACTATGCACCGGGTAATCCAAATAATAGATTTCGGTACGAGGTGGAATGACCTTCAAAATCTGACGTAAATGTCCCTTCAACTCTTCCATTGGATGAATATTGTTAGTGCCCAGCATCTCCATCTCCTCCTTGGGTGACTCTTCTTCTTTTTTTGTTTAACCGTTCATAGAGGAACGGCAAATCTTCTTTGTCATAGAACATGGCGGCAAACTTTACCTTAAATACAATTTTCATGGCGGCCACAGTAACCACCATTCGCACAATGGACCCGATCAATAATGCAATCGCAATTCCGTTGAGCCCCCACAGCGGGGTGAATACAAAGAACAAAGCCACCGTCACCGAGAGTGCAATGAGCTGTCTGATCATCACAAGTCCAGGCCGACCAAGTGCATTAAATGCGGATGCCAGAATCCAGGAGCCACCACCAATGATGCATTCAACAGCCAAAATATAAAATGCAACGCTTGCTTCCAAAAATTCGGAGCCAAACAGAAGACCCATCAGGTAGTTCCCCACAAACATGGTGGGTATTACAATGATCATCATGACCATGAGCGAGATGCGGAAGGCTCTGCCAACTGTTCGAATAATCTGCTCTTGGGGCAATCCGGTCACTTTTGGAAAAACAACATTGCTAATCGCCGTCTGAACGGCATTGTAGATTCGGGATAACGCAAATACGACGGAATACAGTCCAAAATCACGCGGGGTGAGCAAAGCCAAAATAATGATTTTATCAAACTGGGTATACAGCGTTCCTAACAATTCAACGCCATACACCTTGCTGCCATAACCAAAAAGCTTCTTGGCTGAACTCTGGTCCACCCGATCCTTGAACCATCTCAGTCTTAATTCATTACGGTTCGCATAGATAGCCCACGCCACCACTGAGAAGCTGGTTACAAAATAGATCGCAGCCGCGAGCTGAATGCTCAGCATGCCCAAGCCCCATAACACAAAAAGCCCGCCTACATTAAACAGGGGGATCATTAACCGGATACCATTATATACAGCGAATTTCTCCCGACTCTGCGAGAGCGCTGATATGAGATTGATGACAATAAGTACAGGAACGGTAGCAATCGTATACCATCTGGATATCTGCACGACCTCCGGCGGAAAGCTGGAGAGCCAGAAAGGTAACCCAAACCAGGCCACAATACCAATGATGATGCACACCGGAACTTGAAAAAGAAAGCTTAACCGCACATACTGTGCACTCTTCTCGGTTGCGCTCTGTTTGATGTTATAAATGATAGAAGTTGGTAGTCCAAATCCGACCAAACCGGTTAAGAGTGCTGGCCAGAACAGGATGGCCGAGAATGCACCCTTTCCCTCCACACCGAACATACGTGACGTCAAAATGGAAGACAACATCGTCAGTGTCATGACCAGCAGATTGGTTCCACTTGTCTGAAATATGGCACTCATTAAGCCGTTTCCTCTGAATACTTTGCGAAGTGCAACTTGCGCCATAGCGATCCTCATCCCTTACTGTTTTGACGAAGCGACCCAACAATCATGCCGTTTCGGTAACATACTTTGGCAAGCTGACGTGTGAACCGATCTGCATTATAAATGTAGATCAGTGAGGTTGTGATCCCCTGTGCAAGCTTGATGCCATGTTTGGCCGTACGCACAACACCACGATCCTGATCACGAATGGCATCACTCACACCTTGCCAATAGATTCGGCGCAGAAACCAGTTCTTTGTCGTTCGCTCTTTGGCTACTTTATGTTGTACCGCACCATACGGCGTGTAGTATACCTTGAACTTTGTCCGTATTCTTGCAATTAATTCACTCTCTTCACTGGAGAGAAGGTTGTTCCCCACTCTTCCAAGATCTTCACGGAAGGGAGCCAGTTGATCAAAGACGGATAAACGAAAAGCCACATTTGCCCCAAATGGAATATAAGGACTTTTCATTTCAGTGACTTCATCTGCAAAATCCAGAATGGTGAATAGCGACCTGTTCTCCGGTGGAATCCACATTGGCTCAGGCACTTCCCAGATCGGGTCAATCTTGCCTCCGACACAACCGATGTTTTCATTCATCTCAAACACGCTAACAATTTGACGAATCCAATCCCTGCAAGCAAAGGCATCATCGTCAAGGAACAGGATATACTCGCCGCGCGCCTCGTGAATGGCCCGGTTACGGGCTACAGACAACCCTTGCTTTTCTTCCAACACATAACGGATCGAATGGTTTTCATGCTGCAAGATGGTTTGGAGAACGATTTCCCGTGTGTTGTCTTTCGAATTGTTATCAATGAGTATGATCTCATAGTCGCTGCTTGCGTAATTCTGTTGTATTGCACTTCGTATGGCCTCTACCGCATCATGTGCACGGTTATACGTACAGATCGCGACGGTTACCTTCATCATTTCATCCCCATATTTTTCAATTAGGTCCACCCGTTCATCTGTACTAACTGGAGTACAGGGTAAGTGTCCTTTGGGCAATCACTGGCCAATCCAGCCGCTCCAACGCTTTGACAAAACCACTGCCTTCCTGAAACTCCGATTGTTTTAATCGGATCATATTCATCGCTTTAAGCAACCCATCCGGATCCGAAGGTTCGTAGAGGACCGCACAATCTTCGGGCAGGTATTCCTCCAATAAGCCAATCCGTGGTGCCACCACCGGTTTACAGAAGGTCAATGCCAGAATCGCACTACCGGAAGTTGCAATTTGCTTGTATGGAAGAATGATCGAATCGACTGCATCGAAATAGTCCGAATATTCATCATCTTCGATGAAATGAAAATGGGTATGGATATGTCCACTCTTGAGAAATTCATCTCCAAGGTCATAATCCTTTACCTTTTTGCCAGCAATCAACAGATGGGCTTGTTCGGAATCCAGATCCTTGAATGCCTCCAGCAAATCATCCACGCCTTTGTAAGGCGACACCTGACCGAAGAAAGCATACACATAACTATCCTCCGGGATGCCAAACCGGGAGCGGATATTCACGCCTTTTCCCTGATACACTCCCTTGTAATGTCCATGAGGAATAACCTCGATCATGCTAGAATCAATCCCAAACGTCGAACAGATCTCAGAGATCAGGGGTTTGCCCATGACAATCAGCTTGGAGCAGTTTCGGACCAGTATTTTTCTCATCCAATAATCGAAGCGCGTCTTACCGCTGTTGTGAGGCCAGATGTTATGCACCGTCCAAAACAATTTGGCCCCGCGCAAACGTGCAAAACAAATCATCAATACATACAGAATGGACTTGATCACGGTTGTCAGCACGGAAGAACCTCTGTAATAGAAGCTGGGCCAATGAAAATGCAGCACATCATTTTTTTTCAGTTTGATTAGATCTCTTTTGGTAAACTGTTTCACTTCCCATCCCTTGTTCTCAATGGAATCGGATAACAGCTCATTGAATTTATTGTTCTCAATCATCTTGGGCAGCATATACACCGTCGGATTTTCCATCCAGGCACCTCTTACTTTAGTTTCATTCGCACAGGTTCCTCTGTATACGTTTCAACTGCGCGCCTTGCATGAAATCTCATTAAAAATCCTTGCATCATAATTTTGATATTACGCTTGAGCAGCACCCAATCTTTCCACCAGGGATACAGCGACAGTGCTTTTTTCAAATAAACATTATTGCGAAGTGTATTTCTCGACCATTCGAGCATTCGATAATGGTGTAACTGACGACGCTTCTGTTCCTTGGACATGTCATTGTAGTATTTTAATATAATCTTGCGTTGGCCCTTGTACTTGGCCGTTGTAGAGGTTGAAATTCGTGGACCACTATGGATATTGATATCCACCAGCGGTTCTTTCACGTTCACGGCGATGTAGCCTCGTTTCAATATGCGCAGATAAAAGTCATAATCCTGAGCGGATGTCAGATTTTCATCGAATCGAACTTCACGAGCCAGTGAGGTAAGTACCATGATTTTGGACGTTTCCCCAATCCAGTTGAATGTAAGCAGATCCTCATACCGCACAACATCGCGAGGTTCCACCGACAATTTCCGTTTGACCACCTGATGCTGCTCATTCGTGTATGCGAGATACTTGCTGCAAAAAGTGAATGATTCCTGTGTACGCTCCAGCACTTCCGCCTGGGTTTTTATTTTGTCAGGCATCCATTCATCATCATCATCCAGGAAGGCAATGTACTTGCCATTGGCTTGGGATATCCCTACATTCCGTGCATGGTTGGCTCCTTTGGGATATGGAACCCGGATGTACCGAATCCGTGAATCTTCCCGGGTCCATGCCTGACAGATCTCTGGCGTCTGATCTTCTGATCCATCATCCACAATGAAAATTTCCAGATACGGATGTGTTTGCTCACGTACACTTTTCAACGCATTTTTCAATAAATCGGCCCGGTTATGGGTCGTAATGATGCAAGATACCAAGGGGTTCATTTCATCACCTTTTCCTGTTCACTAGGATACCTTCACTTGAAGTGCATCATATATTCCTGACAATCTGCCTACGAGAAGATTCATATCGAACTTATCCGATATAATCGCTCTGTTATGTGAACCCATTCTTGCTCTAACCTCTTCATCCGTGATGAGGTATTCCAGCGCTGATGTCAGCCCGTGCACATCTCCCGGCTCGATTAACAGCCCATTATGACCGGATGTAATCACTTCGGGGATGCCTCCGACGGTGGTCGATATAATGGGCAAGCCACAATTCATTGCTTCAAGTATGGCCATAGGTAATCCCTCATGATAAGAAGGCAGGACCAATAGATCCGCTTCCCGCATCAGCTTTTCCTTTTGCTCTCCGTTAATCCAGCCGAGTACATTGACACGATCCTCTATTCCATACTGCTGCACGATTGCTTTGACTTCTTCGACTTCGCCATCCCCTGCCAGATTGAAGGTAGCTGTAACGCCTAGCGCCTTCAATTGCTGAATGGACTGAAGCAGATCGTAGACTCCTTTTCGCTCACCGAGTCTGCCCATGAAGAGAGCATTAACGGCTGCTTGTTGTTCTCTCACAAACGGTTCTTTGACAAAGACCCCGTTATAAAGAACCTCAATCGCTGTCTCCGGCACAATCGTAGCAAAGTAATCTTTCCACGTCTGGGACAAGACAATCAACTTGTCTGCCTGATTCAGAATGTAGTGACAATACTTGCGCTGCAGAGCAAATTGATTGTAGAAATCATCAAAGCTGGCCGCATGAACATGCAGAATAACTGACTTTCGAAACAACTTTCGTGCCGTTAGCAGAAATAGAGACTTCCGATAAAAGCTCCCGTTGTTCGCCATATGAATATGCACGATATCCGGCTTAAACGTGTACAATTTCATCCAGAATTGAATGAATCCCCGTATAAAAATAAGCAACCGTGAGAACACGCTGCCCGTGATATACGTTTCGACCCGCTGCATGGCGTACATTTCCGAGATGGAGGAATCCTCAATGTTTTTGATGACACTCACAATTCCGCCCATATCCTTCAAGGATGATCCAACAACCAATACTTTTGGTTTCATGATAGACTCCTTTTTTTCATGGTTAATCTTCAGACCACTTACAGACTATTCACGTAATTTTTAATGGATGAGATCAGATCAGACTGTTTTCTCACATAGGGCTGGAACGTCAGCTCCTCTATGCAAGGAACCAACTTTTGCAATTCAGCCCGACTCTCCGCGACGGCCACATAGCCGTTTTCCTGAAAAACCTTGGAGATTTCAAGCTGATGGTCATCCACATGCTCGCCCCATTCTTTCCGGCGTGGAATGACAATAACGGGCTTGCCGCGTTCAAGACAATTTGTAATGGAGCCAACACCCGCATGAGAAATAATGCATCTGCTGCGTTCCACATATTCATTCATCTCTTCCTGGGTGAGGAAAGGAATCACAGTAAAATTTCGTGGCTGATACTCGGTATATCCGGATTGGGCAACAACCTCTTCTTCAATAATTCCTGCCTCAATCGCCTCATCAATAAGCTCAAACATCCGATTGAAGGGAAACCGCTGGGTTCCAACGATAGCAAATATCAAAATAAAGCCCCCCTGTATTTTGCATTGGGATAGCTATCCTGCAACGTTTCCCATTGGATGAAGAACTCATCCGAGATTTTGTACATCAATCTCCCGGTTGCGCTGGAGGAATAGATTTTGGCATAACTTTCGATATAAATCAGCTTGGCACCGAAGATTTTACCGATAAGGCAAAAAGGGTAGGTAGCTCCGGCCCCTGTTGTAATGATCACCTTTGGACGCTCACGCAGATATAGAAAGAACGACTTGATAATATTAGCCACAAAGATTAGCAAGAACATCGCATTTTTACGCTCTTGCTGCATTAAGAAGTATACTTTGCCCTGTGCAGAATCTACTTTTCTGCTTTTATTCTTCTCGGTAATCAGGAAATAATCATGTTCTTCAACCGCAGGAATAATTTTGGTTAATTCATCAAAATGACCGCCTGTAGAACTGATCAAACAGACCTTCATGTTCTAATCTCCTTTGAAAAGGATACATCCTTGGCTCGCTGTATCTGTATATCCACTTCTGCTTCAGCCCCTGACTTGGAATGAACTCCATTTCCCGTAGCATATAACGCGTTCAGGAAGATACAGAATGGAGCAATCAGATGAACCGTGGACAGGGTATTGTCAAAAAAGGAATAGGTCAGGAAACCGATAATCATACCGGCAAAATACAACCGGATCATGCCGCCCAATCGGAAGTAAACAGCCCGAAACACCAGCAGCAGCGATAGAAATAACAGGATGGCTCCAACTAACCCGCCATCGTAATAAAAACGAATGTATTCATTATGAGGAACAACGAATCCAGAAAAAATACTTCCATCATTTGCTACAAGAGTTGAGCCGAGTCCACGTCCAAAGATCGGATACTCATTTGCTTTGCCAATAAAATAATTCCAGGCTACATCCCTTCCCGACAAGCCTTTGCTCTCTGACCTCATCTCATAATTGTCCCACTGCGCAATCACCATATAGGCCACAGCGACAACGAACAGAATGAGAGGAATAATGGCACTGACTCTGCCTTTGATGAAGGCTTTCAGTTGATCAAAAAGATAGACCAGAATAATCGGAATAAGCGCAATAAGTGGCCCCCTTGTTCCCGTCTGGACCAGAATGACCAGATGTGTCAAGGTAAGCATGTAATACAGAACAACCTGATGGCCTTGCTTGATCTGAATCAGACAGACACAGATGGAGATAAAACACAACATGGCCAGATGCGCGGCGATGTTGGCTCCCTGTAACCGGGTTACACCCGACATCTCCAGGTTAGTAATGGACAATATGCCGACGAGTTGCAGAATATAACCACCAGCCAGACTGAACAGCGGCAACCATGCGAGTACACGTATAATTCGTTGACTGATTTCTCTTGAAAAATGGGGCATCAGCAACAAAAAAGGAACAATGACTCCCAGAAAGGCCTTGAATGGATCGAGCGGACTAACCTTACTGGGCAGATCAGATAGAAAATAACTCTCCACAAATAAAAAACCAATCGCCAGTGCAGGATATATCAGATCTTTGCGAATACCAAAGCGTAAAAAAAGAGAGACGACAAAACCCAGAATCGCCAGCTTGTAGAAGGACAGCGAATCCAGTCCTGCCAGATGAATGCTAAATATTTTGTCAATGGACAATGAAAAACTTACGATGAGAATCATAAAAATCCAGCTGGGCTGTTTAATATAAACGCCCAGCAGAATCACAACTATGAGTGCAACAACCGAGACTAGCGGAAGATAGATTGCTGCGAAGACAATTACCAGCGAAAAAAGAATGATATTAAACGACTTCATATTCAATGCAGCAAGTATACCGGTCTTTTGCATATCTGCTATGCCACCTCAAAGCCAGAATCGTGTTTCAAAACGCATCCTTCGAACCTACCAGCACCTTGAACGTTCTGAAGATAATTTTGATATCCACCATCATGCTGCGCTCACGGGCATACGTCAGATCCAGCTCCACCATTTCTTCAAAACCAACACTATTTCGACCGCTGACTTGCCATAATCCCGTACATCCGGGGATCATCTGAAGACGTTGTCTGTCATAGGAAGTGTAGTTCTTCACTTCTCTGGGCAGAGCCGGTCTGGGTCCAACGAGACTCATCTCTCCTCTGAACACGTTCCACAACTGAGGCAGCTCATCCAGACTGGTTTTCCGAATGAACTTGCCAATCCGGGTAATACGGGGATCATTTTTCATTTTGAACATATTTCCATTCACTTCATTCTGATCAATCAGCTGTTCCAGCAGATCTTCTGCATTCGCAACCATGGACCTGAATTTGTACATGTGAAACTCTTTTCCATTCTGTCCGACCCGTACCTGACGAAAAAAAACAGACCCCTGCGGGGCCTCGATTTTGATCAGTAATCCGATGACCGCAAACAAGGGGCACAAAATGATCAAACCTATGAAAGAACCCAGCAAATCGAGCATTCTTTTCATAAATAGATACACTTTATCCGCATTTTGTCCTGACATCGTTGTTGCATTGTACCCCAGACTTGGGTCCATAACAATCTCCGCTTCCTTCGATTGGGGAGATGGACTCATTCAAACTCCCCCCCGGCTGCATGTTCTACCGACTCTTTTTCCAAAATTTGTTGTAGAGCTTGCAGCATAGGAATTCTAAGTTCCTGTTTTTGCAGAGCGAAGTCGATGGTTGTCAAAATGAATCCCAGTTTCTCGCCCACATCATAACGTACTCCCTCGAAATCGTAAGCATACACTCCTTGTGTCTCATTTAAGCGCTGAATCGCGTCTGTTAATTGAATCTCTCCCCCTTGACCAATCTCTTGTTGCTCCAGATGTTCGAAAATCTCTGGACTCAGTACGTATCTCCCCATAATCGCCAGGTTGGAAGGCGCTGTGCCTTGGGCAGGTTTCTCTACGAACCTGAGAACCTCTGTCAAACGGCCATCCGATTGAAGCGGGTCCACAATGCCGTATCTGTCTGTTTGTTCAGCAAGTACGGTTTGTACGCCAACAATGGAATGTTGAACCTGATCATATTGATCAATCAATTGTTTGGTGCATGGAACTTCCGATACGACGATGTCATCTCCGAGCAACACGGCAAAAGGTTCGTCACCGATAAAGTTACGTGCACACCAGACAGCATGACCAAGTCCTTTGGCCTCTTTTTGTCTTATGTAGTGGATATCCACGTTAGAGGATTTGCGAACCTCTTCAAGCAGGCCCAGCTTCCCTTTTTCCAGCAAGTTATGTTCCAATTCAAAAGCGTTGTCGAAATGATCTTCAATTGCCCGTTTCCCTTTACCAGTTACGATGATGATGTCTTCGATTCCAGAGGCAATGGCTTCCTCAACGATATACTGTATAGTTGGTTTGTCCACAATAGGGAGCATTTCTTTGGGCATCGCTTTTGTGGCTGGCAAAAATCGTGTACCTAGTCCAGCTGCAGGAATGATTGCTTTTCTCACTTTTTTCATAAATACCACCCTATCCTCTTTTTTTTTAGTTTGATAAAAGTTGAACCAGGGCATCTAACCCGTCCTCACGTCATACCTTCGACGATTAACGTCTAAGGTTCATTGAACCCACAGCATGACCGAGTGCCTACAGTGATAAAGGTGCAGTAGACATTACCTGTTTACTTGGGAGCATTGGATGGAAGGTTTACTTCTCTCCGTAACCCACCGGAACTGCAACGTTTTTGATATTGTTCAGAATTGCGCCCAGGATTCGCGCATTCACATGCTCCAGAGCAGCCTTGGTCTTCTTCACCAGTTCCTTCTTGACCTTGCCCGAGTTCACGACCAGCAGCACGCCATCACACAGCGAACTCACAATGAGTGCATCCGTTACCGCTAGCACCGGCGGTGTATCAAACATGATGACATCATATTGATCCTCTAACTTCTCGATCAGCCTTTTCATCCGGTTGGAACCGATCATCTCGGAAGGGTTCGGTGGAATTGGACCAGAAGTGAACAATTGGAGATTGTCGATATAGCTCTCTCTAAGCACGTCTTCCACACTGTACTGATTAGACAGCACACTACTAAGACCGATATGATTGGGTACGGAAAACACCTGGTGCAAGGAAGGATTACGCAGATCCGCATCAATCAGCAGAACTTTTTTGCCTTCCTGGGCATAGGTTACCGCCAGGTTGCTAATGGTTGTGGTCTTGCCTTCGCCGGATTCGGCGGAAGCCACCATGATTTTTTTGATATGACTGTCGATTGAGGAGAACTGGATGTTCGTCCGTAATTTACGGTATCCCTCCGAGATTTGAGATTTGGAGTTAAAATAGGTCACCAGACTGTTATTTTCATTGGTTAGCCGCGACATATTTGCCATCCCCCACTTTCTGTTGAGATACGTAATTTTTCGTATTTTTCAGATCATCTTTTTTCATTTTGGATATCACTGTAAGCACAGGCAGACCCAGCTCTTTTTCAAGTTCAGCTTCGGATTTGAATGTGTCATCCAGATAATCCAGCAGGAATACAAGTGCAATCGCGAGCACAAGACCTGCGAACAGACTGACAATGATGCTTAATGTTGTTTTCATATTGATTGGAGATGCGTTACTATCCACTTTTGCTTCACTGAGGATAGCCACATTATCGATTTTCATGATTAGGGGGATTTGAGATTGGAACACGTTGGAGATGGCATTGACCGTTTTTGCGGCTTTTTCGTAGGTAGTCCCTTGTACAGTTATGCTCATCACTTGGGATTCGCTGGCTGTAGAGACGGAGGTGCTGTTCATGAGCTGTGCAGAGGTTAAGCCTAGGTCCGGATACGTAGTAGCGACTTTATCCATTATGGCTGACGATTTAATAATTTCTCTGTATGAGTTAATGAGTTTGATATTGGTTTGAATCATGCTAAAATCCATCATCGCCTGGCCTTGAACATTAGAGGTCTGGTTCACGATCAGTTTGGAACTTGCCTCATAGATGGGCTGGGTGAAGAAAATGCTTTTAACCCCTGCACCCACACCCGCTATCAAAGCAATTGCAACAATCAACCACAGTTTCTTTTGTAAGAGTCGAAAATATCCTTTCAGTTCCACTTTCATTCCTCCTATACGTTGTGATCTATCCTATGTAACTACCAGATGGACAGTAGCCATTTGCGAGGTTTCCAGCGTTCTGTGACCAGGCACGAATTCGATAGAATGTGCGACGCATTCTCTGCCAGCCGCTTAACGGCTTCAGCTCCAAATCGACGCTCGATAGCCCGCTCCCCTTCACTTATGGCAAATGTCCTTTTGCACGTATCATGTGCATCTGATGAAATGAAATGAAACCCGTTTTCTTTACAAAAATGAAAACACCACTGCCGAACTTTCCGTCCGAAAAGCCCAGTGAAAGATTGAGCCGTAAGCTGACATAGCCCGCCTTGACTCAAGTAATCAGCCAACAACCTTGGCTTCTTCAAAATGACACGATTGCGTTCCGGATGAGCAATAATAGGGGTAATTCCCGCTATTCGTAATTCATGCAGTATCCTGGGGAACTGTGAGGGAATATGACCAAAGGGCAGTTCCAGCAACATGTAACGACTTCCGGCGAGTGTGCAGCACTTTCCTGCATATAAGTCTCCAATCAGGTTGTCATGCACCCTGATCTCCTGTCCGGGACGGATCTCCAGGCGAATGTTACGTTTGCGAAGTTCTGCATGAAGCAGGTTCACGGCCTGATTGACCACCATCGGTTCATTGTTGTATTGCCCGTTCAGGTGATGCGGAGTAGCAATAATGGAGGTAATTCCTGAGGCTGCCGCCTTCTCAGCCATCGCAACGGACTGCTCCATTCGAACAGGACCATCATCCAGGCCGGATAATATGTGGCAGTGCATTTCAACCATATCCAAACTTCCTGAAATAGTATGAGCCCCCTCGCCCCTTTATTCATTGCGCAAATGCTTTTGGTGTTAAAGAACTAATGCATAACGCTATGAAATATAGTAAAATGGCGTTAAGTACATGTTTTGTTCAGAAAATGTTAAGAATCGACTTGGAATTATATGGTGAAATCAATGTAATGATAGGGTTCCTGCAGAGCCTTTTGTTCTGTTGCCTTTTCATACTGAAAACGGGAAACCGCGGGAAACTGAACTTCAATAAGCATTGTGTTTAACTGTCCAGTTATATATAGTTTCTGTTCGTGCTGAATATGCAAGTTTGAATGATACATTGTGAGCTCTCCGAAGGGCTGTTTCCATTGCAACCTTGCGTGAAGTCTTACACATACATGTTGATCTTCAACATCCAAACCAATGAGCATTTCTGATGATACCGGCAAGTTCAGGTCGCTCAGGAAGGTGATTGCTTGAGTGTCCATTCCAAGTAACAGAACAGGGCGTCTTTTGCGGTCTACCATTTTCCCTTGAAACTCCTGAATGTACATATGGACATTTAATTTCATATCAGCCCATTCCTGAATTATTGAATACATGGTTTCATTCCTTTAGAATGGATTAGCCTACATGGACTGCCTCCACTTCCTTCTCACAGGTATATGGTCCAGGCAACTAGGAGATACTTAAAATATTCCAAATGATACATTTTGTAACTCCATACGTCCAATTTACGATACAATACGTATCATGTCAAGCGGTATTTGGACATGGTTCTTTTGATTTACGACAATTTGAGATGTCCTTAGACAGACCTATTTACAAATGGAAATGGGTTAAAGGAAACACATGAGGAGTTACTCTTTTGCAGGAAAGCTGCCCTGATCAAACACTTGGCTCAGGATTGTTTCAATATATATTTGATGTCGTTCAGGGGGAAATAGCTTATGAGCTACGGAAATCGCATTGCTGAATTACGGGAACAGCGGGGACTTACTCAAGAAGAACTTGCGAGCTCCATTCATATTACCAGAGCTGCTCTCTCCCACTACGAGAAGAACCGTCGTAAACCGGATTTCGAAGTGTTAACGAGACTTGCTGACATCTTTGAGGTGTCTATTGATTATCTTATAGGACGTACAAAGCAAAGCGATGTTGTGATGGATGAAGATGTACGTGATTTCGTTGATACCTTGGAGTTATCGGATAAGGAAGTGTTGGAACGCTTCGATCTGATGATTGATGGGAAGTCCTTAACAGAAGAAGAGGCACGTCGTTTTATTGCGTTTGTCCGAATGGAACGCAGTATGGACTAAACCCGAAAAGAGGACCCAGTTCCCGAGAGATAACATCTCTGGCTTCTGGGCTTTTTTTGTGTCTTAATTTCCTTTCATTCCATGCTTGTCTATTGTGTCAAGGACGCTTGTTGTTGACGGAGGATACGAAATGGTTCCAACGCTCCGGGTCGATTCCGCATTGCAGTAAAACCTTCATGATGTCCATCTGGGTTGCTTCGACTTGTTTACCTGTCGGCCTACGATCGTCCCTGTTTGGATGCTTCATATTCATTCCGCTAACCTCTCTTATCTTTATACTTTCCCTGCCCTCCAAAACTAGCCTTATTATACTTGAGAAAGTTCCTCGATGTTGTCGTCTCATGGCGATAACGTTTTTTGAAGGGGTTCTAATTTTGTCGAAAGCAAAATAGGAGCAATATGGTGCCGGAATGGCAACCATATTGCTCCTATTATTCTTAATACAACCTGTTCATGCACTTATACGTTTGAACAAGGCAGTTATTAACCTCCAGCACGTGCAAGTTCACGCATATTCGCTTCAAACGCTGCAAGCAGCGCTGCTTCTCCAGTCAAACCTGTTGCCTGAATCCGTTCGATCTGTTCTGTCATACGTTTGAAGTCCTTCGGAATAACCCGAACGAACTGATTCAGCGCATCTTGCCAGTTATCCAGAACGCGCTGACCGACAGCACTTCCTGTATTGGCAACATGACGTTGAATCATGCCTCGCAGATCTGCACTTTCGGCCACATCTTCGATACGCTCCAAAAGAACCATTTCCAGATTACAACGTTTCAGGAATGTGCCTTCCGGATCATACACATAGGCAATACCTCCAGACATCCCTGCTGCAAAGTTACGACCTGTATCGCCCAGTACAACGACACGTCCACCTGTCATATACTCACAACCATGGTCGCCTACACCTTCAACGACTACTTTGGCGCCCGAGTTACGTACAGCAAATCGCTCACCCGCAATACCACGGATATATGCTTCGCCGCTTGTTGCTCCGTAGAGAGCCGTGTTACCGATAATGATGTTATCTTCCGCCTCAAACGTTGCTTTCGGAGAAGGCATCACGATCAGTTTACCTCCGGACAGTCCTTTACCTACGTAGTCATTGGAATCCCCTTCAACGGTCAAGGTCATACCTTTAGGTACAAAGGCCCCAAAGCTTTGTCCGGCAGAGCCGACAAATTTGAATTTAACCGTATCTTCAGGCAATCCTGCGAGTCCATATTTGCGTGTGATCTCACTACCCAAAATGGTACCTACTGCACGGTTAACGTTTGTAATTGGAAGCACCGCTTCAACCGGTTGACCGGATTCAATAGCAGACTGTGCCAGTGGCAGCAATTGTTGCATATCCAGCGTTTCTTCCAATTGGTGATTCTGATGCTGTGTGCGGTAACGTGCAGAGCCTTCCGGCATTTCAGGCACGTGCAGCAATACAGACAGATCCACACCTTTTTTCTTCCAGTGATCTACGGCTTCTACCGTTTCGAGGCAATCTGTACGTCCGACCATCTCCTGAATAGTACGGAAACCAAGATCAGCCATGATCTCACGCACATCCTCAGCAACAAATCGCATGAAGTTAACCACATGAG
Source organism: Paenibacillus sp. 2003 (assembly GCF_031455635.1). Classification (NCBI taxonomy): domain Bacteria; kingdom Bacillati; phylum Bacillota; class Bacilli; order Caryophanales; family Paenibacillaceae; genus Paenibacillus; species Paenibacillus sp. 2003. The sequence continues at coordinate 479,649 of NZ_JAVDTB010000003.1, read as the reverse complement.
CTGGATCACCCATATAATTTTTACGCAATTCCGGATTCTGTGTCGCTACACCAACCGGACAGGTATCCATTTGACAGACACGCATCATGATACAACCAAGTGCAACGAGCGGTGCTGTAGAGAAACCATACTCTTCTGCTCCAAGCAAGGCTGCAATCGCCAAGTCACGGCCGTTAAGCATTTTACCGTCTGTTTCGAGGACAACACGGTCACGCAGATTGTTCAGCATCAACGTTTGATGTGTCTCTGCAAGACCTAGTTCCCAAGGCATACCTGCGTGGCGAATCGAACCTTGCGGTGATGCACCTGTACCACCGTCATAACCGCTGACAAGGATAATATCGGCACGGCCTTTGGCTACACCAGCTGCGATGGTACCCACGCCCACTTCCGATACAAGCTTCACGTTAATCTCAGCACGCGGATTGGCATTTTTCAAGTCATAGATCAACTCTGCCAGATCTTCGATCGAGTAGATATCGTGATGCGGTGGAGGTGAGATCAGACCTACACCTGGTGTTGAACCACGGACTTCAGCAACCCAAGGATACACTTTACGTCCTGGCAGTTGTCCGCCTTCACCTGGTTTAGCTCCCTGTGCCATTTTGATCTGAATTTCGTCGGCATTAACCAAGTAGTTGGATGTAACACCAAAACGTCCGGATGCTACCTGTTTAATCGCACTGCGACGGGAATCCCCGTTGCTATCTTTAATGAAGCGAGCCGGATCTTCTCCACCTTCACCGGTATTGGATTTACCTCCAACACGGTTCATAGCAATGGCAAGATCTTCATGCGCCTCTTTACTGATCGAACCGAAGGACATTGCACCTGTTTTGAAACGACGCATGATATCTTCTACGGATTCAACTTCTTCGAGTGGAATGGAATCTCCAACTGGTTTCAGTTTCAGCATGGAGCGAATGGTCAACAGTTGATCATTCTCACCTTGTACAAGTTTGGAATATTTTTTATACAGCTTGTAATCCCCAGTGCGTACCGCATGTTGCAGGGTATGAATGGTTTGCGGATTGAACAGATGCTCTTCTCCGTCGTTACGCCATTGATAATCCCCACCGGAATCCAATACTTTATCGTTACCGTCTTTTTCCGTAAAGGCACGGTTATGATGTGTCAACGCTTCGGCTGCCACTTCTTCCAACCCAATTCCACCGATACGGGAAGGTGTCCAGGTAAAGTAACGGTCAACGAAGTCTGATTTCAGACCTACCGCTTCGAATATTTGAGCTCCACGATACGATTGAATCGTAGAAATCCCCATTTTGGACAACACTTTAGTAACGCCTTTGGTAGCTGCTTTAATGTAGTTTTTCACTGCTTTCTCATGCGAGATACCACGCAGCAACCCTTGCTGAATCATGTCATCCAGCGTTTCAAAGGCCAGATAAGGGTTCACCGCACTTACACCGTAACCCAGCAGCAACGCGTAGTGGTGAATATCACGCGGTTCTGCCGATTCGAGCATAATGCTGACTTTAGTTCTGGTTCCCTGGCGAATCAGATGGTGATGCAGACCTGCTACAGCAAGCAATGCAGGAATGGCAGCATTCTCTGCGTCCACACCGCGGTCAGACAGGATCAAAATGTTATGTCCTTTGTCTATGACACGATCCGCAGCTTCGAAGAGCAAATCCATCGCTTTGCGAAGTCCTTCTGCTCCTTCCGCAGCGGTGAAGAAGATTGGAATCGTCATGGAGCGGAAGCCTGGGCGACGCACATGGCGAATCTTCGCAAAGTCTTCATTCGACAATACCGGTGTATCCAGACGGATCTGGCGACAGCTCTCCGGTTCTGGATTCAACAAGTTGCGCTCAGGTCCAATGGTTGTTGCCGTAGACGTTACAATCTCTTCACGGATTGCATCGATTGGCGGATTGGTTACCTGGGCGAACATCTGTTTAAAGTAGTTGTACAGACGCTGCGGACGATCCGACAGCACAGCCAGCGGTGCATCATAACCCATCGAACCCGTAGCTTCCATACCTGTTGTTGCCATGGGCTCCAGGATTTTGCGCAGTTCTTCAAATGTATAACCATATGCCAGCTGAAGCTGGGTCACGTTATCATGTTTTGGATCAGGAAGTTCCGGTGCTTCCGGCAACTCGCTCAGATCCATCAAATGCTCATCAAGCCAATCCTGATACGGATTCTCGGCTGCAATGATTGCTTTTACTTCCTCATCCGCGATGATGCGGCCTTCTTGTGTATCCACAAGTAACATCCGACCTGGGCGCAGACGATCTTTGTACAGGATCTCTTCCGGTGCGATATCAAGTACCCCAACTTCTGAGGACAGGATAATACGGTCATCTTTGGTTACATAATAACGAGCTGGACGCAAACCGTTACGGTCAAGTGTTGCACCAATTTGCAAACCATCTGTAAAGGCCATTGCTGCTGGCCCATCCCAAGGCTCCATCATCGTGCTGTGATACTCATAAAATGCCTTTTTGGCAGGGTCCATTCCCTCATCCGTGCTCCAAGGTTCAGGAACCATCATCATGGCCACGTGTGGCAGGGAACGTCCACTCAGATACAGGAACTCCAGTGTGTTATCAAACATGGCTGTATCCGAACCGTCTGGATTGATGACCGGTTTTACTTTCGCGATGTCGTCACCGAACAACTCGCTCTCGAACAAGGACTGTCTAGCATGCATCCAGTTCACGTTACCACGCATCGTGTTGATCTCACCGTTGTGGATCATGAAGCGATACGGGTGGGCACGTTCCCAGCTCGGGAAGGTGTTCGTACTGAAACGGGAATGCACGAGTGCAATAGCCGATTCAACAAGGTCTTGCTGCAGATCCAGATAGAACTCTCCCACCTGTTCCGTTGTCAGCATGCCTTTATATACAATTTTGCGACAAGACAAGCTTGGAAGGTAGAATGAACCGCCTTCTGCTTCATCTGCCGAATAACGAATAGCCAGCTCAGCACGTCTGCGAATAACATACAGCTTACGCTCGAATCCAAGCTCATCCTTCACATCTGCTGATCTTCCAATGAACACCTGACGTACATAAGGTTTCGCTGCAAGTGCAGAACGGCCAAGCATTTCATCAAAAGTAGGAACATCCCGGAAACCCAGGAACGTCTGTCCTTCTTCTTCAATAATCTTCTTAAGGCTCTCTTCATGTGCACTACGGATGGCAGGGTCTTGGGACATGAACAACATCCCTACGCCATAGAAACCCTGTTCAGGCAATGCAAAACCAAGACGTTCCGCTTCCTGTGCAAAATAGCGATGTGGGATCTGAATCAGGATACCTGCTCCGTCACCGGAATTTGGTTCACTTCCCTGTCCTCCACGGTGCTCCATGTTACTAAGCATGGTCAGTGCCTGACTAACGATATCGTGTGAAGGTACTCCTTTGATGTTGGCAACAAAACCCATTCCGCATGCGTCTTTTTCGAACTGCGGGTCATACAGACCCTGTTTTGGAGGTAATCCGATGTGTCTCATGGAACGCAACCTTTCTATAATGAAGTATTTCGGAAAGATCAAGAACATAGGCAACAGGCAACAATGAAACGGGAGGAGCTGGCCTTTCGCTTGCGATAGAGCCTGCTAGATAGAAGAGGTGACAGCATGAGACTGTCAAAAATAATGCCTGCTATTGGGCAGAAGCCATTAAATGAGATGAGCTGATCCGGACGATCCGGCAAACAACCTGTATAAATCAACACGCAGCCGCTGGCACGGCTACTGAAATGGAGCGACGTTTTTTTTGATATAGTTCTATTATTTTAACACCGACCTAACATCAGCGCAATTTAAACTTTTTAATACCTCTGATAAGAAATGTTTTGCAGTACAGCTTTACAGTAGTGACGTTTAAATTCATCTCTTTTTCGAATAATTATACACTTTTTAAGCCAGAGTACAACTGAATTAAATTGCTGACAGAAGAAAATCGTTCCATGTACAGCCTAGGTTTATCCATAATTCCACCAAATTTTCACTGCTTAAGCCAGCGAAACTTTACTTCTCTATGCATTTGTATACAAAATAGCCTGCAACCCCTTTTTGGGGTCACAGGCTATTTGCACTATTTGACTACTATATTGCATAATTTCACTACAAGAAAATAAAGTTTTTTTCAAAAATATGACCCTGCTGAAGATCAGGTTCGACTTATGCCGTCACAACTTGACCAGAATCAGCCTGTTCGACTTCTTTTTTCGGACGTCTGCCATTCCAGAGGAAGTAAGCAAGCGTCAGCAGGATGGATACACCTGCATAGATGCTAAGAATTCCTGCCTGATGCCACATCACATCCAGATTACCACTCGATACCACGGCTTTGAAGCCCATAATGCTGTGTGTCATTGGCAACCAAGGGCTAAATGCCTGAAGCCATGATGGAATCAGTTCTACCGGGAAGGTCCCTGCACTAGCCGCAAGCTGGAAGACCAGAAGCAGAATGACAACATAACGTCCAGGCAGATCCAGCCAGGTTACAAGTGCCTGAACGATCAACATGAAGGTCAGCCCCGTAATAATGGTAAACAGGTAGAACAGCCCTACGCTGTGCGTCTCCAGTCCAAGACCATATAACATGAAACTTGCCACAATAACCGATTGGAAAATACTCACGGAGCCAAATACCAGTGTCCGGCTGACAAAACGATTCCAGCCTGTTGCACCAGGTACGGACGTTTCCCGCATTTTCAATACAATCGTAGAAATCAGCGATCCCACAAACAGACCGATCGACAGGAAGAACGGTGTCAATCCTGTACCATAATTACTCACGTTCTCTGCTGTGTTCTCCGAGGAGTTTACAGGTTCAGCGAACATATTCACCACATCATCCGTTTTCTTAACTTCGGATGTTTTCTGAGCGGCATCATTCAGCTTGGTTGCCAGTTCACCTGAGCCATCTTTTAGCTCGGTAAGACCGTCAGCCAGTTTGCCCGCGCCATCACCCAGTTGCTTGGAACCATCGGTTAGTGAATTAACGCCACCACTGAGTTTACCCACACCCGTTTGCAAAGCTGTTGTCCCTGAGCCCAGCTGCTTGGCGCCATCTGCAAGCAATGTACCACCACTTGCAGCATCGCCCAGTTTGCCGCTGAACTGCTTAAGACCATCGGAGAGCTTCGCACCTCCTTGACTAAGCTGTCCGGCACCAGCTAGCAATTGCTGCTGACCATCCACCAGCTGGTTCGCACCAGCAAGAAGTTGCTCCTGGCCTCCATGAAGCTCGGCTGCACCCGCAGCCAGCTGCTGGTTACCCTGATGCAGTTGATCTGCACCCTGCGCAAGTTTCTGCTCGCTCTCATGCAGTTGTGCACTGCCGTCAGCGACAGCCTCACTTGCTGCAAGCAGTTTCTGTACATCCGCATTTTCGGCCAGTTCCGGGTTTGATGCAGCAAGCTGTTTCAATCCGGCGGCTACATCCTGTGCTCCATCAGCAACCTTGGAACTGCCATCTACAGCCGATTGCAGGCCTGTTGCCAGTGTGCCGCTGCCCTGAACGGCACTTTGCAGACCATCCGACAGCTTCGCACTGCCCTGTTCTGACGATTTCAGGCCAGCCTGCAACTTACTTGTGCCATCCAGTGAAGACTGGAGTCCGGTTTCCAACTTGGCGCTGCCATCCTTCAACTGATCTGCTCCGCTCTGAAGCTGGCTCGAAGCAGCTGCCTGAAGCTGTTGCAGACCGGATACAAGATTCGATGTTCCACTTTCAAGCTTGGTTGCCCCTGTGTGCAGCGCGTTAACACCATCACTCAATGGAGAAAGTCCTTCCTGAAGTTCAAGCGTTCCTGATGCAAGCTTCGCCAGGTTATCCTTGAGCTTAACAGCACCATCATCCAGTTTGCCTGCGCCGGTATTCAGTTCACCAGCCCCATCGCCTGCCTCAGCCAAGCCATCCGATACTTCGGAGAACTTGTCTAGCAATGTTTCTGCATAGGATTCCGTTACTTTGGCTGAGACTTTTGCTTTCAGGTCCTTAATAGCGGTCTTACCAATCTGTGCACCGACAAAACTGTAATTGCCATTCGGTTCATAGATCAGATCAGCCGGCTCCGGCTTGTCATCGAGCAATGTTGTTGCTTGGGATGAGAAGTTCTCCGGAATCGTAATTTGCATATAATATTTGTCATTACTCATGCCTTCTTTGGCTTGACTCGCACTGACAAAATCCCATTTGAAATCGGCATTTTTCTTCAGCTCATCCACCAGATCACTACCCACATGGAGGGATTTGCCCTCCAGCTCAGCGCCTTTATCCAGATTGACAACGGCAACCGGCATCTCATCCACATGACCATACGGGTCCCAATAGGCCGCCAGATAGATGCCACTATACAGGATCGGTATAAACATAATTGCAATAACAGGGATCAAAACCTTCGGGTTTCTCACGGCCGATCCCACATCCTTGAAAAACACGGATAAAGATTTCATGTCATTTTCTCCCCTTAATCTCTCTGCTCCATGAGCAGGAATAACCATAATGAAATACAATGTCGCATTCCAGAAAACATACTGAAACACGAACTGACCACTTTCCTCAAACGGTCACTTTTGGACAAAAAAACAACCTGTCTTCCGACAAGCCTCCCTGCTTGATACGCGTAAAAATCCTTATATTATAGTAGATTAAATTCGGATTACGTTACAGCAGCAATTCCTTCCATTAAGAAAAGGCGAAAGTAAGTCTTAATTTCCTCTTTGCTCAGCGGTTGATGTTGTTTGCTCCAGTCTGAGGTGAGTGCAATATACAGGCGAATCATCATAAATGCGACGACTTGCGGATCACAATCTCGAATCTCTCCATTGTCTTTTGCTTTCTCAAGCTCCTTAGCCAGAAAGTCGGAGATTACTTTCTCCACCTTGTCCAATCCTTCCTTGGCCTGCAGCGTTCCAAAGTCCTTCAGCTCCTGAGATAACTTAACGAGCAGATCGTGATCACGACGAAACTCTAACAATGCATCCAGTACCCGAAACAGATTATCGAAAAATGCACTTTCCTGATGTACTTCACGATGCGCGATGTTCTTCATTTCCTGAATCACTTCTACCAGGATCTGATCAAACAATTGTTCCTTATTGGTGAAAAACGTATAGATCGTTCCTTTGCCAACGTTCGCAATCTTGGCGACCTGATCCATCGTCGTTGCTTTGTATCCAAACATGGCAAACGACTGGGCTGCTGCATGAATAACCTGCTGTCTCCTGTCAATCGGAGCCATCGTATCCCTCCTTTATGCTGATTCATTGTTTAAACGTTCCATATAAATGACCAAAAATACAATTCAGTCATTCGGTCAAAAAATAGAATACCACCTTCGCAATAAGATTGCAACCCTAACATTTTAAAAATTGTGTTAATATTTTTTAACCGAAATGCAGTGGAAACTCCTTCTGTCGTCGTCTATAGTGTAAGATGACTCAGATAATACGTGTATATAATGAAGTTTAAGTTGTCTCATTGTAAGATATATGGTGTAAATATTCATAGAAGAAACATGATTTTGTGCTTCAATGTATATTCATGTAGTAACGCATTCCATAGCTAGAATAAACAATGAATATTTTCTTTTTGAATTAAAACTTATGAATAAAGGTGAACTCATGCGAAAACCAAGAGTGCTCTTATTATCGGAAGGTTTCGGTACCGGTCACACTCAGGCCGCTCATGCGCTGGCACATGGCATCAAAAAAGTCAGTCCACATGTTCACAGTCGTGTCATTGAACTAGGCAAATTTTTGAACCCAACGGTAGCTCCACTAATTTTCTCTGCATATCGAAAGACACTATCGGTTCAACCCAAACTGGTCAGCCTGTTGTACCGCACACAGTACAATAAATCATTAAATGGTTTTACCAAGCTGGCGTTGCACCGAATTTTCTATACACAGACGGCACAGGTCGTATCCCAACTGAAACCCGATGCGGTGATCTGTACCCATCCTTTTCCGAATGCTGTCATCTCCCGGCTTAAACGCCAGGGTCTGAATATCCCGCTCTATACGGTTGTGACGGATTATGACGTGCACGGAACATGGATTAATCCGGAAGTGAACAAATATCTGGTCTCTACCCCTCAGGTCAAAGCATTGCTTGAGATCCGGGGTGTCGATCCCTCCCATATTCAGATCACGGGAATCCCTGTGCATCCAGACTTCTGGGAAGCTGGAGATAAGGTGAAGCTACGGGAAGAGATGGGGCTTCAGAACATGCCTACAGCGCTACTTATGGGTGGCGGATGGGGACTTTCGTTTGATGAGGATCATATGAAAGCTCTCACGTCTTGGGCAGATCGTGTTCAATTGGTCTTCTGTCTAGGAAGCAATGAAAAAATGATTGCAAAAATGAAGGAAATGCCTTGCTTCCAGCATCCGAATATTCGTATTCTGGGATATACACGAGAAGTAAGCAAACTGATGGATGTATCCGATGTGCTGATTACAAAGCCAGGTGGCATGACATGCACTGAAGCGCTGGCCAAGGGTCTACCGATGTTGTTTATTCCTCCGATTGCAGGTCAAGAGGAAGAGAACTGTGAATACTTTGTACAAGCCGGATACGGCCAGGTCATTCACTCTGCCGACGTGATTACCAATCGTTTCAGACAACTAGTTGAGCAGGCATCTACTCAAACTGAAAGCCCGCTGAACGTAGCACATATTTCAGGTAACCATTCGGTCTATGATCCGAAGTGCTGTGCTCAAGCTGTTCATAACTTATTGTTTCCGACTACAGCCGAAGTCACAACAACCTCCGTGGAGCGCTTCACAGCCGGAATTACTGCCACATCCTTGTCAGGTACCAGAATACCATTCTGACGTCTCTATGGACCTATAGAACAGCTCTCACGAGGTGTTATAGGGAACAAGACAATTGCTTACGATATACAAAGAAGGTTCCCTTCCGAATTTTTGGAAGGGAACCTTCTTTTATTTTCACGAATTCCACCGTATGATTTGGCAGAAAAAAGGGTAATTTAGAGTATAACCATATTTTAAATAACGAAATAAAACTACGATTCAGGCTTTTCCAAGGGCCGTGTGATGCACACACAGTTAACTACCCTGCCTGTTTGCAGAATTTACGGGTCGATTACTTGTAAAAAGTATGATGACCGATCGTTTTTACTTTTTTCTGCGAGCGAGCAACTGTCAGATCGTCGGCAAGCGTCAATGATAAGAAATAATACGTATCATCGGCAACTTCCTTCTTCCCGTTCAACGCAGCATTCACTGCTTTGATGCTGTCCTCGTTGGGAACCACACGTTTCATACGTCCGTTCGCTACAGGACTAAACTGGGATTTCTGATAGATGACCTTGTAAATGGTATCGGGAAAATTGGCTGACCGCAGCCGGTTTAAGACAACATTGGCAACTGCCACTTTGCCTTCGTACGGTTCACCTTCCGCTTCTGCCATAACGATTTTTTGCAGCAGATGCAGTTCTTTATCGGACACACTGTATGACCAGGTTGCAAGTTTCGAGTCTTCCTGGTTCAGAAGTTTGGTCCGTGTAAAGTATAGTTTTTGGGGGGGAGTTGTTACAGCAGCTACTTCTTTGGCACGTTTCACTTTGGCCAATTTCAGTGCAGCTTCTTTTTTGGCTTTGGCCGCAGCTACCGCTCTAGCTTTGTTCTTGGCCTTGGCTTCTTGCAGTTCCTGCTCTTCTTGAGCAGTCGTAAGCCAGTTCTTCGCTGGCAGAGATTCAGTCCACGCTACGGTTTGGGCAGACAGATTAGAGGACAGACTTGTCCCATCTTCCATCATGCGCCTCTCTTCTTGCGTAGATGTTTGGTTATTTTGCACAGAAGCCGCAAGTTCGGTCATCTGTTTACTATCACTAGCTTCATTCCACTTCCCCGTCGCCTGAACGACATTTACCCCCACTATACATACAAGCAGCACTGATAACATCGGTGCTACCCAACGATTTTTGCTTATAATGTTCATTCGAAGATTCCTCCTGTCGAAACAATTCCCTTAACTAAGTAACCCAAAAAAAAGAATTTGAATAACGATGGCTAATATTACATAGGGATAAACGTTATGTCAATGTGATTTTATGGCATAAAAATGATTATCAGGAAAAAGAGAACGTATCCACGACCTCATACATTGGCGATTGCCCCAGCCTTGTCACATAAAGTACAATGTCCTCCACCATCCATGAATTAGCACCTGTGGAATGTTCCGGAAGCACTCCAGATACCCCTTTATTCTCATTACCTGGAACCTGTCCCAGATATTTTCTGGCAATGGTAATGTGGGGAGCATAAGGTCTTAATTCAGCTTCATATCCAAGGGGCGAAGTCGCCTGCACGATTTGTTTTTGCAATGAAAACAAGCGCTCTATCTCTCCGCTAACACCTTTCCAAAGCACCTTAGGTGCTTCTTCAAGTCCAAATGTGCCCCAGTCGGAGAGCTGAAGTTCAAACGGCTGGAATCCGCTTGCTGCTGAGCGCAATGCTTTTCGAAGGTGCCCGATGTCACTAACTAACGTATCTCCCAAAAATTGCACGGTTATATGATAATCTCTATGATCTGTCCATTTACGAAAATCCAGCTTGTTCTGTACAAGCCTCGCATCCATCTGAAGAGACTGCTGAACAGCAACAGGAAGACGAATGGCTACAAACAATCTTTCCCGTCGGGATGAATGATCCTGATGTGATTGGTTATTCATTGCATACACCTCTCTAAAGTTCGCTCTATTATTTCATAACTACACATATCGTTTCAAGTTGGGTAAGTATAGAGTGACACAAATATAACCATTTGCAAATAAGGCTAGATTCCTGCATTTCCCACCTTAATGCACATCCAACACCAAATCTGATACACTTTAATTATCAAACTCATCAAACTATTTATCTCAGGAGGACCACACATTATGGGTAAAATTGTATGTTTTCCATCTCTATCCGAAGAACAGCAACAACGCATTCAGAATGCTGCACCGGGATACACCCTGAAATTCGGAAAAGCCAAGGAATTGGACCCCGCTGAGTTGAAAGAAGCTGAGATTATTCTCGGCTGGTCCCCACTCGTCACAGAACATGCATTGAAACAGGACAGCCTGTTGAAGTGGGTTCAGGTCTGGTCTGCTGGTGTGGACAATCTCCCCTTCGCAGATCTGCAACAAAAGAACGTTCAGGTGACCAGTGCAAATGGAGTTCACGCGATTCCAATCACCGAAATTATTCTGGGCATGATGTTATCCCACAGTCGCTGGCTGAGACAAGCTATGCTGCATCAACAGCAGGCCGAATGGAAAGCTCCTGCCAAACCACTGCCGGAACTGCATGGCAAAACAGCGGTCATCGTGGGTGTAGGTGAGATCGGTACGGAAACAGCACGTATTCTCAAAGCACTCGGCATGCACACGATCGGAGTTCGCCGCTCAGGTAAGGACGTCCCCAATGTGGACCAAATGTACGACATGACTGGTTTACATGAAGCCTTGAGCCAAGGCGATTATGTAATTAACATTTTACCGCTAACTGATGAAACCAAACATATATATGATCAAACTGCATTTGAGCAGTTCCGATCTGGTTCATGCTTCGTCAATGTAGGCCGTGGCCCCAGTGTGAAAACGGAAGCGTTGTTGAATGCACTCCAAAACGGTCAAGTTGCTTTCGCCGCACTGGACGTGTTCGAAGAAGAACCACTTCCAGCAGACCACCCGCTATGGGGCATGGATAACGTGTTAATTACGCCTCATATCGCAGGAAGTACAGAGCAATACGCGGATCGAGCAGTCGATATTTTCGTCAAAAATCTGGAAGCTTACGTCGCTGGCGATACCCTGCCGTTGAACCTTGTGGATTATAGTCATAAATATTAACACAAACACCCGTTCCCATGCAATATTATGCAAATCAGATCAACGATATCAATAGAACTAAAGAAATATTTCTGTCCTCTACGTTCTAGTGTAAACGGTTAGTTCAATGGATATGTAAGCAATAAAAAAATCTACCTCTGGAAATTTCCCTAAGGTAGATTTTTTTTGTTTTTTAAGCTTACATACAAAGCCAAATATGACGTATAAACGTGCCTTTGTGTACTGTTTGGTACTCTTTTACAGCCCATCCCGCTTCCAACAAGTGCTCTTCTACCCACTCTGTGGAAACAATCACCGCCCGTTTTGCCAATCTGCGCAAACTCTCCAGCATGGCTCGTTGCTCAGCATCCGGAAGTACAGAGCAGAGGTTATAGGGCATGTCCAGAATTGCTGCATCATACAAATCTTGCAGTTCATTCATATCCCCCAGTGTGATTCGATCTGAATCATATCCATAATGCGGCAGATTGATTCGCGCACCTCGGACAGCCAGCGGATTGAGATCGTTACCTTTTGCATCAATTCCCATGGATAAAGCCTCAATCACAACCGTTCCCATACCGCAGCATGGATCAAGCAATCGATGATTTTCTACTCTCGGAACAGCAATATTAACCAGCGATCTCGCAAGCGTGATGCCAAATCCAGTTGAGTAATTTTGCGGCTTCTGTCGGTGAATCTGCCATGATCGATCCGCTTCTGTCCACTGGCCCAAGATCCATTTTTCTCCTGTTCGGATTAGGCCGAAAGTCACCTTAGGTTGTTTCATCTGTGCCTTGCCTTTAATACACATACCAACTTCTTTTTCCAGTTGACGAGACTGTGCATAATCAGGGGTATGATCCCCTTCTTTCAGACAAACCACCTTAAATGTCTCTTCAGGCAACAGGTGAATATCTCTGGCAAGAGGAAGCAAATCAGTCACGGCATCCCCTTCGCCGATCACGTCCAGTCTGCCATGGATAAAAGGACTGCGTCCAGGTGGAATACATCGTTCCGACCACACATACGACCCCATATTCATACGGATCTCCAAACTCGGTTCAAGCAGCGTATTCAGCTCCAGCATGCATAATTCTTGCTCGTTCTCGTGGCAAGCAAAGGTGTAGAGGTGTTTCCCAGAAGTAGCGTAAATACCAAGTGTATCATCAGGCAAAATCCCCCTCTCCTTCCTTCATTAATCATGTTTCTTCTATATAAATAGTAAGCTCATTGAAGACATATCAAATACGACTCATACGTTTGCTTCAGGTAGTCATTGTATACAATGTTAGGCCCCTAGACAACTATCCATTTCCTTGCACGTATCTATCTGGAAAGAAAAAATAAGGCGTTCCCATGATTGAGGAACACCTTACTTTATTTTGAGACTCTAACATTGGAAACCTAATCATTCTTGCTGGCAAACGTTATAGGCCAACAGCTCATATATCATACTGATTTCTCACCAATCGCCGCCTGCTTGATTCCAGCTTCTTCTATTATAAGAAGAAGGTTATATTTTTAATTTTTCAATGGATGTAAGCAAATCTTCCGATAATTCTTTCAGACTTTGAATGTTGCCGCTAATCGTTTCCATGGAACTTACTTGCTCTTCCGCCGATGCAGAAACTTCTTCCACACTCGCTGCCGATTGTTCCGAAACAGCGGAAATCTGCTGACTGAAATCATTCATTCGTCCGCTTGCTTCCTGCATGCCTGCCAGTCCATCTGTCATCGTGCTGATGACACCAACCATGCCTTCCACTGATTCGTTAATTGTACGGAAGAGTTGACCTGAAGCAAGCACATGTTCCTGACCCAGTTCGGTCTCCTGAACGCCCGTACGTAATTCCGCAACCACACCTTGTGACTCCTGCTGAATATCCTCGGTAATCGCTGTGATCTCTTCGACCGAAGTCTGCACAGCCTCAGATAACTTCCGCACTTCTGATGCAACTACAGCGAATCCGCGTCCACTCTCTCCCGCACGTGCTGCCTCAATGGAGGCATTCAATGCCAGCAGATTGGTTTGACGTGCAATGTCATGAATGACCTGAACCAGCTTGGAAATATCTTCATTTTTACGATTCAACTGTTCCATCTTGTTCATGGAAGCCGAGACCGAACCGGAAATCTGTTGCATCTGCTGTACCGACTGTTCCATCGCCTTGCGGCCATTCAGCCCTTGCTCCAGTACAAGATCCGACATGACGCGTAGCTGACTGCCTTGTTCCGTATGATTCTGAATGTGATCATTCAACACTTCAACCGTACGGGCTGATTCCACGGCTGTCTCTGCCTGGCTCTCCGCGGCCTTGGCTGACTCTTCCATGGTCACAGCAATTTGGCGACTACCAATCTTAACCTCTTCTGAGGATATTGCCAGTTCCCCACTTTGCAGATTGACAGCTTGCGCAATTCTTCTGACGCTCAGAACCATGGAAGTCAGGTTACCTTTCATGTCATTCACCGCTTTGGCCAGAACACCGACTTCATCCTCATGTTTGGTATGTATGTCCTGAACATTCAATTGGCCTTCTGCAATCAGTTTCACCGCACTAATGACACGTAGCAATGGTTTCACGACCTGTGAACGAATAACCGGAATGCTGATCGCTGTAATGACAATCATGACAAGAACACCGATAATGATAATTAATCTACCATCCTGCACCGATCTGATCGTTTGGGCCGCCGCAAGATTGGACTGTTCCTGATTGTATTCCACGAGATAATCAAGATCGACTTGCATGGTGTCAAAGGAATCAGCACCTTTATCAGATACTTCCTTCGCCAGCTGTGTCTGACCCTCATCACTCAGCTTGATCGATTGCGTATTAATCTTGAGATATGCTTCCCATTTGTTCTTGAACGCAGTCCAGTGTTCGAGCTCTTCCGCAGACTTCTCCTGCTGATCATAAATTTTAATCGCCTGCGTCGTTTCACGAATATACTTGGTACGCTCTTCTGACAAAAATGCCTTGTCTGTTTCTTCCGCGTCAAAGTGACGATAACTTAGTGACAGGACATGCTCTGTGGTATAGTTTAACCGATTAATTTGCTGGATTGATGGCATCCAATTGTTCGTAATTTCATTGGTATTGGTTTCAATTGAATTCATCCGGGTGACAATCGTGACACTCAAAACAATTAAACAGAGGATTAACAAGTAGAACGCGATGCTGATACGCAGACCGATACTCTTGATCTTGAATCTGCTGAACATATGATTTCCCCCTTGACCTCTTCGGTCATCCCGAATGCAGGTGCGTTTGTCATTGTTTTCCCCTTCTTTTGACCTCTTGTCAAATGAACTTATCTATATTATATCGATAGGAAAATAGACGTAAAGTATTATAACATTATTTTGTCATTAAGATGCTTGGTTTTGTAAAAGATTGTTGAACCTTGACAAAGTTCAAACCGAAGAGCTGCAGCATACGGTAAAGTCCCGATCTGCAGCTCTTCGGTTTGTTCGGATTTCAACGGCTAACATCATAAAGCGATCAGCCTAGTTCAGTATTGCTGTCTTATGCTCAGCCAGCAATCGATATGAATCCAACCTGCGCTCATAATCTGGTCCTGCCGTAACCAGAAGCAACCTCTCCGTATCCAACCTGCTACTCACCTGTTGCAATCGCGCCCATACCTGATCAGCTGTACCTGCATAGTGCCGCACCGATTCATTATGATCAATAACGGCTGCATCATTCGTGTTAGAGACCGTGATACCACTTGAATTCTGCTCAGTTGAACGTTCTTTCCCATTTGCCTCGCGTCTCTCCAACATGTCACGACTCCAGGCCATAGCATCCGTCTCCGACTCGGCACACAATACGCTGACTGCCACCATAACCTCAGGCTCCTTCATAGTTGCACTAGGAATAAATCCTTCCCGGTATCGCCTTACAGCCTCTGTACCATCGGCATCACTCATGAATTGACCAAATACATATCCCATGCCAAACCGTGCCGCAAATTCTGCACTCTTCACGTTAGTTCCCAACATCCAGAGTGATAACGGAAGCTTGGGAATCGGACGAGCTGTCACGGGATGATCCTCGTACATGTAGCGGTCTTCCAGCAATTCTGTGAGTGCTGCAAGTGATTCGGGCAGCTTGGACACATGCTGCAAGTAATTGCCACTGAGTGCCATCGTGGCATGAGGTCCACCGCCAGGAGCACGTCCGAGCCCAAGCTCAATGCGCCCCGGATAGAGCGCAGCCAGCAGGCGGAACGACTCCGCAACCTTGAGTGGGCTATAATGCGGCAACAAGACCGCACCAGAGCCAAGTTGGATCGTTGTTGTCCTTGCTCCGATGTGCGATAACAGTACTTCGGGAGAGGCCGATGCCAGTTCAGCCATATCATGATGCTCTGATGTCCAGTATCGGGCGTATCCCCAAGCCTCGGCATGTTGCGCAAGTGTAACCGATTGTTGAAGTGCCTGTTCCGCTGTGGCATCGTTTAACCTTGGAACAAGGTCAAGTACGCCCAGACTGAACGTCTCACTCATTCGCTTAGCCACGCGTCTCATCTCCCTTTATATCGGTTAATTTTAATCCAGATCGTAGATGGAACCCACCTTCAGACCGTATAGTTCATTATATATTTTCTCGGCAAATGCATCCGTCATTCCTGCGATATAATCGATCACCATGTGTTCCCAAGTCCAGATTGGCTGGGCTTTGGCTTGATCCTTCTCATACCGCTGCAGCCAGTCGGATGGAATAATGGATTTGGACGTTTCCGGATCGAGGAATGCATCCCATAATCGCTTAATCATCCACTCACTGCGCTTCTGTAGCCGCTGCACACGCAGGTCACGAATCATGGTCACCCAGGCAAAACTCTTGAGCACACTCACCGTACGCAGCATATCAAGGTCTTCAGCCCCTTCACGGACAAAAGTTACCTTCTTCCAGTCGCCTTCGTCAATAACGCCAAGGCTGCCTACAAAAAAGCTCACCCAGTAGGCCTTCACTTCACGACGGGTACGCGAGTAATCATGCTCGCAGAACGGCATCTTCTCATTCCAGATGCGCAGGAACGAAGCGAGGACCTCTTCTACCTTTTGCCCAATCGCTTCTCGAGTCCATCCGTTCCAGAACAGATCCTCCAGCGTTGTAATCTTATCCACAATCAGTCGATTCACATGTGGATCTTGCAGGAAATGTTCATGTACTTCAATTTTGCCTGCTTTGATGCCATCCTCCAGGTCATGTGAGGAGTACGCAATATCGTCGCAGAGGTCCATCAACTGTGCTTCCAGCGTCTTCTTGCCTGCCGGTACGTTCCAGCGATCACGGATCTCCCGAATATATTGCCACTCATGATGATACATGCCTTTCTTGCTCTCTGTCCCAGGGTACGGATACTTGTTGATTCCTAGTAATACCGCATCAGACAGGTTCAGTCCGTCGATATCTTCACGCTTCTCCAAGTGCATAATGAGACGGAAATTGTGTGCATTGCCTTCAAAATGCTCGTATTTCCGTTTTAGCTCGGCACGGACTTCAGACTCCACCTTGGGAACTTTGGCGCTGCGGCTTTTTTTCATGATTTTCTTAGCCTCGGTGTTAATGAGGTCATCCAGAATACCATCCAATACTTCTTCACCTTTATGTCCAAACGGCGGGTGACCGAAGTCATGTGCGATTGCAGCGCACTCCACCACTTCTGAATCAATAATAAGGCCGGGGTTGTCCGCGCGGTCCCAGTCCACCTCGGGAAAACGGCGAATCAGACTTCGGGCAGCCTCTCGTGCAATCTGTGCCACCTCCAGGGAATGGGTCAAGCGAGTACGATAATAATCGCCCGTTCCTGCGCCAAACACCTGCGATTTGCCCTGTAACCGACGGAAGGTCGGTGAATGAATGAGTCTCGAATAGTCCCGTTCATACGCTGCACGAGATCCATCCAATTTGGTTAATTCAGGATATTGTCTATGTTCTCTCAGATCGTTCCATTGCATGGGGATCACTCCTAGCCGACTGTCTCTATTTTGAGTGATTATACACAACATCTGTGGTTTCGAAAAGTAAAACCTGTCTGCGATTGTCATCTCTTCTTACATCATCTTGTAATGAACAGTCATCTTCTCTTATTATACCCTGCCAGACTATCATCCGTGCATCTAAATGACAATGATTCATATTGAACTTTCACTAATGTGACTTATGATGAAAAAAGTGACTTATACAGTTTGTGTGGCCGTTACGGTTACGGATCGTTCTTATGATCGCTGTTATTCCCAAATTTCTTTGATTCCCTTTAAATAGGGAGAAATTCGGGAATAAAGGCGAACGCTTCGCTTCTTCAGAATCGATTCCGTCCCCTTCACTACTTCGCTGTTTGATTCACTCCCAATATAAATGACGTTACATTCCCTATAAAGGGGGAATTCTTCAATACTTTGAAAGGCTAAAAAATCCCATTAAAATGTTCATCCATCACTACAATGATGGTCTGCCTCCCCCGCGCCCTCCCCGTTGTGGGTAAAAACAAAAAAACCGACAGGACTGAAACGCCCTGTCGGGGTAGAGATGGTGGGTGCAAAGGTATTACACCATAACCTTACAGATATCGTTAGTGAACTCTACTGGATCTTGAATTGGCAGTCCCTCAATTAGCAATGCCTGATGGTACAACAAGCTTGTGTAGAGGTTCAGTTTTTCCTGATCCTGCGCGAAAGCGTCTTTCAACGATTTGAAAACATCGTGATTCACGTTGATTTCCAGCACTTTGTCGGCTTGTACGTTTTCGCTGTTCGGCATAGCTTTCAGGATTTTCTCCATTTCAATCGTCAATTCACCTTCGGTGGACAAACATACCGGATGGCTTCTGAGGCGTTTGGAAGCTTTAACCGCTTTGACTTTACCAGCCAATTGAGCTTGCATTGCTTCAAACAACTCTTTGTTGTCGTTGTCCTGAGCGTCCGTTTCTTCTTTGTCCGCGTTATCTTCAATACCCAGGTCACCACTGGAGATGGATTTGAATTCTTTCTCCTTGTAGTTCGTGATCATCTTGATTGCGAACTCGTCGATGTCATCGGTAAAGTACAATACTTCGTACCCTTTCTCAAGAACACCCTCGATCTGTGGCAGCTTCTCAATACGGCTAATCGATTCACCAGATGCATAGTAGATATACTTCTGATCTTCCGGCATTCTGGAGACGTAC
Organism: Paenibacillus sp. 2003; assembly: GCF_031455635.1. Classification (NCBI taxonomy): domain Bacteria; kingdom Bacillati; phylum Bacillota; class Bacilli; order Caryophanales; family Paenibacillaceae; genus Paenibacillus; species Paenibacillus sp. 2003. The sequence goes on along the minus strand of NZ_JAVDTB010000003.1, from coordinate 460,629 downwards.
TCGTCCAGACTCACGAGTTTGCTCTCTTTGGAAGACGTGAACAACAGCAGATCCTGCAATGTATCCTTATTCACACCATAGTCGCTGTATACACCATATTTCAATTGACGACCAAACGCTTGGTAGAACTTCTCGTAGTTCTCACGCTCGTCCTTCAACAGGCTTTGCAGTTGGCTCTTGATTTTGTTCTTAATGTTCTTCGCGATCAGGCTAAGCTGACGGTCATGTTGCAACATCTCACGGGAGATGTTCAGGGACAGGTCTTCGGAATCCACCATACCTTTGACAAATCCAAAGTAATCTGGCAACAGATCCCCGCATTTATCCATGATCAATACACCGTTGGAGTAGAGTTCAAGGCCTTTTTCATACTCTTTCGTGTAGTAGTCAAACGGCGTGTTCTCCGGGATAAACAGGATTGCATTGTATACCACAGCGCCATCTGCGCTGATGTGCAGGTGTTTAAGCGGTTTGTCAAAACCGTAGCGTTTTTCCATATAGAAGTTATTGTAATCTTCTTCGGTCAGTTCGCTTTTATTTTTACGCCAGATCGGCACCATGCTGTTCACGGTTTGTTCTTCTTGGTATTCCTCGAACTCGTTCTCCGTGCCCTCTTTCGGACGTTGACCCGTTACATCCATCTTGATCGGGTAGCGAATGAAGTCAGAGTATTTCTTGATGATGGATCTCAGGCGGTACTCTTCCAAAAACTCGTCATACGAATCTTCTTCGGTATTTTCTTTGATCGTCAGCACGATCTCTGTACCTACGGAATCTTTCTCAGCTGGTGTGATCGTGTAACCATCCGCGCCTTCGGACTCCCATTTCCAAGCCTCGTCGCTGCCCAGCGTTTTACTTGTTACGGTCAGCTTGTCCGCAACCATAAATGCAGAGTAGAAACCAACCCCAAATTGTCCAATGATGTTGTGGCCGTCTTTAGCTTCATTTTCCTTCTTGAACGCCAGGGAACCACTCTTCGCGATAACCCCCAGGTTGTTCTCCAGCTCTTCCTGCGTCATCCCGATTCCGGTATCCGTCAGTGTGAGCGTGCGATTCTCTTTGTCGATCGTGAGCTTGATGAAGTAGTCCTCTTTGTTGAAAACGAGCGTATCGTCTGTCAGTGCTCTGTAATAAATTTTATCAATGGCGTCACTGGAGTTGGAGATCAATTCTCTCAAAAAGATTTCTCTTTGGGTGTAAATGGAGTTGATCATCATATCCAGCAAACGTTTGGATTCAGCCTGGAATTCTTTTTTAGCCATGAGTGGTTGGACTCCTTTCAAATTGGATATCGAATGATTTGATTGAAAATAGAAAGTAGATCCTTGAGTTTTTCATACAAAACTTACGGGTGCCGGAAAATCATTCGAAGCTTAAACGCTTGATCATCAGATCCAATAGATTGGCTAATCTTCAAAATGTATGATGTTCTGCAATATAGCCGTTCCGGTTACGAATCGTTTTTCGAATCGCTGTTATCCCCGTATTTCTTTGATTCCCTTTTTTAAATGGGAGAAATCCGGTGATAAAGGCGAACGCTTCGCTTCCTCCAAATCGATTTCGTCCCCTGCACTACTTTTGCATCTGATCAGGAACTTGTTTGAGGATTAGAGCCTTCTATTTAAATGAAGTCTGTTGATTAAGCAAACATTTCGCTTCTTCAGATTCTGTTGCGCACCTTGGCTTCGTATCTCCTACCCAGGTTCAATCTCTATTTTCAAAAACAGAATCATTCCATATGTAGTCGTGTAGTAAAAACATCATTTGTTAGCACTCTAATGATCGGAGTGCTAAACCCTTCCTTTTATATAACATATGGGAAAATTGGGTGTCAATACGCAGGCGGTTATTTTAACAAAAAGATCGAATAACCCTTCTACTTTTGCACATCACCAATCATTTTAACGTAATCCCGCAGGTAAAACAAAAGCCGCCTCGAACCAAAGTTCGAACCGGCATAGAAGAAACAATTACGGTTAGAATTAGAAACTTCTACTTTTTCGCCATTTTCGGATCAAGGGTATCGCGCAGGCCATCGCCCATGAGGTTGAAGCCGAGAACGGTCAACATAATGGAAACGCCGGGGAAAATCAGTGTCCACGGTGCTTTTTGTATAAACTGACGGGAGTCCGACAGCATTTTACCCCATTCGGGATCGGGTGGTTGCGCGCCCATGCCCAGAAATCCGAGTGCAGCAGCTTCGATGATCGCCGTTCCAATTCCCAATGTACCTTGCACGATCAGCGGAGTAAGGCTATTGGGCAAGATGTGGCGAAACAAGATTCGCCCATTGCCCGCTCCAAGTGTCCGTGCCGACGTAATGAATTCCTCCTGTCTCAAGCTGAGTACCCGTGAACGCACCAGCCTTCCGTAGGTCGGGATGTTCACGATGGCGATGGCGAGCAGTGCATTTTGCAACGACGGGCCTAATATCGCTACAATGGCGATGGCCAGTAATATCCCCGGAAAGGCGAGCAAGATATCAAATAGACGCGAGATGAGCATGTCCGCCCATTTTCCATAAAACCCGGCAATCAGACCAAGCAGCGTACCCGCAATAATGGAACCAATGACGGAGAAGAAGCCCACCCACAAGGAAATACGCGCCCCATGCAGCACTCTGGAAAACACATCACGCCCCAGATCATCGGTACCAAACCAATGCTCTGCCGAAGGAGCCTGAAGCCGATCCACCAGCACCTGTTCCTTGTAATCGTAAGGTGCAATGTATGGCGCGAGGAAGGCCAACAGGATAAAAAATACGATAATAATCAGACCTGCAAGCGCAAGCCGATTTTTCCGAAACGTTCTCCACGCTTCCCGCCATGGACCGGATGTACTCGCCGACGCAGCGTCAATGGATGGTCCGGTATTGGTCGATAATTTGGCCATGCAGTATCTCCTTTCCTGGATATGAATGATGGAATCCTATTTATAACTAATCCGCGGATCAAACACGGCGTAGAGCAAGTCCACAATCAGGTTGATCACCACGAAAAAGAACGCCACGATCAGAATGCCACTCTGGATCACCGGATAGTCCCGCGAACTAATCGCTTCATATATATAACGTCCGACGCCCGGCCAAGCGAAGATCGTCTCGGTCAGCACTGCACCCCCAAGCAACGAACCCGTCTGGATGCCTATAACCGTGAGTACGGGAATAAACGCATTTTTGAGGGCATGTCCATATACAACAAAAAACGGACCCAGTCCCTTCGCCTTCGCTGTACGAATGTAATCGGAACTCATCACTTCCAGCATGCTGGAACGGGTCATCCGGGCAATAACGGCCATTGGAATGGTGCCGAGCGCAATACTCGGGAGCAACAAATGTTTCGTTACGGTCCACAACTGATCCCAGCGTCCGGCAATCATCGTATCCAGCACATACAAGCCCGTAATGGCTTCCACTGGATCACGTGCATTCATGCGCCCAATGGACGGCAGCCACTGTAACTTGTTCGCAAACAGCCATTGTTCCATCAGACCGAGCCAGAAGATTGGCATGGATACACCCACCAAAGCAATAACCATGCAACAATAATCAAACCAGGAGTTGTGCTTCCATGCACTGACAATCCCGGCATTCACCCCAATAATGACAGCAAACAACATACTCGCCATCGTTAATTCAAGGGTTGCTGTCAGATAAGGCACAATTTCCTGGGCAATAGGCACCTTGGTGCGGATGGATGTTCCCAGGTCGCCTTTGAGCAAATCGCCCAAGTAGGCGAAATATTGCTGGAACCAGGGTTTATCCAGACCAAGCTGGTCACGAAGGGCCTGCTTGGATTGTTCGGTTGCCTTTTGCCCAAGTATGGTCTCAGCCGGGTCACCCGGAATGGCGTGGATGATGGAAAAGACAATCAGGGTCATGCCCAGCAGTACGGGCAGCAACACAAGCACACGTTTGACAATATAGCTGTTCAATCCTGTTCACCTGCCTTCGACATATCGTGCAAAATAAAAAGCGCCGGCAGACACGCATGCTTTGGATAGTTACGTCCGGATGTGGGTTCTGCCAAGCATTTCGTCTCACCAGCGCTTTGTAAGAAAGAATTAAAACGTAATCACTCAGTGCCATCTTCAGATCGCAGTTATCCTGAATTGGATAAGTTCAGCTTACAGCTTACTCAAAATAAGCACCGGCATAGGATTCGGTGCCCAGTGGAGAAGGGACGAAACCTTTCAGGTTGGCTTTACCTGCCAGAATTGGCGTCGTGTGTACCAGAGGAATCCATGGTGCGTCTTCCTTGATCATCTCCTGCGCTTGTTTGTAAAGCTCCGCACGTTTCTCCTGATCTGTTTCTTTCTGTGCACCCGTCAGCAATGTGTGTAATTCTTCGTTTACATAATAACTGCGGTTGTTGCTTGGAATGGCATCTTTATCCAGCAATGTATACAGGAAGTTATCCGGGTCACCATTGTCACCTGTCCAGCCGAGCATGTAAATGTCGTCCTTCTCCCCGGCCTTTGTATCTTCGAGATACGTTGCCCACTCCGGTGATTCGATGGTGACGGTCACTCCGATTTTCTCAAAATCGGCCTGGATCGCTTCCGCAACCTTCTTGCCATCAGGCATATACGGGCGGGATACCGGCATCGCATAGAAGGTTATCGGATCAGGCAAACCGTCAGGGAAGCCAGCTTCGGCCAATAGAGCTTTTGCTTTTTCCAGATCATATGGGTAATCCTCAATGGTATCGTTGTACCCCCACAGCGTTGGCGGCATCGGGTTAACAGCAGGCTCAGCTTGTCCAGCAAAGAACGCATCAATAAGGGCCTGCTTGTTCACCGCATGGTTGAGGGCTTGTCTGACTTTGACATTATCAAATGGTTTCTTCTTGAAGTTAAAGCCGATATACGCCACGTTGAACGGTGGACGCTCAATCTTCTGCAACTCGCTGTTGCCTTCAAGGATGGACAGATCGTCCGGGTTCAAGTCTTCCATGACATCAATCTCACCGTTTTGCAGGGCATTGAAGCGAGCGGTATTATCCGGAATGGAACGAACGATTACTTTGTTCAGCTTCGGTAGTCCTTCTTTCCAGTAGTTCGCGTTTTTCTCCAGGGTGATGGAGTCGTTACGCTTCCACTCTTTGAATACAAATGGGCCCGTGCCCACAGGCTCGCTCTTGAAGTTTTCTTTTTTCTCCTGAATCGCGGTTGGGCTGGCAATGCCAAATGGCGTCATTGCAATATTTTGCAGGAAAGGCGCTTGTGGCTGGTTCAATGTGAACTCCACCGTAGTTTCATCCGTCGCCTTCACTTCCTTGATCACACGTCCGTCCTCTGGACCAAACATGGAATCGTAATAATCGAAGGAATCTCCCTCGAATTTATATTCACTCGCTGGATCACCCCAGCGGTTGAAGTTGAACACAACAGCCTCTGCGTTGAAGTCAGTTCCATCATGGAATTTCACACCGGACTTCAGCTTAAACACATACTTGAGCCCATCCGCCGAAATCTCCCAGCTCTCTGCGAGTCCAGGAACGACCTCTGTTCCGCCTTCCTTATAGTCCAGCAATGAATCAAATACCTGATGCCCAATCTTCAGTGACTCCCCGTCTGTTACAATCGCCGGGTCGAGTGCTACGGAATCCCCACCACGCCCCATAATCATCGTATCCTGTGCTACCGTTTCGGTTGGAGGATCGCTTCCTTCCGCCGGAGCAGGCGTATTCTCCCCACTCTCGTTACTGGAGCAACCGGACAACACCAATACGGTACTTAAGGCCATGGTTAGAACACCGGACATCCATTTTTTTCTCATTCGCATACGTACAACACCCTTCCCTGTCTCATAATGTGTGTGATGCTGGCATGAATAATCTCCAATGTTGGCAATCGGTTTGGTGCTATGTATCATATAAAAGGCTTTAGATGCCTTCGATACCTGAGTTAAAGTTCTGGGAAAAGTACGGCATGTATATGAACTGTAAAAACAGCATGGGTACAGGTGAATTTCAGATCATCGTGCACAGGAGTGAGGACATGGTTTGTTTACTTTTATCGAAAATGAAAAAGGTTCAACAACGTATCTTGTAAGATGAATCTATGAAATTGAATGAAATTGTTGCGTTTTATTTGAACTTAGGTCAATAATCCACAGCGAGTGGGTATGGACTGGTTAGAGCAAGTTTAAGTTGGTAGATTAAAAATACAGATGGGCATATGGATACTACGCTGCTGGGTACCAATAAATTCTGCTCCTTGAGCGGTCGCGGGTCATTTTGAGTATGGAGTGTAGGAGCTGGACTAGGTATCGTTTGCAATACGGATGAAAGAAACTCAACCTAGGCTAGGTTGTTTGGATGTGTAAGTTGTTTAATTACGGTGGCTTTCTCTTGCAGATTGGATGTGTAAAATGTATGAACGAGTCATCTTGAGATGTTGGATTGTACAACAGGGAGACATTACAATAACTTCTTATGTTATGGTTTTGTCATGATGAGGAGGATTGTGTAAATAAACTGTAGTGAAAAACAATTTCGTGTAACTTACTTTACATCACATTAATCAATTAGACAAGAGATTTACAGACATAAGTCTTCAACTTTATTATATGCGTTAATATTACTTACACAAAACACAAAAAAGGAACACAGATCGACAAAAAACGTCTCGTGTTCCTTCTCCACTCAATCCACATTTATATAAGATCAACATATTAATTTGCTAACAATCAGCTCACTTTTTAAACAAACCTCTGCGATGCATCACGGTAATAAAACGGTAAAAATCATAACTTGCCCCATTATCGATGCTGAACAATGGATTTTTAGTGTCGTATGCCAGTGCTGCATCCACAGCTGCCTTTGCCCATACTGGAACTTCCATTTGCTGACGCGCCTGCAGTTTGTCGACTTGGGATTTGAGCGCATCAAACGCTGCTTTCTCTTCGGCTGTCATCGGTTCGCCCCCTTTCGGTGGTACGGTTGGTGGATTCGGATTACTTGGATTCGTTGGATTGGATGGCTCCGGGGGTTTTGGAGTGGCTGCTGCGTATCTTGCTCTGAGCTGTGCCGCTGTTCCCTCGAATTCATTCATATCCACGTTGCCACTAATACCATTCACCTTGCCTGAATCCGTATACTGCCAGAACGTCCAACGCTTCCATGCCGGCTGGTCGTCCGGTACACGGGTGTTGCTGTAACGCGCGATCCACAGATCGTATGAACTGAGTGATGTGTCAAAATTCCCGGCAAATGAATTGCCCGTGTATATGATCGGTTTTACACCTGTCAGACGTTGTAATTCGGTTAAAAAAGCTTTGGCAACTGTATTCATCTGCGCTTTGCTCAGGTTGCCGGGGTTGTTCTCGTAGTCCATGACGGGTGGCAGTTGTAATGCCTCGGCGCCTCCAACTTTGTTAAGTGTATTGGCGTAATGTGCCGCTTCTGCCTTGGCACCATCGGTAGATGTCGCGCGGAAGAAATGGTACGTTCCCACCAGCATACCCGCCGCCAGTGCACCGGTTACATTTTTCTGGTAATTTGGATCGGTATATGTCTGTCCCTCGGTTGCCTTGATGAATACAAATGTCATGCCACTTGCCTTCACTTTCGCCCAGTCAATATTGCCCTGGTATCGGGAGACGTCAATGCCCTGTGTGTTGCCCGAACTTCTCGTTTGCATGTTTCTCACACCCTTTATGCGGCAAATTGCCGTTTGTATATAGTTAATGCGGCTGGATCAGGTGTTGCTTGTGTGCGTGTCCTTGATGTGTTGGAAATGAACTGAGCCTTGTTCACACGGACACTCCGATGACAGAATAACCTTCCAATCGCTGTTATCCCCAGATTTTTTTATTTCCTTTTCTAAAGGGGAAAATCCGGGGATAAAGGCGACCGCTTCGCTTTTTCAGGTTTTTTCTGTCCTCTCCGTTATTGTGTGAAAATGTTAAGTTTAGCGGCCTTATATAGCTTTGCTTATTTATAGATTAATTCTGTTTAATCCGACATTCATAGTGATCAACAAACGTTCAATATAACTATATACTCGCAATATTAAACGCTACTTAACGTTATCTTCTGTTGTCTGTGAATCTATGTCATCTGGATCTGCCTGTGAAAAAGAATCTTTGGCACTCGGGGAGAAGTTACCGGGGAGTTCCCCGGTTCCCCCTTTGCCCTTGAGCACTTCAATTGCCTGTCGGATCACTGGCGGGATTGGAGCGCCCAACTTGCCCCCGTTTTCGATAATGGACAACAACTCATTTGCGATATAAAAAAAGGCGACCGCATCCCTGAACAAATGTCCGTCTCCCAGAACACCGTCCACCAAATGAGCCACCGATACCATTGCAAATATAAATACCTTTCGCGCGATGCCGAACATGCCAACATTACTTTCTAACTTGCCACTCATACCCGCTGCTGCGATGCCCGTTAGGTAATCGAGGATGACGAACACGAGTAGTACGCCGAGTACGCCCGACCATCCTCCAAAGAAGTAGGTTACTGAGCTGCTCATGAGTGCAATTCCCCATTTCCATAGGGTATCCCATCGTTCCATGGTTTCACCTCTCTATACAAGGTTTACGAGCTCACTTTCACTTCATGACAACAAGTTCACTTCCTAACATTACGTCTCTCTATATTCTAATGTCTAATACCACAACATGCTTATTATTACATAGGTATAATCCTTGTGTTAGGATTGGCTTACCTATTAGATCTTCTGTTGTCCTACATTTATGTTGTAGTGTTAACGAGTTCCACATTTTCACCATGCACCACCGCAATTAGACTTGTAATAAACATTAAAATGAGTGCGATCACAATGATAGGACGGTATAACCGGTATCTGCCCACAACGTCACACCTTTCCATATCCCCTTTGTTTTCAGTTATCTCTGTATGTTGTCATCAAGTTGTTAGCAATCGAATGTTGGTTCCCCAACTACCTGCATTCCAAATGCTGCTATATACAGCATTAGCATACACTCCTAAAATCATATCGCGCGAACTGTCAAAACCAGCAGGCTTTGCTTCTGCTCCATAAGCAGATATAGAACCGACATTATTAGCAGGTGTAACTTCATTAAGTGCCCAGTTATCTTTAGCACTTAAATATAAAGAAGTGGCAGTGCCTGCGACTAAATCTATTTGCATTCCATAGACAGACACAGCCCCTTGGGCTGCTCCTCCCCATGCAGATGGTGTCAGCTTCCAAACAACTCCGTTTGCGTCTTTTAAAGCAAATGAAATTTGCCCTCCGTAGCTTGAACTTATACGCAAGGACCATTGACTTGACCCCGATACAGGCGCCAATGATACCGTCTTAACATTAGCGGGGATCGTTACTAAGTTTCGCACCCAAGCAGTTTGATTTGCTGGCACATTAACATCTGCATAACTTAAAGCTGGTATTGAGGCTGAATACACCCCCGTTTGAATCACCTGAATCTTAGCCGCTAACGTTGCCCATGAATCAGATGTGGATGCACTTCCGCCCTTGGCGTTAATGGCATCCACGATACCTTGTTTCGCATCAACGCCAGATTGAAAAACGTCAGGACTCCAAGCTCCCCAAATACCATTCAGCTTAATCCTTTGGTAAAGAGTGGGTTGATAAGACGTTCCGTTAAGCCTACTCGCCCTTTGTAAAACATAATTAGTGTTGATTGAATGGCGCTGTACCTCGATATACCACCATTCATTCACACTTTGAGGTGTTGGAGCGTTCCCTAAGTTGACTCCATTATATTGTCCATTTGCTGTGACAAAATCCAGATCGGCCCCATCTGATAATCTTTGACTACTACCATCATCTGCAGTAAGCTTGAACTTCTGCCATGTCTTCGCATCAACATAAGCTTTAGCGGTATCCTGAGCCGCAACCCTCGTATCCCTTACCGCCTTCTCCGTCGCAGCCACCGTCTCGGACGTTCCATCCGTCTTACTCGACAACTGCACCTTCCCTTTCTGCGTCAAAGACGCATCGGGAATATCCATCTGACTCACCGCTTCACGAAGCGTATCCAAATCCGCCTGTGACGCCACCCCTGCATCAATCTTTTCAAAAATTTCATTAATACTCTCCCGGGTCACATTCTCGTTCCCCAAGGGAAGAGGTAATTTCAATCGATCTGTTTCTTGTGGCATTACGCCCACACCTCCAGTTCATTCCACGTCAAGGACGCGGCGTCCAGTTCATCCCATGTTTTCTGCTTCTTGTCCAGATCGTCCCAGATCAGATAGCGATACTCATATTCCACGGCCATATGGGCCGGTTTCAGTTCTTCAATCGCCCGTTTGAGATCATCGATATTGGGCGGGATGCCCATCGTGTCCACAAAGCTCACCGTAAAACTCCACGCTTCCGGCTGAAAAGTTACATCCACCTTGCCCCCGGCATACGCCTCAGCCACATTCGCAACCTGCCTGCCCGAGAACTTTCCTGCCCCGCGCAGCTTCGATTCCACCACGGCACGCCGCTGTTCTACGGGTTTGAGATGATCTGTCTCAATGCCAAGCTCCTGCTCCCAGAAATCCAGGCCCCACGTCGCTGTACGGACAAAAGATTGATCCAATGTTTCATCCAGCGCCTGATACAGCATATCCATCTCGGTGCCTTTGGCCTGCATATCGGCCTGCATGACACGTGAAGTCTCATAATACCTTGGCAAATACGAGAACAACTCCCGCCCTTTCTCACTCGTCAGTCCAACATCTACAATAGAAGGAGCACTCATGCCCTGTCCCCTCCCTTCCTTGCACATCATCATGAAACGTCTCGCTCACCAGCTTTAACTCAGATCGGCGTACTTCTCCCAATCTCCCTAGGCCTCCGCACTCCCAAACTACTTTCTCATCCACCATCTGCCCAACACTACTCATGCACATCCACCTTCCCCAGCACGGCCACCTGGCTCGCGGTCATCTCGATATTCTGGTCACTCACACCGTTCACGGTAAGCTCCGAATAGTCGATAATGGGCGGAATGTCCAGCAGAATCGCGGCAATGCGGGTGTAACGAACGAGTGGATCGGCAAAAGCCAACTGCTTCAGATACGCGGTCACCCCGCGTTCGATCAATGCCCGAACATCGGCGAGTGTCGCATCACTGGCAAGCGTCAGTTTCACCTGAATATTCATCGGCACTTCCACGGCTGGCATCACGGACACCACTGGCCCCGCCGGTGCCACGCCTTCACCCTGTCCATCTTGCGTGGGGTCAACGTACTTCTGTACCGCCGCCACCAGATCGGTGCCCGCAGCACGTTTTTCCGTGTCCAACAGATACAATCCCACCGTGCCAGGGCCTTGCCATAACGGAATAACACGTGTTGCACCAACTCCCGGCACTTCACTGGCCCACTGTACATATTGTGCTTTGTTGCCACTGGTTCCTTGGTTGCGCACTTTGGCATAAAAGCGTTCCAGCAGCGCTGTATCTGCCTCAATATCTGCACCGCCTTTGATCACCACAACGTTCGTGACAGAGGTCACACCACTTACAGGTGTAGACAGCACCGTTACCGTTCCAGCAGGCACATTGCTTTCTTTTCCGGCAACAAGCGCTCGCACGCCTACCACCCCGAAGCCCTCGGCATCCAGTTCCACACGTCCCACCGTCTCATATTCGAGCGAAGCTTCAGCAGATACTTCATCCGCGAGTGTAGCCACGACCGTTCCCGCAGGCACCACTTTCCCCGGCGTACCCGCAAATTTCACCGCACCTTGTGCCGCCACCGCAGCTCGCCGCGTGATGCCGTGCTCTCCTGCCCGCAGATCCAGCTCTTCCGAACGAAAATTCGGATCACTGCTCGCAGCAGTACTTGCAAACCCGCGCCGCAGTAATTCCTGCGCCCACAAAGCTGCTTCAGACAGCATAAACGCAACCGGAGCCTCCGCATCCCACAGGAACGAACCCTCCGACTTATCCAGATCCGCGGGCAGACGATCCAGCATGCGCTGCATAATCTGTTCCTCCGTCTGGTCCTCCAAATAACGCGGAATCTCAGCCATCCCGTCAGATCACCTCACTTTCCAGAATAAACATCTCTTCCTGCACACTTGCCACCCGACACGAGAACATGCACTGCTCCCGATTCCAATCAAACGTAAACTGGTCTACCGAATCCGTGCGTGGATCAGCCAGTAACGTCTCCGTCACCATCCGGCTAATTTCACTTTCCATCACACCCCGGCTGTCACCCTGCCCCACCAGGTCCTCCAGCTCCGAACCATAGTTCCGGGAGTAAATCACATGTCTGTACCTTGGCGTTTTCACGGCCTTAATGCACCACTGCACCCAGGCTTCATGTGCATCCGCCGCGGCTACTTTGCCACTTGGGGTCAATACAAAATCCCCTGCATCGTAATCGAATCGCCAGCTCCGTCCAAAGCTTACCTCTTCCGAAGCCGCCCCCGACAGATCCTCCTCATCTCCCCATACCACACCCGTTTCCGGGAACAAACTAGGCATGCGCACTCACCACCTTACACAGCACCACAATGTCGTTACCGCCATTCACCCGCATCGCCAGCACTCGATCTCCCGCTTTTAATCCTTTACCAAGAGACCACACCGCTTCTTCCACTTCCTCTTCTTGCAAAAGAAACCGTCCCGTGCCCGTCGTTCCGCCGTTTGCCACGTCAGATATACCGGAAATCGCGCCAGTAGCCTCGCGCTCCGGCAGTCCAAGCGTGCCCGGCAATTCGGCCACGAGATAATCCTGCACTTCGTGCTTGAAATCATCCAGCTTCACGCCGGACGATGTCATCGTACCCAGTACTGCTCCCAGCCCGCTCACAGCCTGACGAGAGTGTGTACTCATCGCACCCCGCATGACGTCGGCAAAATGCCCATACGGATCATCTTTATTCAAGGTAATACCTCCTTTTCACCAGCTCAGCCGTTCCCAGCTCCAACGTCATCGTTCCAGGCCCGGCAGACAGATCACGGCTAACCGACATGACGATCAGCTTCAGTCCTTTTAACAACACCGCATCCCCGGCGCGAATCGTATTCATATCCGGTGCGGATATCGTAAAGGTCTCCTGAATACCCGTCAGATGACTTTTCGCCAGTTTTTTCGCGGCAGTTGTCGATTTCACCTGATCGTCCTCGACCAGCTTTTGCAATGTGCCCAGTTCTTCCACATTATCCTGCTCAATCGCGAGCACTTTGGAAGGGACCTCTTTACCACTCGGTGACTCCGACGCTGCCATCACTTTAACTTTGGTAACCGCCCCTTCGAGTGTGCGCATCTGGGTCAGATCAATCAGTCGATCAAGTTCATACACCTTCGCGTTACTGCCCACCTGAAAGAGCTGCAACCCGCCGGGTGTCATCCGTGGATGGTACATGTCCCCACCAGACTTGGCCGTTTCCTTCAGATCGGCAAAGATCATCGAAAAAATCGTCTGTGATCGATACACGGCTTTGCCCAGCTTGGTCTTGGTTTCCGGCAGTGCAGCGTATGGAATCTTCCACTCTTTGGCGTAGGTTTTAAGTCGTTGCGTAGCAGTCTGGTCCTTCGGAAGCAGGAACTCGTCCTCCGATTTTTCCAGATAAATCATCCGGTCGTACACCGTGAGGGACAGCCGCTTGGTGCCGCTGTTCGAGCTTTCCACCTCCCAGATGACCGCAGGATGCAGCAGATGAACCATGGTTTTTTCGCCAAAAGGAACCCCACTAATCCGCACCGCCATACCCGGTGAAATCGAAGGCAGACCGGAAGATGCAGACACCGCCAGCCGGATGTTGGCCTGATATGCAATCTGCTCGAGCGAGTCCTTCAGCGTAATCGTCTCCACCAGCTTGGTGATGTCATATTTGTCGTCGACAATAACCTTATAGGTCATGGCATCACCAGCTTTTGCCCGGGTTTGATCCGGTTCGGATCACTCCCGATGATCTTAGCGTTGAGCTTGTAGATCTCGTTCCATTTGGAACTGCTGCCCAGCTCCAGCTTTGCTATTTTGGACAGGGAGTCACCAGATTTGACAGTGTAGGTCTTGCTGGTTTTTTTCAAATCGGTACGAGAACCTGACTTGCTCCCGGATGCCGCAGAGCCCACCTTTTCCACCTTGGAATCCCGCCATGTGCGTAGGGTCAGGTCGAAATAAATATCCCCTGTCTCCCCCCCACGAAAGCTCGAATTAAGCGAAACAATAAAAACAGGCACGTTCACGCCCGTCTCTGAAATGATGAAACGCAGCGGCTTTTTGGAGATCAGAAAGGTGTTCAGCACATTCATCGCCACACGTGGATCTAGAAAAGATTTTTCATCCATGCAATAGGACGGATCAAATCTTTTGGGAAAAAAAGAAGAGAAGGTGATCTCCTTCACCTTCTCCCCTTGTGCAAAATCAAACTCGCCATGCTCCAACATATTGACCGTTTCATATCCCTTAGACCTGGAAATATTAACTTCTTCAGGGTTCACTGGGAATTGAAATGGAGTGTTGCCGTCCTTCAACGTAAATGACATTTTGTTAGGACCAACTTTATCTTCAAGTACTGACATATCTGCGGCCTCCTTTCTGCTTAGGCCATAATTGTTTTGCGATTTTGCATCGCACGGCGGAACTCGTTAGAGATCCGTTGCCCCACCTGGTGAGAAACTGCGTCATAATCAATCGCATTTTCGCGCACGGTCACCTGCACCGCACCTGGTGGAATATTGATCGCAATCTGATTGGTAGTTTCGATTTTGAAATCCTTCAAGTAACCGGACAGACTGCTCATCTGGTCTTCAGATATCTGTACCGTCATCGTGGACGATTTCCCATTCGTCTGCGCACCGTTACCAAGCGCCATCGCTTGGCTCTGCATCATGCTTGTTCCCATGAATCCAGCAGATGTAGGCTGACCGACTTTGCTGTTCATATAAGCCGTTGGGCCTGTCATGGTCAGTGCCGGTGGCATATAGGCAGGTGCCATCTGCGGGCCTGTTGCAACTGGAGACGGTGCAGCCACCGTTGCTGCCGAGACAGTCTTTTCTTCTTTTTTAGAACCAAATCCAAAGAAGCCGGATATGCCATCGGTGATTTTTTTTGTTTTCTCAGAGACATAATCGGCTGCACCCGACAAAGCATCCCCTACACCCTCGGTAGCACTAGACATAAAGTTTCCAATATCCTTCGCTTTATCTCCAATCCAGCCGCCTGCTGCACTTCCAGCCCAACCACCTACTGCACCACCAACCCATGTCCCGATGCCAGGCAAAAGAACGCTACCGATGGCGCTACCAATCGCAGTACCTGCTGTGCCGCCTATCATCGAACCCACCGCTCGGCCACGCTCTTCCGGAGGTGCTGTCGCTACATTCGCTACATCAGCAAGCATGCTGATGGGTCCAAGCAACCTTTTTGCTCCTTTGGCAAAGCCACTACTTAAATTATCCATCAATCCATTACCAGCCAGCATGTCGGTTAAAGATCCCAATCCACCATCCGCAAATCCTAATCTACCGCTTCCTCGTATTCTTCTACCGCCTCCCCTATTACGGTTGCGATCGGCTGGAGGAGTTGGAGTATCAGGTACAGGATTGGGTACTGGCGATGGGCCCCGGTTCGAACGATTACTAGACCTTCCACCACTTCGGTAATTTCGTCTTCCACGATCTGATCCACCACCATCCGCATTCGGTGAACGAACTCTACGGTTCTTGCCCATCTTTCCACCTGTGCAACAGCAGCATTTGGATGCTGGACTTCTGGTTGGATCTGGTACAGGACTTTCTTCTTTTTTCTTTTTGAATTTATCAAATATTCCCTTAACGTTATTAAATACATCAAACAAACTATTAATCTTGTCGGCAGGGTCAAAAATCCATTTATCCAACCAACTCTTAGGATCTTCTTCCTTCGTAGCATTAGTGATATTTTTGTTATTTTGAATCATGACAGCCATAGTTGGGCCAGTTGGCCCTCCTTTACCCATTGCCACTTCGATCTTCTGCCGAACCTCAAGCGATACTGTTCCCGAAGCCGTAACCATCTGGTCCCTGAAACTGTTCAGTTTCGCCCATGCGAGATCCAGTGCCGGACTCAGCTTATCAATCAACCCAATCGTTGGTGTGATTCGCAGCCTGCTGATTCGCACAGCCATACTATAAATATGCTCCAACCTGCGTCCAGTCGTTCTCAATTCATTGTTCACCTTGATCAGACTCTGATAACGAACTCTGCCCAGACGTTCGGTTGAGCGTTGGATCTGATCCAGATAACGAAGGGTTGTCCGCATTTCCGCATTGGATTTGGATAGACCTACAATCATTTCTGCCATTTTTTTCACCTCCTGCCCTATTTCGTTATCGATTCATTTGCGAAGTTATCGCTGACATTTCCTCTTCCGAGAACGCAATCAACAGCGAGCGCTCCCCGCGTGGCAAAGACCAGAACTCTCCGGGCCGGAGATGATGACGCACCCACATGTGATACAGGAACGTGGTCATCCCGCCGGAGTGAATCAGTTTTTTAGGTCTTCAATCTCCACACCGAAGCCGGACAGCTCCAGCACTTTATCACCTACGGCATCCAATTCACCAGCCAGCAACATACGACGTACCGCCTGTTCGCCACCGGATAGCTTCATACGGCCAGTAATACGGGTGTCTCCCCAGCCGGACAATTCCAGGCTGCGGACTTTTAATTTCACGGTTGCTTCAGAAATGAGCAGCGCGTTAAACGTTTCGGTGTCCACCTTTTCCTCGGTGCGGCCTTTGGTCGTTTTACGAATCGTACAGCGTTCGCGAATGTGATCTACTTTAGAAGACGTCAGTCCACGCAAGGTCAACAGCAGATCCAGACGCTGAATGCGCACATTCTCCTCTGGCAAACGTTCTGCTGCTTCAAACAACTGATCCAAAATCTGTTCTTCGGACATATTTTCATTCATACTCATCTGGCGTTATCTCCTTCTTATTTCACATATGATTTATGCCATCTTCCAAGCCTGTAGAGACAACAAAGAGACCGAGATCATCTCGGCCTACAATGATGTCATAATATATGAAGTAACTATGAAACCACGCTGGAGCAAACTAGCCCAATAACGTGTCTATTTCAAAGCTTAGTTCGCCACAATCGGATTCAGCAATTCAAATCCTTCAAACGTAAAGCCCGTTTCCTCCGGTACTTCCTCACCCGCTGTCCAGTTGGCAAGCTGGATTTTGTCCACCATGCAACCTTTCAGCAAAACACTCTCATGTCCATACGATTCAGGATCGTTCAGCTTGGAAATAATCTCGAATTTGGTGAAACCGCGCTGGATCATATCGGAAGTAACTTTGTAGCCCGTCATCGTGCCTGTTCCTTTTTTTGCGCCGTTTTTGTGCACCTTCCAGTCGTTACCGACCAGGTTCAGCTCACGCTTTTCAATCTCCACACTCGCTTCCAACTTGTTAATGTTTGTCTGCCACACACCATCGATATGCAACTGACCATGGGTACCGAGAATTACTCTTGACGCATCCAACATATATTTTCCTCCTTGGGTTCGTTGAACTAATAAATATTACACGGTATAACTCCGCAGTCAGAACAATCTTCCGATCGCTGTTATCGTATAAACCATCAGTTCAACTTATAGTAATAATTCTAGAAAAACAGTTCTTTCTTCCACACAACCTTATTGCACGTAAAATGTACCAAACAACTGCTCCATCACATCCGTCAGCTTTACATTCCATTGCAGGAATACCTGATCCGCTTCCGGTTTGAGAACTGGTGCCGCACCATAATACGCCGGATCAAGAATGACATCGTAACCGTCAGCTTCAATCACATTGCTCTGTGCGAGCAACGCCAAATAGGCCTTCATGGCACTAATCAGTGCCTGACGACCCTCTTCGGTATTGTTCACTTTACCGATATACGTATCTTCCGCGGAACGTTGCAAATCCGTGTTGATCGCGTCCAACACACGAATGGAACGGATTTTTTTCCAAGCATTATTCTGTCCAGCGGCTGGCGTTACCAGTGTGTTTACACCGCGAAGTGCTTTCACCTGACGTCCATCATGGAAGAAAATAAATACGCCATTCTGTACTGCCTGCTCCTGTTCTGCACGTGTCCAGCGACGTGTCACATCATCGAACGGAGTAGCTGCATAGGTTGTGGATTGGTTCAGACGTTGTCCTGCAATCAGTCCCGCAACATAGGCGGACGTCTCCGCGGAGCTGTAGAATGCATCTCCAAGGCGTACGCCTGTACCGACATTAATCACACCCTCATGGTTGAGCGTAAGCGAACGTGCTGCCGCTTTTTGTGCTGCTGTAGCAGAGGTATCATCTGCTGCGGAACCGCCAAATACAGCCACCACCGGTTTACCTTCACTACGCACACGTTTCACCCATGCCGCAAAACTCGCAAGCAGAGGTGCATCTGCCGCCTGATCCAAAGCCAAGACGTCGAATTGCTCCCCTTCCAGCGCACCCTGTACAGCAATGTACTCTGCATTGGTCAGGTCGCCGTTGCCACTTACGCCGCCTTTGAATGCGGCACCCGCAACGGTAGCAACCACGCCAGTACCATCGCCAATCGCCTGCGCCGTTACCCAGACATTTTGTTCATCCGCGTTAATCTCTTTTGCCAAAGAAGCTGCTGTAATATCCGCTGTCAGGAGCGCATACAACATCCGGTTACCTTCAAAGAGGCGCACTTCATGTTTCGTATTATCAATCACACCTGGCTGGATGGTGACGTAGAATCCATTTGCACGATCCCCCGGATACTTCGCATCCAGTTGCAGCACATTGGCATCACTGCTGTCCTTCAAAGTAAGCGTAGCTACTTTGGCCGCAGCACTTGCTACCCGATAAGCGAGCAACTTCTTCGGCCCACCCAACAGGGCGAGCTTCAAGGACGTATAAGCCGTACCGTTGTCCAGCACATTCGCCGCATAAATACGTTCAATCGCCGCTTCGCTCCCTACCTCAACAAAAGTCCCTACCGGACCCCAGTTGGCCTTGATTGGCACAACGACCGTCCCCCGCGTACCCGCTTGAATGGCCGAGGATGCTGCTGCCTGAAAATTCATATATAAGCCCGGAAGGACCGGACGATTTGTTTGCTCCCAAGTTCCACCTGCCATTATTCCTTCACCTTCGCTTTCATAAATTGGTTAATTCGTTCTTGCGTTTCTTCTATGGAAAACGTCTCTTGCGCCGCTTCGTACAGCGCACCGTACAGCACCTCTGCCTTAACGGCAAAGAGGGCTTCTGCATGATTCATCAGTTCAGCCCGTGTATACCGCGGGGCTGTCTGTTTACTTTTTTTCACTGAGCTTGCCATTGCCATCTCACCTCATTTGTTGGACTACTAATTTCGTGACATTGATCTTTAAGCGTAACCTATGAATTTTCGACCCTATGAACCTATGAATTTGAAGCTATAATGTTGATGCTACATCTATCATCTCAAAGCTATATTCTCAATCTAAATCATCTGGAACCACCTTTAATAGACGGTTCCTCTGGGCTCAACATCTATTCCATCCCTTTGCTATGGTGAATCTCACGAATCAAAGGCACATTTGTACCCGGACGACGAATCCGCTGCTGTAGTGTCAGACGAATCTGTCCGTTCAGATAGGCATCTGCCTGTAAATCTGCTGTGACTTCATCCACTGTGATATATCGCGTGTTACCTTCTTGCTCTTCGCCACCCGTTTCAGTGATGGCAAGACGAGATTGCACTGCAAGTTGTCGGGCCAACCGGGTAACGGTCTGGCGTGTTAGCACTGGATGATCGGTGAGCACATGCCCAATCCACTGTTGTCGTACCTCCAATGCTGAAGTGCCCGCCACAGACGTGCTGCATCCAGCCAATCGCCACAATACAGACGGCATATCGTATCCACCGGGCCAGACATCCCCATATACCGACCAGTTCGAGCCAAGCTCCTGCAGTGTCCAGCCTTGAAGCGCAGCTAACCACGCGTCGCCTGTTTTAGCGAGGACAGCTCCCGAGTCTTCGGGAACATACACCCCAAACCGGAGACTGCGTGTAAGCATGCCAGACCCTGCATCCACCCGGTCACTATCTGAAGAACCCAGATAGATACATGTGAATGCGCCACCTGATTCATCCACCAGCCTTACCTGGTGCAACCCATTGATTAGAAGGGCTGACCAAGCTTCCACTTGTTCAGCGCCACCATCTTCCGGACGAGCGTATGGTGAGATTTTAATAATCCGTCGATATCCCGCCCAGGCAGACTTCGGCACCTCTTCCGCAAACGCAACCACGGCACAAGGCCCAGCCAACACTTCGCCTGACGCAGGTGCATCCAGCACACGACCGTCCCAATCTGGAACAAGTACAGCGAGCTTCTGTTTCAGCGTTTTTTTAATGAGCGTACTCATTTTACTGGTGCTCACGGCAGTGCTAATTTCATTTCTTATAGACACATTCATTTCGCCCCCTTTGGCTGCAAGTTTGAGATCTGCCCACACGATGCAGCGACAGTGCAGCAGCAGTAGACTCCCCCTTTTAACTCAGAGTCTGTGTTCCGACCGAACCAGTACCGGGACTACATTCACCGCATCAAAAAGACCGGCCATTTGGCCGGTCTGTACATTAGCGTATGTGCTTTCGGTGTGTCCCTTGTTATTGATCCGATAATACAATCTTACACCCTTTTATCCCTAGCGCGGATGGTGTTCCGTACGACTTCGGTGCGATTAAGGGAGTCATTCGGGTGGAAAAAAGACGATTCTGGAATCATCATTTTAAAGGATACCTAAGTAAGCATTAAGATTAAGATCAATGAATTGATGAATTGATAAATTTATCCAAATATATTAATATTTCATTATCAAATTCGTTGTCGCTTACTTAAAAGAGAGAGGAATACCTATGAGTAAAACATTCAAGATCACTTCACTTGTCATCTTAGCATTTATACTCGGGATATCTTGCTGGGCCTACTTGGGACTGTTTGGTAATCCGCTTAAGATAAATGATGCTGGACAACAGATAACCACTTACCTGATTGAACAAAAAGGTTATTCACCCGAGCAGCTTATCGACGTAAAAGGTACTTACTCTTCAAAAAGTTCAGAAGCACCTTACGGTGCCTCAGTAACATTCGCGGATGAACTCGAAGCGAAGTATCAATATATCATTTTTAACAACGGCGAGATTAAGCAGTACAGTCATACCAGTGATGATCCCAAACATGAGGAGCCCATGGTGAGATAACAGTTTAGTTCAGCGTAACCTGCGGGTTCAACGTAATCTCAAATGCACGGCCCCAGATGAAATCGGGATTCGCATATTCCAACAGCGCACTGCCATACGTGGCATAGGACAATTCGTCATTACAGATCTGCTTAATCGCCACATTGCCTGTCTGGAAGGCTGTCTTATTCGCAAGCGCGGTGGTATAAGTTTGCATCAGATCACGGAGCAATGTTTGCAAATGGGCATAGTCTTCCTCTGAGTTGAACAGCAACATATTTTGATCCGAAAGGGTAGCTACGTTGGTATACAGCGCATGGGCTCGGGAATACGTGCGGATGTCCGCAATCGCTACCGCTTTGTAGTAATAATCCTTCAGGAAACGCTTAAACAACAACGAGCCATGCGCGTTCATCGCATCTCGCAACTTGTGCTCATGCTTCTCTGTTGTGATCAATGCGTACCTCGACTGCCCCATGCCTACGGCAATACCGATTTTGTTGCCCGGCGTATTCCAGGCACTGTATCCCAGAACCCGTCCGGTATATGGACTGTTTAGCAACGCTTCAGCAACATCAACATTGGCTGGCCCTTTACCCACAAAATCAATCAACACCGAAGGCAGACCTTGCTCACTATTCAGTGTCAATTGCTCCAACGCAGCCTGCACCTGATCCAGAGCAGTAATGGCGATAATCTCAATGTCGATGCCCGTGTTCTCCCCGGAATTACCTGGGTGACCCTTCGTCATACGATCCAGTTCGGAGGTCATGTCAAACGGGACAACTTGATCGGCTGCTACAGCCACTAGCTGTTCATTTTCCAAGCCAGCACCCACATCCGTCACCACATCCGGTTCAGGATATGCCGAATCCGCTACAAGCACACCACCTACAATATCCACATGACGAACCACATTCTCGTGTACATCCATGTATTCATACGTGTTAATGATGGAATTGCCGTGAGGACCAAAATATTTCACTGCGTAACGTGTCCTCGCCCCGCCTCGGAACAACTGGTTTGCCATGCGAGCAACCAAAGCGTGCCCCAGACCATCTGCATCCGGCAAGATGATAGCACGATCCGGATTTTGTCCATTGGTTCCACCCAGCCATTCATTGATCCGCGCTTCTACATATTTGATTTCATTGATCTGAACCCCCTGGGTGTTAGCATCGTCAACACCAACTGCAAGGAAATCGATATAACCTGTGCGAGCCAGTTGATCCAGAATGTACAGATTTGTTTTGAACTTATGCTGTCTTGTATTGTAATACTGTTCTTTATCAAAATAGGTCGTTGTCCCATATTCCACTCCATCCGGGGACAGGTTATAACCTTTGATAATATCCTCAAACTCGGTGTATGTCTGACGTGGCTGCTGCATCAACGCACGGGACTCATTATATGCATCAAGCGCCAAGCCATCTGCAAACGAGGTTGTAGCCAAACGCATGATGGTATCCATTACAAATACGGGTTTGCGTGGATATTTTTGCTTGATCACGCGGATCACATCCAGCAAACGCGTGGTCTCATTATCGTATTCTGGATAGGCGCCTCCTCCATCTTCGCGGAGTTGACGACTGCCAATCAGGCCGCCATATGCGAGCATATCGGATGAGATAATAAATCCGTCGACTTTGGCAGCATGTTTCAGAATAAAGTCATGAATCTTGGACGGTTTGCCATAAACCGGCGTAGAGGTGCCGAGCAGCGTTGTGCCATCTACGGTTTTCTCCGAGTCCAGACGATTCTTAATATCACTCAGGTTCGGTGTAACGATATGGATACCGGCTGCTTTCCCTTGCACAATCACATCATCCAGATTCGCTGGACGATCATCCAGTGGAACATACAATACTGTTTTCATATCACGTAGCCTCCTGTTATCTGTTTAGTCTTTAATACCCGATCAGGGCAAGGATGCAATCACCGAATTAAAAACCAGCCCCCTGGCCGGCTGTACGTTAGCGTATGAGCTGTCGGTGTGTCTTCCTTGCTGCTGATCCGATAATACCATTTTACCGCCTTTGCCCCCTCGCGCTGATGGTAATCGGGATGAGTTACGCCTGAATGTAGTCGTCTCTATGGCGGTTAAATGCCGATTTTTCGCGAGAAACTCCTATCGGTAGTCCAACCAAACCCATCCTGATGATGTTTATATGACATAAGTAGCTTTCAAATCCTACGAACAATAAAGGATGGATATGACCATGAAAAAGAGGTATTTCTTCTATCTTTGGATTGCTGTCACCAGTTATATGGCGGGCCCCGCTATGTATGCGTTGGCGATGTACATCTTATATCAGGAAACAGATGTTATAACAACATCTCTCATTGGATGGACCGCGGCAACATTCTTATCCGTTGGTATCCTGTTTATCCTGATCACAGTCATCATGCTACGAGTGTTCAACATCTATTATTTCTGGCTGCAAACCCTGCTCTTTGAGTTGTTTTTCCTTGTCCTCGTCTATATGACCACTGTCCTTCTTGGGGCTGGCAACAGGGGACTGCCCAAGCTGTCCTTTCTATTTACACCCGAAGGCATCTCTTTATGGATGTTCTGGGGGAGTATTGCACTTATGAGTTCCTGGGGAATATGGGCAGCGCGTCAGCCCGTACGAAAATCACCATACATGCTGGTGTCCAGAGTCATGCTGATCCTTTTTATCCTTGAAATTTGGCCCCGTTAAACAGGTACAGTACAGGAGCCCACAATTCGGTAGACCAGAATAATGCCTATAAGGGGTGTCCGTCATGACGGACACCCCTTCTGAAATGTATGTTTTATCTCACGCGATGATATAACGAAAGTTCTCCCATGTTTCCGGTACAGGCTCCCCGTTCTTGGCATGATGATAGAAGCTGAACGGGAATTTAAATACATGACCTCCGTTCCAGTCACGGGAACGTCTGTCGGTGAGCCAATATTCCAATTCATGAGGTAGCGCCACTGATCGTTCCGCTCGTTCCAGTGGCAGCAGGTCTACGGGTGATTGCAATGTCGGCATCTCCTGTTCAATATCCACATCTCGGCTTAAGCGTAGTGCCTTCACCATGGTAAGGAAAGGCGGAATGCCTTTGTGGAATAATGCCGGATAACCCAGTTCATATAATATGTTAAGCGCATGTCCGTAGGTGAGCATATGACCAATCAGGTCATGATGCGCTTCCGCGTGATATATGGTCTGGAACGCACCAAGCTCATCCAGAATCAGACGTGACAACTGAACTGGATCTTCAATCTCTGGGAAACCATCGCTTTTTTCCGGCTTAAGACTGCGAATTTCTTTCATCGTTGTGTTCATCCAGGATCTTCCCGGGATGGTTCGATCGAATGAATCGATCAGTTCAACCAGCCGACCAATATCCTCCGCAGTACCCCATCCATCCAGTTCACGAATGGCTTTCAGGCTGATTGCCCCGTAGATGGCCTGGTGTCCAACCCAGTGCAGCTCTCCAATCGTTCGATCCAATGCGTCCGTAATACGCGCTTCGGCATCTTCCCTGGGCATCATTTCACCAACCGGAGAGGTCTGACCAGGGCTGATTCCATGCTGGCGAAGCATGGCTTTTGCTTCGGCCGTAACACTGCCGGCGGCAAGGGCAGTGAGACGATTTTCCCGTACCCAAAAATATGCCGCAATCGCACCCGCCCCATAATGGGCGTGCCACAGATCTCCTGTACGTTCCCGACTGGAAACGATAATCGCTAGTCCATCTTCCAACAAACGTCGATCCAAGCTTGCCACCACCCTTCATCATATGTAAGCCCATCAGAGAAACTACCTTGGAATGAATAAATAAAGCGTTTACTTCTATAACATGATGGAAATGCTCCACATATGCCCGTTTTGCCCCGGAATGCAAAGTTTAGCCAATTCGAAGCTTGCCCACCCCACGGATGGATACTTCCAGCGGATAAATCTCTGCTTTTTGCGTAGAGAAAAACCACGTCCGATCCTTCTTCACCACAATAAATAAACCATGTACATCTCCTACAGGAGCAAAGGTATCACTAACCTCACCCCAGCGCGAGAGTCCAATCCGCTGAAGCTCATTCACCGTAGACAGAACATCCTCCGTCACTAGGCCAATCTCACACACCTGTAATATATCTTGAGTCGAGAAGTCATGGTCACTCTCGTTTTGAATACGATGATGAGCAATCAACTCGATAATATTGCCTGCCGGATCTTCGAAATAGAGAGAATGAGAGTTCCAGTTAGTAGAGTACGTCTCATCCCGATCTCCTTGTCTGCTTAAAACAACACGTGATGCAGCCCACTGCTTCGCTTCCTTGAACCGATTCGTCGGAATCGACCAAGCCACATGATAAAAGGGCTCACGATCTGTTTCACACGGTTTGAAAATCATCTTTGTCCTTCCAACCTGCAGGTTGAAGGCCTGATCCGTCGCATTGGACACCTCCATTCCCAACGTAACGCTATAAAATTGCTTGAGGTCCTCCAGCCGTGTTGTATATAACCGTAATTCTTCAATCATCATATGTTCTTCTCCTGCATCTCCTCCCACTGACTCCACGGCACCATGCCAAGTTCAGGCTTCGCTTCATCCGGGAGCATGGCGATGAATTCAAGCAAATGACCATCCGGATCGTTAAAATATACAGATACCGCAGGCATCCAGCCGAAGACGTACAGTTCTCCGATATCATCATTCAAGAAGTTCTGTGTCTTGATTCCTTTGTTCTCCAGGTGAGCCACCGCATGTTTCATATCCTCCAGAGATACATGAAAAGCAAAGTGCTGACGTTTCACCTCGGAAGGATCCTTTTGCCACAATCCCAGCATGGCATTGCCTTTTCCACCAATCCAGTAGAAGGAGTTTCCACGTTCTTTCTGCCCGTAGGCATGAGGTAAACCAAGGACCGTTTCATAGAAGTGATGGGATCTCTCCAGATCCGTCACGTTTAGATGTGTTTCAAATATGCCTGTAATCATCATGCTCAACCTCTTTTCCTTTTCCGATTTTTCATCTTCCTTCGTTCTCAACTCATGGTTGAATTCCGCGCATTCGTTAACGTCTGGGCCAGATTTAAAAACGATCCAATGACCCGCTGCACCCGGTCCTCTATATCCTGACTGCCTTCGTACTCCTCGTATCCGTCAAATGTCGCTTCGAATCGTCTGCGCTGCGCACCCCCAATAGATATCCACTCTTGGGCATTGATACCATGCAGATTGCGAACAATCGCTTGCAGTTGTAAAAGCGAACTTACCCCCACCGCTCCGCCAGAGGAGCTGATGGACAGGACGGGCTTGCCGCTGAAATGAGCCTGACTCAGGTGGTCCAGTGCATTTTTGAGCACACCGCTAATACTGCCGTGATACTCTGGTGTAGACAGGATGATTGCATCAGCCGCGAGCATACGTGTATTCAGGTCTGCCAGATGTTCATGATCCGCTTGTTTTTCATCTGGCGCGTAGAATGGAAGTGGTGTCTGATACAGATCAAACAGGCTGGCCTGATGTCCCTGACCTCGAATAATCTCCACAGCATACTCTCCCAGACGTGTACTGGTTGCATTGTTCCGATTGCTTCCTGCCAAAATAACAATATTCATTCATGTCACTCTCCTTGGTTTTTAATAATTCAAACTCTCATGTTTCAACCGATCTGTTATTTCTACTCTTATCTTACCTTTCTTTTGCATCCAAATCGTCAGCAGATAGACTTAACTTGAAATACCAAAAAACTCAACCTTTAGGTTGAGTTTATACGACTTAAGTATGAAGATATGTCGGAATTGGTCAGACGACCCAGCCATTTCTTACGGCATGAAGAGCCGCTTGTGTCCGATCCGCCAGCCCCAGTTTGTCGAGCAGATGACTGACATGGGTTTTGACCGTTTTTTCGGTGATGACCAATTGGACTGCAATTTCCTTGTTGCTCAATCCTTGAGCAATCAGCCCCAGAACCTCTTGTTCACGGCGAGTGAGCATATCCGGACCACCAAGGGATGTTTCATTTGATTTTCCAACCTGCTTTGGCTCCTGATGTTGACTGTCTGCTGACTGATCTGTCGGTATATACTGTGGTTGCTGTTCATTTATAGACCAATCGGATGAAGCCATCACATGCATCAATTGACCTGCTGCGGCGGGATGCAATTCTACCTGACCTGCATGCACATTGCGAATGGCCACAGCCAGATCCTCCGGTTCAATATCCTTGAGTAGATATCCTTTCACCCCTGCACGCACAGCAGGAACCACATGATCCTGATCGGAAAACGATGTGAGCACAATGATTCGCGTTGCTGGCAATAACGTGCGCAGCCGTCTGGCTGTTTCAATTCCGTCCATGACCGGCATATGCAGATCCATTAATACCACGTCAGGTTTTAACGCTTCCGCCTGCGCCAGTGCTTCCTGTCCGTTCGATGCTTCACCGACAACCTCCATGTCTTGCTGTGTGGTCAAAAAAACGTGCAAACCTCTTCTCACCATCGCATGATCATCTGCGAGCAAAATTGTAATCGGCATCTCTTCTTCCCCCTGACTTTATACAGATTCGAACGGAAGTGGAATGACTGCCGTTACTGTTGTTCCCTTGCGGGGAGAACTCACTACTTCTAAGCTGCCCCCGAGCGATTGAGCCCGTTCCTTCATAATGGACAGGCCAAGGGAGCTTCCAGACGAGGCTTTTGGCCTTTCCGTACCACCTTTTCCCTGATCTGTGACGGTGAGCACCACTTCATGATCACTTAACTTGAGGGTGACCTCAGCAGAAGGAACATCCGCGTGTTTCCGTACATTATTCAGCGCTTCCTGTCCGATTCGCCACAATGCTTCTTCTATATTACGCGGTAAAGACCTCATTCCCGTCCGATTCATCACCACTTGAAGACCCTGGCTGGTGCCGTATTCCTGTAGCGCATGGAGCAGCCCTGCTTCCAGTCCCGCGGGACGGAGCTGCATAATCAATGCGCGCATTTCCTTGAGCGCCTCCTGAGACAAAGCCCGAATATCCTTCATCGCTTCCGCTGCCGGGTGCAACTGCTCAGAGCCGGATAACATACTTTCCGCGCCTTTAGCAGTTAACGATAGTGAAAATAAAATCTGATTAACCGAATCATGCAGATCGCGAGCCAAACGGTTTCTCTCTTCCATTCGTGCAAGTTCGCGGCGATTCTCCGCCAGCTTCAGACTCTCCCATGAGGCAGCAATATGTTCGGCCAATGCCTCCAGCACTTCACGGTCCGCCTGCAGTGGACCTGATGTTCCTATTCCGATCACCAGAATTCCCATTTCCCCTGGCGTATGGTATGGAAGGGGAGCCGCAATTCCCGAGGCAATGGAATTCATAACCTGTTCAGACTTGCACAAGGTAAATATCTCAGCGATCTCTGTCCCAGACAGAGATGTAGCACGATGACTATTAATTACATGGTTAATGTGGCCCGTCACTTCTGAAGATAACGGAGTACTTGATAACGTTCGAACCTTATCATCCGCATAGGCTGCCTGCAAGACGAACATTCCGTTTTTCTGCTGAATAATTGTAGCAAAAGGCCAATCATAATGCTGCCCAAGCAGCTGTACAACTTTTAAAGAAAAAGCATCAGAATTGCTGCATTCGTTCACTGCAAGACCCAAGGCTGTGCTGAACTCCCCCAGCTTGGCATACAGATCAGCTCGTCGCTGCTCCGCGCGATACAATCTCATCCGCTCTACCGCACTACCAATCTGGTACGCCACGCCCTGTAACAGCGCCAGTTCACTGTCACTGAAATGTTCCTTGGCTGGCGCAGCCACGTTGAGCAGGCCGAGCATCTTCTCACCTGACCTTAACGGGACGGTTGCATGGTGGGTAATATCATGGGTATCTCCCCATTGGAATTCCACCGCATCCTCCAGCCGTTTACAGTTAATGATGTTGACCGCATGATTGAGTTCACCGTCCTTAAAGCGGTTCACACACCAGCAGGTCCCCGTTCGCATTGGCTCCTTATCTTTACGCAGTAATGCCGGGGGCAGATTATAATCCGAAACACAGGTATAGTCTCCACGTTCATTAATCAGAAACATCCAACCTGCCGTTAATCCGGTCAACTCCAGTAATTTGCCGACCACGGTATCCAGCATTAAGTTCAGATCATTGGAGGTATTGAGCGTTTCCGCGATTGTCTTCAACGTGACCATTTCCTGCATTCCGACTTCTTCCGACATGGCAGACTTCTCTCCTTTGGCTGATGCCAACTGTGGTTTGTTCAACTATTGTAACCAATCCACCTTGGATATTAAAGGATCAACTTCTTCAATCGCTCACTCAGCCCAGCTTCTGTCGCTCTTTGCGGGACACAGACAAAGGCTCCATATTAATCAGACCTCGATCTGACAGAGCCAGTGCCATTTTGTAGAAAGCACGTGTACGAATCTTCGTGTACGTATCCTTGCTGACAGGTGGATCAAACACATGATTATACACTTTATAGTCAAACACATCATCGTCTTTCAGATATCGTTCACAGACGAGTATACGTTCCTTTTCACTCAGCCGGGATACAACAAAATCAATCGTATCGCAATATGCCTGACGCGCGCGCTGCACGTCCACATTGTAGATCGCCGTTCTCGCCGTGGAATCCCCCGTCACATTGGTTGCACCGTGGAAACGCTCGGCATAACTTGCCGTCACCATAACCTCTCGTTCTTCAAATGCAATCGTTTTATAGATTCGGTATTTTTCCAGCGCAGCTTCAACAGCCGTTTGCGTTTTGCGTCGGTCCAATTCGGGCAGCATCAATTCCATATTTATCTTCCTCCTTTAGTGTTCTTTACTCCATTCATATCTCTCACTCTATCGTTCACGTCATGTTG
This sequence comes from Paenibacillus sp. 2003, assembly GCF_031455635.1. Classification (NCBI taxonomy): domain Bacteria; kingdom Bacillati; phylum Bacillota; class Bacilli; order Caryophanales; family Paenibacillaceae; genus Paenibacillus; species Paenibacillus sp. 2003. Next base: position 430,624 of record NZ_JAVDTB010000003.1, on the reverse strand, counting down.
TTTTGCAATCGTACTTTGCACGATGGCAAAACACTCTTATTCATAGAGTTGTCCAGTTTCCTAAATAAATAACGACATGTCTCCAATTTCCCCCTGTTGCCTTTTGGAATCACTCCAAATCGGTATAATCCGGGGAATTTCCTTCTTCAAGGGTCATTTTTTAAACTCCAACCTGTGGCAATGTTACATTTTGTTCGTATAGTGTTCGTATTTCTATTTGAGGATACCACTTTCTGGAGATCGGAGTAAACCTTCATTTTGGTTCGTTTTGACGATAAAATAAAACCTTCGCTCTCATTTCCTATGCCTTTTGGCATAATTGTTTCATATCTCTTTACCTAATGGTATATATACGTTATAGTACTGTTTAATTAATGAACTTCCGTATAAGTCATTTGATTTTTATAAAGAAGCCACCGAGATTTTTCGGGAAGGGACTTGGGTGTGTATCACGCGCATACATAGTGAAGGAGACGGAATCGATTCTGAAGAAGCAAAGCGTTCGCCTTTATCAACGGATTTCACCCTTTAGGAAAGGGAAACAGGAAATCCGGGGATAACAGCAATCAAAAGAACGATCCGAATCCGGAACGGGCATAGAACGCACATCTACCTCCCCCATCCAACTGTCTTCTTTATAACTCAAGTACTTGTACGAATCGAAGGAGTTGGCATAATTGTGGAGCACGCTTTTGGTCCTTATATGAAACAACTGCGCGAGCAACAGGGATACAGCATCAATCAGCTCGCCGAAGCAGCCGGAATAAGCAACTCACAGATTTCACGTATTGAGAACGGGGTCCGGGGTGTGCCGAAACCAGCGACCATCCGCAAGATTTCAGATGCACTCTCGGTGCCCTATACAGAGATGATGAAACAGGCTGGCTATATTGAACCAGGGAGTTCCACTGAACTTCAGGATGTACCGGAATGGGCTACATACAAAGACCGTCGTGATTTCAAAAAGATGTTGGAGGACGATGATGATCTGATGTTTGACGGCATTCCACTCGATGAAGATGACAAGAAACGAATCAAGGATGTGCTGACAGGTCTGTTCTGGGAAGCCAAACAGATGAACAAACGCAAAAAGACAGAAGAATCGGACAAGCGCCCATGAGGCATGACCCACTGAATTTAATGAGGCAGCAGGTGAGATCATATGGATGACATCGTAACAAAGCTGATTCGAAAACACCGGACCAACTGCCCTTTCAGCATTGCCCGCGCGGTTGGAATACAGATTCGTTTCACCAATTTGGGGAAGTCCACCAAAGGACTGTACTTTCGGAAGCTCCGGCGCAGGTTCATCGTCATACACAATGATTTGCCGCCGGAATGGCAGCGGTTCGTATGTGCCCATGAGCTTGGACACGACCGGCTTCATAAAGGGATTAATCGATTCTTTCTGGAGGAACATTCCTATTTTGCTCCAGGAAAGCTGGAAAGACAGGCCAATCGTTTTGCCATTCAATTGCTAACCTCCGGAGTGATTCCTGAACCGGATGAATCTTTGGAGAAATTTTGTTTACGTACCGGACTGCCGCGTGAAGCGCAGCATTTTTTTTACACCCTTTAAGAACATACGTTCTTTACAAAGATTATATTTTCCAATAGCAGATTTACATGTCACTTTCAGGTTACTTATTTTTACGTAATTCGCGAGATTTCCTAATAATAGTCTGTTAAAATACTACGTGAGCTGTGTAAACACTCAAGTAGATTATTAATTGGGGAGGTTTCGGATTCATATGAAAATCTGGAAGAATTACGTTTCACTTCTGCTAACGGTCTGTTTGCTGTTTGGCAGTGTAGGTATTGCCGCGGCTGCAACGGATACCACCACTCCGGGCACAGGCAAACACATTACCATTCTACATACGAATGATACGCATGCCCGTGCAGTTGAATCTTCACCTGCTATGGGTTTTGCCAAAGTAGCTGGAATCGCTGACAAATATCGTAGCGAAAACCCGAACACACTCTTGCTTGATGCTGGAGATGCTGTGCATGGTACAACTTTTGCCACTCTCGTTAATGGTGAGAGCATCGTGAAAGTCATGAATGAAATGGGATACCAAGCCATCGTACCGGGTAACCACGAATTCAACTACGGTTCGGATCGTCTGATCGAACTGGCAGACATGATGAACTTCCCCATGCTGAGTGCCAATGTGAAGAAAAAAGACGGAACACGTCTCTTCGATCCTTACCTCATTAAAGAGGTAGATGGCGTGAAAATTGGTATCATCGCTTTGACAACACCGGAAACGTTGTACAAAACGAATCCCAAAAACGTAGAAGGTCTTGATATTACAGATCCATCTGCGGAAGCCAAAGTTCTGGTAAACGAAATCCGCAGCAAAGTAGATGTTGTTGTGGTATTGGGACACCTTGGACAAGACGCGTCCAGCACGGATACTAGTTTAAAAGTAGTTAAAGAAGTTCCTGGCATCGATATATTCATTGATGGTCACAGCCACACAATACTGCAGGACGGTCTTGTATCCGATAACGGAACATTGATCGCAAGTGCAGGAGAATACACTAACTACGTCGGTGTCATTGATCTGTGGGTAGACGGTGGTAAAGTAACGAAGAAACAAGCAACATTAATTGATGAAACTGAAGCAAAAGACATCAAACCGAATGAGAAAGTCGCGGCTCTCGTGAACTCCATTCAAAAAGAACAAGAGCCTATTTTGAAAGAAGAAGTAGCCAATACAGCCATTCTGCTGGATGGTAAACGTGAGCAGGTACGTGCAGGTGAAACCAACCTGGGTGACCTCCTTGCAGATGCCATTCGTGATGTCAGCAAAGCCGACATCGCATTGACTAACGGTGGTGGTATCCGTGCTTCCATCGAAAAAGGGATCGTAACTAAAGGTGATGTTATCACAGTGCTTCCTTTTGGTAATCAAGTGGTAACCCTTGAAGTGAAAGGGTCCGATATCCTGGCAGCCCTTGAAGTCGGTGTAGCCTCCTATCCGGAACCAAGCGGTGGATTCCCGCAAGTATCTGGAATCAAGTTCAAAATCGACGCTTCCGCTGCTGAAGGTAGCCGTGTACATTCCGTAACCGTGGGCGATAAAGCCCTTGATCCGGAAGCAACGTATACACTGGCAACCAATGATTTCACAGCTGTTGGTGGTGACGAATACACCATGTTTGCCAAATATCCAACTACGGGTATGTATGGCGCGCTGGACGAAGCATTGATCAATTACATGCAGAAGCTTGGCGCTGTAGACATCAAAACAGATGGTCGGATCAGTGAAGCGAAAAAACCTGCAGTAGAGCCGGAAACTCCGGCAACAGAAACACCAGCTCCAACCAAGCCAAAACCAGAAACACCAAAACCGGAAAAACCGTCTAAACCGACGCCAAGCAAACCTGCTCCAGCTAAACTGCATGTTGTGAAATCCGGAGATTCCCTGTACTCTATCTCCAAACAATACGGCACAACTTGGCAGGCATTGCAAAAGCTGAACAATATCAAAAATCCACACTGGATTTATCCAGGTCAACAATTGAAATTGCCCGCAGCTTCTTAAGCTAAGCAAAGCAAAGTGCATATAGGCATGACCGCTTATAGTGCATCAACATACGGATCTATCTTGTCATAACAAAAAGGGTGTCCCTCAGGCCAGATTACTGGTTAAGGGGACACCCTTTTGTATCTCCGTTCTTAAACATCAAACCACATCAGATACTTGAACATTTCCTGTGGACATATCCTGCTGATTCTGACAATCATCTGAGGCAAAAATAAATCCCAGCCAGGCCTTTACGGACCAACTTTATCATGTGCCTTCGACACCGAACTATATAAAAACTCTCCGGAATGACCGTGCTCATGCGGTTATTGTACATTTAATTTCGACATCTCTATCTTCTCAAAATTGCATACTTGCACATAAATCCGCCTGCGTATGATCATCTTCAATTCCTTAATCATAAAATCATTTGTATACTAAATACATATGTCCAAATATAGTTATTTCGTATGATATCACTCATAAAACCCTACCAAATTGCATGCCTATAGCCCTCTTTTTCATGCTCACATTGGAATTTCAGCAATCAAAATCATCTACCGCATCATATTCGGTACTATTATATAAACTCATATAATTAGCGATTCCCCTTGATCTATATAAGTTGAACTAAAGATATGTTCACACGTACACTCCGATGACAGAATAACCTTCCAATCGCTGTTATCCCCAAATTTTTTTAATTCCCTTTTCTCAAGGGAAAAATCCGGTGATAGCGTATGCTTCCGATGCAGCTTTCTTTCAGAAAGCTTTTAGGCGAACGCTTCGCTTTTTCAGGTTTTTTCTGTCCTCTCCGTCTCTGTGTAAATGATTAGTTCAACTTATTTAGAAAGTGAGCTGTTCCTTCACATAAAGCACAGCTTCCTGTGCCGTCAAAGCGATTCGTTTCAATTCACCTGATGCTGCAAGTGCGTGTGATCCCAGTTCGACCTGTCCTTCTGCTGCTCCTCGGCCAATAACGATCTGCACAGGCAATCCGATCAGCTCCGCATCCTTGAATTTCACACCCGGACGTTCATCTCGGTCATCAACCAATACCGTGTAACCGCCATCGATCAATTGTTGTTCCAGTTCGAGAGTGAGCTGACGCTGCTGCTCATCCTTCCAACTTACTGTAATCAGATGCACATCATAAGGCGCAACAGCGGCAGGCCATCTTATGCCTTCATCTCCTGCATATTGTTCAGCTATCGCAGCCATCAGGCGGGATACGCCAATGCCGTAACATCCCATGACTGGCGCGCATTGGCGACCATTACGATCCAGGAATGAAGCGCCCATGGCATCACTATATTTCGTTCCCAATTTGAAAATATGTCCAACCTCAATACCTTTGGTAAACACAAGTGGTGATCCACATGTTGGACAAGCATCCCCTTCCGCAGCAAAACGGATTCGTTCTACTCGCTCCAATGCAAAATCAAAGCCTGGGCGTACGCCGGAAACATGCACATCCACTTCATTGGCTCCTGTAATTGCACTCTTCATCACTGCCACGTCAGCGTCCACCACCATCGGCAGATTTAGTCCAATCGGACCCAGGAATCCTACCTTCAGATTTGGATGTGCCGCAATGGCTGCATCGTCTGCAAGGATCAGTTCCTCTGCCCCCAACACCTGCTTCAATGCGATGTCATTCAGTTCATGATCTCCACGCACAAGCGCAGCGACGAGCTGACCATCCGCCACATAAAGCAGCGTTTTGATCATATGTTCAGCCCCTTCGCCAACAAAGGAACTTAACTCTGCGATCGTACGAACGCCAGGTGTGGAGATGCGTACTACCTTTTCCGCTCCTGAATGTTCATCCGTTTGAAGCGCGGAGTCTGCACTCGCAGAGTCGGCTGGAACTTCCAAACTTCCTTCTTTTTTCTCAATATCTCCAGAAGTCTGATAATCTGCTTTCTCCAGATTTGCAGCATATCCACAATGTTTGCAGGTTACAATCGTGTCCTCACCCACATCAGCAAGAGCCATGAACTCATGTGTTTCCCCTTGACCGCCAATCGTTCCTGCGTCAGCCTCAACACGGATATAGTCCAGACCACAACGCTCCAGAATGCGACTATACGCCGTGTTCATCGCCTGATAAGTCCGATCAAGCTCTTCCCAGTCCGAAGCAAAAGAGTACGCATCCTTCATGATGAACTCTCGTCCACGCAGCAATCCAAATCGAGGACGGCGTTCATCCCGGAACTTGGTTCCGATCTGGTACAGGGTGAATGGCAGCTTACGATACGAACTCACCTCGTCCCGCGCTAAAGCGGTTACGACTTCCTCATGTGTTGGTCCAAGAGCAAATTCCCGTGCATGACGATCCTTCAGACGCATCAATTCGGGACCATACTGTGTGTATCTTCCGGATTCTTCCCACAACTCCGCAGGCTGCATAATCGGCAGCAACACTTCCTGACACCCGGCACGATCCATCTCTTCACGAACGATCCGTTCAACATTTAACAATATACGCCGTCCAAGGGGCAGGTAACTGTAGATCCCTGCTGCCAGTTGGCGAATCATGCCGGAACGCAGTAACCAGCGATGTCCTGCTGCATCTGCCTCCGCTGGCGCTTCACGTAATGTTGGAACAAGCATTTCACTTTGACGCATCTGAACACACTCCTAATCTTCCTTTTTGTTATCAAATACGGCGCATAAACAGCAAAAAGACACATCCGTCAAGGGACGAATGTGTCGTGGTACCACCCTTATTTAACTGCAAATTAATCCGTTCGCAACCTATGCGATCTGTAACATGCAGTCCTACGGGGCATAACGGGCCCTGCCGGCGGAGGTTGCAACCCTGTATGGGCATTCTCTTCCGCAGCTCGCGAGGTAGGAATTATGAAGCAGCTACAGGAACCTTGCAGCACACTGTTCCCTCTCTGTTGAAGCTGGCTTGCACAATCATGTCCTCGTTATAACGCTGTTATCATTTTTGACCACATTAGTTCATTTACAAGTAATTGTCAACCAATTAGTCGAATACAACTCCAGAATAATACTCCACTACATCACGAATGAGCATAAACGCATCCCCATTTGTAAGATTGTTCTTGTCAGCAATGCCAGCAAGCGTGTTGGCACTTATAAAGTTTTGCGTTTGTAATTGAGCAAGTGCCTGTTCAAGTGAAGTTTCCGTTTCTGAAGATCCCATTGCCAGACATAACATATACGCAGCCTGATCCAACGTTAAAGGTAGGGTTACGGCATTCTCCATATTTGCTAGAGCTTGGTCGGCACTGCCTGAGTAAGCTTCTGGAAACATCGCTTGCATTCTTTTCAATTTACTTAAAAATCGTTCTGGATTCATTCCTTTATCCAGTTCCCAACCATCGTTATTATAATTGCCTGAAGTCATATACATACTCGCTGCAGCCAGCAATCCCTTGTAATCCTTATGCTCCATATAATCAGGCTGCTCGAAACGATGAACTTTCAGATCCATACCCTGATTCTCCAGCATCTTACGTAGTTCAGATGCTCGCTCTTCGGAAGTTGAGAGTTCGCGGAAGGACTCCTTATGGATATATGCCAGCTTGACCGCCGCTCCTGCTGCTTCTCCCTCTGCCATTCCCAGTGGGACAACTCTTGCACTACCGTGTGGGATTGTATCAAAACTTGCTGCACGTCCAACGACGAGTAAACCATCAACCTTTAGCGGTACAAGCGAGCGAAAGGGTACACCATATTGAATCGGACTCAACATAATCGTGCCGGGATTTCCAACACTCGTGCTCTGAATATCAATATCGTATGAGCCGTATCCAATGGCATCCCAATGATCACGATTTTCCATGACATCAGCTAATGTTAATCGGTACTCGCCATAGATATGACGTGACTCCCTGACGTAAAGCTCGTCTGCTGTTCCAGCATATTGTAGCCCTGCAAATTCATCATAATTTTTCTTCAGAAAATCAACAATTAGTGGGGCTTCTTTACGCCCGATTTCCAGACCTTTTTTCACAGATATCGGATCTAACGGATCTACCCCAAAGATTTGCATCGTATTAATCAAGATTGTATCATCATTTTGTCTTCCGATATTCAGACTTCGAATCTTAATATGTTGTGGATTGGAGGATTCATATTTTCTAGCATCACCGTACCCCCAAGCACTCATCTTATCAACCCCGGTTCCCTCTCTTTCCCTAAACTTTTGCCATACCTTATCAGTAACACCGCTTAGCTTGAATACAAGCGTAGAGACCATTTTGGATTTACCGTCTCCAATATCTTGTCTACCTATGGAATATGGAACTCCTGCAGCGGCTGCAATATCCGCATCTTGCGTTGCATCAATGATGGAGCGGGTTGAGACCTGAACAGTTGTTCCATCTTCTTTAGTTATGTTCATACCCGTTATTGTCGTGTGATCTCCCGTAGATTGTTCAGTAAGGGGAACTAATTCCTTAGCATTCATCAACAGGTCAATATTAGGTTCAGAACGAACCATCCGATAGAAAATGTTAGCCGCAGTATTGGTATCAAATGAACTACCCTCGATCTGGTCAAACCATTCCTGGAAAATGCCTTTGTTCAAAAAGTCAGGCTGCCGCAAACTACTCAATAACTGCGGTTGTTCAGGGGAATAATTTAAATCCAGCGTATTAAGGCCTCCCTCGGTCAACAATCCTCCCAACATGTTGCGATCTCTTGCTTCCACCAGCAATACACGCATCCCGTTACGAGCAGCCGATAAGGCAGCAGTAATACCTTCCGGATCCGTTCCAGCTACAATAACGTTATAGGAATCTTTCAGGTTTAGTGTAGATTGCACTTCCTCCAAAGGCTGCCATACATAATTATTATTAAATTTATAATTCTTGTTCCAAATATAAAATGCACCATATGCAGCGCTCATTAAAACAATAAACACACTGGCTGTAATTGCTGTTATTTTCAATTTTCTACTAATCAAAGACACAAACCTCCATATGTACTTTAAATTCAATCATACTAACTCGTGAGTAGTTTTCCTATGTTATAGCAACAACCAACTAACTTTTTCTCCTTTCCTACACGAGTATGCTATAAACAATAAAAAAACTCCCCAACACTTCAAACGGTGTTAGGAAGTTTTGATAATAAGACGGAAAATTCTACTTTTATGTTGCCATAAATACAAACAAAATATAGGAAAGTCCCTAACTTTCCTCATTATAACGACCACTTTTTGCGAAGTAAAGACTTACCAAAACCGGAAATGCATCAGAAAGATCATTAAACACTCAGACTGTTCGTTCATCCTGACTACAATGAATTCTCTAGCGATGGCTGACATGGCAGCACGTTCCCTGTAATATAGAGAAATAGAAATCTATCACAGGTATTAATCGATAAAGGAGCTTGTCCTATGCCATATATCATATATGATCTTGAATTCACGGTAAGCCGCAATACTCGCTATTCTTCTGAAATTATTGATATTGGTGCCGTCAAAGTTACGGAAAGTGCGGATGGATTGGTTGTAACGGATACGTTCCATACGTATGTTCGTCCTTCCAATAAGTCTGTTCTGTCCACTGACACGATTCAGTTTACAGGTATCACACAGAAAGATATTGATGCAGCCCCTCTTTTTCCGGCAGCATTGAACCAATTCATTGCCTGGATGGGAAGTGACCCCTATTACATGTGTTCCTGGGGACCCGATGACCGCAGCAAACTGATCTCTCATTGTCGCACCCATCAACTTGATGTGGCCTGGATCACCAATCATAACGATCTCCAGCAACAATGGTCCCGCACCGTTCGTAAAGAAGGCAAGTTCCGCCAACTCGGACTCGCTCAGGCTCTTGAAATCTGCGGAATTGAATTTGATGGTACCCAGCACCGTGCCTTGGATGATGCCATTAATACAGCCAAGGTGTTTATGCATCAATTTGACCGATTCACTCTTGAAAACAACTGTGCAGCCGATGATGAGGGCATTACATCCAAGGTTGTCTATTCCAGCTCCACAGAAGATGAAGAGAAAGAATCCCCTTTTGGCAATCTGGCAAGCCTTTTCAAAACCAAAGAGTAACCGTCAACAGCACAGTACTTAATCGTGTTTTGCCTTAGGATAGGTGGCATTCTAATCTCAACTTTTATTGTACATTTGTTGCCAATATTTTAGGCGTTCTTTCATCTTGATGCGGAAGATCTCCGGTTCGAGAACTTCCGCATCAGGTCCATATTTAGATATCCATACGAGAAATTCGTCAACATCACTTAATATGGCTTCAAATAACAGGCTACCTTCCGGTTCAATGGTTAGGATGGGTCGCATAAAAAATTGCTCCTGCATCACACGCTCCACAGCATGAGGTGCAAATCGAATTTTGAACGCAGTCCACTCCGTACTTCCCTCGTATGCCCAAGGAATGCGGAAGTGCGATTGCATCAGATAATCCTCTTTGCGAAACGTGCGTGGCAATATCCGTATCCTTTGCAGCCGGCTCACCTGAAATATTCGAAGTTTCTCCGACAGGTGACAATACCCTAACAGCTCAAATCTGTATTCACGAGGGATAAGACAGTAAGGATCTATGCGAACGATCCCTTTTTTACCTTGAGACAGATACTCCCCTTCAATGGTGTTCTGTGAAATGCCAGCCTGAAGCAGGGTAATCAGGGATTGATTCTGCGAATCGTTGTTTTCATTTTGCCATGCGGGCAATCCCGCTTTGAACAATCCACTAATTTGCTCCGACCATTCCACTCGTTCTGTTTTGTTTTTCTGACTCGCAGCAACCACTTTCTCATAAGCGCTCTCAAAAGCAGGTTTCAGCAAAGGACGAATATTCTCCATAACTTCAGCAAGATGCATGAAAGCTTGGGCTTCTTCATCAGACCAATTTAGCGGATACATGGCAAATTGGCTGATAAACATGTACCCTTGCCCGTGTCCCATATTGGCGATCGGGATATGCATTGCACTGAGGGCCTCCATGTCGCGGTATATCGTCCTTTCCGTCGTCTCGCATCGCTGGGCAAGCTCACGTGCCAGTATGCCCGGCTTGGCCTGCACCAGTGTGATAATGCGCATTAATCGGATTAGTCGGTCTGTCATTTTGCCGGACCCTCCACGATGTTGTTTCAATAAATTTGATACAACTCCATCCATTGTTTAATATGATATTGATACATACATTCGACCTTCTCCTAAACTTCACCTTCAAATATGTAGACTCTCTCTATACCGTTACCATCTGAAATCAACCCTATTCCCCTAATATCTTTTTTTCACGATCATGATATCCTGTTGTAAACGTTATCTCATAGTGATAACGCAACTTTTCAACGATCTCGGCTTCCGCGTAATAGTCCAGATCTTGCTTCCGCGCAGCTTCAATTAACAACGCATCAGCACGACGACGTAACATATTACTTCCCTCTTGCACCCGGCCTCTTTCGTAGGCGCGCAGGGCTTGTTTGATCAGGGGCACGGTTTCACTTAATTTGATCGTCTTCTCCACCTTGGGATCTTCCGGCTGTCGCAACATGCCCAGATGACTGGTGTACTGAATATACAACTGTTCTCTTCGTAACAATACACGTTGACTTTGCTTCAACTTCCTCGTGCTCCAGTAGGCTGAACATACGGCAGCTTTTCCTGATGCATGGGGTCCCATGACGAATTCAAGCAAAATTTGTTTACTTTCTCCCTTGTACATATCCCCAAGCCTCAATAACCAGCCAATATCCGTTTCTTTGGAACGACATCCATAGATGCCTTTTAGCTGTACTCCATATTCCGGTTTGAGCAAAAGTTCCAAATCTCTTGATACAATTTTGGGTGCTATTTTCCTAAGTCTTTTGGCAGGGGCACCGTTACGCCACTCTACCATCATATATACGGGGTCGGCTCCCCCTGTCGGTATGGCCTCTTTATTCCACGAATAAGATACTTCAAAGACTGAGTTCACTGGTAGTCTCTCCCCCGATTTATATGTATTATCTTCTAAGTTATCAGGGTGAATGGACACTATATTGTCACGGAACACATGTTCTCATTAAATTTTTCCAATATATTAGTTTTATATCCCTAAATCCGTCTCAATACGACAATAAACGACGAAAAAGCCTGGCACTAGGCCAAGCTTATCAATCACTTATCTATGACAAGTCCCAAATTAAACAGTAGGATGATCGATTCCCATTTTGTGTAAATATTGCACACCATCTGCTTCGTTTACCGGTGCATAGGTGACACTGTCAATGACCAGCTTACGCCCTACTGGCTCTCCATTCACAGTGATCATGATTGTTTTGGTTGATGTGTTCTGATCTGTTGTATACATATGTTTCTACTCCTTCATGTTCACGATCTTATATTCAATCGGATATATTGGTATCGTTCATTAAATTGCGCATTTGTGAATAGCATGCACCCGGAACTGAAGTAAAAGATCTGTTAAACGGTCCGGTGTGCTTGCCTATCGTTCTATTACCCGGCAGCTTTGTAAGTTAAACAGCCCTGTTCCTAAATAATTTTAAATATTTCGGGTAATAAAACGATATCATCTTGAACCCATCGTCCCGGTTTTGACGTATAATGTAAGAGCCGTATTTCAACAATAGACGACGAATTCGGCGCTTGATCTATCTAACCGAAGAAAGAGGTGTTAACGATGCCAAAATCCATTCAGGGTTATTTCATTCGGGTGTTATTCACCACATGCATTCTATTTACCGTTTCGATCGCTTCGACAGCAAGTGCTGCCAGTGCCAATATTTTCACGGATATATACAGCGGATGGGAGCGAGTCTCCGAATTGCCCGGAGAAGTGAACGCTCTGCAGGAAAGTTATAAGCAAACAATGGAGCAATTAAATCAAACGTCTGCTCAGTTGGGACAAGCCCAGGCCAATGTCGAAGCATTTAAGACCCAGAACGAACAACTGCTGGCTCAGAACCAGAAACTCACTGAAATGGTAAGTAAGTTACAGGACGACCAGAATGCCAAAGCAGCTACCACCAAACGAATTCAGACGACGATCATCACTGTCGTTTCTCTCATATTGGGTTACTTTATTCTGATTCGTGTGATGCGCTGGGGAATGCGTCGCCGTTCCGGCCGAGTATAAAAGAACAGGAGCAACTGCATGAACATACACCTGAACAATGCTGAAGCAGGCGGAGCAGGACAAGTCGTCACATTTTCACTGATTAAAGATGACCGCCTTCATATTTTGCATCCGCAGCAAATTGTGGCCTTCCGCGGTCCAAGTGGGAGTCGCAATGACAAATTCATGAATATCACGGGCATATATCGCAAAAAAAAGCTGATTAAATCCGAAATCACCGGACCCTGCCAATTTGTGGCTGCCCTGCCTCCCGGATTCACGATGAAGGAAGTGGCGCTCACGGAGGACAGTGACCTGCTCTATGACTTCCGCCACCTGTTCTTCTACTCTGATGGTGTAACCATGCATACCAAAATTCAGAAAATCAAAAACATGCTGATCACCCGTGATGCAGTGAAAATGAAATTTTCCGGCAAAGGCAAAATCGGATTGCTCACTCAAGGCCAGGTCTGCCAACAGGAACTTCATCCAACAGCGCCGCTCTATGTGGATGCTGGCAGCATTATTGCCTATCCCGAAAATGCACATCTTGAACTCACCGTATATGGTAACAACCTTGCCAGTCAGCATATGAATTATCATTGGAAGATGACAGGACATGGATCTGTACTCTTTCAGGCTGGACGTGAGAATCACCGCTTGGAACAGGATCTTAACGATGAGGGACTGTTCAAACGAATTCTGAAAGAAGTTATCCCTTTCGGCAATGTATTGATCAAATAAACTGATCAAATAAGCTGTTAGTTGATGGAGCCGACCGATTAGCTGCCACTATGCTCCAGTGGGGTGGTCACCACGCGGTTTCATGTTATAATGGTTCAGACAATTGAAGAAGAAAATCCATGCCTGTGGCATGGGAGAGGTTCGCGAACTCCCTCTATAAGACTTGACCATGTGTTGGTCAGTATAAGTCTTGCGTACACGTTGCGGTCACCATGCAATCATGTACGTAAAAAACTAAGGACACTTACTCTTGCCTTCTTTTTTGAAGCGGTTATCGAGAAAGTGTGTTTTTTGATGGATGCCAGTTCATGAACTTCTCTGTTCTTCCGACACTCTATGCCTATGTGCATGGTTTGATCTCAAGAAGATAGAGAGGTTTTTTTATGTTGAACGAAGAAAAAGCAGTCGTTGTATTCAGCGGCGGTCAGGATAGTACCACGTGTCTGTTCTGGGCCAAACAGCAGTTTGCCGAAGTCGAGGTTGTTACATTTGATTACGGTCAGCGCCACAAGCTGGAGATTGAATGTGCAGCCGAGATCGCTCGTGATCTGGGCGTACAGCAAACGGTACTCGATATGAGTCTGTTAAATCAGCTCGCCCCCAATGCGCTCACTCGCACGGATGTGGATATTACGCATGAAGAAGGCGAACTGCCGAGTACATTTGTAGATGGACGAAATCTGCTGTTCCTCAGTTTTGCGGCCATCATGGCAAAGCAAAAAGGAGCACGTCACCTGGTTACAGGTGTATGCGAGACAGATTTCAGCGGATACCCGGATTGCCGGGATTCATTTGTGAAATCGATGAATGTGACACTTAATCTGTCGATGGACTATCCATTTGTCATTCACACCCCGCTCATGTGGCTGGACAAAGCCCAAACGTGGAAGATGGCCGATGATCTCGGTGCTTTTGATTATGTACGCGAGCGTACCTTGACCTGTTATAACGGCGTGATCGGCGATGGATGCGGAGAATGCCCTGCCTGCAAACTGCGCAAAGCCGGACTGGATCGTTATGTACAGCAACGTGCTGCCGGATCTACGGGAGTGGATGTGCGATGAGAGAGCCAGGAACATTCCGTATTGTAGAGCATCTGCAACGCATCGGAGAAGATATTCTACCCACCCAGCTGCGCTATCACCGCAAACGTGTGCTTGTAAGCAAAGAATTCACCTTTGACGCAGCACATCACCTGCATTGTTATGAAGGCAAGTGCAGAAACCTGCACGGTCATACGTATAAAGTTATTTTTGGCATCAGCGGTTATCCGGGTGAGACCGGGCTGACGGTTGATTTTGGACATATCAAAGATATATGGAAAACTCAAATTGAGGGATATCTGGATCATCAGTACCTCAACGAGACACTTCCTTTAATGAATACAACGGCTGAAAATATGGTCGTTTGGCTGTTCGAACAGATGGAACATGCGCTCCAGACGGAGCCCTATGCCGGGCTGACCGATGGTGGGCGGACGGAGTTTGTCCGACTCTTCGAGACACCAACCAGTTACGCGGAAGCGAGACGGGAGTGGATGATCCATGAGTAGTGTGACACAGCAGGTGAATGAGACGGGATCTCGCAAAGAGGCTCGTATTCCCGTGATGGAGATTTTTGGTCCGACGGTTCAAGGCGAAGGCATGGTCATCGGGCAAAAAACGATGTTTGTTCGCACCGCGGGCTGCGATTATCGCTGCTCCTGGTGTGACTCGGCCTTTACCTGGGACGGCAGTGGCAAGGACCAGATTCGGATGATTACGCCAGAGGACGTATGGGAAGAATTGCGCCGCGTTGGCGGCACCCGTTTCTCCCATGTCACCATCTCTGGCGGTAATCCCGCCCTGCTCGCTTCGCTGGGCGGGTTGGTTGCCCTGCTGCGGGAGAACGGCATCCGCACTGCGGTGGAGACGCAGGGCTCCCGCTGGCAGCCTTGGCTGGCGGACATTGACGAAGTCACCGTCTCGCCCAAGCCACCCAGCTCCGGCATGGACACCGATTGGGCCGCGCTGGATGATCTGATCGGAAGGCTGGCCGCTGGCCCGGTAGAAAGAAATCATAGTCTGAAGATCGTGATCTTCGATGAGACAGACCTGGACTATGCCCGCCGTGTACACGCGCGGTATCCGGGCACAGATTTATTTTTACAAACCGGGAACCCGGATGTGACTTCCGCCGATACGCCAGATCTGGCGTCCTCACTGCTTGCTCGTTATGAGTGGCTGATCGACCAAGTCAGTGCCTCCGATGACCTGAACAATGTTCGTGTGCTTCCACAGCTTCATACGCTGGTATGGGGCAATAAACGCGGCGTCTAATGGGCAGTATGGGTGGAATGGGCGGCATGATGTAAGGATGAGGGCGAAAGGTCCTCAGACAATGAAGAGAATTATACAGGCAAAAAATTGCCTATTCATATATACCGCGAGGCTTCGGCTTTGACGGAAACAAGGAGCATTTAATAACCGATGAGACAACCTGATGAGATGCAAGATGTGACGTTGCTGGGCAACCAGAACGTAAAATATACGTTTGAATATGATCCGGGCATCCTGGAGAACTTTGATAACAAACATCCGTACCGCGATTATTTTGTAAAATTCAATTGCCCGGAGTTCACCAGCCTGTGCCCGATTACGGGTCAGCCGGACTTTGCAACGATCTATATCAGTTACATTCCTGATATCAAAATGGTCGAGAGTAAATCACTCAAGCTGTACCTGTTCAGCTTCCGTAACCATGGTGATTTCCACGAGGACTGTGTGAACATCATCATGAACGACCTGATCAAGCTGATGGACCCCCGCTACATCGAAGTATGGGGCAAATTCACACCGCGCGGCGGTATTTCCATTGACCCATATACGAACTATGGTAAGCCGGG
Source organism: Paenibacillus sp. 2003 (assembly GCF_031455635.1). Taxonomy (NCBI): domain Bacteria; kingdom Bacillati; phylum Bacillota; class Bacilli; order Caryophanales; family Paenibacillaceae; genus Paenibacillus; species Paenibacillus sp. 2003. Next base: position 414,383 of record NZ_JAVDTB010000003.1, on the reverse strand, counting down.
AACGAAGTATGAGCAGATGGCCGACCACCGCATGATGAATCATGATATGTATCCGGAGACGATTGATAATCGCTAAATCGTCAGGTTCATCCATTCTGTATAAGATAGAATCATAGAATGCCAAAAGCCGAACTCTGCTATATAAGTTGAACTAAAGATTATTTACACTGACACTACGATGACAGAACAACCTTCCAATCGCTGTTATCCCCAGATTTTTTTACATTTCCTTTTCTAAAAGGGGAAAATCCGGGGATGGCGTATGCTTCCGATGCAGCTTTCTTTCAGAAAGCTTTTAGGCGAACGCTTCGCTTTTTCAGGTTTTTTCTGTCCTCTCCGTTACCTTGTAAATGATTAATTCAGCTTATATAGCTTAAGAAGTTCGGCTTTTTAGTTTAATCCTGCAAAACCTCCGTCTCTACCCTAAGCTTAGAGTCACTTTCAAGTAGATCGATCTTTCTTTAGTTCTGTGACTTTTTTGATGTAATGTCTCAACATCAGCACACCAATTGACTGAAAAATGATAAATATGACGATAGCAGCAGATAGAGATTTTGGTGCTACATAGATAACCTGAAACGTTATTACAGCCATATACAAAATAGTCATCACCAACTCACGTTTGGCGGATTCATAAGGTGATAAGGATTTCATTTCCATCCCTCCTCTATCCTTCTTACACATAAATATGGGTCTTCTTACAGTAGATGCTAAAGTAATACTTTTATTTTGTAAATGCAATGCTATTAATAAACACCTTGGAAATAGAGTTGAATTCATCAACGTTTTCCCTTGTTCCCCTTGTCGGTCCAATCAATCTATCCTATTATGTAACAATATGCTTACACGCATATATTACAACATCAGGCGCTGATCCCTCGTGACCGCGACCAAAGGAGAATTGTACATGTCTACTCAATCCACTTTAACCAAGGACGCCGCAGCGCGTTCGAAAGCCCCACCCGAATCGGATGCCCAAAGCACCGTATACCGGATACTTATTGCCATCAGTTTGGTCCATCTATTCAATGATTCGATCCAGTCGGTTATTCCCGCCATTTTTCCGATTCTGAAAGATTCCATGCATCTCACGTATACTCAGATCGGATGGATCTCATTTGCTATCAACTTTACCGCTTCCATTATGCAGCCTGTCGTAGGCTGGTTTGCTGATAAAAAACCGACACCATCTATCCTGCCCATCGGCATGGGTTTTACATTTACCGGTATGTTGCTGTTGGCCTTCGCCGACAGTTATATGGCTGTCCTGATTTCCGTTATCTTTGTCGGTCTGGGTTCCGCTGCTTTCCATCCCGAAGGTTCGCGTGTATCACACATGGCTGCCGGTCAACGCCGTGGACTGGCACAGTCCATCTTCCAGGTTGGTGGTAACGCAGGGCAATCGCTTGCCCCATTGCTTACACGCTGGATCTTTATCCCGTTTGGACTGTTCGGTGCCATTGGATTTACAGGCATTGCTGCCATGGGAATTGCAGTTCAGATCTACATAGCCCGTTGGTATGGACGTATGCTGCAATCGGGAGGATATCTGCGTAGACAGGCTGCTGCTCGTCGTGCACCCAATCCTGCTTTGCGCAAAAAGATTACTGCCGCCATTACGATATTAATCTTGCTTGTTTTTGTTCGTTCTTGGTATATCGCTTCCATCGGCAGCTTCTATGCATTTAATCTGAAAGATACCTTTGGATTGTCCACAGAGGACGCGCAGATCTATATCTTCTTGTTCCTGGCTGCCGGGGCACTGGGTACGTTCTTCGGAGGCCCATTGGCGGACAGATTCGGCAAACGCAACCTGATCTTCCTGTCCATGGCCGGAGCTGCTCCACTGGCGCTGTTGTTGCCCTATGCAAATCTGTTCTGGACAGGTGTACTGCTCACCATTATTGGTTTTATCATGTTATCCAGCTTCTCGGTTACGGTTGTCTATGCACAAATGCTGATTCCAGGCAAAATCGGAACGGTCTCCGGCCTGATCACAGGTCTGGCATTTGGTATGGGAGGCCTGGGCGCACTCGTGCTGGGCAACTGGATTGACGTTTTCGGTGTATCACCCGTAATGCAGATGTGCAGCTTCCTGCCCCTGCTCGGGATCTTCACGTTCTTGCTTCCATCCGATAAATTACTCAATATCTGGGCGAAAGAAAACGGTAGTGAAGAGTAACCTACATTTGCAAGCTGAATAAAAAGTTTAACCATAACAAAAAGGTTCCCGCCATCTCTGTATATACAGAGATGGCAGGAACCTTTTTTGTTATATTTGTTGTTCTCGTATTTAGTTCAACCGTTTATTCCACGTCCCACATGACAACGTTGCTGCCTTGAGCTGTAATTAGTTCCTTCACATCTTCAAATTCAAGGAATACCGTCGCCGTATTTTCCATCGGATGAATTCCGATTTTCTGACCAACTAGATCCTTGTCAAAAACTACGGTCACGTTTTTCTGAATATTATTGAGAACCCCCATAGGGTTGACGTGCCCTTTTTCCAATCCGAGGAATTCCAACAAATCCTTTTCACTGGCAAAACTTAATTTGCGGCTAGGTATCTTTTCGCTTAAACTTCTCAAATCAACGGACTTCGTTCCAGCAATCGTCACCAGATAATAGTTGCGCTTCTTGTCATCACGCAGAAATAGATTTTTAACGATATGTTCTGTATGTGGAATTTGATAAGAGAATATTTCTTCCATCGTATATACTGCGGGATGTTCAATGCTCTCGTAAACGATATTATTGCGATCCAATAGATCATAGAAACCCTGTTTGTTTAACATATCAAATTCATCTCTTTCAATATAAATATTCTTTTCTAATATTACTTCTTCTGTAATGTTACTTCAAACGCTGAAGGATCAGCCGTTTTTTGTACAACATTTTACCTGCTTCGGCTACATCTCGAATTGTATTTTTGTTGCTCACGGAACCAAACACCATGCCGGCAATCGGCACGAGTTGGAACAGCTTCTTCCAGCCAAAGGATTCACTGTAGGAGTTAAAAACTTCCCGCCAGCCCTGCATCTGCGATACCACTTCAATGGGCTTGTCCGGATCGTCGTAGGCGGCCAGTTCTTCAATGATCGCTTTCTTGCCTACAATATCGGCGGAAGAGAATTGCAGACATTTGACGATAAAGATACGCTCCAGCGGTTCATCGGGATCATAACCATAACATAGAGCCATCTCCTGCAGTACCTTCAGAGAAAGCCCCATCACCATCGGAATATCTGCTGCTATGGTTACGATGCCACCAAACCCTGTAGCTGCTCCCTGAGCCGCGGCAAACTTGGTTCGACTCTCTGTGATGTTATCAGCCACCTGGTCCAGCACCTGAAGTGGCAGATTCTCTACACTATGAATCTTCGCTATCCCCTCCGCTTCAGCATCCTGCTCCAGACGATCGGTCGTGTCCATCATGGAATAACCGGACCTCTCAGCTTCCTCTTGCAGCAGCTTGGCTACTTTTTTCTTCTGTACGAGGAACTTGCCCCCATTCTGCACATACTGACCCACGTCATTCAGGGAATCGCCGATCTTCTGTTTCAGCGCTTTAGGCATCACTTTATCCAACATCGCAAAGGGCAAACGCCCGATTTTATCCCAAATAAACAAGTCTTTCTGTTGTTTCTCCCATTTCAAAATCTGTTCAAGCTCCAAGTCCAACGTCTCGCGTGAATCCATATGTGATCCTCCTAATAGGTTCTGCATCGTAATCTGTATCTTTCTCATACGCAGAAATCATCGTTGTGGTTGCTTTGTTTTGTGTCCAGGATACATATGTTCAGGCACTCTATCTTATCGTTCACATACAAAAGAGCCCTTAATCAGCATCACTCGCTAACTAAGGGCTCTCGTATTCAAGGTTTCATTACCTCTTATTTTGCTTCCGCTACTGCGCTGCCATCCGGTGCCGGAACACCGAAATCAGGTGTGCCATCTTCACGCCAATGAATTACTTGAGCACGGGCATGGCGGTTCGGATCATACAAGGGATCACCCTCGATGTCTTTGTAATTACGCGCATGATAAATCAGAATATCGGTCTTGCCATCCGGTGACACCGTAAAGCTATTATGGCCCGGGCCGTATTGGCCGTTCGCTTCACAAGTCTGGAATACCGGTTCGGGTGATTTCGCCCAGCTGGTCGGATCAAGCAAATCGGCATTTTCATCTGCGGTAAGCAGACCCATGCAATAATTGTAATCGGTCGCGCTTGCCGAGTAGCCGATAAACAACCGCCCATTCCGATGCATCACGGCTGGGCCTTCATTCACCTTAAAGCCGATGATTTCCCAATCGTACTCAGGTGTAGAGATCATTACCTGTTCGCCGCGCAGCGTCCACGGGTTTTCCATTTCGGCAATGTACAGGTTCGAGTTGCCCACAATATCCGGATCTTTTTGTGCCCAGACCAGATAGCGAATTCCCTTATGTTCAAAGGTTGTTGCATCCAGCGCGAATGATTCCCACCGTGTGTGTATCTGTCCCTTTTCTACCCACTCTCCTTCGAGTGGATTCGCGGAATCGTTCTCCAGAACATACATACGGTGATCGAACAGTCCTTCGTTGGTCTCACTGGTGTGAGCCGCAGCGTAGTGTATGTACCATTTGCCATCGATAAAATGAATCTCCGGTGCCCAGATGTTGGCACTCATCGGCCCCGTGTCACGCTTGGTCCAAGCCGTTACCGGCTCAGCATCTCTTAACTCTTCCAAAGTCTCTGCTCGCCGGATCTCAATCCGATCAAAGGCTGGTACAGAAGCGGAAAAATAATAGTAACCGTCTGTATGACGGTACACCCACGGATCAGCGCGTTGCTCCAGGATGGGATTAGTAAATGTAATAGAATCAGTCATGGGAATGCTCCCCTTTCAAATGTTGTTTGGCTCGAAGTTGGGGAATGTAACCCAATTGCGAAAAAAGCGAAAACCTTTTTGGGTGGTGCACAGCGGACGTTCGGGGGTGGTAGGGCCTTGGTGCTCTCTTGGCATCCGATTTCTTTTTATCACCGCTCCTGGCGGTTGAAATCGGATGCCAAACTCGCTCCTGCGGCTCCTTCCTCCCCCTCACTGCTTGTGCACCCTCGGAGCGGCAGCTCGCTCTTATCGCGCTCGCTGGGTTACAACTCAACTTCGAGCCATTGTGTGGCTCGGTCTTATGGGGTTGACCGCTTCGCACGGTCAACTCTCCCCATGTAATGCAGGGCTAGCCGCAGAGCTATAGGCTAGCTTTGCATGCACAGCGGACGTTCAGTGGTGGCAGGGCCTTGGCGCTCTCTTGGCATCCGATTTCTTTTTATCACCGCTCCTGGCGGTTGAAATCGGATGCCAAACTCGCTCCTGCGGCTCCTTGCTCCCCCTCACTGCTTGTGCACCTTGGCACGGCAGCTCGCTCTTACCGCGCTCGCTGCTCGCCCCCTTACTCCTCCGCTGCGCTGATCTGCTTGCCCCAGACCGCCACACCGCGGTCATTAAGACCTGTCACCACCAGCGCGGGCTGGCTTCTCTCCCAGTCCCAGGACGGCAGCAGTTTCAGCTCTTCTGTGGAGGCTCCGCCCCATGGGCTTTCTTTCCACTTCAGTGTCAGTGTTTGTTTGTCATCAAATGTCCAGGTTCCTGAACCTTTTTCGCTTTTAATTTTACCGTTGCTTGTTAGGGTATAAGGCACGGCTTGAATCTGCCCGTCCACGGACGGATCAATCGCCATGCCTTCCCATTCCCCGGCAATCATGGACTTCGGAATATCCTGTGTAGTCTCACCTGCGTAACGTTCAGGTGAAACGACAGGCCAGCCGTCCTTCGTCCATAACATTTTGCGAACATGAAGATAGGGCCAGTTTTTATCCGTCTCACCCCGTGCATGATGCACGATGTAATAATCGTCTCCGTCCTTCAGAACGGAGTTATGTCCGGGCGCAACCCAGCCCTCGCCTTCTGTGAAGCGATAACCGCCGAGAATTTTGGTGCCGATCTCATATTGCGGCAGATACTCTGTATCCAGCATGTTATTGCCGTTTATGTCCGTGTACGGTCCTGTGATTGAATCAGCACGCGCAACCCGCACGTTATAATCTTCGAACAAGGAATCATATGAAACGAACAGATAATACTTTTTGAACTCCGGGTTATACACAATGTATGGACCTTCGACTGCACCTTCTTCAGTTGCACGATCCCGAGCGGCAATGCGAGTACCATAACCCTCGTCCTTGAATTTCCCGGTGTCGGGATCAAGTGGCGCAATGTAGATTCCGTCAAAGAATGAACCATATACCATCCACGGATTGCCTTCGGCATCTACAATGGGATTGGCATCAATGGCATTTAATTTGTCCTGTTCATTCGCAGAAGTTTTCACAACCAGTCCTTCATCTGTCCAAGGACCTTCGGGAGATGAGGATGTCTGAAGACCAATAGCCGACTGGGTACTGCCAAAAGAAGAAGCCGAATAATACATCCGATAGGTATCACCAGCCTGAATCACATCCGGTGCCCACAGATTGACCGCACCTGTCCAGTCCAGCGCTTCTTGCGGAATACCCGGGAGAGCTTGACCTACCCACTTCCAGTGGATCAGATCATCTGATTTGCGTACCATGACGCCGGGTTTTGCTTCTCCTGCTACACGAACGTCTGTGGAATAGACGTAGTATCCCTGGTCTGTTTTGATAATGGCCGGATCATGTGCATTGTTTACCGTCCACCGGGATTCGTCATCCAATATGGAGGTGTCATACAACAGCGTATCTTGCGGAGCTTCAGGAAAGACCGGACGGGACACCGTTTCTCCTGCTCCTTCTCCAGAACAACCCGTAGCTCCAGCAATTAGCATCAGCAACATGGAAGCAACCACCCCTCTCTTCGAAAATGTCCAACCCCGGAATCTCTTCCGCTGATTCATCCCTTCACTCCCGAAATGGCAACCGATTCAATAATCTGTTTCTGGAAGATCAGGAAGATGATTAATACCGGTAACAGAGCCACAATCGACGCTGCCATAATAAGTGGATAATCCGTCTGGATTGCATACGTGGCATTGAAGTTGGCAATGACCAGCTGCAGCGTCTGCTTCTCCGGTGAATTCAGATAGATAATCGGTGCAAGATAATCGTTCCAGATCCCCATGAACCACAGAATTAACTGTGCAGCAACGGCAGGTTTAATTAACGGGAATGTAATACTGGAATAGAGCCGGAAATAGGAACTTCCATCAATTTTGGCTGCTTCAATAATGGCATCTGGCACACTAAGCAGATATTGCCGGAGGAAGAAGATCATAATCACATTACCGAACAACCCCGGTACAATAAGCGGCAATAATGTATCTGTCCAGCCAAGCTTTGAGAACATCATGAACTGTGGAATCATGACTGTTGGATATGGAATCATCATGGAAGCAAGCAAAGCAAGAAACAGTTTGTTTTTATGTGGAAACCTCAATTTGGCAAAAGCAAACGCAGCGATACTGGATGTAAACGTACCGACGATCGTTACACTCACCGCAACAATGAGGCTGTTTTTGATCCCGCTTAGCAGAGGGCCTGCTTCCCATATTTCCTTATACTTTCCAAATTGAAACACTTCAGGTATCCACACTGGTGGAAGCGCGAATACATCCTGCTTCTCCTTCAATGAGGTGGATAGCATCCAGATCAGTGGTGCTACCATCGCAATAGCACCGATCGCGAGTACGATAAAAATGATCGTGTTCGTTAAATTCCTTTTTTGACTGTAAGACATCTCCGATTCACTCCTTCCCTTGACAATTAATCCCCATCATAGGCTGATTTTTCGTTCATTTTGAATTGCACCAAGGTAATGACAAAAATGAAAATACCAAGAATCATGGCCATGGCTGACGCATAACCCATTTGAAGGTTACTGAAGGCTTTCTGCCAAATATAGAAGACAATCGAAGCCGATGAATATTCAGGACCACCTGTAGGCGTCATAATGTTCATCTCGGTAAAGATCTGGGAGCCGCCAATGATATTTGTAACGACGAGGAAAAAGGTAACAGGCTTCACCATTGGCCAGGTGATATTGCGGAAAATCTGGAACCCATTGGCTCCATCCAGTTCAGCCGCCTCATAATATGTACGTGATACACTTTGCAGCGCTGCCAAGTACAATAACATGGTGTATCCCAAACCTTTCCATACCGTCATAATAATCAGTGCTGGTTTGACTGTGTCTTTGTTCGCGAGCCAGTTGGGACCCTCAATGCCAAACAGGCCGAGGAACTGGTTCACCAGACCGTAATCCCCGTTATACGCCCAGTTCCACATGATGGACACCGCAGCCAGGGAGGAGATGACCGGAATATAATAAATTACACGGAAGGTCGTAGTCCCGGGAATTTTACGATTCAAACCCATAGCCAGCAACAATGCCAGCAAAAGGCCAATCGGGATCCCGAGCATCAGGAAGAATGTATTAAACATCGCTTTGTAAAATAAGTCATCCGTTAGCAAGTCCTTGAAGTTGGCCAATCCGATAAAGTTCATCTGTCCCAATCCATCCCAGTCGGTAAAGGAACCATAGAGGGAGTAGAGGAATGGGAACATGACAAAGATCAGCAACCCAAGAATCGGAGGTAAGATAAACAGATATCCGTACAGCATCTCTTTGCGATACAAACTCGATTTCGTAATCACGGCGTTCACCCCTGTTTCTAGTATCAGCATGTGGCATTCTTCGATTGAACCTTGCCGATCAACGAATGCCACATGCCCGTATGGAATCCAATAAGTCCCAATACGAATGATGCCAGCAGCATGATTGCAGGCTGCCGGCATCACCCTTTCCTATCTACTATTTCTGAGATTTCTGTTCCTGTTCAACCGCTTTGTCGAGCAGCTTCTGCATTTTTGGCTGTTGTTGCTTCACATAATCAGCGGCTGTAATCTTGCCATCTAATACCGGCTGGATGTCTGTGAAGAAGAGGTCATACCACTCCGCATTGTACGTGTAGTTACCTGGCAAAGAACGTCCGTAATCCTCTACGATATCAATGAATTCCTGCTTGTTGGATGGTTTCGTGGATGTATCTTTGGCCCACTCGTCTGCCATATCAAGCAGATTCGGAATCTGTACCTTGGCATCTACCAGTTGCTGCATACTTTCTTTCGAAGCGGTTAGGTAGTTCACCAATGCTGCCGCTTCTTCCGGATGTTTCGATTTCGCAGATACCCCAATTCCCAGGGAACCAATCCACGTAGCCGACTTGCCAGTCGATCCCGCAGGGAAAGGTAACAAATCATACTCGAAAGGCAAAGTCTCGAATGTACTCATATCCCAAGGACCTACAGGGAAGAAGGCCATTTCCCCTTTCATCCAGCGTTGATAGGTATCCAATGTTTGCGCTTCCTCAATGGAAGGTGTAATGTTGTATACGTTCTGCATATCCGCGAAGAATTGCAGAGCTTCTGCGAATTTCGGATCATCAATGGTCACCTTCGTTTTGCTCTCATCCAGCCAGTCCCCGCCATTGCTCCATACAAAGGATTGCAGTGCCCACTGTACGTTAAAACCTGTACCGAATACATCCGGTTTACCGTCCCCGTTGGTATCCTTGGTCGCTTGCTGATTCACCTTAATGAACTCTTCCCATGTATATGGTTTATCCTTGTCAGGGAATGGAATGCCTTCTTTTTCAAACAAAGTCTTGTTGTAGCCTAGTGCAAATGGCCCGAGGTCCTTCGGCATGCCGTAAAGATCACCCTGTCCTGCCATCTTGCCGTCATAACGGTATAGATCCACTCCATATTTCCAGATGTTATTCAAATCAACATCCGCATTATTTTCAATGTATGGTGTAAGATTCATGAGAACATTGCTGTTCACATAGGCCTTAATATCGCCTGGGTTAAAATAAAATACGTCAGGCAAGCTGTTGCCTGTAATTGCCGCTCTCAGCTTGGTTGCATATTGATCCGCAGCCGTTACAATAATTTTGACTTTCACACCCGGATGATCTTCTTCGAATTTCTTGACCACTGCCTGGTATGCTTTCTGCTCATCTGTGCCCCCGCGGAACATAAACGTTAACTCCTTGTCCCCACTTGCACCGCCGCTTCCTCCTCCGCAGCCCGCAAGTACCAGTGCACTTACCAGCATAAGAAGCATAAATGTGACCCAATTCTTTTTCTTTACCATCTGAACCCCTCCTGATCTGGACTTGTAACCGTATTCAATTGGATGAAATAGGATTTCTGTTGTTAATTTATCAAATCCAGATCACTTTAGTCAACACTTTTATAAAACATTTTATATTTATCTAAAATAAATCAGTACTTCGGCCATCCATTAGCGTCCCACAACAAGTCATTAATCAGCAATTTTGGATTGCCATTATCCTCTGCATCATAGGCATGTCTTGCGATGACATTGCCGTTGTACACGTCCTGACCACCTGGACCTTTCCATTTCACATTGCCTGTATCCAATATCGTTCCGCCACCATTCAGCATATTAACTCCGTTTTTGTCCACATAAGGGCCTGTTATACTGGTCGAACGTCCATAAACCATTTTGTAGGTACTGTTCACCCCTTGGCAGCAAGAATCGATGGAAGCAAACAGGTAATAGTAGCCGCCACGATATACAATACTTGGTCCTTCAATAGCACCTCCGTTATTCGGGCGCGCAGCAATGGAAGTTATACTTCCCGTCGGTTTCATCGTATTTTTGTCCAGCTTGACAATCTTCAGACCGCTCCAGAAAGAACCGAAGGCCAGCCATGGATTGCCTGAAGCATCAATGACCAGATTCGGATCAATGGCATTATAATTATTGGCGGTCGTGGTTTGAAGCACCAATCCTTCGTCCTTCCATTGCCCTGCTCCAATGCTGTTCGCAGACGCAAGACCAATCGCAGACCGATTGGAGCCAAAGGTGGAGATCGAATAATAGAGCCATACTTTTCCGTTATACTGCTCTACGTCCGGTGCCCATACATCCAATCCGCTTTGTCCCGGAACGGCAGAAGCCCACCAGGACGGCTTACTTAAGAAGATTTGTGGAACACGATACCAGGACGATCCATTATCGGATTTCAATACTTGGATGCCCGGGCCGGTTGAAAAGGTGTACCAGGAACTGCCCTCTTTAATAATCGACGGATCATGAACAGCGGTATCTCCGGTCAGATTCCAGAACGCCGCCAAAGCTTTTGACTGACCTGCCAGCAGTAATACCATCACAAGTAATGCCGGTAACGCCAACCGTTTCCACTTAAACCTCTTCACATTGCTTAACTTTTCCAAACCAAACTCCACCTTTCCTGATCAAATGGTTAATTAGGTTCATGAAGTAATGAATCAATTTAGGTATAATAGGATTATAAAAGCGGTTACATTACATTTCAATGGTATATTTCAAATATATGTGAACTGATTAACACTTATTTTAACCGGAATAGTGAACAAAATATAGATTATATTTTCGTATTTACGCTATACACAAGGGTTTTGGCTTCTATTTCTCCACCCTTCCCTTCCATGAGGGAATGATTTATAATTATCTGAAATAAAACATATAAATGTGCAAATGTCTGTGTCGAAGACTTTGTTCAGAACGGGGAAAGGAAATCCACCTATGATTTATATTAAAGATCTGATGTCGGGTGTGAATATCTTCAAAGCGCTCAGTTCGGAAATCCGGATTCAGATCATCGAGCTGCTGGCCAAGAACCAAAGTCTTAATCTCAATGATCTTGCAACCAAGCTGGGACTGAGCAATGGCGCTATCACAATGCATATCAAGAAGCTTGAAGAGAGCGGATTGATCGAGATCAACACCGCTGTTGGCAAACATGGAATTCAGAAGATATGTTATCTTAATGAGGAAAAATTGATGGTTGATCTGCGTTCACAGGAGATTAACAATCGTTATGAGGTGGAAATTCAGGTCGGTCATTACAGCGATTATCAGGCTGCACCTACATGTGGTCTCGCTACCCGGGACAGCATTGTTGGAGAGTTCGATGATCCGCGTTACTTTGCTGATCCACTGCGAATTGATGCGGAGATGATCTGGCTGGCTGAAGGTTATCTCGAGTATCGGATTCCCAACTATCTCAAACCTAATCAGTCCTTTAGCGAAATTCAGTTGTCGATGGAACTGGGATCGGAGGCCCCTGGCTTTTGTGACAATTACCCTTCGGATATTTATTTCTACATTAACGGTATTGAGATTGGCTGCTGGACAAGTCCGGGGGATTTTGGCAATACACGCGGTACCTTCAACCCGGAATGGTGGCCTCCCCACTTGAATCAGTACGGCATGCTGAAGCTGATCCGGATTACACAGGAAGGCAGCTATATCGACGGATGCCGCATCTCGGACGTGACGTTGGACCAGATTGGGCTGGATTACAAAAGCGATATTCATTTCCGCATTGCGGTTACGGACGAACCTTTGAACAAACGGGGTTTAACGATCTTTGGTAAAAACTTTGGAAACTATGGACAGAATCTGCTCGCTCGGGTTCTCTATAACGTGCAAGAAGAGTAGAGCCGGCTCTGACGATTCACTCGATATTAATTAAGTTCGACCGATCTGCTAACATAACTGTTCAACACAACAACAATCATGTGTCTTCGAAAGGGTGCTATCCAGCACTCTTTTTTATTTCATCACACCGAAGAACTTGTCCAATCATGTTGGAACAAAACATACTGGATGATATGACTTCTATAGACCCTCTGTAATCCTCCATCTTGTTTACCCTGGCGTGATATAATAATGGCCTGTAATGACAAAATGGAATAACGGGCGGGGATACCTTTTGAAATTGGAGCGATTAATCTCAATCATATATAAACTGCTGAACCACGAAGTATTGTCTGCTTCCACCTTGGCGGAAGAGTTTCAGGTGTCCCCAAGAACGATCTATCGGGATATTGATGTAATTTGTGCCGCTGGCTTCCCGGTCGTCTCCCATCAGGGACTCAAAGGCGGCTACGGCATGATGGACGGATACAAGATGGATAAAAGCTTGCTCGGTTCTTATGATGTGGATTCCCTGATCACGGTCCTGAGCAGTCTATCCACAGTATTCGAAGATGCACGTGCACAAGGCACGATTGAACGTCTGCAAACGATTGGACCGGAGCATCAAACCTCAAGTCTGTCGGTGGATCTGGAGACTCGCCGAACAGAACCTGACGCCCTTCCTCATCTGCGTAAAGGTATTACGGATCATCAGGTTGTCTGTTTTGACTACATCAATACAAAGAATGAACATACACCCCGCCATCTGGAACCGGTAAGACTTCATTTTAAATATCGTAATTGGTATGTATACGGATTTTGCCAGACACGGCAGGATTATCGCGAGTTCCGACTGTCCCGGATGATGAACGTGCAACTGACATCGGAACACTTCCAACCCCACCTTGAGCTTCCCCAAGAGACAGTTGAGTCAGATCCGTCATGGCAAGATCAGGTAAGTAATGTGGTATTTCGGGTGAACCCGGAAGCGCTCGCGGAAGCCATGGATCATTTTCAACAGGCAGATAAGCAATTTCACGAGGATGGAAGTATGACGATGCGTATCCAGGTTCATCAACCGTTACAAGCCAAGTGGTTATGCTCGTTTCTGCTTAGTTTGGGTAGTGGCGCTGAGGTGCTTGAACCGATTGAATTACGAGGCATTCTGAAAGAACAACTTCGAAACGCACTTAAGCTCTATGAAGAAGTATGACACGCTGTTGTCATACTTCTTTTTTTATAATCATCTCAGTAAGTTAACCCAATCCATAGCCAAATTAAAGGAGACGATCATTCATGAATCATCCGGAACAAATGTATAACTACCACGCATGGGCCAACCAAACGATCCTGGGCAGAATCAAGGAACTGCCCTCTTCTGTACTGAGTCAGGAAGTGAATAGTTCATATCCAACCATTGCTCACGCACTCAGCCATATCTATACAGTGGATAAGATGTGGTACCTGGTGTTAACTGGCACCGGTATGCCCGAGGCACTGCAAGCATGCATACCACTCAATAGTGAAATTCACGGTTCTGTGGATGAGTACATCCAATGTTTTACCGACCTGTCGGCACAATACAGTGAGTGGTTACGAGACCGAGCTGATCTGGAGCAAACCATTCTACTCGATAATCCATTTGCAGGAATTCGCAAAACCAGCTTATCGGATATCGTAATCCATGTGGTTAACCACGGAACCTATCATCGAGGCAATGTTTCTACCATGCTGCGTCAATTGGGGCATGCCTCCATCATGAATGACTATTCACTCTTTTGGTATCAGGAACAGGCTCAAGTATAGTTGATAATCGGATGGAAAATGTACATTGTATCCCCGTGACATCGAGGGATGAATTGAGAAATTGGTTGCGGACGCATGGAAAAGTTGAGAAATCTTGCTGGGTAATGATAAGCATAAAACCCGTGCCGAATACCCTGCTGTATTTGGACGTGGTTGAGGAGTCGCTGTGCTTTGGCTGGATCGATGGAGTCAAAAAGAAAATATCCGAGACTCAATTAGCACAGAGATTATCTCCTAGAAGTAAACGCAGCTCATGGACTGAATTGAACAAGGAACGTGTCCGTCGACTTGAAAAGTTGGGCTTCATGCATGACGAGGGTAGAGAGGTTCTTCCTGTTATGGAGCCAAATGCTTTCATAATTGATGGTGTGATCACACAAAGGTTGAAAGAAGACCATCAGGTTTATGCAAATTTCATGGCCTTCCCTACCCTGTATCAAAACGTTCGGATCGATACGATCCAAAGTGTTAAGAATCAGCCAGCATTATTCCAGAGCAGATTGGATAAATTCATAACCAACACAAAGGAAAATAAAATGTACGGTCAGTGGCATGACAACGGACGGCTTTTGGATTATTAAATGTTCCCTGAGACAGCAGACAGGACCTCCAGATGAGGAGGCCCTGTTTTGGTGTCTTATATTCGGTCAGGTATTAATGAGTCTGCCTGTATGTTTTGGGAGATTTGCCAAAAGCTTTCTTGAACTGGCGGGTGAAATAATTACTGTCGTTAAATCCACATTCATACGAAATTTCCGTGATGGACAGATTCCCGTTTTTCAACAAATGACAAGCCTTCTCCAGACGCAACTTTTGCAGATAAGAGATCGGGGTCATCTGATAATAGGATCGAAAAATCCGGTTCAGATGCCTTATAGAGATATTTGACTTCCCCGCAATATCCTCTAGCGACAGTGGCTCCAGATAATGATCTTCAATAAATGAAATGGCATTTGCCAGATGCATCAGATTATTACCTTCGATCCCTTTCTCCTGCGTATCATATTGCCTCGACAAATAAACAACCATCTCCGTAAGACGTGAGATCAACATCGTCTGATACCCTTGCTGTTTACTCTGATACTCCTCAATCATGAACGATATCAGTGATTCTACATACTCCAGACTGGAAATGGATAACGAAAGTTTACTCGGAAAGAAGTGAATATTACGATAAAACGGTTCCAAAACAAACAGAGCCTGGAAGCCGTTAGATTTTCTCAGATCGGGCCCAGCCGAAGCAAGCATCTCGGGACTGAACATAATGTTACAGATCCTAAAATCATGAGGGTCTTTATACGCATGATGGGTGTCGCCATTAATCACAAATGCGTTCCCTTTTTTAATAAAAAATTCCTCGGTATTCACTACATGGGTTGCATGACCACTCAGAACAATGACAAGTTCCGTAAAGTCCACATGATTATGAAGTTCCATGTCTTGGTCGTGTCCACCGTACTGAATAAAAAATGGAAACTCTTGATCTGAGGTAAACCATCTCAAATATGCATTACTCAAAAGCATTCCCCTCCGCAAACCATGTTGGGTTGAATGTCTATATCATGCTATTCGAGGACCGAAAAATCAAGGTTGGAAATGATTAAAGACGATATAATTCCCCTTGTAGCAAGGATACCTCTCATACGTCCAGGTCCATATTACACTTTCGACATGAATAGGAGCATAACATGATGAAATATACCAATCCGGTGATTCCGGGGTTTTATCCAGATCCGAGTATCTGCCGTGTAGATGAAGACTATTATCTGGTAACCAGTACCTTTGAATATTTCCCAGGTGTGCCCATCTTCCACAGCAAAGACCTTGTGAACTGGCAACAGATCGGCCATGTCCTCACAACAACGGAGCAACTCCCTCTAGCGAATGCAGGCAGCTCTGGCGGCATTTTCGCCCCAACACTCCGGTACCATGATGGCTGGTTCTACATGACAACAACCAATGTCAGCGGCGGCGGAAATTTTTATGTACGTAGTGCCCAGCCCGAGGGACCATGGTCTGCTCCGATTTTTGTTGATCAGGGCGGCATTGATCCCTCTTTTCTCTTCGATGAAGATGGACATGTGTATTTTCAAACGGCCTCTAACGGCGATGAGGGCGAGGGCATCTATCAGTGCGAGATAGACATCACGACCGGAGCCAGACTAACCGATAGCCGATTGATCTGGACTGGAACCGGAGGAGCAGCACCCGAAGCTCCGCACTTGTATCAAATAAACGGCCTCTACTATCTGATGATCGCCGAAGGTGGAACCGAGTATGGTCATATGGAGACCATTGCCCGGAGCACAGAGCCGTATGGACCATTTGATCCGTGTCCTCATAATCCGATTCTGTCCAATCGAAGCATGAAAACCAGTATCCATGCAACTGGACATGCAGACCTTGTCCAGATCCAGGATGGAAGCTGGTGGGCCGTATCTCTTGGCATCCGTCCAGCAGGTTACCCCATGCGGCACCATCTGGGACGCGAAACGTTCCTGGCACCTGTCACTTGGACGGATACCGGTTGGCCGGTGATCGGTGTGGACGGACATATCGAGCAGGAGATGACTGGGCCTTTGTTTGCTGAGCACCCTTGGTCACCTCAGGCTATTCGGGATGATTTTGACGAACCATCATTAGGCATGAACTGGATCTTCTTACGTAATCCGGCTCCGGGTAGTTGGACGCTCACTGAAAATCCCGGGCAGCTCATCCTTCGTGGTCATTCGGTTTCACTCGATGATGGACAAAATCCTGCCTTTGTCGGGCGTCGATTAAGCCATTTCTTATGCAATACGGCCACCGAGCTGTATTATGAGCCAAATGCGAGCGGTGAGGAAGCTGGATTAACGGTATTTATGAATCATAAATATCATTATGATTTGGCTGTAACTCGGATTGACGGTCAGAAGAAAATCGTATTGCGACGAACCGTCGGCTCTATGCGAACCGAACAGGTGCTTGACTGTGACAAGGGGCCGGTTGTATTACAAATCAAGGCTGACCGTAATCACTTCACGTTCCTCTACCAGCAAGGTTCATCCGATGCCATTGAAGTGGGTTCAGGAGAAACACATCTGTTATCTACCGAAGTGGCGAGTGGTTTCACTGGTGTGATGATAGCCATGTACGCCTATGCTCCATCGGAGGAGTGTACACCTGCAAGTTACGATTGGTTTGACTATGAACCTCTGAACGAATAATCGTTTTAACTCCTATATTCAGTAATAGAAAATATAATATATGATCAGCTAAAATTATCCCCTTAAAGTAGATACTCTTTGAAAAGCCTTGTGTGGTAGCATAAGGAAATGAGTGAACTTTGAGGGGATTTTGCTATAACTATATCTTTCTTACGGATTGCACTGGAATTTATAAAAGAACCATTGCTTTATTAGAGAAGTTCTCCTAGTATTTTTAGAAGGAACACCCCAGCAGCTACCATCTTGGCAATACCTTCACTGCCCATATGAGAGCGCTATCGCTGCAGCACGAAAGAAAAACGGGAGGTTGCAGATATGAAATGGAATCACTTCAAGTCCAAGCTTCTGTTTAAGTACACACTATCCTATATCTCCATTTTCCTTATCCCTCTTGTTATTTTAACCATCATTATTTATCACAACGCTGTGGACACGCTCCGTTCAGAGATTGAACAGACCAATGTCAATCAGCTCACTCAAGCCAAAACGGTCATTGATGATCGCATGAAGGAACTCCAAGACATCGCTTTTCGCATCGCCTACGATGAGCAGTTAACGCGGTATTGGACCCACCATCCGTACTATAGTCGGGAATCAATCGGCGCATTGGTCAAATACAAAGCCACCAGTTCCATTATCGATGAGTTATTCCTGTTCTTCCGTGGAGATGATAACATCTATTCTTCTCAAGGTTCTGAGAACCTGGATGTATTCACTGGTCGCTACAAATTTACTACGTGGAACAAAACAGACATGATCCGGGATTTGAATAGCGTACAGTCCCCCACGATACGTCCAGCGGAGCAGGTCGTCCAAGGAACCAGAATACCCAATTCCATGCTGGCCTACCTTGTACCGATTGCACCTAACAATACGCCCGCCCATGGAACCGTCATGTACCTGATTCACGAGTCCAATCTGACGGGCCTAATTGATTCCATCCTCAGCGACTATCACGGGATGACTTATATTTTCGATAATTTCGGGCAAGTACTGGCAGCCAATTACAAGGGAGAAATCATATCCGAACAGGAAGTTAACGCTCTGTTTGCTCTTGAACCCGGAACGCACAGCATCTCATTAAATCAAGAACCACATTCGGTTGTATCCGTTAAATCGGATGCGGGTTGGACTTATGTAACCGCTATGCCCAGCAACCAATTTTTTAGCCGAATCGTTCATATTCGCACCTTTGTTGTTCTTGTTTTCTCCTTCATGGTGGTGATGGGCACGTTCCTCGCCATTATGTTGGCCCGAAGACAGTACCATCCGATTTCAGACTTAATGGAGTTCATTCGGTTGAAGAATGATCCTGATCCATCCTCCACCACCAACGAGCTGGAATGGATTAAGAAAACACTGCATGATTATAGTCAGCGCGTAGATCTTCAGGAGCCCTATGCTCGCAATCATATTTTGCTCATGTTGCTGAAGCACGGTCACACCGGAGATTTTCCCTCTGAGTTTACGGATAAGCTTGGCATACGCTTTAACCGATCCCATTATTTTGTCATGATCATGGGCTGGGAAATGCATGCTTTTCCTATCGGTGATAACCCCGAGCAACCTACTGTCATGCAGCTGATGAACGATGTGGAGCTGCCCGAGTTGTCTGCTTATGCTTACGGCGTGGAGCTGCCACAGGCAGACCAATTGGCCCTTATCGTGGGATTCGATGCCGAAATTGGGCATGAAGGTAGCCTGAATACCCGTATGGAGCCTATCGTTGAAAAACTGCAATGGATGGTGATTGAACACACCGGGGTCGCGCCCGCGATCGGGATAGGCAATCGGTACACTTATCCGAAACAGCTGAATCAATCCTACATTGAGGCCTCGACCGCTCTGGAAGCATCGATGCTGCATGGACAGGGCAGCAGTACATACTTTAACAACCTTTCCGGTTCCGATGTACAGGATTCTTCCTTCTGGGTCCCTAAGGATGTGTTATTAAAGCTGGTTCAGAGCTTAAAACAAGGCAGCTATGATGTGGCGGTTCAGATGGTGTCAACTGCGTTGAATACCCTGAAATCCGAAATGCCGTCTGTACCGCTGCTGCGTTGCATCTGCTTTGATATTCTGAATACCATGCTCAAAACCGCCTCGGAGCTTGGAATCCATCATGTGGTTGATCAACTTCCAAGGATCACTTCCTACGACTCGTTGGAGGATTTGGAGAAAAAACTGACAGGCCTCGCCGCTGAAATCTGCGCCCATGTCGAGGCGAAGAGTGAGACGGAAGAAAGCTCTCTTATGGATGAAATCGTTGCGTATATCGATGCCAATTTCTCTGATTATGATCTCAGTTTAGGTACGATTTCATCGAAATTCACGATCTCTTCATCCTATTTCAGTCGTTCTTTCAAAGAAAAGATCGGCATGAACTTTACCCAATATATCTGGCAGAAACGGATGGATGAGGTCATTCGACTACTGCTGCATACTACCGATCCGTTAAAAGATATCATCACGCGTGTCGGTTACCTGGATACACCAAACTTCATCCGCAAATTCAAAAAAGAGACGGGTTATACCCCAGGGCAATACCGTAAATTGCACCGTCCCAACGGCTCCGCCGATTCCCCTGATGATGATGATGATGATGAGGAATGTATTGGATAAAGGGAGATATCGTCTCTGTGATGGTTACATCTCAGAACAGTAAACAATGTATATGAGAGCGAATAACAGTGCCTGATTCATTAGACCAAAATAACGCAAACAAGGGCCGTCCTATACGTCATGCTCATGACGTATAGGACGGCCCCTTCGTATGTTTTTAGTCCGAAGGAATAATCTGATTCGTCGCGGCCGGCGGCCTTATCCGATTTTCCCAGCCGGAAGAACCTTCAGCCCTTGATGTACTGCACCCAGCAAACGGTGAGTCGGATCACAGCCGTACTCCCAGAACATGATCCCGGCCAGACCTTGATCCTTTACGTAATCACATTTGCATTGGATCGATTCTTCATCATCATAAGATATGAGGCTGGACCCATTAAACAGAAACGGTGCACAGGCTTCTTCATCCCAATAACGAATGAAGCCATTCTTGTTAATGTACTTCGCTTCCAGCTCGGCAAATGACGGACCGTAGCCGCCTGTGCTACCAGCCATTTGATGGAGCCCGTGGTTTCGGTCAGGAACCTCATTCCAGATTCGGGAATAGAACGCAGCTCCGATCACAATCTTCTCCTTCGGGACACCAGCGCGAACAAACAGGGCCACGGAAGCATCCGTACTAATTCGAAACAGATCTCCTGTTGGCGTGTACAGATTCGTATGGTGTCCGGTCAGAACCTGAAAACCGCCGCGCATATCATAGGTCATCAACTGCACGTAGTCCAGGTACTGCTGCACCTCGGCCATTTCTGTACCATCAACGTAGTATTGATCAGCCCCTGCTGCAATGGTGAGCAGATAATGACGGCCATCCTCTTCTCCCTTGGCACTCAGTGCCTTCCGCATTGTCTTGAGAAGTAAGGTGAAATTCCGTTTATCATCTGGGCTGGATGCGATACCAGCTTCACCGTAACAAGGATATTCCCAGTCCAGATCGATCCCGTCAAAAGGATATTCCTCCAGCGCCCTAAACGCCGATGCAGCCATGCTGTCCCTTCCCGCCTGGGTTGAGGCGGCTTCGGAAAAACCGCCAGCGCTCCATCCACCTACAGACAACAGCACTGTAAGATTTGGATGCTCCCGCTTGATGTTCTGGATCACATGGCCATTTTTTAAATGCTCGGTAGTGATTGCATCATTCTTGACATGTCCGAAGGCTATGTTCAGATGTGTTAACTTCGACAGATCCTCATGTGTCATGTCAGGAAGAACTGAATCAACGGCATAACCCGCAGCAATATATTTCATCACTCTCTTCACTCCGATCCAATCGATGATTGAGATATCGCAGCAGCAATCTGCAAGGCTTCCTTCCCGGTACCAATCTTGTACCCGGAAGCCGAATAACGAACTTGATGCAGAGTATCCAGCACAAACAGATGTGGATAACCCGCTTCATAAGCCGCAGGCTTCGAATTGAAGCCTGACAAGGAAGCATAACTGGAATCTCGTACAAAAACCGTACGTACAGGCAGCTTTGGATAACCAACAGGGTCAAAAGAAGCGTTCCATTCCATATCTCCGATCATGAGTACGATTGGTATACCCAGCTTATCCAGCGGCTCTGCCAGCTCGCACAGTTCACGAATCAGATGTTTGGTCGGTTCCCGCTCCGGTTCAATCCAGGCAGCGATGGCACCCTCCGATCCCAGAAGTTCCTCCAGTTCTACCTCTGAACCATCCAGACGGGTCAGTATACTTCCTGGTGCCAGTTTACCCAGTACAGGAATATCAACCTCAGTCTCGCGATAAGACAAGACAACCTCAGTGGTATCTCCAGCGCTCACGGTAAAGTAAACGAATCGTACTTTTGCCGTTCCATCTTTCAGCCTAACGCCTGTCGTTAAGCGATAAGCTCCTGCCTCAACCTCATATGGCTCACTATAGACATCCGTACTGCCATAAGGATAAATCAACGTCTTGTAGACGCCATCTTCCAGAAGGGCAAACGAGAAATTTTCGAAATAAGATGCTTCAGGTGTATCCTGCGTAACCTTTATATCCCTATGAAGATGGAGCATTCCCCAGCTTGTGCTCTTCTGAGTTTGAGGTGAGGTGAGACTTAACACTGCATCCTCCCAGCCTTTGCCACTTAGATACTGTGGTTTCTGTGCGCTGGGATGTAATCGGGCCGGAATACCCAAACTGCGACATACAGCCACAAACAAAATATCCAGCGACTGAGAGTCTCCCTTCATTAGACTAAACGTCCCTATTGGATTCCCTTTGCCTTTTAGATTAGGAAGATCTTCATAGTATTCATATTGCTGTTCCAGCATTCGGGCAAGTGTCGAGGGATTCTCCCTGAACGCTGCCGCCTCATCTGCCGAAAAGGCATTGTGGAATACACCTCGATAAGGGACCAGCATCTCATAGGAAATCCGCGGACACAGGATGTATCTCACAAATGTATCTTCCGCCCAAGATCCTTGCTGCGAGAGCGCACCGATCAGATGATCATCCAGCGTCTGGCGAAAAGTATCAATTAAATCTTTTTCATTCATCGACTCCAGCAACCGGAGCGGCCACTCACCGTATGGATTGGAACGTGCCTCTAGGAAAGCTGCAATTTCCTGACTGTTCCCCCGTGCCTTGCGGAGAACATCCCACACACGTACCGAGGGCAGTCCAACCTTTTTAGCCAGCGAGACAGCTTCCTCCTCACTCAGGAACGTGTCCTCATACTCGCTCCGGGTCTGCGATCCTTCCTCCAGACGACGATTATGAATCTCAATCTTCTCTTCCGGTAATGCAACCACGACCTCTCCCTCCCTTTCCGGAGGAGGAACCATATCGAAATCTGCAATCCCTGTAGGCTGCTCTGATGAGTTCAGCACAAGCTCTATAACCTTGTTTTCCTGAGCCTTAAATAGGATCTCACTCCACTTGCCGCCGCTGACCGCACGAATCAAAAGGTCACCACAGCCAGTCTTAAAGGTCGCTTCCCCTTGTGCATCCGTCCTAATTTCGGCAATCGGATAGAATTCAGCCGTATTGTACAGCTCAAAACGAACACTCGCGCCGGGTACGGGCTCTCCCTGTTCATTTTTCACCTTCACATAGATGTTGCGTGTGGGCGCATAGTTCTCAAGCAAATTAATTTCCGTAAATCCCTTTTCCGAGAGCGTAATATCCTCTGGTCCGGGATAGTCGGCATAGATCCTTGTATTAATCAGCATGGCCCTGCGGGCTGGCGGGGTGAACCACCCCTGGTTCAGACGGGCTTCAGGCTCACATGCCCCGATGTAATACCATTGACCATCTGCCCAGGCTTCTACCCAAGCATGGTTACTGTCACAGTGAGCCCAGCGCGGTGTATAGACCTGACGGGCAGGTATACCGATGCTGCGAAGAGCGGCCACCGCCAGCGTGGATTCTTCGCCGCATCGACCACGAGCATTCCGGATCATCGTCAGCGGTGATATCGTGCGCAGATCACTGCCAATATAGGTCGCTTTCTCATGACACCAGTAATTGGTCTCCAGAATGGCATCAGCCATGGATAACTTCGCTGTCCGCTCGGCTAATTCGTCATAGATCAAACCGCGGAAATCTTCAATATTTTCCGTATTTATGCGATAAGGCAGTACAAAATGAAGGAACAAATGATCAGGAACGCGTTCTCCCCAAGGCACACGTTTGCGAGTGTCCAAAGCCCGTCGCACATGACTTAAGAACAAGTCCCCGTTATAATCAGCCATGTCGTTTACCGGCATATAGGCATAGACAACCTTCAACGCCCATGCCTCTTCATGCGTTAGCTCCTGCTGAAAAACATGAAACAATTCCGATTTGCGAGCCTCTGCAAAACGTACCTTCTCCTGGAACTTCTGCTCGATTCTCTCCAATGACTGTGCATCAAGGGAAAATACCAAGGTTTGGCTGGTCATTGCGTTATCACTCCTTCCACAGCTTTCCGTCTTCCCGAATACAGATCAAGGCCGTTCCGTCCGAAGACGGCGCAGTAATCTGGAACAGGCTGCGAGTCGTTTCAATAACAGGCTCACAGCTCCATGATTCCTCACCCATAAGCAGCTTCACATCCTGTGTAAATTCACCATGGGTTTCATAATAATTGCGTTCACGGTAGTAGAGCCTGCGAAGCTCCCATTTGATTCGTTCGTCTTCTGGCAACTCAAACGACTGATCCGTTTCGTCATCCGAGAACACAACATAACCCCATAACTCCGGGTAATGCATGTTGATAATACCCATAGGTGACCACACCCAGTTGTCCTCCGGATAAGGGTTGCCCGTATCTGGATTCAGCACCTTGCGGTATTCACCGTCCTGTACCTCGGTCTGCCACTCCACACGCGAGAAGTTGACGCGCCAGAATTCACCTGGTGCAGGTGGACGGTTTCCTTCGGCACATTCCTTTAGACTGGTCCAGGGAATTGCGACTTCAACGCTCCATTTCCGGTTATCCGCCCCAGGATTGTTCAGTTCACCATCAATATATACGGCCGTCTTGAGACCGTTAATATCCCAACCGTTAACCGGAGGCCCACCATCCCGATACGGCTTCACTAATAACAGGTCCCATACGGTATTGAGCGCATTGATCTCGAACTCATAATATTGATGGGAATCCCCGTCGGGATCGATAAAAATCTCAAAGTCATTGTCATAAAAAATAACGGAATCACGCTCAGTCAGGGTAGCCCAGATCTGATCTTCAATCAGCTCGGCAGCAAAATAGAAATAGTCGTCATCCCACAGCATTTTTACCCGTGTCTGTTTCTCTGGCTTCGGACGAAGATCACCTTCGATATCAACGAAATCCTCCGTCCAATGAGCCGCATTCCAAAATGCCTTATCCACACGACCGTCTAACACCAACGGTTCCTGCGCACGCTTGCATATATAATGTTTGGGAGCATACTCAATCCTGGGTTCTGGCACTCCACTTCTGTTCATGTCACTCTCTCCAATTCGTAAGGGAGGGCATGCATCTACCAGCACACGCCCTCCCCGTAATGGTTAGTTATGGGTGACAACGGCTCCAGAGCCGCCGTACATTTCCAGCTCCTCATTGAATTCGAGCTTAAGAACGGTCACCTGTTCATGCGTGTCCTCCGGGGTCATCTTGATCCACGTTGTCCCCGGGATATTGAACCAAGGCACGCCCCCATGAATCTCATGATTAAGCTCTTTGCCCGAATGCAGCACGGTAATTTTCTTGATCGGATTGCAAAGACCCTTGATGCACACATTCTCTTTTGGATCGTCATACACAAACAGGTACAGCGTCTTTCGATCCTCGGATACGGTGCTTCCCCCCAGATAATAGCGAGGCATAATGCCTTCACCCGTGCCGAAGACGGCCTCTTCATGGGTTCGGATCCAAGCTCCCAGTCCAAGCAGAATATCCTCCTGCCTCTGATCGATGGTGCCATCTTCACGCGGACCGATATCCAGCAACATATTACCGCCCATGGAAATGCAGTCACAGAACATTCGAATGATCTGATTTAACGACTTGTATTTATGATCTGTTGGCACATAACCCCATGATGTGTTGATTGTGGTGCAGAATTCCCAGGGTCCCTCCGGTCTTGTAATCGGAATGCCCTGCTCAGGCGTTTTGTAATCCCCATAACCTTGAAGGCGGGAGTTGATGATGATATCCGGGTTAAAAGATTGCAGATAATGCTTGAACTCCGGCAGATTCCACTGTTGGGCGCTCCGTTCCCAGTCCCCATCAAACCACAGCAGATCCACCTTTCCGTAATTTGTTAAAATCTCTCCCAGTTGATGGTTATTAAATTGCAGGAACTTCTGCCACTTTGCCTGATCCTGAACGCCGTCCACAGGACTTGAATGCCGGTTGACACTACTGAGATCCTCCGGTACTTTTCCACCTTCATACACGCTAGGATAATCCGGGTGTGACCAATCAATGAGCGAGAAATACATCCCCAGATGAATGCCCTTTTCCCGAATCGCTTCCGCATATTCCTTCACAATGTCACGATTTGCTGGTGTCTGTTTGACAACATTGAGATCGCTATATTGCGTATCCCATAACGCAACGCCATCATGATGCTTCGTTGTCAATACGGCATACCGGGCACCAGACTTCTCAATCAGGTCCGCCCACTTTTCCGCATTAAATTCCGATGCCGTAAAACCATCCAACTGTTTCATATATTCTTCATGGGATATCCTGCCATTATAGAAGGACCAGGATTCCGCAACCCCGTCCACCGCGTAGATGCCATAGTGGATGAATATCCCCAGTTTGGCTTCTTCAAACCATTTCTGCATAACGGTCCACCTCCCCCGAGAATTCTTATATGCGAAAAATTTAATGCAGCTAACATTATTGAAGCTAACTGCTGTCTTTCTGCATGGGATGTACCTCGATAGGCTTTATTGCCCCGAATTCCAGCGGTCATATGCCCCCTGATACAGTTCGATGATACGGTCACTGCCCATTTTCTTCATCTGTGCAATGTACTTATCCCAGTTCTCAAGTGGTTCCTGGCCGGTCACAAACTTCGCTTCCATCTGTTTAACGTACGTATCCAGGTCAGACAATAGAGCGGTTGCTTCGCTTTGCTCTTCATTCGTCAAATAAACGTTAGGAAATGGTGCTTTTCCGATAGGTACCAACTTCTCTTGATTCTGCTGGTCAATCCACTCATCAAATTCGGTGCGAAGACCCTTCGCTACTTCGGGATCATTAATGCCCGGTGTCAAGATACCAAAGTTCGGAGTGATTTTACCGCGGTATTCCTCACGATCCCCACCCCCAGGAACGGGGAGCCACTCTTTTACGTGATTTTCCTTGTCTTTGAATTGCCATAACACTCCTTCCGGACCTTGATTGAACAGAGTCGCACCTTCATAGCTGTACAAGTAATCGATCCATCGCATCGTCGCCTCAGGTGACGGGTTACTGCTCGTAATAGCAAAGGTACCGCGAGCCGACATACCCGGGTGTTTGCCGTATACCGGGGAGTCTGCCACTTCGCTCTTCACGGGTGTCATCAGCGGATGATCCGTGCTCGGTTCACCGCCGAGCGTGAAGTATGGATGGTAATCGTTGAACAGTGCAAGTTTGTTGCTTTCACCTTTTGCTTTTTTCTGATCGCCTGTTTGAGAGAAGGTCTCATGATCCAGCAAATCTTCCTTCCACAAGCGATTCATGAATGTCAGATACCCTTTATAACCTTCTTCTTGATAAGGGTAGTGAACTTTTCCGTCCTTATCAGAATAGATGCCTTCGTTGTACATTCCCCAGAAGCCGAAGAAAAACATGCGAAGATCATCCAGTTTTACAGAAGTCAGCGGAATTTCATCTTGCTGGCCATTGCCATTAGGATCTTCTTCTTTTACACGCTTGAGATACGTATACAATTCTTCCGTGGTCTTAGGCTCTTCAACGTTAAGTGCCTTCAAGAATTCCCCGTTGTACCACATTGGGCCTCTATACCACACGGCGGCTTTATCAATGAATGGGAGTGCATACATATGTCCATCAGGTGTTGTAAATGATTTGCGGACATCCGGGTTCTCATCGAGAATCTTTTTGATATTCGGGGCGTAACCCTCGTCAATGTATTTTTCCAACGGGATCAGAATGCCCTGACTGCCATATGTCACCTGCTCGGCTGGCTTGAGGTCCGCAGCATAGAACATATCGGGCAAGTCTCCGCTCGCGAAAACCAGATTTTTCTTCGTTTCAAAGCTGTCGATTGGTGAGAGCTGGTACTCCAGCTTGATGCCCGACAGTTTCTCCATTTCTTGCAGCACAGGCATCGTGCTCCAATCGGCTACGCCCGCATCCTGGGACATGACCTTTAACGTTAGCGTTTTGTCTACAATGGGGAAACCTTCTTTTTTGACCCCCTCTACTTTGGAGGTCGTGCTTCCGTCTTCATTGGTTGAACCACAAGCTGCAAGCAATGTTGCGAATAAGGTGAGACAGAGTGTAATGGATGAAGCCTTGCGAAGCTTTTTCATAACAACAACTCCCCTTGTTTAATGTGGTATATGGATTAAGATCATCCCTTAACGGAACCGATCATAACACCCTGTACAAAGTAACGCTGGAGGAATGGATACACTGCAATGACTGGTAGGGTGGCAACAATAATGACAGCATATTTGACCAGTGCAGCGATCTCCGCTTTGGTATTCATCGCCGTTGCTGAAGACGTATCGATAGCGCCTCCCCCTTGAGCAGCCATTTCCTGAAGCACCAGAATCTGGCGCAGAAAGAGCTGCAGCGGGTACTTGGAAGAATCATTCAGATAGATCATGGCACTAAAATAGCTGTTCCAGTGTCCGACTCCATAGAAGAGCGCCATCACTGCAATGATTGGCATGGAAAGCGGGAGCACAATCTTGATGAACAACCGGGTGTTGGTACACCCATCAATATGCGCCGCTTCCTGTAACTCCTTGGGAATGGTCGATTGGAAGAACGTCCGGCATACGATAATATTCCAGATGGATGCAGCCCCGGGCAGAATAAGTGCCCACATGCTGTTCACCATACCAAGATCCTTGACCAGCAGGTAACTTGGGACAAGCCCTCCGCCGAAGAACATCGTTACCATAAACATTGCCATGAAGAATCCACGTCCCACAAAGTCCGAGCGGCTGAGCGCATAGGCTGCCGGTAGTGTAACAATCAGGTTAACGATGGTGCCTACAACGGTATAGATAATCGTATTTTTGTACCCAATCCAGATGTTGGTGTTCTCAAACACCCGGGCGTAACCTTCAAACGTAATCCCTTTTGGTAGTAACCACATCTCACCGGAGGCTACATATTTGGGATCACTGATTGAAGCACTGATGATGTATAACAGCGGATACAGCACAATGACGAGCGCTACCGTCAGATAGATGTAATTGCACAATAAGAACAATTTATCACTTCTGCTTTCTTTCACAGCGGATGACATGTGTATTCCCTCCTTTTACCATAGGCTGTTTTCACTGGTACGGCGTGCAATCTGATTCACGGTAATAAGCAGAATCGCATTAACTACAGAGTTGAACAATCCCACCGCCGTAGAGAAACTGTACTGTGCATCGACCAGACCGGACCGATAGACAAATGTTGAGATGACATCGGACGAGCCCATGTTCAGCGGATTTTGCAGCAGCAGGATTTTCTCAAATCCGACGCCCAGAATACTGCCCATATTCAGAATTAACAAGATGGTGATCGTAGGGATGATCGCTGGAATGTTAATATGCAAAATCCGTTTAAACCGGCTCGCACCATCCACCACAGCCGCTTCATGCAGTTGCGGGTCCACACCCGATAGAGCGGCAAGGTATATAATGGTGCCCCAGCCTGCACTTTGCCAGACTCCCGACAGTACATACACTGTCTTGAACCACGCAGGGTCCGTCAGGAATTGAGGTGCCTGGAATCCAAGAGCCTGTACCAAATTGACAATCATGCCTGACGAGGGTGATAAAAAGGTAATGATCATCCCCGACATCACAACGACCGAAATGAAATGCGGTGCATACGTGACGGTCTGCACAGTACGCTTGAAGAAGGAATCCTTCACTTCATTGAACGCTAACGCAAGAATAATCGGCAGTGGAAAACCTATAGCCAGCTCATACAAGCTGATGCTAAGGGTGTTCCATAATAAATCCCAGAAATAATACGAATTGAAGAAACGGATGAAATGATCAAATCCGACCCATGGGCTTCCTGTGACACCAAGCGTTGGGATAAAGTTTTTAAATGCAATTTGTATGCCGTACATCGGACCATAATGGAATATCAGAAAATATAGAAAGGCTGGTGCAATAAACAGATACAACTCCCAGTTCCGAATCGTCCTTCTCCATAATTTATTTTTCTTACTGCTCGGATTGGTGTATACCGATAAGTTTTGCGATAAGGCGGACTTCCCATCTGGTTGCATCAGTTGTTTCCTCCTTTTTTGGTAACGCTTACATACCGAGTTTATGGTTCATTGCCTAATTCGTAAATATGCCATTTCAATCTTCACTTCTAAAATCACGGAATATACTGTTACAACGGGGGTTTACACTTTTGTTGCCAGCTTGTCATTGTCATTTCGGGGTTGTAAAACATGTAGAATTTGACCTTTTTCCCTCCTGTAGTTGTCATTGAGAGTTTCATCACATGAACTTGAAAGATGTCAGATCCGAACTTAGGTTAGAAAACAGACCTTAAAGTCAAAACCCACATATACGCATGGGACACGGTATTGATGTCTACAGCCATCATACTTTAATGTAATATTATCTGTCATATATCTTTCGCACATTACAAACCTATAATGGCTTGCCTTTATTCTATATTTCTCCTCCCTCTTTCGTATATATGTTGTTTTTATCTTTGGCTTTAGGATACATAAACGCTTATAAACACTGGAAGTATGGAATCATATATGTAGATTTTGCACAAGGTGTGGAATCTGAAAACAGTAGATATTTCGGAAAAGACCATTAAAAAAAGCCATTCCGCTAACAGGAACTGGCTTTACATCCTAAGCAGATATCCATTTCTTTATAAAAAAACGACAGGATTATTTACACTGAATGTAATATAAATGATCATATGAAAACCTGGGTAAAGTTTCAACTCAAATAAAAAACGACTCTCCATACATGTATGGAGAGTCGTTTTGAAGATACACATCCGTTTTAACCATGTTCAGTTGTAGGGTTTTCAGTGAATTTACTTACCAGAAGGTTGAGCTTCTGCTGTATACCCTGTTGGGATATCCGTTTCTGCAGTCACATTTGTGATAACCATCGGATACATCATGTCTGGATCAGGTTGAATAATGGAATAAAGCACAATCGCGCGTCCATCCTTCTCCAACTTCACATCATCAATCTTCAATCCATAACCAGGGTGTGGCATTTCAGCACTGAGTTTAACTTTGGTTGTTTTGTCATCAACCTTGGTCGTTGTTACTTCAGGTACAATCGCTTGTTGGCCTTCACCTGGATTGGTTGGAGTTGGCTCTGCTGAGCCGCCATTGCCGTGTTTATCCACAAATTCGAGTGCATTAAAGATCATGCTTGCAGCCTCCATACGGGTAAGCGACTGATCTGGACGGAAATTCCCGTCCTTATCCAGTTCAATGATGTTCATGTTCAGCAGGTTCTGGACTGCAGATATGGCGTCCTTACCGATTTTATTTTCGTCCTTAACAAGATTATACTTCATGATGACCGGATAATTCCCGGTTGTGTTAATCCCTTCAT
Organism: Paenibacillus sp. 2003; assembly: GCF_031455635.1. Taxonomy (NCBI): domain Bacteria; kingdom Bacillati; phylum Bacillota; class Bacilli; order Caryophanales; family Paenibacillaceae; genus Paenibacillus; species Paenibacillus sp. 2003. The sequence goes on along the minus strand of NZ_JAVDTB010000003.1, from coordinate 383,011 downwards.
GTAGCAAAATGACAAACAGTTCACGCGTCATCTTGCCCTGTGGGTTCACTTCAACCGGAATGGACAGTCCATTCTGAGTAGCGGCCTGCACCGCATCGGCATACCACGTATCCGGACTGATTTTATTCTGAGCGGATGCTTCCGCAAATTCATTTTTTAGACCAAATGCGTTCACAATCAGTTGAACACCCTGAGGCTCGGACAATGCAAGATCTGGACGGAACAGATCCGCTGTTACTCCGTTAACAATGCCTTTTGATTTCAATGAATCCACAACCGACTTCTGACCTTCATCCTTCACATCTGTAAAAGCAAATACCGATGCACCTCCTGCTGTCAAAGAAACGCAGAGTGCAAGCGTTGCAGCCAATCCTTTTTTATGTTTCATTTCCTGGCACCTCCATATGATTAGTAAAGCCTATTTTTTACCTCTTCATTCCTACAGACGGGATACCCTCAGAAAATGTTTCAGTAATTTCGACATGTGGTGAATACAACACGGGAACACGGCATAGAACTCTTCTCCGTCGTAGCTAATCCGATTCACCTACGGTTTGCTAACTGGCTTCGTTGACATCCCATCGGATTAGCGCAAAAATAAGAATAGAGAAATCCATCGGATGACGGATAAACAACGAACCAGATCGCATACAGTAAGAGGGCACGACGCGCTAATAACAGGTGTCGGCCCTTTTCTTGACTCCACCCGCTGAACTGACTTCACCTATAACAAAAGGAGAACAATGCTTATGTCCAAGAAAGGATTACTTCGCGGTTATGTTGTATCGAACTGGCCTGTCTATCTGGTTGCTGTTCTTCTGATTATTGCCTCCAATGTGGGGCAAGCATCCTTGCCCCGAATACTTGGCAGTTTCACGGATCAATTGATGCAGAACACACTTCAGATGCAGACAATCGTAAGGTACAGCCTGTCTCTTTTGGCTATTGCCATCGGGTATAATGTGCTGTTTGGTACCGGACAGTTCATGATTATGAAGCTTGGTCGACGCTTCGAATTCATGACACGTGAGCGTATATTCAGTAAGTTTTCCGAACTTAGCGAACATTATTTCTCCAAACAGGGGAACGGAAAACTGCTGAGTTATGTCATGAACGATGTTACTTCCGTACGTGAAGCAATCTCCAATGGCGTGACGCTCATGACCAATGCCACCTTCCTGCTGTTGTCTTGCATTGTCATGATGCTGCTTAGCGGGATTCCGTTGACACTCATTCTAATCAGCGTTGTACCTTTGCTGGCGATTCCATTTCTGGTCGTGTTTTTTGGTCCGCGGATTCGCAAGCGTTCTCGTGACGTACAGGAAGCTCTTGCAACCATGACGGAATCCGCAGAAGAACAACTGGGTGGTATTCGCGTAACCAAGACGTTTGCCATTGAAGACAGTGCTCGTGCACGCTTTGGAACTACCGTCGATGCAATCAAGAGCAAACAGCTTCGTCTGGTTCGTCTGTCTTCGTTGTTTCAGGCTTTGCTCCCGCTGCTGGGAGCCATCTCATTGGTCGTTTCTCTGCTTGTCGGAGGTATTATGACCATGCAGAATTCTATTACACTAGGGAGTTTTGTCGCCTTAACCTTATATCTGCGCATGATCATGGGACCGCTTCAACAGATCGGCAATGTTATTAATACCGTTCAGCGCTCAGGCGCATCCCTGGAGCGGGTGAATGACCTGCTCAGCGAAGTAGCGGATGTACGTGAACTTCCTGAAGCCACATCGCTCCAAACCGTACAAGATATCACCATGGAGAATCTAACCTTCTCCTATCCCGGCAGTTCATCTCCTGCTCTCAAAAACATTCAACTCAATATCCGTGCCGGGCGAACGGTCGGCATTGTAGGCAAGACCGGCTCAGGTAAAAGCACCCTCGTTAAGCTGTTGCTGCGTACATATGAACCACCTGAAGGAACGATTCGCATCAATGGTACCGATATTCGGCAGCTGTCGCTGGAAAGTCTTAGATCACGCATCGCCTATGTCCCTCAGGATGGATTCCTGTTTAGTACCACCATCCGGGATAACATCGCATTCAGCGACCGGGAAGTATCGCTGGATACAGTGGAACATAGTGCACGACAAGCCATGATCTATGACAATATTGTCCGTTTTCCTGATCGCTTCGATACACGTCTTGGCGAACGTGGACTCACCCTGTCTGGTGGACAGCGTCAGCGAACCAGCCTTGCAAGAGGACTGATCAAACAAGCACAGTTACTTATTCTGGATGACAGTATGAGCGCGGTTGATGCTGTCACCGAGAGTGGTATTCTGCGCAGTTTGCGCGAGATCGGCAAGGGCAAAACCACATTGATCATCTCTCATCGCATCAGCGCGGTCCGTCATGCAGACGATATCATCGTTCTGGATGAAGGGCGAGTCGCTGAGCAGGGAACACATGCTCAGTTGATGGCTGCCAAGGGGTTATATGCGGCCACCTACCGTTTGCAGGAGGAGGGATTACATCATGTCTAACGCTAACGCTGAACTTCACCCAGATGCAGAGGCCGATCAAAGTAAACGAACTTCGTTTAAAGCGATGATGGCATACGCCAAACCGCATAAATGGGCTTTTGCCGGTATCTTCTTCTGCTCACTGCTTGGCATATCGGCAGATCTGCTGCAACCCTATCTGGTGAAGATCGCCATCGATGATCATCTGGCCGTAGGCCAGACCAGTGTGGGCTTTCTCGTTCAGCTCGCAGCCATCTTTCTTGGGCTGGCGGTCATCAGTTTTATTTTTACCTATATCCAGAATAATCTGTTGCAGCATGTGGGACAGAACATTGTATCCCGGATCAGAAAAGACCTGTTCAAGCATATCTCCAAGATGTCCATGTCCTTCTTTGACCGTTTCCATATCGGCAGTCTGGTTACGAACGTATCCAGTGATACGGAGACCATCAGCAGCTTTTTCACTCAAGTACTGCTCAGTCTGATTCGGGATGGCATGATGCTGGTGCTCATTATCGTCTTTATGTTCCAACTTGATCCTGTGCTGGCGACATACTCCCTGATCGTTCTGCCTGTCATTGCAGTGGTTGCGGTATTATTCCGTAGTCGACTGCGGAAAGCTTATCAAAATGCTCGTACCCGGCTTTCCCGTTTAATCGCTTTTACGGCGGAGAACTTGTCCGGCATGTTCTTGATTCAGGCTTTTCACCAGGAAGAGGAACAGAAAAAACGTTTCTCGGAACAGAATGCGCTCCACTTGAAAGCCAATATTGCTCAAGCCCGCTCCAATGTCATATTCAACCGAACGTTTGATATCCTTGGCAATGCGGCACTTGTCATGATGGTCTGGCTTGGAGGTCGCGCCGTACTGGGTGAGTCCCTGCAAGTCGGGGTATTGTATGCGTTTATCAGCTATATTCGTCAGTTCTTTCAACCGATTAACCAGATTACGATGCAATGGAATACATTCCAGTCCACCACCGTATCCATGGATCGCATCTGGAACATTCTGAATACGCGGCCTGAAGTTGCCGATCCTGAGCCTAGGCAGGCCTCTTCGCTGGAACCTCGGAACGTGATGGGCCAGATTGATTTTAACGATGTGTCATTTGGTTATCGGGCAGACCGGCCCTTGATCCAACAGATGAACCTGCACCTCTATCCGGGTGAAATGGTAGGTATCGTGGGCACAACAGGTGCTGGCAAAAGCACCCTGATCTCCCTGCTTAATCGCTTCTATGACGTAGACAAGGGCAGTATTGAGATCGATGGTACCGATATCCGGCATCTGCCGCAGGCTAAGCTTCATCGGATCGTGGGTCTGATTCAACAGGAACCCTTCCTGTTCTCAGGTTCCATCATTGATAATGTGAGGATGTTTCGTGAGGATATTACGCGAGAGCAAGCAATTGAGGCCTGCCGGTTTGTCGGAGCACATGCGATGATTTCACGTTTGCCTCAAGGATATGATACGCATCTATCCGAACGCGGAAGCGGACTGTCCGCCGGGGAGCGGCAGTTGATATCGTTTGCCCGGATCGTTGTGTTCCAGCCCCGAGTGCTCATCCTGGATGAGGCAACCGCCAATCTGGACTCACACACGGAACAGCTCGTGCAGCAGGCGCTGGAATCGGTATCCCAGGGACGCACCACCATTGTCATTGCTCATCGCCTGTCCACGGTGATGCATGCCGATCGAATTCTGGTGATGGAGAATGGCGAGATTGTGGAGGAAGGACCGCACCAGGAACTAATCGCAGCCAAAGGTGTATATTCAGACTTGTACACCCATGCGCGTGATGCAGGTAAAAATTCAGCTATATCAGGGTAATGAACCTGAGTTATAGTAAATACAGAACGTTGAACATGCCGCTCTGCTCATGCAGGCGGCACGTTTGGCATATCGATCAGCATTGTTAATTAGGAGGAGCATCCATGCATCAACCCGAAACACCCAAGCGTGACCATCAGCAGATTCATTACCAACGCAGCACTGCGCTATGGAAAGGAAGTTTATGCTTTCTTTTCCTTCTCTTGTGCGTGAGCCTATTATGGATCATCGTGGACGGACAAGCCGAAAGACTGGAGACGATATACTATTCTATCGCAGCCGTGCTGGGTATGTGGTTTGTTGGACCGTTGTTTTTCATGTTCGACTCACGACTAACCAGAACTCCCGCCGTGTTGTTATCCTGGGATGATGATGCGTTAAGCACGGGCAAACGGAAGATTCCATGGAGCCGGATTCGCAAAGTGGAACTCGCCTCACCTGCCCGCAGCAAATGGCTCCTTTCTGCTTCTCCCATGATTGTTCTGTTCCTGAAGGATGGCACCCGGACTCATATTCAAACGGATCATCTACTCAGCAAAAAAGAGCTGAACCAGGCAGTGACTTTGCTTCAGGAGACTTTGCAGGAACAGCAGCAAGCTCTTTGAGTACCGGGATGGATGAGGACAAGCTCCCCACATATCACTGTGATTTCTCTACACCTATGGACAGGCTGACTTTGTAATTGCCGTAAGGTAGCAATGCTTCAAGCAGTTGGCCAAGCTGCTCTGTGGTGCCGGTCTGCACTCTCATCAGATAACAGCCTTCTCCGCTGACGCGATGGACTTCAACGATGTCCTTACGATCAGTAATGAATGTACGAAAGGCAGCATGTCTGTCACCGGAGTTCAAGAAAACCGTGACAAATGCCTGTAAGCCGAGGCCAAGGCGTTCCGGGTTCCATTTTACCGTGTACCCTTCGATTACATCCAGGTCTTGCAACTTGCGCACTCTTGCACCGACGGCCTGTCCCGTGAGATGAACCTGTTCACCGATCTCTTTGTGAGAACGTTTGGCATCCTGAATCAGGATCTGCAAAATACGGATATCCGTGTCATCTATCATTTCATTCATCTTGCTTCAGCAATCCTTTCACGGTGAAATTAGTGTGGTCTAATTCCATTCATCATGTTATGTACTACGTTAAACGGGTTGTATACCATATAGGGTAATACTATTAAACAACCCGAAGGAGTGCAAATATAATGAAAATTCAATTGATTCGCAATGCAACACTGTGGCTGGAATACGGAGGGCTGAACATTCTCGTTGATCCAATGCTAATGGACGCCGAAGTCATCCCCGCAATCCCCAATACACCCAATGAGTTACGTAATCCAAGAGTAGCTCTGCCTGAAACCGATACGGATTACCTGAATCCAGATCTGTTGATTGTGACACACACCCATCCGGATCACTGGGATGAAGCAGCAACGAAACAACTTGATAAAGACATTCCTCTGTTCTGCCAGCCCGGGGATGAAAATGTATTTTTGGGTGCCGGATTCACAAATGTAACAGCTGTAGATGAAAAACATGAGCATCACTCTGTCCGATTCGCCCGTACATCCGGGCATCATGGTACAGGTGAAATCGGAGAACGTATGGGCAACGTGTCCGGTTTCGTACTTGAAGCAGACGGAGAACCCGTCACCTATATCGCTGGGGATACCATCTGGTGTGAAGAACCTGCTGAGGCCATTCGTCAATATACGCCTGAAGTCATTGTTGTGAATGCCGGAGGCGCACGCTTCCTGGAGGGTGATCCCATTACAATGGACGGGCCTGACGTTGTAGCCGTGAAACGCCATGCGCCATCTGCTCATGTCATCGCTGTGCACATGGATGCGATTAACCATTGTGTGATGTCTCGTACGGATCTTGCGACTTATCTGGCATCAGAGCAGTTGGATGGTCAGGTGCTCATCCCACGTGACGGCGAAAGTTTTGAGTTTTGAGTTTTGAAGCGGAAGCTACGCTGAATCAAAGCTGAAGAGAAATAACCTTTTCACACAGGTGGGTGAATTGTAACGAACTCAGCACACGCTATTAGTCTGTTGTTGGATACTCTAATATTCTAACGAATCCTAGACACTTATTTCCGCTCCGGGCATACTTTTCCCGAGATTTATCCATCTTTTTGCCAGGATAACGTGTCTCAGATTCGTTAAATTTCTACTATAACGATAATCGGCACAATAAGGCGTCCTAGGTTAGTTAGCATGTATGCACATGACCATGTACTCCATTTTCAACACACGCCGTTACCTAACTTATATGCTACCTTGTCTGCCACATCATTACTCATGTCCCCCATGCCTTCCCTTTCCCTACAAAACACAACGAAAAAAGCTGGATGCGATGAACTCGCACCCAGCTTTTTTGATTGAAGGAACACGCTGAGCCGCTGGCTTCCTTCTCGGGCATCATGCCTGCCATTGCGCTCTCACGTGTCACATCCCTTTATGCTATCCCCTACTGGACTTTCAAACGGATCACGTTCCATGACGCTTTCGCCAAACTCGCTGTAATCAGGGTATCGGAGATGACTGCACCTCCGCGATTATGAGGAGCAACGCGGTTTGGTTGTGCTGCCGTATTAAATGCTTTGAGATCATCACTCTCCAGCACGATATGCTCGATCACGGTACACTTCCCGAAGCTGCGCAGATCCACTTCGAGCGGAAGGAATTCTTCCAGATGACGGTTGACTGCGAATACAGTCACTTCACCCTGCTCTTCGTTATGAACCGCAATAGCTTCCAGATAAGGAACATCTGTGATTTGTTTTGTATCGTATTTTGGAGACTGGATCAATGGCACCAATGCTGTTCCACGCCCGAAGAGGGACGTATGCATAAATGGATAGAAGATTGTCTGTCTCCATGAACCACCGCCCGTATCTGTCATGATTGGTGCAATTACGTTAACGAGTTGTGCCAGACAGGCCATTTTAACCCGATCCGCATGTTTGAGCATACTGATCAGCATACATCCAACAAGCAGTGCATCCTCATGATTGTAGATATCCTCCAGCTGTGGCGGAGCAATCTGCCAAGGGTCCATCTTCGAATCATTTTCATTGGAGTGATACCATACATTCCACTCATCAAAGGACAGATACATCGTTTTTTTGCTGCGTTTCTTCGCTTTGATATAATCACAAGTTGCCTTCACGGTATCGATAAAACGATCCATTTCAAGCGAGCGTGCCAGGAACGTTGGCGTATCTTGCTCTTGATTGCCGTAGTATTGATGCAAGGACAGATACTCCACGTGATCATACGTATGATCCAGCACCGTTGCTTCCCATTCCGGGAATGATGGCATATTCAGGTTTGAACTTCCGCAGGCTACCAGTTCAATTGTCGGGTCAGTCCACTTCATGACTTTTGCCGCTTCAACAGCTGCACGTCCATACTCTTCTGCCGTTTTGTGACCGATCTGCCAAGGGCCATCCATCTCGTTGCCCAGACACCATGTTTTGATCGCATGTGGCTGCTTGTATCCATGCTTGATACGAAGATCACTATAATACGAACCTTCTGGATGGTTGCTGTACTCTACAATGTTACGTGCTGCATCGGCGCCCCGTGTTCCCAGATTGACAGCCATCATGACTTCAGAATTAGCCTGTTTCGCCCAGTCCACGAATTCGTTGAAGCCAAATTCATTGGTCTCAATCGTTCTCCAGGCCAGTTCCAGTCTGCGTTTGCGTTCTGACACAGGCCCAACCGAATCTTCCCAATTGTAACCGGATACAAAATTACCTCCAGGATAACGTACAATCGGTACATTCAACTCCTTGACCATCTCCAGTACATCCGTGCGGAAACCCTGTTCGTTTGCTGATGGATGCCCCGGCTCGTAAATCCCGCCATAGACGGCACGTCCCAGATGCTCAATAAATGATCCGTACAAGCGCTTATCCACTACACCAATTGTAAAATCTTTATCTACCGTCATTTTTGCTTTTTCCATAATGAATTTCAACTCCTTAAGATTAATATAAAAATTAATTGATATTCTATGGATCAACGTTCATATTTATATTAAAATCGATTATAGCCTTAATTTCAACCTGAATTTTGCAAAATGTTATTCTTTTTACTGAATTTATGTTTAACTTAATTCTATACAGATAAAATGGAGGAACAACTGTGATCAGAGCAAATACCGATGCCGAATGGCTCCCCCTATATGAAGCACTTGCCAGTGAAGTCCGTCTACAGATCATCCGCCTTGTTGCAGAGACTCCGATGAATGTGAAGGACCTTGCTGCTTCACTGGGTCTGAGTAGTGCCATCGTGACCATGCATGTCCGCAAACTTCAGGATGTGGGCATTATTCAGTCCAAAATGATACGTAAAGACGGCGGCACACATAAAATGAACAGCCTTGCTGTAGACTGGATTGGCATCTCCATGCCACAGGAAAGCGGGACAGCCCGCAAGCTGCACGAGGTTTCCGTCCCTGTGGGCCACTATACTCACTTTGACGTCTATCCGACATGTGGTCTGGCTACGTCCAATCATGTTATCGGTCAGTATGATGACCCTCGTTATTTTCTCGACCCCGAGCGGATGCATGCCCATATTCTATGGTTTGGCCGTGGATTTGTGGAGTACAAAATTCCAAACTATATCTTATCCGGACAGCAGATCAATGCCATTGAATTGTCCCTTGAGATCGGGTCAGAAGCACCTTCGGTGAATCCAAATTGGCCCTCGGATATTACATTCATGCTGAATGGCATCCGATTAGGGGAATGGACAAGCCCTGGAGATTCAGGCAACGGACGTGGCATGTTCACCCCGGAATGGTGGAGTGACAGTGTCAATCAGTACGGCATGCTCAAGGTACTGCGAATTACCAATGAGGGTACGTTTATTGATGGACAACATCTATCCGACATTACACTTGCAGATATTCCGGTCGAACGCAACCAGTGGACCCTTCGTCTTTCGGTGGAAGAAGATGCTCAGCATGTAGGCGGGCTTACCTTATATGGTGAGGGATTCGGTAACTACAACCAGGATATCCTGTTCCGACTGTATTATCACGATTGAGTTTTTCAAAATAATAATTAACACCAAAACACCTCCCACTCGCCTGTCAAAGGCAGAATGGAAGGTGTTTTGTATGCATATGAACATGCTCGGATTATATATGAAGGTCTTGTTCTAGCCTACAGCGCACTGCCACCAAACAGGAAGCGATACTCCCAGTGTTTGCCGGAGATATCACTAGTTGTTACACCACCGCCAGCGTTGGAATACGTATGTAATACCTTGCCGTCGCCCAGGTAAATCCCTGTATGAGTAATCGTTGCAGTAGATTTATTCACACCCGAATACGATGACGCAGAGCTGCCTTTGTACGACATGAAATACATCAGATCACCACGTTTCAGGTTTTTCCAGTTGGTCTGAACCGCACCCTTAGCTTTCACATAGGCTCCCTGTTTACGAGAATCAGCTGGAAGCTTGATGCCAAGTGCATCGATAAAAGCCTGACGTACAAAGCTGGAACAGTCAAATGTAGCTGTGCTGTTACGACTCGCTCCGAATTCATACGGTGTTCCCAAATATTTCATTCCCGCCGCAATCACTTTTTCTACAGACGCATTGCCGGTCACCGATGTACCACTATTCGAACCAGATCCGCTTGTGCCGCCACTAATCGCTTGTGTGTATTTGGATGAAGAAGATATGTAGCCTGTCCGATTAGCAGAATCCTTAATCTTATACCAATTCGAACCGGATTGCTGAAGCACCGTTACCGTTTCCCCTTTAGCGACCAAGCGAACAATCTTTGCAGAAGAAGAAGGTGTTGTGCGTAGGTTTACGCCCCAAATTACTTTTACTTGTGAATTGTCAACAGCAGCTGCCGATACCTGTGCCGTTAGTGCTCCTGTTGTCAGACTTCCCATCAGCATCGATGCTGTGACACTTGCCGTAATAATCGTTTTCTTCCAGTTCATGATGTCGAGTTCCCCCTGATGTTACAGAATTTTAACCTGGCTTGGTTCTCCCGGGCTTGCCCCATTGTAAACGGGCTATCCATAACGTTCATCAGTCGAAAGTCCTGTATTGATGCAGGCGCACTTGAGCACTAAGTATCAGGGTCTGTCCATCATCTATTGGCAAAAAGCACTGCTGATTCCTTCTTTTACAAAGGTTAAATTATTGTAACTATTTGATATGCTTCATTTTTCCACGATACAAGAGTTAGGTCAATTCTCATCCAGGACATGCGCCATACGAACTAGATTTTAATGTTTAAAATCGCAAATATGGTAAACATTACTATGGTTCAATTTCTATATACTGTTCCCCGTATTCACATTTCTGCCTCCAACCTGGATACAGATCGATTTATTAGCAGTGTCCGTTTGATTATTTCGTATTTCATTTTTGCTTTTCCATAAAAAAAAGAAAAGCCAGGGATTTCTCCCTGGCTTAACCTATATGATGAGTAACATCACTCTACAACTGGTCGATCAACTCATTTAAGGTTCAATTCCCCATACCTTGGCGCCATCCTGATAAGCTGTCACTTTTGTCCAGGCACTGAAGGCCGTTTGGGTGGAATCAAAGGAATAATCATTCGTTTGATCAAAATTCGTCCAGTTGTTTTTCGAGAAACGTCCCTGGATGATTCCGGTTTCGGCACCTGCGGCCAAACTCCCGGCACCTGCTTTGAATTCAATCTCCAGATACGTATCTGCCGTGCCCTTGGCCGGATCTATCGAAACAAAATGCCCTTCCACGTTACCGCTGCCAATCTGTGCATAATCACACCAGAAACTCAGATCAGCGGCACTATCCTTGGTGAAATAATACCGGACCTTCACTTTGCTCAAGTCGACAGCAGTTGTACCTGTATTCTTCACATTAAATTGTGGAGTAATCGCATTGACCGAAGTTCCTGAACTACCATTACGGTATTGTACTTCAAGCGTTCCCGTAGTAACTGGAGGTGCCAATGGGGTCAACACCAATACATTTGAATTCGTCTGACCACTCGTATTAATGGCTACGACTCTATAATTATAAGCCGTACCATTCACCGCAGTAGCGTCGGTATACGTCAGTGCGGTCAAACCTGTTGCCAGATCAGCATATGCCCCGGTGCCTACCGAACGTTGTACCTTATAACTTGATGCTCCAGTTGATGCAGTCCATGTCAGTACCGCCTGGGCATCGCCAGCCGTTCCAGTAAGGTTGAATACGCCTGGCACAACAGTACCTGCGAGTGGTGTTGCAGATGCCTGTGTCGACGGTGCAGACTCACCTACGGCATTCACCGCAGTGATGACATAATAATACGTTGTACCGTTGGCCAAGCCTGTATCCGTGAATGTCGATCCTGTGATCCCTGTCGCTACAGACGTATAAGGACCACCATTCACCTCTGCACGCTTCACGGTATACGAGGCTGCACCAGCGGCTGCGTTCCAATTCAGAACCACTTGCTCACTTCCTCCAGTTGCTGTTACGCCAGCAGGAGCAGCGGGTACTTCCACTTCCGGACTATCGGAATCTCCGAGGAGACGATCATACTCCCCATACGCTGTAGCCATATCCACCTGTGACCAGAAGCGGTGATACGTAAAGGTTGGTGCACCGTTTTCCCACTGCTTCGTTGTCGGATTATATGACGTTTTGTACAGATTATCCAGGTAAGCCCATGCCGGATCTTGCTTGATGGCCGGACGCAGATCGGAGTATCCAATGTATACGCCATTGCCACCTTTCGCCGGATCGGAAGGTACACCTGCTGTACCTGGAATCGTATTGCCTTGACCAAAGGTTCCAGACCAGTTCGCCGGGATATAGATCTCTTTGGCAAAGAAGCGGAAGTAGTCTTTACGTTCTTCTTCCGTAACAATCCCCACACCATCATTGTAATCCCAAGCTGTATCCAGCAGAGCCTCGGCCAAATCCTTGGCTTCTTGGCCTTCCGCGCTAAGTGTGCCGTTCTCTGCCTGTGTTCCCGCTGCGAAGAAGGTCAGAGCTTTAACGTAACTTCCCAGAACTCCTGTGTCCTGCACTGGATCTTTGGTCGTTACACGGAAGTTCGGATTTTCCGTAAACGAACTGAATCCGTTCCATTTGTCAGGTTGACCCTGCCATTCCTGACCACCCGGAATCCAGAACTCTCCCGGAGCCTGCGTTGTTGCTACCTGAACATTAGTTCCACCCAAAATGCGCTGTCCAGCCGCATTCAGATAATAGCCTTGCGCATCCGTCACCGGACGCTCACCCACAAATACATAATCCTTACTCCAGTCGATCCACTTCGTGATTACCTTTTTGGCCATCTGGAAGTTCTCAGAGGTCAAATCACCGCTCTCCGCAAGAATATAGTACATCTCGGCTACACGCTCCAGCGGCCATGCCTGGAATCCAAACCAGGTGTTGGAATCCGGATCACGATATACAGGTGCCTCCTGATAAGCCATGTCGTAGAATGTACTTACGCCTGCCGGATAGGCTTTGTATGAACCATCCAGACTGTTCGTTGCTCCCCCGCCGATAGCTCCTTCATGGGATTGTAGCCAAGTGTAGAATTCCAACTGACGTTTCAGCGTAGCATTCCAATCTGCCTTCGCTGTTGCTGATTTCGGAATCAGGCCGCCTGCCGGATCAGACAAAGCATACGCTGCAACCGGGTTTTGATAAGCCTGATGGGTATGGCTCGCTCCAATGCGCCAAGCCCAATCCCCACCTTGACCCAAGCCACCGCCCCAAGACGTATACCAAGCCATGAGATACATGTTGGAATCCTTGCCTGTACCCGGAGTTGGTGTACCGCTCTTTGCACTCCCAATTTTTTGGAAGTATTTATCATACATACCATAGCGCAGATAGTCCCCCATCTTCTTCGCTTTATCCAGATATTCCGGATTGTTGTATCCCATCTCCTTCGCCCAATACAGCACCTGTACAGCACGCGCATCGGCATCCGTTGCGTTAGTGTAACGCCATTGCGCTGACGGTACCTGAGTTTCCTTTGTGAACAAGCTCATGAAACCTTCATTTGCCTTACCAAAAGATTTATCATCCTGGGATGGATGCGGAATGGCTTCCCACACAGACTCCTGCTCCCCACGCTGGAACGTGTTCACATAGGTAGCCGTATGTGATGGATTCAACAGGTTTCCATATCCATACCAGTCATCCACGTCGACCAGCCAGTGCATGAGATAGGTCTGATTGTCACCATAGGTCGCCTTAAGTTCGGCATCAATCGGGTCTTTACCCGCTGCATATTGACCATTAAGTTGCGATGGATATTGATCAGGGAAAGGTTTTTCCGCTGCATACGTAGCAGGGCTGTTTGGGTTATATGAGCTCATCGTAGGCTGCTCTTCCTTGCCGTCACCTTCGTTGACCGGGATAATGTATTTCTCCATACTGTCCCAAGCTGCTTCCAATTGGGACCAATCTCCCGTGTAGTGGCCATACATGGTTTCCAACCACAGCCAGTAACTGTATGCCTCTGACGTCGTCATATGACCATAATCCGGGGCCTCACTCAACAGCGTCTCAATGGAATGATACGGTAGACCCTCTGGCGAAAAATATCCGTTCGCAGGATCTTTCAACTGATCATACAATTGCAAAAACCGGGCTTCATTAATGCTGTCTGCCTGAATCTCGATGGCCTGATCTGCGGCATGTGCTGTTTGCGGCCCTGCCCAGAGTCCGGTGTATCCGGTCAACATGACGGTTCCCGCCAGCATGGCTGTTAAACTTTTTTTCGCAGCTGATTTCAACATTAATATATACCTCCCTGGAATAGTGGAAATTGAATATAAGTGTTGTTGGTCTGCCCATGCTGCTCTTCGTCTTCTGACATTCAGCCAGTTACGGCTCCAAGCCCCATACTTTGGTGTTTCCCTGATACCCGGTTACCTTGTTCCATACGGCAAAAGCCGTCTTGGAAGCATCATAGGAATAATCATTACTTTGATCGAAATTGCTCCAGTTATTTTTGGAAAAGCGTGCTTGAATCACGCCGGTCTCTGCTCCAGCGACCAAACTGCCTGCTCCCGACTTGAAGCTAATCTCCAGATACGTATCTGCGGTACCCTTCTCCGGATTCACTGCGACAAATGTACCTTCAACATTGGCCGTTCCCATCTCGGCATAATCACACCAGAAGGTCATTTGATCCGCACCATCCTTGGTGAAATAATATCGGATCTTCACGGTACTGAGATCAATCGCCTGTGTTCCGGTATTCTTCACGTTGAACTGCGGAGTCACCGCATTACTTGAATTCCCGGACCCTCCGCTGCGGTACTGCACTTCGAGTGTACCGGTCGTCACCGGAGGTGCAGAAGGCGTCAGTGCCAGGACATTGGACAGTGTCTGTCCGTTCGCATTCACGGCTGCAATCCGGTAATTGTACGTGGTGCCATTCAGCGCTGTTGTATCGGTGTAAGTCAACACGGACAATCCGGTTGCCACATCTGCATATGTCCCACCTGCCACCGAACGTTGTACCTTATAGCTAGTAGCGCCCGAGGCTGCTGTCCAAGACAGGACCGACTGCGCATTACCAGCTGTCCCACTTAAAGTCAGTGCTCCCGGCACCGTCGAAGCTGCTTGCGGGGTAGCCGACACCTGCACAGAACCCGATGATTCCCCTGCTGAATTCACAGCAGTCACTACATAATAATAAGTCGTCCCGTTGGTCAGTCCCGTGTTCATGTAGGTCAATCCATTAACACCTGTTGCAACAGTTGTATATGGTCCTCCACTCACTTCGGAACGCTTCACCGTATACGATTCGGCCCCGGATACAGCGGCCCAGGTCAGGTTAACCTGACTGCTTCCCCCTACAGCCTGCACGCCAGCAGGTGCGCCTGGAACCGTGACTGGTGTAACACCAGGCTCCTGTCCATACACCTTCACCCCTGCATCATAGACTGGAAGGTATATGCTCTTCACAGGAGTACCTGTGGTCAGCGTCTGGAACGAATGATCATTGCTGGCATTCCATGCACCCTGTGGGCCTGTAATGCGGAACTGTACTTCTTTACGATAATTTCCTTCCCCACCTGGATAGATCTTGGTATTACCGAAGTTCGCCGTAATGGCATAGATATGCTGGGCTGCATTCACCACAACGGGTTGGGATACCGTCGCCCCCTCCGTATAGGAGGTTGTCACTTGGACGTCCGATACGCTACGTCCGGCAGCATACACTTCACTCAAATCCAGGAAATACTTAAAAGACAGTTGATCTCCCATTCGGGCAGGCCAAGCAGAACGATTATTAAGCTGTGCTCTGATTTCCGTATAATTGGCACCTGATGATTTGATCGCAGCCTCCACAAAGAACTCATCTCCCTTCACCTCAGGTGCAGGAAAGTTCGCAAGGGGCTGATGATTCTGACCAAATAGCAAATTCATCTTTGCCAGTGCGCCGGTAAAACCAGCATTGTAATCGGTTGCGACCTCATTACTCACGTAATCCCCGATATCATCGGTATATCCATCCGATGCATCCGGGCCACCGACCATGGCACCATACAGAATGTGGCGATGGTTAGCCGGGATATCTTCGTTATTCAGCCATGAACCGTGAGCGGTCCGATGATGCGGATGTTGAGGTGCATTTTGCCCATATCCGACCACATAACTGCTCTGACGCGGATTATCGCCCAGAATATAATTCATCTGTGAGACAGCAAAATCCTGATATCTTGACTTTTTCACAGGATCACTGACCCAGTCGGAGTATACAAAAGAAATAAAGGATGCATTCGCTGCATATCGGAGCGAGCCCCACTGATCCAGCCACGCCAGACCTCCTGGCGTATACTTAACTCGTGTCCCATTGACTCCAACCGTCCAATAATCCAGATTGCGCTCAGTCGACTGAATAAATCTCGTCGCCTCCGGCATGTTCAAACTGGACGTAATACGGGCAAGCAGGATCTGGGCACCATAATGTTTACTGTCCCAACCTTGTGTCCAGGTATACGGCCAATTGGCTGAGCCTCCGCTAGAAGACCACCGGTCCGTAGCTGCAATGGCTTTGGACAAGTAAGCGCTATCATTAGTAGCTAAATAAAGCCATGCTCCGCCCCATGCCAGCTCGTCTTCGTATCCTGTCCACGAATTATAAAACGTTGCGGCATCAGTGATACAATCGGTGTATTCCCCCCGATATGTATCTGCGAAGTTGTACAGCTCTTTCGCATGTTGGAGCAGTCTGGCCGAATATGCCGGATCATCATCTGCAAATACAATCGATGACGCTGCCAGTGCGGCAGCCGTTTCTGCCGCCAGATCACTGCCCGGGCATGAAGCATCGATCTTGAATGAAGGACGGTTCATCTGCATGACTTCTGCGGGTCCCCACCAGGCATGGTCGGTATTACCTGCCCCCACTTGTCCCCATAATTCATTTGGTTTCGTATGCGCTTTCATAAAATAGTCGGTCGCCCATCGGATATTATCCTTGATCTCCTCCAGTTGTCCGGCCTGTTCATATCCGTCACTGTATTCCACGACAGACCAGGCGAGCATCGTTGCGGAAGCAGCCATCGGAAAACCAAACTTCACATGATCTCCGGCATCATACCATCCTCCGGTCAGATCAACGCCTACATCAGCCCCATCCTGCATGCCCGAATTACCACGCCATTCGACCCGATTACTGGCTGGCAACGGTCCCGAACGCTGTGCTTCATAGAAGTAAATGGCCTTTTGCAGTGCTTCAGCATAGTTCTGATTTCCGGCGGCCGCATCCGCCTTACGAATTCCTGTGCCCATCGATAAACTCCCTGCCAGTAGTCCTGCCGATAACGCGATCATAGCGACTCGTCTCCACCAGCTCCCCTTCATGTTCAACTATTCATCTCCTCTTCATCAATATTCCGTATGCATTACTCTGGACTGCAAGTTTATATCGCTCCTCCCCATGGTGTATTTCAGTGTAAGTTCCACCATTAATTACCATTATAGCCGTTTGTTTCACTAGCTATATAAGCGTTGGTGACTTCTGCAATAACATTGTTGTGACCTGCTCTGCGTCATGCGACAAAAAAAGCTGTTTCTCTAACGCACATACGCGTTAGAGAAACAGCTTCTCACCCTTGCTGTAATCAAAACCACAAATTGAATGGTATTCTGACCATCTCATCTGTATGTTTCTGTACACCTTAGGTGTCAGAACATCTCATTAGTTACACTTTGAACTTGTTAATCTGCTCCTGCAGTTCTTCGGCCATTTTGGATAATGAACCTGCGGATGAAGCAATCTCTTCCATCGAAGCCAACTGCTGCTGAGTTGCGGCAGATACATTATGAACCCCGCCCGCTGCCTCTCCAGCAATGTTGGAAATTTGACTTACATATCCTACAACCTCAGTTGTACTCGCCGACATTTCCTCTGAACCTGCAGACACTTCCTGGATTTCACCCGCAACTTTGTTGACCGCATCCGAGATCTGCTCAAACGCTTGTCCTGCCGCAGTAACCATCTCGATTCCTGCTTCTGTCTCACTGCTGTTCACTTTGACTGCCTGAACAGCATGATCCGTATCTTTCTGAATCAATTGAACGAGATCCGTAATTCGTTGCGCAGATGTAGAAGATTCCTCAGCGAGCTTCCGCACTTCTCCCGCAACTACGGCGAAACCACGTCCATGCTCTCCTGCTCGTGCGGCTTCAATGGCTGCATTCAGTGCAAGCAGATTGGTCTGCCGGGCAATGTTATTGATTACCTCGGTAATGGTTCCAATCTCTGCTGAACGTTCCCCCAGCCCTGTAACCAATTCTGTAAGCGAAGCAATGGAATTTCGAACAGAACCCATCTGTTCAACCGCTTGCTGAATAATCATATTTCCTTCGGAAGATTGATTCGCCGCATCTACAGCAGATACGGATACACTCTGAGCAAGCTCGGCAATCTGCTCTGATCCGAGAGCCATCTCATTCATCGCCTGTGAAGAGCGCTTCACAATATCAACTTGATCAGACGTACCTACAGCCAGTTCCTCGACCGTTTGGGAAATCTGTTCCGAGGCTTGGGTATTCTGCTCTGCACTTGCAAGAAGCTCCTCCGATGAAGCGGCTACCTGTTCGGAAGTCATCGATACTGATTCAATCATGGAGCGCAAATTGCCACTCATGGTATTGAAGGAAGCCGCGAGCGTTCCCAATTCGTCTTTGTTCTTGAGCACAATCGTCTTACCCGTCAGATCACCATTGGCAATAGCCATGGCCGCTTCATTCATCTTTTTGATTGGACGTGAAATGATGCTTGCAATGAAGAAGGCAATAAATACAGCTACCAGGAATGCAAAAATCGTCACTGCCAAAATCACATTAAATGTATTCTCTGCCATCACAACAGACTCATTCGTTGCTGCATCCGATCCTTCATTGCCTAAAGTGATTAACTTGGTGATAGAGTCGTTTGCTGTGTACCACATTGGATAGGCTTCAGTGTGCAGTCTACTTGCTTCTTCATAGTTATTTGCAATACCGAATTCTATGAATGCTGGCATTTTCTCCACATAAGCATCATAATTCGTACTGAAATCATTGTAGAGCTTCATCGCTTCATCATTGCTCTCAATGTATGTAAGCAACTGTTTACGCTCATCCTCAATCTTCGTGAGGAGCAACTTTAACGCTTCATTCACCTTAATATTTTCTTCTTCGTCTTGTTCAACGATAATCGCCAACGCCAACCGCTCTACGTCTGAGATATCACCATTCATCAAGCCCAGGAGGCTTACACTCGGCATCCAGGTCTTATCCACAGCAGCCGCTTTATTAGACATATCATGGATCTGTACTAGTGCATAGCCGCTTACAATAATCAACAGAGCCACGACTATCAGAAAACCAGTCAGTAGCTTGCCTCGAATCGTTAACTTCAATTTCCCCAACATATTCCCCCGCGTATCTTCCATGTGTCCCACTCCTCAAATAATACATATTTATAGTATATCGTCACCTATCGCCATGAATTGTAGATGTCAGAATTCAATTTCTCTAAATTTCATTTAACTTCGAACATAACACAAAAGAAGCCTCCCATCTTTGGCAGAACCAGAGATAAGAGACTTCTTTCAATAAACTAAACTACCAAAACTTCACTAGACATTGCTTTCAATCGCTAACGAAAAACACGTCGGTGTATGTTAATGAAAAAGTCGGGAATCGACTTGGTATAATTGCGGGTTGTAATCAGAACCACACTAAGCAGACTTCCGAGAATGAATCCTCCCAGAATATCTCCTGGATAATGCACACCAACATATACACGAGACACCCCTGTCAACACAGCGAGTAACAACATCCATGACCCGAAGCGACGTCCAATAAAGAATGAAGCAGCCGCTAGAGCAAATACAAAGGAAGCATGTTTACTTGGAAAAGAAGGATCAGGTACATGGGATACCAGCTGATGCACAGTCCCTTCCACAAAAGGTCTTGGATGACCGACCGCTGGTGATATCCCCCACTTGGCCAGAACTAGCGCTACAATGGAAGCCACACAGGCATAAAAAACAATTCGTTGTTTCGATGGATCGCCGAGAAACCATACGATAACGAGCAGTGCGATCATGACCCAAACCGCATACTCGGATGATGTGATCATAAACCAGTCCAGAAACGGTATTTGGTCTGCAAACTGATTAATCCAATTAAATAGTGATTGATTCATAACTGGCTTTTAATACCCCCATTACACAAAACAAGATTATTTTTTACATAATAAATATACACTAACTATTTGTCAAATAATCCTCACATTGACCGAAGTTACGAAATCAAAGAGGACATTTTGCTTTCTTTTTGTTAAACTAGTTTGGGTTACATATCAGTTCAATCATAGAAAGGTGAAGATTATGCTTAAAAAATGGTTATGGGGTACAGCCCTGACCCTGGCACTTGCGATTACAGGTGTCGTTGTATATTACGGATATTCGATTGTTCATTTTGCCAATAGCATCTCCACTGCTTCCGGGACTTCATCCAACTCGTCCTCTTCCGGCACAGACAGCGATTCAGACACACCATCTACAACGATTCCCAGATGGGAGGGCCAGGAACGGGTGAACATTCTGCTCCTTGGTGGAGACTCAAGAGGCGACGATGCAGGGCGTTCGGACTCTGTCATGGTGGCATCCATTGATCCAGTCACCAAGAAAGCCCATCTATTCTCTGTACTGCGAGATACCTATGTAGCCATTCCAGGGCATGACAAAAGCAGACTTAATGCAGCCTTTTCCTACGGGGGTGCGGAGCTGACCAAACAAACCGTCAGTGATCTGCTCGGTATTCCCATTCAGCATTATGTCTACACAGACTTTACAGGTTTCATGGCACTCGTTGATGCGGTAGGCGGTATTGAGATTGACGTGGAGAAAGACATGTATTACACCAGTAAAGCAGATAAACATATGTACGACATTGACTTGAAAAAAGGGTTGCAGCTTATGGACGGCAAAACCGCCCTGCAATATGTTCGGTTCCGGCATGATGCCACCTCGGATTTTACCCGTACCGAACGGCAGCGGATCTTTATGACCGAGCTGGCCAAGAAAATGCAGAGCACTACGTCGCTCTTCAAAATCCCGGATATCCTGGAAGCCATCGCTCCTTATATTGAGACAGACCTCAGTCCAACCCAGATGTTAAAACTCGCATCACTTGGCTTCGATATCCATGTGAACGATATCGATCAGCAGCAGATTCCACCGAACAAACTACTCACCAATGAACTGGTCGGCTCAGCTCAGGTACTGGGTGTTGATGTGACCAAACTCCAGTCCTACATTCAGAAACTGTTTGAAGAAGATGCCGAGTCCTCAGAGACTCCATCATCAGAGGAACAGAACTAAGAATAACAGAGTTGAAAATAAAGCGATTATTAAACACGTATATTTCAGTTTTATGCCCACAGAAAAGACGGTTTCGGCCGTCTTTTTTTGTACCTATTTTCTCCATTTAATGCAGCCTTAATGTTTAACGGGTACCCTTATATGATGAACTCCGGTTCCTGGAGGGAGGATTACGTGTGAAAAAACCGCGAATAGCAGAATGGACCGAACTGCGGGGCATTGCCTTTCTGGCAATCGTCATGCAGCATAGTATCGCTGAGTATATCTATCGCGCTGATATTGAACAACCGGATTCCATTATGCTGACCATGATTTATCATCTGACCCGATTTGGTACGCCAACGTTTGTATTTCTATCGGGTGTAATGTTGTTTTACCATCATCGTAACACCAAACCGGAATATCCTCGCTTCATTCGAAAGCGATTTGGCGATATCTATATGCCGTTTGTCGTATGGACACTGATCTACTGGCTGTCTGTCCGTATCTTCACCCCCGCGTTCTGGCTTGCAGGCATACCGGATTTTCGCAGTCTGATTCGTGAACTGTTTGTCCCGCAGACGGGATATCATCTCTGGTTTGTCATTATGGTGTTTCAGTTCTATATTCTGTTTCCCCTATTCTGGACAGGAGCAAAAGCCATCCAGATACGTATCCAGAACGCCTCACGTTTCACGCCCATGCAAATCATTGTGGCACTCATTGTCTTGGCAGCTGCATTCTACGGCCTGCTTATGAAATGGTCCTACTATAATATGGGGGGCTGGACAGAATCCATGTCTGAGCCTTGGTCAACGTTACTGCAATATCGCTCCTATTCATGGGTGATGTACTGGTTCTACTTTTTACTGGGTGCCGTATGTGCCTGGTCAGTGGATAGCTGGAGGAGTTGGACCACGAAGGTGCTGCCATGGACGATCTGTCTGTTTATAGGGATGTATATATGGCTTGGTTACGATGTGCTGCGTGGGTCCGGGGATGTTGTTAATCTGAATATCTCCACCTATCTGAAACCAACCACATTCCTGATCATTATGGCTCAGATGTTTATGATGTATGGTTTCCTTGTACTGATGCGGGGCAAAGATACACGGTTTCAGCGCCTGTTATCCTGGATTGGCCGCTATTCATTTGGTGGATATCTGGTTCATGCACTGGTGATCTACGCGATCGCTTATGTAACCAGACCGCTTCAACTCAGTGGATGGCATCTGCCTGTAACGTTGCTATCGTTCCTTGTAACGGTTGGTATTGCTCTTGCAATCAGTTGGGCATTATCCAAGCTTCCTGGCTCACGTTTCACCGTAGGGTTAATACGCAAACCACGTTCTATACCTAATTCTTCTGTTAATGCGGATAAGAGAAACTCACCCCAGCCAAGCCCCTCACCTATTCCCGCCCACAGTCGGGGAACGCGTGAGACATTATGAAGCAAGAAGAGCGTCCCCTTATGGAGACGCTCTTCTTTATTTCACTTCACTCGAAGTTGATCGTCCAGGAACAGGTTCCTGGGGACCCGGGGCTGGATGTACGTTGCCCTTCTGATTCACAAATCTCTTCAGATCACCCGTTAATTGTTCCTTCAGCTTGTCCACCAGCTGCGTTTCGCTAATGCCTTTTGCCTGAGCAATCTCAGCCAGAGATTTCCCTCCCTGAAGCTGCTCGTGCAATTGAGCAGGCGTGACTCCAATAAACCGGGCAATTTCGCCCTTATCCACCATGGAACGTTTGCCATGGTGGGCAAATTCACGCCGCAAATCACGCAGGGGGGTATTAATGACCTTTTTCAACTTGGTATCCATGTCCGCCTTCGTGGCTGCAGCTTGTTCCTTGGTGAGGCACCCTTCATCTACAGCTTGATCCAGACGCTGTGCAAGTGTAGGCTTCAACTTCTGTAATAACTGCTCCTCACTAAGTCCCTTACGCTCTTTCGCAATCTGGGACAACGTCTTGCCAAGTTCCATCTGTTCTTTCAGATCCCGAAGTCCAATCCCAAGTAAGTCTGCCGTCTCACCAATCATGAACAGACCGTGTCCTGCCTGCATGCATGGCTTCGCTGGTTTGCCGGAGGAAGAAACTTTTGACGCATTGCCATGTTCCTCAGCCCGAACGGTTGAATCAGCGAATGCTACATGTCCTGTTGCTGCTGTTATAACTACGGCTGCCAATCCGGCTGCCATCCATGTTTTCCATTTCAAATTCATTTTTCTGCCGCCTTTCCGATGTCGAAATCCTGTGCCTTCCTAGTTTGAGCCTAAAATCCACTTTTTTATGCCATAAAATACAAAAAGTCATCATTTTTCTCACAATTGATCACAAAAAATCCTATTTTTTTCATTTTATTTCCGCTATAATGAATGTAACTTCATGATCTAGTCGAACAGTCCTGGACCACCTTATCGCAGGAAGGACGAGATGTAACAGTGCGGAAAGATTGGTTAGATCCGTTTAGATCCGATCTGGAGGTCGTGTTTGCTTCAGCGGAACAACTCGTACGGGAATATCCCGAACCCTTGTCAGGACATGCATTAGAGCAGCTTCGTTCGGTTAATCCGCTGTTACGAGATTCGGGACACAGCTACATCGGGTACATCATTCCACTTTGGATGCAACACTCAGATAAACTACCCCCAGAGAAAGCACACCAATTAAGTACAGCCTGTCTCATCCATATGTTATATTTTCTGAATCAGGACGACGTGATGGATGAACAACCGGAGAATGCCACATTGAAGTTATCCCTGGGTAATTTATATTACATGGATGCACTTCAACTTTACTCAGTATTATTCAATCCTTCCTCCACGTTCTGGGTCTATTTCAGACAATATGTAGTGGATTGGGCCGTGAGTGTTACGGGTGAGCATTCCATTGATTATTTCCAACAGAATCCCTTGTTGATTGCACAAAAGGCTGCCCCTCTGCTCATTGGAGCTACTGGTGCACTGCTTCTGCTGAATCAGTCCGACCGGATCATCCCGGTGTGTTCTGCCATCAACATCACACTCATGACCCTCCAGATGACCGATGACTTCACAGACACGCAACAAGATGCTGTGCATGGAAACTACAACAGCTACCTCTCCCACATATCCGCAGCACTGAATCACAACTATCCAGTTCATCCTCTAAGCGAACGTATACATGACAATGTATACAATACACAACTCATGAACTCTTACGTAGACATTGCTTATCACTATAATCGTACACTAACATCGTCTAACTTAGGAATATCGCATCTCGAAGCGTTTAATTCTTATTTATGCAGCATTTTAGTACAAGCTGTTCAGGACATTACACAACGGAAGAAACAGCTTCTCCAAGGCGGGTTTCATCACTGGATTAGCGAGCAACAGTTGGGATTCTGAGCATAAGGACTAAGCTGATTCAGTTTAATTTTAAATATGAAGGGAATGTTGACGATGATGGTATCAGAGAAAACGTTGCATGAGGATATTATTGAAAAGGCTTGGACTGACGAGCACTTCAGACAACAATTGCATTCCAATCCGAAGCAGGCGCTTCGTGAAGCGTTCGGCATCGTAATTCCGGAGCACATTCAGGTACGTACTGTTGAGGAGCAGCAAAATGACTATGTGCTTGTCATACCTCCCAATCCTTCCAAAGTAAATTATGATGTGAATTGCGGACCTTGGAGAAGTTAATTCGGGTGAGCTAATCTTGTAGTGTAAGAAATCAGGGGTAGGAACAAAAAAAGCCGCTGTATCCTTCTGTGAGTTCGTCATTCGACGAACTCGGCAAAAGATACAACCGCTTCTGTTCCTACCCCTTTGGTGCTTGTAAAGCTGATCTGTCCTTGCATCGCTTCAACAATTCGGAATGTCACCATCATGCCCAGGCCTGTGCCTTTGATTTTATTGGAGAAATAAGGCTCGCCCAACCGGGAGAGTGCTTCCTCGTCCATCCCTTCTCCGTTATCCCTGACATGCACCTTAATCATTCCATCCTGCTTGTACGCCCAGATATCAATCTGGCCTTGTCCCTGCAAAGCTTCAATACTGTTCTTGATAATATTGATAAAAGCCTGCTTGAACTTCGAGGAATTACCTCGAATATATAGATCTGGCGGAATGTCGGTGGTGATTTTACCACCTTCCAGATTAGCCATCGGTACAAGAATGCCTTCAATATGATTGAATTCATCCGAGATATTGAGCGAGATAATATGGTCAAACTCAGGTTTTGCAAAGGTAAGAAAATCCGTTATGATGCCCGATGCCCGATCAAGTTCTTCCAGTGCAATTCGCACATACCCCTTATTTTTGTTGTCTTCCTGTTCCGTCATAAGTTGCAGGAACCCTCTTGTCACCTGAAGTGGATTACGAACTTCATGGGCAACGGAAGCGGCCAATTCACTAATAATCTCCATCTTTTCAGATCGCTGCAACTCATTGTTGAACAGCTCCAGTTCCTTGGAATATTCTAGAACTTTAGTATGTTTTTCGGCAAAACGACTTCCGAGAATGGCAATCAACGAGATCACAAATGCAACCATGGACCATTTCCACCATAACAGATGATACGTCCCACTCCGCTGATAATACCACAACAGTTCAGCCACACTGATCAAGGCAAATGTACCGAATCCCGTCGCAAGCAGCATAGCTTCCCGATTTCGTTGCAGCGCTTTGGCGATGGTACCAACCAACAGGATTGTCAGCAGAATGACCAGCACAATGCCAACCACACGTTGTACGAGCAGATTGTAGAGGATCTCCCATTGCCCACCTGAAGTAACATAGATAAATAGTGAGAACACAGCGATAACTGAATATATGAATAGTATTTTTCGCAGTTTGGTGAAGATTCCATGCAGTCCTGGCCCGATAATCTGTTCAAAAAAATAACATAGCGCTGGCATACCCAGCAGCATCGCCAGATCAAAAACTACAGAATACAGGTCACCATATACCTGATAGAACGTATACAAAAATTGCGAGTACGTGATGATCATCGTGCCGATGGAACCCATCACGATGCATAGCGAGATCCATAATCCCTTATGGAATTTGCCAAGGAAGAACGTACAACTCAGCATCGTAATCGCTGTGAAAACAAAGGTCGCGCCCAAAATCACATCAATAAGTCCGTTATGAATATATTTCTCCTGTAACGCGGCATAAGGTCCAACCTGAACAGTACCTTGTATCCCCAGACGGCCTTTTTCATTTTGTGACCATACATAGAGCGTGTCACCTGAATTTTCGCTGGATAAGGGCAGCAACACAGCATTATTATCATAATTGTAATGGTAGTTCTCGTAGACCTTGCGGTCTTCCAGATAAACAACAATATGATTACCTTTAATGTTCTCAAATCGAATGGCTGAACTTTCCTCACTCAACTCAGGAATGGTCAGGCGAGTCCATAAAGAATTCGATCGATCCGTATTGCTATACTCTAACTTATCGCTGTTCTGCTTTTCCCATATCTCGTCTGCTCCCTTAACCTCACTGATGAACCCTTGATCGTCAACGTTCCCCCATTTTACTTCCCATCCTGTAATGGATACAGGTTGCTGAACCGCTCCTGTAGTTGCAAAGACTATCCCATGTGGCATGCCTAGAATAATCAATACACTCATCCATAAGATGACGATAGCTTTGGGCACATTTTTCATTCACAGCACCTCAAAGTTCCAATTTTCCCTATCTTAGATTCTCTCATTTATCATTCGCCACCGTTTGTCACGTCACCTTCTTGAGATAAAATGAAATTTCACATTTAAGTCGATTTATAGTCTTATTTCCATTTTATTGTTAAAGTTATCCGATTAATCACGCAAGTCTTCGAACTGGTTCACTATCATTTCCCGTTCTTTCTGTTCAACTTGACTGCGAAATTCAAGCCACTGCTCTGTCTCCTCATCATCATAGATGGTCCATATGTCGGAAAAAAGGAAATCCCGTAACTGTACAACTTGCCCGGACCATATACCGCCTACCCAAAACAAACCATCCGGACGACGGATGACGGTACGGGAGAACCCGGGTGTGGACGCCTTTTGTCCGATACGGATGCGTGTGATCATATTGCCCAGTGTGAACCAGTCCACATGAAATTCCTCCCTTACATATTCAAGCTTCATCATAACATAGGCAAAACAGGAAAAGCTGTAAAAACGGTGGCTGCGATTCAATCCTTTGATCCGGGTGTAATGGTTTCTCAAAGCAAACAAACACGCTAAGGAGATGATTACAATGAATGAGCCACATCGTACGGTAGAGGTGGAACACAAGGATGTTCAACATAAATCGGATTCAAGTAAGGTCGCTTCCACATTTATTAAATATGCCGCATATATCATTATCTTTTTCGGATTCTTATACTTCTTGGTTAAATATGTATTCCCCAAATTCTAAGGCATTCATATCGTAGTGAACACCCGGAGATAATAACCTGTGCAAGATTACAACACTAGCGCTTTGGGTAACTACGGGGTAAGAAGTTTTGGACAACCGACAATGAAAGGAAGTGTTACTCATGTCTGACAAACCAATTAGTAACGAAGAGAGCGACCGCTATTATGACCGTTATCAGAGGTCCCGCGATATTCCCCCAGAGACGGAAGTCCCGGAAGGCGATATGGATACCTTTGATGAAGTTTCCGGCAGACGGATTGTAACGGAAGATACGGATCCGGCACCCGTAGCCGCAACTGCTGTGGACGAGCCGGAATTGGATTCACGTTTGGCTGAGACACCGCTGGAATCTGTACCGGATGCAGATCTTCTACAACCCAACAGTCCGGTTGATCCTGCTGCACCCGATCCGGATGCGCTGCATGGTACCGATCTGCTTAATGGTGCTGGTGCGGATGCCAAACCGGAGAACGACATTCCACCACGCCATTAACGGCTGTTATGACATCCTGAATTAGGAGGTGCATACACGATGAAGGAAGATCGCCAAAAGCATGTGCATGAACCGGATAATCTCGTGACCGAACGAGATATTGACCCGGACTTCGGACTGTTCACTGAGGACTCCTTCCCCGAAGCACTTGAGGATGAGGATCAACGTGATGCGGTCGAGCATGCCATTCCCAAAGAGAAGGCTTCTCGTAAGCCCTCTTCGGATGACTAACTTATATAGATCCGTAGTAGACTTAAAAAAGATGACGTCTGTAATTTCACAGCGTCATCTTTTTTGTTACCTGTAAGTTCACTTACTCTCAGTGATCCAGCATCATCGCTTAGCGGGAACCTTACTTGCCACGGGCAGTTTGTGATCCAACCCTGACCACTTCGCTACAATCGCAGTGATGATCAATGCCACTCCATTAATAATAAATATCCAGCGTATCGGCAGCCAGCCCCCAAGTACACCACCAATGATCGGCCCTGCCATCGTCCCAATCTGGGCAGCGGATTGATTCAGACTAAAGGCCCTGCCCCGGAAACTCGATGCGGTAGCCTGCACAATCATGGCGTTAATTGCCGGAAATACAGCCGCAAAGAATAACCCATACACAAATCGTAAAATGCCGAATGCTATATAACCTGTTGTAAAGAACTGTAGAAGATTCCCTACAGCCCCACCAACCAGTCCAATGATCAACACTTTACCGTATCCAATCCTTGAACCAATCTTGCCCCACCGCGGCGCCATAATAACGGTTGCTACCCCCACCGCTGAGAAAATAATACCCGAGCTGAGTGAGGCACGATCCGGCTGAACGCCCATCTCCATCACATATACCGTCAATAGTGGCTCCAGAATCATGACGGAGAATGTACATATACCCATCATGCCAAGCACCGTCATAAACAAACGATTCGCTCTCGCTTCACGAATGTCATCCATGACGTGGGAACGAGCTTTGTTCCGGTTGAAGTTCTCTTCTTTTACCCAGAAGGTTGCGATGATTGCTGAGACTAACACAACAATAGCCGAAAACAAAAATGCATTCCGGTTACCATAATAATGACTCACCACGCCACCAATTAACGGTCCGATAATACCACCAGTGGCTCCTGCAGTGGACATAATACCAAGGGCATAACCAGTCTTCTCTTCAGGTGTATTCGTACCTACCAGAGCAATCGCTGCCGGAACAAACCCTGCAAGCAGACCCTGAAACAATCGAACAACAATCAGCGAATACGGGTCCTGCACGAAATAATTGATTAAATACAAGACGGCAAGGCTGTATCCCGACCGGATCAGCATGGGCTTGCGTCCGTATTTATCAGCCAGGGATCCCCAGAACGGAGATACGAGTGCACTCGCGAGAAACGTAATGCCAAATGCCAGTCCTGACCATAACTCCAGGTGATCACGAACCCCCAAGTCAGTACTTAGAAACAGGGGCAGAAATGGAATCGAGATCGAATACGCGGTGCTACAAAAAAATACACCAATCCACAATATGACCAGATTGCGCTTCCACGAGAAGTTCATATACCCGCACGCCCTTTCCGTTTCTGACGCCGGGACTGCCGTGTATTGGAGCGGACGGAACAGACCCGTACGTCCCGATGCGGAAGCATTTTCCTTATTTTACACCCATCATTCCACGAAGGCCATCCCTTGTTCACCACAAACACATGTATTACATTGCCATCCTGTCCACAAAAACGGTATGATAGTTGGGTAAATATCCAAATATGATTTGGAGAAAATATATAATGCAGAGATGCAAGGAGGAACGTTTTCATGTCTTTACAGTGGAAAAAAAATACAGTGGTCTCGCTGGTAATCGCGATGCTGCTTATCGTCATTAGTGGTTGTGGACGCCCTTCGAGTGGCGCTACAGAAACACCAGCTCCAGTTGAACCAACGGGTCCCAATCCGGTAGCTACCATTGAAATGGCAGATGGACAGAAGATCGTCATTGAGCTGTATCCGGAAATTGCGCCCAATACGGTGAACAATTTTATTTCACTAGCGAATCAGGGTTTCTATGATGGCACAATCTTTCACCGTGTTATTCCAGGTTTCATGATTCAGGGCGGAGATCCAGACGGTAATGGTCGAGGTGGCCCTGGGTATGCCATTAAGGGTGAATTTACATCCAACGGTCACAAAAATCACCTGAATCATACCCGCGGAGTCATTTCTATGGCACGCGGAGATAATTTGGATTCGGCTGGTTCTCAGTTCTTCATCATGTTAGCTGACGCGGATCATTTGGATAACGCCTATGCTTCCTTCGGTAAAGTAACGGAGGGCATAGAAACTGTGGATAACATTGCAGCTCAGGAAATAGGTGAAGGTGACAAACCCGTTAAGGATCAAGTTATGAAAAAGGTTACGGTAGACACCCACGGTCTGGAATATCCAGAACCGGTAAAAATGCCTTAATTAACATCCTTGCCAAACGGATGATAATCCATGGTTATGACTTGTTAATGAACTCTAAACAAACAAAAGCTCTGTCCTGTGCGAATCTCGCAAGGCAGAGCTTCATTTATTGATTTTAATGATAGCGGTTACATATATGACTTTATAAAAAATGACCTCTTCCGGCATCATCCTCAATACATCCATCCCATCAAACGTAACCAGCCGATAATCGCAATCCATAACGGGCAGCTAAAGGCAACACCCCATGCAAGCCCTTTCAGTAAACCACGGTTTACTTCCACGAACAACGACTCCTTTCTCCAGGGAATAGTCGCAGTATCGGTAATAGTATATGATTTTATACCCGATTTCATTCGTCACGCAACCCTCATTTTCCTGCTTTTTGTTCCGCAGTTTCATGGAATGCATTACGGGAACCTGATATACTATGACTACTGTACGAGAAATGGAACCTGATTCATGTTTGGAAAGGAGATTTTCCTATGGCAAAATCCAAAAAACGCCCCCCTGCTCCCAAAGCAGTAGCACAGGATAAACCTACAACACTGAAAGATCTACTGAGCAGCGATGTGCTGGAGAAGCTGAAAGCTCAGGCGGTTGAAGCCAAGGCTGCTGAAGCGGCTCTTAAAGAGCAGGAGCGTCAACAGGCAGAAGAAGCTCGCCAAGCGGAGCAGAAACGCCGGGATAACGATTTCGAATATTTGCTCAATAACAGTGCAATGGACTGGAAGAAACATAAGTAAGTTTCGGACATGACTTGAATGAGTTTCCCACCATTCACATGCCAAAATAAGTTCACAGCAGACAGATCATGAAGCTGATCTGCTCACAGAACAGGGCCGCATTGCGGTCCTGTTCTTTTTGATATAGACACATATGATTCACCAGTCTTGAGCCGGGTATGTAAAAGTAGAGCGTACAACGATAATCTATACCATACGGAGGGATCAGAGATGACAGAACAACGTTTGGAAGGCAAAGTGGCGATTGTAACCGGAGGTGGATCGGGTATTGGTCAGGCTACCGCTATTCGTTTCGCCGAGCATGGAGCCAAAGTGTACATGCTGGATCGTACACCCGAAAATGCGGAGGAAACCAAGCAGACGATTGAAAAGGCTGGCGGAGAAGCGTATGTGATCGAATGTGATATCTCCAAACCGGATAATGTGCAGAAAGCGATCAATCAGGCTGCGGCTGAAGCGGGTAAACTGGATATCATATTTGCAAATGCCGGCATTAACGGAACGATGGCCCCGATCGAAACGATGGAAATCGAGGACTGGGACCAGACGATGGAGATCAATATGCGCGGAACCTTTGCAACCGTCAAATATGCCATCCCCCATCTGAAAGAACATGGCGGCAGCATCATTATTACCAGTTCCATCAACGGTAACCGGGTCTTCTCAGGGATCGGTTTCTCTGCATACGCTTCCAGCAAAGCCGGACAAACTGCGTTTACAAAGATGGCTGCACTCGAGCTGGCTCGTTATAAGATTCGTGTTAATGCCGTCTGCCCAGGTGCCATCGATACCAACATTGATGATAACACCTACCCGTCGGATGATCTGAAAGAAGTACAGATTCCTGTTGAATTCCCTGAGGGTCATGAACATCCGCTCAAGGGCGAACCTGGAACGTCGAAGCAAGTGGCGAACCTCGTTCTGTTCCTCGCTTCCGATGAAGCCTCTCATGTTACAGGTACACGAATCTATGTGGATGGTGCGGAATCTCTGCTCCGTGGATAAAATATAAATATAAGTTGCCCCCTTTCAGGGACAACGTCCAAACATCCCGTAAGCATCTGATCCGTTCAGATTACTGCGGGATATTTTATATATAGTGAAGAGCATTTCGCATAAATCCCGTGAGCGGTAGGATTAGAATTATGCAAAATGCTGAGAATTATAATACGGGCGGGCGCATGCAAGGATTACCGCTAAACTGCATTGCTTTTACCTTTTTTCACACGATGGTTCAACCAGTCTGGAATGGCAAAGAGCAAAACGTACATTAGCGAGAACAAGACTAGCGCAAGTATCTCTTCCCCAAGAATATACATGGGATACGGACCTAGCATATCAAGCACCGAGGGTGTACTTGGTTTATATCTTAGAAACATGTAATTCGCGTCAAGCATGACATCTACAACGTATACGATTAATGCCGCCACATTCACAAATATCATTGAACCTGCTACAGATCTCCAGCTAGGTCGCAGCTGTTCCACCCAGGTCATGTAGAGTAAAGCCAGAATGATACAGGCATGAGCAACGAAAAATTGAATGAATCGAAAATGTGCATAACCATAACCCAGATTAGGAGTAAGGATCGCCATAAGGGCTCCAGCAATGCCTGCAAACAGCAGTGCAGAATGCAATAGTCGACTGCGTGTCAGCAGTAACAATGCCGATAATAGCAGAGACAGACTGCATAGTTCGAGTGGCAGTGACGTCTGCAGGCTCCATATCCCTCCATACACATACCAGAGTTGCAGCACGATTTCGCAAGCAAACATGGTACAAGCCAGAACAATTCGCAGTATGCAGCGTGCCCTCTCTGACCATGATCGAAGATGGTGTCGAAGCAAAAACATCAGTACAATCAATGCTGTAATTACGCTAATTGAAACGATATGTGAAGTGGAGAACAGGATAAACGGCTCTGCATCATAAGGGTCCAGCCATGGTGGATACGCCATGCATCTCTTCTCTCCTTTACAAGGATCTCACCAACATTATCTCTCTTTAATGTTAACTTTTTCATTTTGCCATTGAATGAAATTACTGTCCAGTTGGAATTCTAAATAAGCATTGTAATTTAAATATCTTTATGTTAAGATAAATCCAGAACCAAAACAAACGAAAAGTTAGTAACTTTCTTAATCGAAATGATAAAAATACAGCACTCAACAAATGTTCAACTGAACATTTACACTATCCCACTTCATCTAGGAGGAATTATTATGCAAATCAAAGGACTTCACCACGTATCAGCTCTAACCGCACATGCCGATCAGAACTATCGTTTCTACACCAACATCATGGGTCTGCGCCTCATTAAAAAAACAGTCAACCAGGACGACGTGTCTGTTTACCATCTCTTCTATGGCGATGAGAAAGGCAATCCGGGTACCGAACTTACCTTCTTCGAGATTCCGATGGCCGGACAGACTCGTGAAGGTGTGAACAGCATATCTGGAACGTCACTGCGCGTTCCAAGTGATGCGGCACTAACGTACTGGCAGCAGCGTTTTGACGAATTCGAAGTCCCACATGGAGAAATTGTTGAACGGGGTGGTCGTGCGACGCTCTCATTCACAGACTTTGAAGGACAACGTCTGATTCTGGTCTCGGATGAAAACAACACAGGTGTCGCTGGTGGCAAACCATGGGATCAGAGCCCTGTGCCTGCCGAGTATGGCATTATAGGTCTTGGCCCTATCCATCTTACGGTAAAAGATGCTTCCCTTACCTCTTCGGTCCTTACCGAACTGCTCGGTTTCAGAGCTAAAGGAAGTTACCCTGCCTTTACTCCAGGTCAACCTGATGTACTCGTTTTTGAATCCGGTGAAGGTGGCAGCGGCTCCGAGGTGCATGTTGAGGAGCGGAATGACCTTGCTCAAGAGCGTCCTGGACGTGGCAGCGTACACCATGTTGCGTTCCGTGTGGATAACGAAGAAGAACTGAAACAATGGGTGGAACGGGTTCGTAACTTCCAATTCCCTAACTCCGGTTTTGTAGATCGCTTCTACTTCCGCTCCCTGTACTTCCGTGAAGCAAACGGTATTCTGTTCGAACTTGCAACCGATGGTCCGGGATTTGATACAGACGAAGAATTGGAGCATCTGGGTGAATCGCTTGCTTTGCCACCATTCCTTGAAGGTCGCCGCGCCGAGATTGAAGCTAATCTCAAACCGCTGGATACCGTCATTCGTTAATCTCGCTTGAAGCTATGCAATCCGGCTTGAATCGAAATAAAAACGATGATTATCATGCGTCTTGGATTCCTATCCAGACATTGCACAGATGATCATCGTTTTTTATTTTGCCATCAGCGTAACTCGCGTTA
Source organism: Paenibacillus sp. 2003 (assembly GCF_031455635.1). Classification (NCBI taxonomy): domain Bacteria; kingdom Bacillati; phylum Bacillota; class Bacilli; order Caryophanales; family Paenibacillaceae; genus Paenibacillus; species Paenibacillus sp. 2003. Next base: position 348,423 of record NZ_JAVDTB010000003.1, on the reverse strand, counting down.
AACCCTTATCATTTTTATTTGGTTAGATACGATGTAGTCAACGGAACAAATAGCGATGAACCCGGATCTTCTGAAACAATCTCAACAAAAACAGCTTCAGTACCCGATACATCCACATCCAGGCTAACCAATCCGTTGCCCGGCGATATGCTCAGCTTTTTGAGAACCGTATTGTCCTGGTTGATGACCTGTATCTCCTGATTACCTGTAAGAGCAGCCAATTCAAGATGCAAGGAAGAATACTTTTTACTCGTCATAATCTGGAAGTCATCACCTTGCTTCACGGAATCCGTATGCAGATATACATCTTTGTAATCCTTGCCTTTGTAAGTTGTCTCGGCAGGATCTTTGGTATGCCATGCGGTAGATCCCAACACCGTTGTTCCCAGTGTACTTAGTGTTACTTTATCGTTGGTTACTGGCCCGGTTTCATTTTTCCCACCAATCAGGACGGATGAAGTTGCACTGTCATAAGTGATCTCTGTCCCAAGCAAGGATCCCACAGCACGCACAGGCAAATAAGTCGTTCCGTTGTAAGTGATAGGCAACACTGTTTTACCATTGGCATCTTTGGCTGTCACTGTAGCACCATCCATTTTTAGCGTAATCTTGCTGTTCAGATAGGCTTTAATCTGTTCCAGTCCTGTTGCTGCGAGTGCACCTGTTCCGATCCCAAGCGTTAATGTGCCTACCATCAAACCCAGTACAACCTTCTTCTTCATCAAAATCCCTCCTGAATGTTAAAATGATTTTTCCTTTATACATTTAAACGACTAAAGTGATAATGTCAATTGTTTACTGCATTTTTAGTACCCTGTGCCCATTTCCGGGCAGCACAAAACGAGGCTGTATGTCCCGATTTTTTTCAGCCTCGCCCTGTTTCCCACTGTCTGCAAACGCAGATAAGGAGGTATTCTGTTCAGATGCTCACTACATTTCACATTCGAGAACTTCCAAATTCCCGCTGCACTACGATATCAACATGACGCCATTAATCAAAAGTTTCATAATATTCTTCTTCATACACTTCCATGCTGTACTTCAAATCTACGGCCTTCCACTCGCCATCTTGATACTCATAAGTGAATGTCAGATCACCGGCATATAGTGCCGCTCCGTAAGATCCTGCTGCTGATACGACAAGCTGGCCATCTTCTACACTGTAATAGGTAACTCCACCGAATCCCAACTCTTCGTTATATACGCCGCCACTCGTATCTTCCTCGATCCGTAAAGGTTCTGCTTGAACGCCATCAACGGCGACATCAACATCCACGCGGTCTGAACTAACCGTAACTTTCGACTTCACATGCTGTTTCGCAATCTCATCCAGAGATTGCATCTTCATTTCTTCCAGCGTTACCGGATTAATAATATGTGCTTGTCCCAAATAAATACCTGTTCCATGACCTTCCGTGTACAGAACAATAATTTCTTTCTGGCCGTCTCCATTCAGATCCAGCTCGTGCACTTCGGGTTTGTAAGACCCACCTTCTCCCTGCCAATCACTAAATTCTTGTATCTTGCCGTCCACTTCCAAAATCATTCCGTTGTATATATATCCTGAACCCTCGACTTTCATAGGGTATAATCTGACGTTCTCATTCTCTGGAGCTACCGAAACATATTCCTCTTTCACGGGGATGGATTCCTGTGTTGTCTTCGCTGTGTCATGCAGTTTATCTATATTGGAAGCCTCGACCACTGCGGTCTGGCTGGATTGATCATCTATATTAAGCTGTTTTTGCGATTCATTCATGGTTCTGGCAGCCGAAGTTGTACTAATCGTAGCTACCGCCAAAATAATCATCAGCAGGATACCTGTCCAAGTTTTCAATATACTGGGCTCCTTTATCTGTTGTGATAATCCTATTATATCTTCATTTATCGCCTGCAAGTTGCGAATTTGTTAATCTTTCATAAAATAATCTTTACAAATTTCCGTTTTCACGAAAGAACGTTCGGCTTTAACCAGAATAAGCAAATTATCATGCCAAAACTGTTCTCAAAAAAAACAAAAAAAATCCCGAACACAGCTTAAGGCTGCATTCGGAATGCTTTGGTTTTGTCCAATAACCGATCGGTTAATTGTCTCAGTTCTTCAGCCGAGGATGAAATCTCCTCCATGATGGCTGTCTCTTCGTGTGCGGCATCCATAATTCGTCTCGCCTCATCCGAGAACGATCCGGCTTTCCCCTGGATCTTCTTCACATGACCGTGCGTTTGCTCCACGCGACCAGTCTGTTCTGCAATCTTGGAACCGATATCATGCGCACCCTTCATAAATACTTCCACTGTTCCTGTCAGTTCATGCAACGTCTGATCCACAGAGATGGTCCGCTCCGATTCATTAACCACGAGACCATGCTGCTCATGAGACAGTTGGGCTGTCTCCCTGATCCGCTGCTGTACACGACTAATCAGCTCATTAATACGATGTACCGATTCCTTACTTTCGTCTGCCAGCTTGCGGATCTGCTGCGCCACGACTGCAAAACCAGAACCTTCTTCACCAGCTCGAGCAGCCTCAATGGAAGCATTCAGGGCAAGTAACCCTGTTTCCTCAGCAATGTTTTTGACAGAATGGGTAATTACCTCGATATCGGAGGCTTCCTTCTCCAGCAACAGCATAATGTCGCGGGAACGATTGTGCGACTCGGCCAGCTCGTCCATTCCTTTCATCAACGATGAGAAAGTCTGTTTTGTATGATCCACCGATCGTTCCATCTGACCGGACATCTCTGTCATGTCCATGGACTGGCTATGCATACGCTGGAAATCGTTCAGCATCTCATCCGCAGTGATCAGAGATTGATGGGAAGTGACCTTCTGCTCTTCTACGCCTACCGCAATATGATCCACCGCATCCGACATCATCTCGATCTGTTCAGCGGCTTGGGTAATCGCTTCACTCAGAGACTGTGCGTTCTGTGAAGTCGTTCTTGTACTGTCTGCAATATCATTTACAATGCTTCGAAGGTTAGAAACCATTGCGCGAAAAGCATCATATAATACTGTAAGTTCATCCTGCGTGCGTCGCTGTGGAATTTCGGTTGTCAGATCGCCCGCTGAAACCTGCTGTGCAGCCCGGGACAGGTGAACGATTGGACGAGTCAGCCAGCGTGAGGCAAACCATCCCAAAATCCCGTTCCAGCAAACTCCCATGATCAGGATAATCGATATGTATACCCAATTCGGAATATCTAATGTAATCCAGTCTTTGACAAAAAATATAAAAAAGCCGCTAGTTCCGTAGGTAATAATCGAAATCAGTACCAGACCTGCGACAGTCTTTGCTCCTAAAGTCCATTTCATGTGCACACCCCGTAGTCCTTTTTTCCTATTTTACCAATCAAGTACCAAATTTCATGTGATATACATCACTGAAAACGTTCTATTCCTCCCATACTTGCCGTTCATGCATGACTTCTCTACCATAAAGCGCATAATGTATAAGACAAGCTTGGACACTCCTCCCTTTCTTGAAAATTGAATAATATTCCATTTAATATCCCTAATTTTATTTATTATCGGCACAAGAGGCCAAATGATTTAGATTGGCATCCATTTTGCTTAAATGATATACTGAGTGCGCTTCAGCAATGCTGAAGCCGAACTATTTTTATTGATGCCACTGGAGGCGAACGAGATGTCTACTATGTCCACACGGACGGAGAAAGATTTTATCGGTGAAAAAGAAATCCCGGCTTATGCTTATTACGGAATTCAGACGGTACGGGCCGTGGAAAACTTCCCGATTACCGGCGTTCCGGTACACCGGGAGCTGATCACGGCTCTGGCTGCGGTGAAGAAGGCAGCAGCGATTACCAACATGGAGTTGAAGATGCTGCCAAGCAAGATTGGCGAGGTGATCGTCATGGCGGCTGAAGAAATGATGAAAGGCCATCATCTGGATCATTTTATTGTAGACTCCATTCAGGGCGGTGCAGGCACCTCCATGAATATGAATATGAACGAAATTTTGGCCAACCGCGGGCTGGAACTGTTAACTAAAAGCAAGGGAGACTACTTCCATTGCAATCCCAATAATCATGTAAACATGTCCCAGTCCACCAATGACGTGGTACCTACAGCACTGCGTATTGCGGCGTACCAACTGTCGGAAACGTTACTCGCTACCATGAAAAGACTGCAGGAGGCGTTCCATAAAAAAGAAGTGGAATTCAACGATGTGGTTAAGGTTGGCCGTACCCATCTTCAGGATGCCGTGCCTATTCGCCTTGGACAAGAATTCGGCGCTTATGCCCGCGTCATCGGACGGGATATCGAGCGTCTTGAATTCGCCAATCGCCGCCTGCTTACCATTAACATGGGTGCAACTGCGGTAGGTACTGGACTTAATGCCAAACCCGAATATATCGTCAAGGTTACAGAGCACCTGTCAGCTGTTACCGGACTTCCACTACAAACAGCTGAGGATCTCGTGGATGCAACGCAGAACACAGATGCCTATCTGGAACTTTCAGCGGCGCTGAAGGTATGTGCGGTCAGCCTGTCCAAAATCTGTAATGATATTCGCATGATGGCTTCAGGTCCGCGTGCAGGATTCAATGAATTGCTCTTGCCACCGCGTCAGCCAGGTTCGTCCATTATGCCGGGCAAAGTCAACCCGGTTATGGCGGAAGTCATTAACCAGGTATCCTTCCAGGTGATGGGGAACGACCATACGATCTGTATGGCGTGTGAAGCCGGTCAATTCGAGCTGAATGTCATGGGCCCAGTTATTGCGTTCAACTTGCTGCAATCCCTGAAAATTATGAATAACGGTATCGATGTTTTCACACGTTATGCAGTGGAAGAGATGGAAGCTAACCGTGAACGCTGCGAATTAATCATGAAGCAAAGTTTCAGTGTGGTTACGGCGTTGAACCCGCACTTAGGTTATAATGTGGCAGCCTCCATCGTGAAGGAAGCGCTCAAGACTGGACTTTCCTTACAGGAGATTATCCTGGAACGCGGACTGCTGACACCGGAAGAACTGGAAGAAATTCTTCATCCGGAACAGATGACTACACCAGGAATTGCCGGAGAACACTTCCTGCGTAATATGGAACGTTTGTAGGTAATCAGGAAAACTGGTGCAGCAGCAACCCAAACACGAATGATTAACAAGAACCCCCGCAGACCGTTTATACGGTTTGCGGGGGTTCTTGTATTCTGAGATGATAAGACGCCAGCTATTTGATTAAGCCCATCGTTTACGCTCAAGGGAAGGCAGAATCTGAAGTTCCTCCCTGTACTTGGCAACCGTTCTGCGGGAGATAACAATCCCCTCCTCGGCGAGCAGTGTAGCCAAATGACTATCGGAGTATGGACGCTGAGTCTGTTCCATGCGAATGATTTCTTTTAATCTGCGTTTCACCGCTGATGCTGATGTTTTATTCCCTGACGTTGTACTGATTCCAGAGTCAAAAAAAGCCCTAAGTTCATACACACCATGTGGGGTCTCAATGTATTTACCGTTCACCGCACGACTTACCGTTGATTCATGCATGCCAATCTTCTCTGCAATAACAGCCAGATTAAGTGGTTTTAGCGCGGATGGGCCTTTGACCAAAAATTGCTTTTGCTCTTCCATCACTGCCGCCAGCACATGCACTAAAGTCCTGCGCCGCAGGTGTACACTCCGAATGATAGCCCTTGCCTCTGCCACGCATGTAGACCAAATTGCGTTCGGAGCCTCTTCCCTGATCCAGCGGAAGCACGCTTCATTCATTGATACACGAGGGTTACCTGCTGCATGCAGACTATAATGGACCTCACCGTTACGCAACCCGACAACGGCATCCGGAATAATGTAATGTGGCCGTTCTGTACATCCGATGGATCGACAGGGCTTGGGGTCCAGACGTGTAATATAGTCATAGGCAGTCTGAGCTTCCCGTGAAGTCATACCTAATCGACTTCCTGTTCTACCTGGGTGAAAAGGAACCAGTGCTTCCAATCCGGCTTCCACCATCCGCTCCGCATTCAGCGTTGCTGATGGATCACGTCTAATCTGGAGCAACAGACATTCTTGCAGATTCCGCGCCCCTACACCAGCAGGGTCCAGCGATTGGAGAAGCTCCAGTCCCGCTGCAATCTTGCTCATCGGTTGCTCAAGCGCTGCTTGCACCTCTGCCAGTTCAACGGTGAGATAACCATCATCATTGACGCATCCTGCCAAATATACTGCCACATTCTCCAATTCGTCCGGAAGTGTCATCACTCGAATTTGCGCAATCAGCAATTGTTCCAGTGTAGACTCGGCACCTCTGACCTGAAGCAGCGGATCGTAGGAATCATGCCTGCGCTGATCCAATCGCCGTGGCACCCTGGCGAGAGGCGCAGCTTGTTCTTCCAGTTCAAGAACTGGATTTTCCTCCGCCGCGTCAAGCAAGTAACGAGTCAGATCCTGGCCAGACATGGTCAGCAAATGAAAGGATTGTTTCATCTCCGGCGTGATGGACAGCCGAATACGTTGTTCCTGCACCAACTGAACACCTAACATCCGTTCCCCTCCTTATGCGTTGCAGGGATAATAGCATACTATTCAAGCGAATGTAAGAAGTTTTTCGTCTAACCATGAGTTTCTGTCTAGTATTTCTCCGATACCAGCTTTGCCTGTGTAAACAACAGCAGATAGTCTCTTCCACCTGCCTTGGAATCCGTGCCTGACATGTTAAATCCGCCAAATGGATGTGTGCCCACCAGTGCTCCGGTACATTTCCGGTTGAAATACAGATTACCCGCAAAGTATTCGCGTCTTGCCTGTTCCAGATGTTCACGATTACGTGAGATCACCGCGCCGGTCAGACCATAGTCTGTATTATTGGCGATATCCAGTGCGTCCTGGAAAGATTCTGCTTTGATGAACGCAAGCACAGGTCCAAAAATTTCATCCTGAGCAATCCGGGCTTTCGGGTCCACATCGGCAATTATGGTTGGTTCAATGAAATAACCTTCGACATTCCCGGTACCGCCACCGTGCACAAGACGCCCCTCACCCTTGCCGATTTCAATATATTCCGTGATCTTTGCATATGCCTTGTTATCGATAACCGGCCCAACCTGACTACCAACCTCAAGAGGACTACCCATCGTCAGTTTCTGTGTCCGTTCAATCACTTTTTGCAATACTTCATCATATACATCCTTATGAATAATGGCACGGGAACACGCCGAACATTTTTGTCCTGAGAAACCAAATGCCGAAGCGGTAATGGACTCTGCCGCGAGTTCCAGATCACTGTCACTGTCAACTACGATGGAATCCTTGCCGCCCATCTCTGCAATAACCCGTTTAATCCACTTCTGACCTGGAGCTGTACGTGCTGCACGTTCATTAATTCGCAGTCCTACATCTCTGGAACCGGTGAAACTGATAAACCGGGTGAGCGCATGATCCACGAGATAATCGCCCACTTCACTGCCTGATCCTGGTAAAAAGTTCACGACGCCATCCGGCAGACCAACTTCTGCGAGCAGCTCCATAAACTTCGCGGCAATCACCGGAGTTGTGCTGGCGGGCTTTAACACCACGGTGTTGCCGGATACCAGTGCAGCAGAGGTCATGCCTGCCATAATCGCCAGCGGGAAGTTCCAAGGTGGAATGACAACGCCCACGCCCAGCGGTATATAACTCAGTTCATTATCTTCCCCTGCAATCCGTACGAGGGGCTGCGGTTCACTCAGTCGCTGCATTTCCCGTGCATAGAATTCCATAAAATCAATGGCTTCCGCTGTATCCGCATCGGCTTCAGGCCAGGTCTTGCCGGCTTCATAAACCATCCATGCGGAGAATTCATGCTTGCGACGGCGCATAATGGCAGCTGCTTTGTATAGATAACGAGCCCGTTCATTCGGGTCAATATGTTTCCATGTGTGGAATGTCTCCGCCGCTTTCTGAATGGCCTTTTCGGCCAATTCCTGATCTGCCTGATGGATCGTTCCGACAACTTGATTCTTGGCCGCTGGGTTCACGGACGTTAACGTGCGGCTGCTTGTTATTTTTTGCCCACCAATAATAATCGGGTATTCCTGCCCAAGTTCAGCTTCTACCTGACGAAGTGCGTCTTCAAATGCTTCCTGGTTCGCCTGGACCGCAAAAGGTGTGAATGGTTCGTTAACAAAAGGGATATTCATCAATGATTCCTCCTTCAGGATGTGGGGTTCGCTGGCTGCTCGCCTGAATTATTTTGCATGTTACTCATCACCAAATATATGTAGCAAAATCCGTGCCAACTCCGGTTGGGATTGAAATATTTTTCTCGTTAAATTCAACTACTGAAAATTCACACGGGCCACTCCGTTGACAGAATAACCTTCCGATCGCTGTTATCCCCAGATTTTTTTGCTCCTTTTTATAGAGGGAAAATCCGGGGATAAAGGCGAGCGCTCCACTTCTTCAGGTTCTTTCTGTCCTCTCCGTTTTGTGTAAATGTTTAGTTCAATTTAAATAGATAATTTTCATGAAAAATAGTAGACCATCGCTAAATCTGGCACGCTTCTTGCTTCTAATTAGGAATAAAAAGCATGATTTAACCGAGCCTGAATCGAATGATGCACAATGCTGAAGGAGGAAACGAAAATGAGTGTAGGAACGGAAATATATCGCAAAACCTTATTAACCGTGGCAGGCAACAAAGCTGTAGAGAACCTGTCAATTAGATATGGTAAGAAGCTGGCAGGCAAGTTTATCGCAGGAAACACCTTGGAAGAAGCTCTCAAAGAGATCCACATACTCAATAATAAAGGCATTATGGCTACGCTCGATCATCTAGGCGAAGGTATCACACGTCTGAGCGAAGCGGCATTATACAGGGATGAGTATGTACGACTGGTAGAAGGCATTGCACGTGAAGGGGCAGACTCCAACGTCTCACTGAAACCAACCCAGATGGGCCTCGCACTCGACCCGGAAGAGGGTTATCGAAATATCCGTACCGTTGCCGCACAAGCCAAATTGCATGACTTATTTGTCCGAATTGATATGGAGGATAGTCCATTTACTCAAGCAACGCTGGATATTGTTCGAAGACTGCACTCGGAAGGACTGCACAATACGGGCACAGTCTTGCAAGCCTATCTGCATCGCACCGAAGAAGATACGCGTGATATGATTCGGGAAGGCATCCGGCTTCGTCTGGTTAAAGGTGCTTACAAAGAACCTGGATCAGTCGCCTATCAGAATACTTCTGAAGTCATTCATCAATTCAAAACGATGATTCGTAATCACCTCGATCAGGGTGTGTACACTGCGGTTGCCTCGCATGATGATCACATCATTAACTGGACGAAACAATACGCCAAAGATCGGGGAATCTCGCCGGATGCCTTTGAATTCCAGATGTTATATGGTCTGCGCATGAGCGAACAGGAACGTCTCGCCAAAGAAGGCTATCGCATTCGTTGTTACGTACCTTATGGCACCATGTGGTATCCGTACTATACCCGTCGTTTAGCCGAAAAACCGGCTAATCTCTGGATGGTCGTTAAAAATATGTTTAGATAAAACTTCGATTGAACTTATCATATTTTGTTTGTAAGTACTTCCCCCACCCAGAAAGGTTTTCCCTATAACCATGCTGTCCTGTTATTTTGGAAAGCATGGTTATTTGAGCGATAAAACTGAATTCTCAATCTTTAACACGTTGTCAATTCATTCATATGTCTAAAAAATAAGAAATCCCAAATTGAAATGTCCAATATAATAGACACACCAGTACCTCTTCTTACAGTTAAATCACACCACTTCCCTCGTCTATCCGGTCTATCTGCTCCATTTCGCAAAAATATATACGTCAATTTTTATAACATGATATTCACTCAGAGGCCTTGGATTCTAGCTAAAATCAACACTCATCTTCTTTTCAATCCAATGTAATCGCATACAATTAAAAGTGGATTTTTATTTATCGAGTCCAACATCCCAACCTGCACACCCGATGTCAAAAAATATATACACAACTACACCAGAACGTTATAATATACATAATTTCACATTATTCATTTTGCCTAAGTATATGCTGTAACCGAGGTGATTCTGATGAGACATTTATTACCTGAGCTGAAAGCTTTGTTACGAACCGATATGTGTATTCTAGATGAAGCCCTGTATGACGAACACCCACTTCAGTCTATACCTTCAGAACTCCATATAGGTACGGACAGACCTGTCTTTATGCGCTGTAATACAGAATACGCCTGGTTGTACAGCCAACCCAATAGAACAGTACCATACGGCCGTCTTCCTGTGCCTGTCGTCTCTGCTTCGATCGAACTTGCGGAAGTGATCCCCTTATTTGCTACGAGCCCTCTTCTATTAATAAAGAATGATCAGGGCGAATATGAGGGATATATCTCCGTATCCGATGTTTTGCATGCCATGATGCATGCGCATCGCCTGATAGAAGCTTATTTTGAGACCACACTGGAGACAGCGGGTTCAGCTCTGACATTAATTAATGAAGATGCCAAGGTAGCCTACTGGACAACTGGCGCGGAGCATGTTTTTTCGATCAGCAAAAAAGAAATCATTGGACAACCCGCAGCGGACTTTTTCCCTCCAGATCGGCTACAGTCTCTCAAGACGTTGTATACCGGCGAAACGGTCTATCGCAAACAGCATCAGCCACGGCCCGACCTCTTCGCCCTGATTAATGCTCGTCCGGTCCAACTGGATGGACATATTGTGGGTGCAGTTGCTGCCGAAGTGGATATAACAACCGAAATCCGATTACATCAGGAACTATTACATATGACCTCCAAAGTCCAGCACCTGGAGAAAGCCGTTGCTCGGCTACGGCCCGAATTAGATCCATTCGCCAGAATCAAGGGCAGCAGCACGGTCATTAAGCAGTGTCTGGAGACCATTCGTAAGATCAGCACCACCTCAGCAACCGTACTTATCCTCGGAGAGAGCGGCACTGGCAAGGAGTTATTCGCCAAAGCCATTCATGATCTTCGTGAATTGCAGACTGCACCGTTCATCGCTATTAACTGCGGGGCAATTCCCGCTTCATTGTTTGAAAGTGAATTATTCGGCTATGAGAAAGGCGCGTTCTCCGGAGCGGATCCCAAAGGAAAAAAGGGCAAGATTGAGCTTGCCGAAGGGGGTACTCTTTTTCTGGATGAGATCGGTGAGATGCCATTGGAATTGCAAGTGAAGCTGCTTCGGGTGTTGCAGGAGAAGAGTTACTTTCCTGTGGGGGGAACACGAATGAAACAGGCCGACTGCCGGATTATCGCTGCGACCAACCAGAATCTACAGCGTATGATTGCCCGCAATCAATTCCGGGAAGATCTCTACTATCGACTGAATGTCATTAACCTTGTCATCCCTCCTCTGCGTATGCGCAAGGAAGATATGTATGAATTAACCCAGACGTTCCTTCAAGAATTCTCATTGCTCTATAACCGTCATATTGAGTTGGTTCCACCTGAAGTGTTCAAGTTGCTGTTCCAATATGATTGGCCAGGCAATGTACGTGAATTACGAAATGTGATCGAGCGCCTGACCATTCTGACGACTGATGGTGAGGTGAAGCAGGAATATCTGCCTGATACCCTCACTTCCCTCACCATGCAAGAACAGTCCGAAGTTCAACTGACATCTGGATTTCATTCACATGCCAACAACGAAAATCAGAAACCTCAGGATTCGGCGGGAGCAGAATCAGAACAAGAACCTCGAACGGTTGCAAATGTGGACGAATTAGATATCTCGGATGATTCCGAACTTGTCTCCGGTGTTACCTACCAGCAAAAATTGGACACCCATGAGGCCCAACTTCTAATTCAATATCTGAAAGCAGCAGGTGGCAACAAACGAATACTCGCCAAGCAACTTGGCATCTCAAGGGCAACGCTCTATAATCGCATGAAGAGGCTTGGTCTATGACCAGCCTCTTCTTGTCGTTATTATCGGTATGATGAACGAATAGAACCCTACAAAATCCGCGCCAAGCGAGTCAGCGCTGTTCTGAGATGGCGATAAAATGTCGCCCGACTCATGGAACACGTCTGGGCTGCGGCAGTTGGATTGCCAGCATGCGTCCAGTAGGCCGCGTATAACAGCATCTGATCCTGTGGAGACAGGCCATGCACTCTGCCTTCCAACAGATCCATGACATACAGCTGTAACTGGATTCCATCCTTTACCCCTTTAATTCTGCCAGCATATTCATGCAATTCTCCCGGAGAACGAAGGTATCCCAACATCTTGCGAACATCCTGTTCAGTCCAGACTCCTCCACCCGCTTCCGTTGTTTCCGGCTGTATACGATTCACCGTTGATTCCGGATCAAGCAGAGACATGACCCACTCTCCGAATTGCCCACTACGCAGATCCAAATCAAGTATGTCCGCTCGGTCCTCAAAACGGTCACAGACACGGGTGCGGGTTCCCCGCATCTGGAATCCAATACTTTGCAAGAATAATTTCAGGTGAGGATTCGTTGCAACCAGTATCGCTCTCGCACCATCGCCCAACAGGGACAGACGGTCCAATGCCATGTATCCCACCAGTTCTTCTCGTGTGTAACCAGGCACATCATCTCTTGCCGCAGCCAGTAATGCAAAGTGCGTATCACTCTGATCCGGATCACTCTCAAGCTCCTGTGGTGTGAAGCATTCATGTATCTCATTCGGAAAATATTTCAGGAGCAGCTCCCTGCTATCCCTATGTACAAGTACTGTGATAAACATGGCGATTGTCTCCCCGAGCTTGTCACGCATCAATACAATCCCTTCGGGATAACGTTGTGCAAGTTCATCCAGGAAGGGACCATAGGATAACGCCTGTCTTGGTTCCACGCTGTATTCGCACCATTGCTGTAACAGGCTGTGCAGAACGGGCAGATCCTCGCTTCTCATCGTTTCGAGAGGTGAGAACAAGGAATCACGGGACACATCCGCGTACTTGCGGTATTGAAGCATGGATTCCTGACAGAGCAACAGCATCTTCCGGGCGATCTGGCGACGCTCATGAGGCCCTGCCTGTTCATGCAGCGGTTTTAGCAACTTCGCGATTTTGATACGCATTGCCTGCAACCGATGAGGCTCACGTTGCCGAAAATCTCGCAGCAGATGCACCCTGGCCATGTCATGCAGGGCAAGACCATCCGGGCCGGAACGGATAAACGACATCTGTCTCAGTATGTGGTACTCTTCTGTCGTCACGGTCATATCCAGTACAGATGATAACAACTCCTGATTGGCTGTCTCAAGCAGTGTTAGCACCTCCACCATGGGATGTAAACGGGGAATTGTAAGTTCCAATAATAATCGGGCGCTGATCATATGCGACAGTTCAGCCCATTCAGACTGCGGAAGATTCCGCCTCTGATCCGCAGCCTCCACCGCAAGAGCCAGACCTAGCGGGTGTCCATCGGTCATTCTCGCAATGCTGCCTGCCACGCCCTGATTCAGAGAGCCTGCTACCGTGATATACTCCGTAACCTCATCAACTGTAAAATGTTGTAGCTTCATCTGTACAAATCGCTGATGCAATCGGGGATGTGTCCGCCAGGCAGAGGCCAGTTCCGGGCGTGAGGCAAGAATGACAAGTATCCCTCTTAACGGAAGTTTGGATACGAAGGCTTCCATGAACCAACTTTCAAGTAGTGCGAGTTCTTCATAGTTATCCACTGCCAAGACTACTCGCTTATCGATTGACGTGTCTTTCAGCAGACTCAGTGGTCGAGTGTACCCTTCACTATCCAGTGTTTCCAGCCCCAATGTCGAGGACAAATAATCCATAAAAACGGAAGGTGTTGCCCCGCAGGATCGGCCATCCATCCAGATTGCTGTCGCACCTCGATTCCGAGATACGGATATCATCTCTGAGAGCAGGGAAGATTTGCCGATGCCTCCCATGCCTGTAATTGAAAATATGGTCAATGGGGCTTCCGGATGATTGAACCAACGCTCCAGTATCGTTAGTTCCTTGGCTCGACCGACGAAACGTGTCCCATCCTCAACATATTTGTCGTATTGTGCCTCATTACTGTTTCCCATATATGTCCTCCGTACTAGATACTGGTACTTTTAATATACAATATATCCTCTCCAAAAATGAGACTATATTGAGACGCACAATTGCATGTGAAGTGATAGAATCTTGTTAAAAGCCAATTTATTGGAAATATTCAAAACAGCGGACATGGGAACAAGGTATACATATACACTCCGCGCTATTTCTTAACATAATGGATCATTCCGCCGATCAAGCACACCCAACATGTACATGAGCATTTACCGATCTCGAATTCATGCTTCCCTTTCAAACCTACTACCAGCCCGATATTCCAAGAAAGGCGGATTTGTGTGAGAATAAACCTCGATATCTGTAATCTGAGCGGACAACTCGGAATCAATCCAAAACGACTTAATGAGTGGCTCCACCAAAGTGGAATTTCAACGACAGTCAATGAAGTAGAACCGGAAGGACGCCCCGACCGTTCATCACCCCCTTATCGGCTTGCTGCCCCTTCTTCATTATCACTGGCACCTTCCTCTGGTCAAACGAAGCTTTATCGGGGCCGACGCTCCACTTCCACTCTGCAACGCCTGCCTGCTTCATTACGACATACCCGGCGAATTAGTAAAAACTGCTAGACTGTGCTCAAGGTAGTGTAAGATCGATGCACAGTCTGTCTTGCATCCCTTTCACCTCATCAAGAGGATTGCCACTGTCCATTCTCAATCATCGCGTGCGCAAGCAGCGCCATCTCCAGACAGATTCTTCTCCCTTGATCCATGTAACCTGGACCCATCAGTTCTTCCAGCTTCTCCAGTCTGTTGTACAACGTTTGCCGATGAATAAATAACTGGGCGGCCGCATCCCGCTTGGAACCAAAGTTCTGCAGGTAAACATCTAACGTCTCTACCAATCGCAGGTGATGCGTTTGGTCATATTCAATCAACATACCCAGGTGATCCTGGACAAAGGGTTGCAGGAAGGATTGGGGCAATGCCTTTAACATTTGATATATACCCATACGTTCGTAAAAGTGAACATGTTCCATCGGATCTACCGATCTTGAAACTTCGATCACCTGATAGGCCTCCTGAAGGCTCTCCGGCAGGCTGATCAAACGGTTGCGTAACTTGCCAAATCCCACATGAATCATAACCTGCTTCAAGTTACGACTGGCAAACCGTTTCACGTCCTGGGCAATCCCTTCCAGTAATCGCAGCAGTTGATGACGTGCAGCAGCCGTTACCGCTTCCTTCGCACAGCACAGATATACCTGGTTGTTCTTTAGCATAATCAGGCTAGGCAGATTGTTCTTCTTGAGCAGGGAACGCAGCAGGACAAGAACATCCTGATGATTCGCTTCCATTCGCTCCCGGCCTGTACCCTTCAATCGATGCTCAATCTCGATGACCCCTCCTGCAAACCAGTACTGTCCCTTCACCAGCAAACGAAGCCCCATTCGAGTCTGAGCCTGTTCCTCCTGATGGATGTTGCCATTCATCAGATCCTGGATCAGTTCATTCTGATTGCGGACCATCTTCTCCTCAAGAAACTGGGAACGAAGCGTGAGCGCTGCCGCCGCCTTCGCCGTATAATCGAGCAACAGCTTGAGATATTCCACTGGAGCCGCAGGATGCACAATCATGCCTACAGCAGAAAAAACCTGACCGAAACAGACGACCGGATGACATAACAGAGCCTTCTCTTCGTTCATGTGGAACCATAATTCGGTATCTGAATCATTCAAATCCAGATGTTCTACCTCCTGCTCATACCAGGTATAGATGGCCTGTTCCATCTCCGGAACAAGTTCGGGCACAAAACTGCCCGGCTCCATGGACGAAATGTACACCACCGGTTTTGCAGCGTACTCATACAACAGGTTCAGCACAGCAGACATATCCGTACTCTGTAATGTTCGTTGCTGAAGCTGACGAGAGTATGCTTCGAGACTTTTCAGCAGTTGATGTTGATGATTAATGAGCAGAGAGTGAATATCCTGTGTAATCTCGACAAAACGGACCGGTTGCTCAAATACGATCAGCGGAAACTGGTGTCTGTCCGCCAGTTCAATCAGTTCTTCCGGGATCCCGTATATGCTGGTACCAAACTCCACACATAACCCCGCTGCCTCACTGCCAATGAGCTGGAGCAGATACTCTTCACGCCCTTCTTCCGATTGAAGCCACAGTCCAGTGGATAAAATAAGATCATGGGGGCTTACGAATGGGGATACATTCGTAATCTCCAATACATGAACCCAGCCAACCTGACGGTTCACTCCATCCTTCCCTGCCGCTAGTCGTGCTCGGCCAAATACCGGACGTGCAAGGATATCTTTGATCGTAAACACACGGTCATTTCGCAATGGCGATCCCTCTTCGTGTTATTTTTTCTTACATTATAATCCATGGACAAATGTCCTGAACAGTCTTTTTCGACAATATGTTGAGTTCATTTCCTAAAGATTAGACATCAAGTAAGGTGCAAAACGATTATTCAAGTCATAAACTTGTAGTATAAGCTAACAACCAATAAATGGACGAGGTGCATGGTGATGAGAATCGGAATTCCCAAAGAAATCAAGAATAATGAGAATCGTGTAGCAATGACTCCGGCCGGGGCTGCTGATTTCATCAGAGCCGGTCACCAGGTACTGATTGAACAAGGCGCCGGGATCGGCAGTGGATTCACGGATCATGAATATCAAACTGCGGGCGCCGAGATTCGGATTGATGCCAAGTCAGTGTGGACCGAAGCCGATATGATCATCAAGGTGAAAGAACCACTTGCCAGTGAATATGAGTATTTTCGTCCGGGACTGATTCTGTTCACATACCTGCACCTCGCAGCGGAACCGGAGCTTGCCAAAGCCCTTATTAAAAGTCGGGTAACGGCTATTGCGTATGAGACGTTGGAGGTCAACAGTGCTCTACCCCTGCTAACCCCTATGAGTGAAGTTGCAGGCCGCATGGCCTCCCAGATCGGAGCACAGTTACTGGAGAAGACCGAAGGTGGCAAGGGCATTCTGTTGTCCGGTGTACCAGGCGTCAGTCGGGGGAAAGTGGTCATTATCGGTGGCGGAACGGTGGGAACAAATGCAGCCAAAATTGCTATTGGTCTTGGCGCCGATGTGACCATCCTTGATCTGAATCTGAATCGTCTGCGCCAGTTGGATGATATCTTCGGCAATCAGATCCATACACTGGTATCCAGCCCGTCCAACATTGCAGCAGCTGTTGCGGCAGCAGATCTGTTGATCTGTGCGGTGCTGATTCCGGGCGCCAAGGCGCCAACACTTGTCAGCGAGCAAGTGGTTAAGACGATGGCACCGGGTTCGGTCATTGTGGATGTGGCGATTGATCAAGGTGGGATCGTTGAGACCATTGATCATATCACAACCCACGATGAACCGACCTATGTGAAACATGGTGTCGTGCATTACGCGGTGGCGAACATGCCAGGCGCCGTGCCGCGTACGTCCACGGTGGCGCTGACCAACGCCACCATGCCTTATGCGCTGCAGCTGGCCAACCACGGTGCAGCCGCCGCGATTCGCGGCAGTTCGTCCATTCGCAGCGCGGTTAACGCGCTGAATGGACACATCACGTATGAGGCGGTTGCCCGGGATCTCGGGCATGCCTATGTTCCTGCGGGTCAGGCGCTGGAGAATACCGCCGCTGTCCAGTAATCTTGAACTGATCGTTCCACCCGGCGCATAGTCGCCAGGCCTGTGGAACGCAATAGAAGCGCGAGTCGGGCAGATGATGTTCCCGGCTTGCGCTTCTTGTTTTTTTTCACATATAGGATAGCTTGTTGGTTGGTATAAGGCCTTTAGGTTCCTCCAGTTTTGGCGCTTCAGACTGCTCGCTCACTGCATACTTCGCGGAAGTTGCAATCCCGGCAGGACCGGTGCGATGGCATCGCTGTGAAGTAGGTGACGTCCTTGGGGCGGTTATAATACTCATCCTCCACGCATGATCGCATCTCCTCAATGTAACGACCCACGTTCTCCTCCACCTTCCGGATATCCTCTTCTGTGGCTGTAAACTCTCGGTGTTTTCCGGTTAACAGATACTCCACTCTCAGCTCAATCTGTTCTAAGGGAACCCGGTAGTGCTCTCTTACATAGGATGCGTACAGCATTAGCTGATCGGAGAAGTCATCTTCCTTGCCGGTCTTCCAGTCCACAATGACAATATTGCCGTTACTGCGCCGATACAATAAGTCCATCTTCACATACACGCGTGTATCGTGCAGCATCATGGTATCCCATTTCTCGATCTCCAGAATGTCCGTACTTGCCCGGGACAAGTCCTCCCACGTAAGCGTCTGGTACAGGTTACCGACACAGGCTGAAGCCCGTTCCTTGATCGTGGCGATCCGGTCATTCAACGTATCATCCCCGTAATATATCTCGGACAGCATCGTGCGATTCTTGGGGTTAAGCCGCCACTGATCCGCGTCCATGGATTCCACATACGCCTGATTCAGCAGCTTGCGTATCGTCTGTTCCAGGAAATGTTCACGCGGTTTATCTTTGCCCTCTTCCCTGCTGCGTACCGCCGACTCACACATCCGATGCGCGAGGTCCCCGAAGACAAGGTACAGATTGCTGAGCTGCTTCAGACGGTACAGACGAACCTGCATCTCATCAGCAGAGTCTGTCTTCCAGCCGTTATGGGCACCGTAATAATGATAATAATATTTTCGCAGGCACTCATCGAACATACTCGCCCGCGACTGCGAATAAGACCACTGCGGGTATTGTGCCATAAGTAATCTGCCTTTCTGTATGCCGGACCTGCATGAGATCCCTTAATGCTCACAGTATAAAGCCAGGGCAACATTGCCGCAAGCGCGCTTCCGTTATTTTCTTCAGACGCAACCGTTTCCGATTCGATCCGTATCGTTTATATAGTAACATCACCAAAAGATGAAATTGCGGAGCAGAACGCTTAATATACTTCATAGAGGGCAGCGAATCCGGGACCTGGATGCTAGTACGGGTCTGGCCCAGGGCCAGTGCGGGCCCGGCGCTAACGAATCTCACACACCTTATCATGTGGATCATGAGGTTTTACAGAATCTAACGAACCACAGACACGCTAATTAGTCTTATTTTGATTGTAGAACGTGTTTATTGCAAGCAAATGAGTCAATAGCATGTCTCTGATTCGTTACATTTTCAGATCTGCCGATTTACGTGAAATAAGACTTACTCGGTTCGTTAGAAAATGATTATATGAAAAATATTGTACAGGCATATCCTAAAAGGAGGCACCACCCATGAATCGACCGGATTGGTTCCAGGCGGAAGAAGCATTACAACATATGCAAGTCATCGGAAGCGACCGGAATGAGCTCGTGAACATCATCGGCGATGTAGAAGGATTGAATTGCATTGGCACAGGTACAGACGCGGCTGTATTTACGTATGACGGCTTGCCGCAGTATGCCTTCAAGATGTACTCGGATCATGCCTTGGACAAACTCGAAAATGAAAAACAGGTATACGAGCAGCTCAAAGGCCTGCCATACTTCCCTATCTATTACGGCAGCGGCCGGAATGTACTCGTGATCAGTTTTGAACCCGGGGATACACTGCTGGAATGTTTGGAAAAGGGAATCCCCGTCCCCGAGCAGGTGATGCTCGATGTGGACGCAGCGCGAGAAGCCGTTCGCAGCCGCGGGCTGAACCCTCGCGACATTCATCTGAAAAATGTAATTCTTCAGAACGGACGCGGGAAAGTGATTGACGTATCCGAGTATATTCAGGACGGCAATGACAATCGCTGGGAGCATCTGGTTTGGGCCTATCACAACATCTATCCACGGATCAAAGGAACGCCCATATCTCCACGCATGCTGCAAACGATCAAATGGGGATACAATCAGTTCGATCATGCCAACGTCAAAATGGACGACCTTGCCAAGAAAGCCAATCGTCTGTTCTCCAGATTTATGAAATGAGCACGTTGTACACATAGATAATTGTCTTGATATTATTGAATCAAAACCACCCGGATAATACCTTGAAGAGGCCTTTATCCGGGTTATTCTTCATATATGTGCGTATGCATATGATTATGGTTACGGTAACCACTGCTGTGTGCTCTGCTTCTACTTCTACTTCTACTTCTACTTCTACTTCTACTTCTGCTCACAATTGCGACTGCGAGTTACTTAGGGTCACACTCATCTTTATAGACATTTTATTCGAGACTAATGCTAAACTGGTCGCGCTCAACCTTCTTTTCTCCCCCGTCCCTGCGAGGGGGTCATGCCCTTGTATTGTTTGTATAACTTCGTAAAATAATTGGCGTTGTCGCAGCCGACTCTGGCGGCGATCTCCGTAATGGTCAGACTGCTGCCTTGCAGTAGTTTTTCCGCCTCACTCATCCTGCACCCGTTCACGTATTCCACGAAGGTACGTCCGGTCAGCTTTTTGAACATTTTGCAGAAATGATACGCATTCAGTCCCACATGGCTTGCCGCTTCGGTAACGGACATCTTTCCGGTGGGGTCCGCTTCGATCTGCGCAATCAACTGTTTGAAACGTTCACGATTAGGAAAATACGACCCAACCGATCTATCGGGCAACTGCTGTGGCATAAAGGTACGAGCAAGCAGAGTGAACAAAGCATGCAGCTTGGACTTCACGACCAGCTGATAAGCCGGGGGCTGTAATGCCATCTCCTCCACAGCTTCATTCAGCAAAGAATAATAGCCTACACAGGCTACGTTTTCCTCTGCCGGTTTGACCGGAAATCTCACCCTGCCTTCCAGATACGGCGCGACATATTGCTCATGCACGGGATCATGGGTGAAATCATGAAACAGTGCACGATTAACCACGACGGAATCATAATGCACATCCCCATCATCCAGGGCATACCCGACATGCAACGCACCTCCGGGAATGATGATGACCTCACCTGCTCGAACTACATAAGGTTTGCTATCGATATGAAACAGCGCACTGCCCCTTCGCATGACAATCAGTTCAAAATGTTCATGCCAATGCAAATACAGAATGCATTCTTCGGCTTTCATATCCGAACACCGATTTCGGAACAACTGAAACGGGTGCGATTTATGATCAATTCGGGTGTTTTCGTGAAGCGCTTTCAGATCCAGCACGACTTCTTCCCCCTCTTCACAAGATCCGACTAATATTACACAAGATTGTTTAGAGCCATCCCGTTAATCCCCGTCTATAATGAGTGTCACGAAGTACTATAAGCCAATATTGGAGTGAATTACAACCATGAAAAATCCATTACGCATCGGTACCCTTGTAGGCGGGCAGGACGCCGTCCGAGTGATCCCGCAGATCATGCAACACGGTTTCGAATCATTCAATCTGACTTTCTGGCAAACGACAGGCGATCTGGATCTCGCCGAGACAGCGAAACGTGTTCGTGAAATCGTGGACGAACAGGGCATTGTCATCTCCGCGGTGAGTGTGTTTGGTAACCCGCTAACTGGAGCGGGAGACAACGCGGATACACTCGCGAGCTGGGAGCGAGTCATCGATCATGCACAGCTCTTCGGTGCAGATATCGTCTCCGGGTTCACCGGACGTCTGACCGATCAACCCATTAACGAGTCCATTCCCCGTTTCAAGGAAGTATTTGGTGAACTGGCGCGCCGGGCAGCAGACCGGGGTGTACGGATTGCTTTTGAAAACTGTGATATGGGAGGAACCTGGCAGACAGGCGACTGGAACATTGCCCATAATCCAACGGCCTGGGAGATGATGTTCGATGCTGTTCCAGATGAAAATGTAGGCCTGGAGTGGGAGCCTTGCCATCAAATGTCCAGCCTGATCGATCCTATTCCACAGCTACGCAAATGGGCTCACAAAGTCTTCCACGTACATGGCAAAGATGCCACGATTGCCTGGGATATTGTCAAGGAATACGGCGTGCACGGCCCACGTGAATTTGTCTGGCACCGCACACCCGGCTTCGGGGATAATAACTGGGCAGACATTATCACCATTCTGCGTCAGAACGGTTATCAGGGCACGATTGATATTGAAGGCTGGCATGATCCCGTCTACAAAGACGAACTCGAAATGACCGGACAGGTGCATGCATTACGATATTTGAAGCAATGCCGTGGTGGCGATTTTGTGCCAAACCCGGTATAGGAAACCATGCGAGCCGTATAACACAATCCATACGAAGGAGATGAGCGGATGAGTCATCCTTATCAGGTAATTATCGCTGGCTGCGGTGCCATGGCGAACACATGGGCAGACTACGCCTTGCAAAGACCGGATACGGAGATCGTTGGGCTGGTCGATCTGTATGAACAGACAGCCATTACTTTTGCTACTAGACATAGTCTCACCTGCCCTACGTTCACCGATATCCGTGAGGCCATTAAAACGACTGGTGCAAATATCGTATTCGATGTCACGATTCCAGCGAGTCATTACGGCATTGCCATGACGGCGCTGAAGGAAGGATGTCATGTATTTGGCGAGAAACCACTGGCAGAGTCCTTCTCCGACTGCACAGATATTGTGCAAACCGCTCGCAGCACAGGACACATTCAAGCGGTCATGCAGAATCGCCGTTTCGATCCGCGTATCCGCGCCTACCAGCACCTCATTTCCGGCGGAGCTATAGGGCAGGTTGGTTACGCAGGGGCCGACTTCTTCCTCGGGCCACACTTCGGCGGATTCCGTGATCTGATGGATAGCCCGCTACTGCTCGATATGGCAATACATACGTTTGATCAGGCACGATATATTCTCGGAGCCAACCCGGTATCGGTGTATTGCCATGAGTTCAATCCTCCAGGTTCCTGGTATCAGGGCAATGCGATGGCGTTATGTATATTTGAGATGTCTGACGGGTCCGTATTCAACTATCGCGGATCCTGGTGCGCAGAAGGTGTACCCACATCATGGGAAGCAAGCTGGCGCGTAATCGGTGAAAAAGGAACCGCCATCTGGGATGGTCATGATGACATCTATGCTGAGGTGGTTACTGCGCAAAGCCTGGATGCTGACGGCAAACCATCCTTTTTCCAGCCAAGCGAGCGGATTGAAGCGGAACTGCCTGTCATGGACAAAACAGGACATCACGGATGTCTCGAAGACATGTTCGCCGCACTGGAAACAGGCCGATTGCCTGAAACGGATTGCAGTGATAACCAGTTCAGCATGGCTATGGTCCTCGCATCTTTGGAAAGCGCACGTACAGGCCAGAAAGTGTTCATCGCTGATCTGCTGAAAAACACATAGAAAAGCCTGTGTACATCAATTAAACAAAGCCCAAACTGCAAAGTTCAGCAGTTTGGGCTTCATTGTTTTTTTACCTACTCTCCTATTCTAAAAATGATGTCAAAAAAAGGTCATGCCAAATAGCAGAAGTAGTGTAGGGGACGAAATCGATTCTGAAGAAACGAAGTGTTCGCCTTTATCCCCGGATTTCGACTTTACAAAAGGCGATCAGGAAATCCGGGGATAACAGCGATCAAAAGAACGATTCGTAACCGGAACGGCCACTTTGCAGGCAGTGAACAATTATTTTTTTGAATTACATCACTTATAGAATTCCTTTTTTCATTGCCTTATACACCAGTTGCGAGAACAGACTGTTGGACCAGGCAAACCATGGTCTTGTAAACGTGTTAGGATCATCGGCGTGGAAGCCTTCATGCATATATCCCGTATCCGCATCCGTGTTCTCCAGCAATTCAATCATGGCCAGCATTTCCTCGTCATTGTCTGCGGTTAAGCCCTGCATGGATAGCGCCATGTGCCAGATGTATCCCGGAGGGGTGTGGGGGCTACCGATCCCTTTGGCTACCTTCCCTTCATAGTAGAACGGATTCTCCCTACTCAAAATGAATCGGCGTGTGTTCTGATACACAGCATCCTCCACCGAAGCATACTCCATATACGGAATGGACATCAGTCCAGGCGTGCCCGCATCATCCATCAGACAAAAGTTACCGTAACCGTCCGTCTCATAGGCATATATCTGTCCATACTCTGGATGACGGTAAGTACCGTACAGGGAAATGCCATGTCGTATGTCTTCTTCCAATCGAGCCATCCGGCTCACCAGTTGTTCATCCCGAAATACCCACTTCGCAATCTCCCCCATCTGGCGCAAGGTTACCGCAGCGAACATATTCGCCGGAATATTATAATGAAAATCACAGGCATCATCGCTCGGACGGAATCCGGACCAGATCATACCCGTGTAATTCACAGGCATACCCAACCCCTCATTACGCAGCGTATCATGAGCTGGACAATTGCGGCGCATGAACCGATAAGATGAACGCTCTGCATGATGCTGCTCTGTTTCCCATAAGTCTACGATATTCTCCATCACTTTCTTGAAACGCTCATCGAATATATCCGTAAGTTCCGTCTCCCGCCAATATGTATAAGCCAGCTTCATGGAGAAACAAAGGGAATCCAGCTCAAACTTCCGTTCCCACACCCACGGTGACATCTCCGTCTCATCATTGGCATCCCAATGCCAACCATTCGCCGTTTCATTGAACGCATTGGCATAGATATCCATATCAGCGTAGAACGTATGCCGTTTGATCAGGCCTCCAATAATACGCTGCAACTTCTCATCATCCTTGGCAAGCGGAACATAATGCATGACCTGTTCTACGGAATCCCTTAACCACATCGCGGGAATATCCCCTGTTATTACAAAGGTTGTCCCATCCTCAAGTAGCTTCGTGGTCGTTTCCAGTGTATTGGGAAAACAATTGCGAAACTGAGCCAGCAATCTCGGTCGATGTTGCAAACGCTCGTCCGCCTCAGTCAGAATATCCTGCACAGCTTGCGGTAATTCCAGATGTGGCATAGGGATTGTTGGTAATCTGAACTGTTCCATGGACGTTGTCTCCTTTGAATTGAAGTATATGAAATGATTTAGATTGACTCTGCGATGCTAACTCTATTGTTATTTTTGTTATGATAAATTATAATAACATTATTATTTGTAAGTGTACTGTGTCCGAAGATGATCGTCAATTCTTAGAGGTCATCTCAATGGATTTATGCAGTTCGCTTACATACGAAGGAGTAATGATATGTCACGCAAAGTATCCATTCAGACGCTGGCTGACCAGCTCGGATTATCCAAATATGCCGTCTCCCGCGCACTCAGTGGCAAGACGGGAGTTAGTGAAGCCACACGTGCACGGGTACTGGAACTTGCTCGGGCTTTGGGATATCGCCAAAGTACTCCAGGTGCTGCCAACGGTCCTGCTGCCGCAAACCATGTGGATGATCCTTCCGATCCACCGTTTGCTCTCATATGCATGAATCAGCTCAACCGCGGTGAACCTCACTACTGGCAACGTGTTCTGTCAGGCATGATCTCCGCCTGTAATGAGCGTGGTTGGCATCATGCCATTGTATCTCCCTCACTCGGAGTGACAGACGAGAACACCTCTCCCGAAAAAGCTATTGCTCCTCACTTGGACTGGGAACGTTGTGCCGGGATTATTGTCATGGGGGCTTTCCCGCATACGGTTCTGCAACGACTCTCTCAGACCGGCCGGCCTATTATTCTGGTAGATCATCAGGAGCCCCTGCTGAATTGTGATACGATCAGCCATGATAATCTGGAAGCTGGCATCACCGTGGCTAGATATCTAATGTCTATGAATTGCCGAAGAATCGGTCTCATCACAGATGATGGTCGTGCTGCGAGCTTCGCCCAGCGGAAAATCGGGATTGAGTTGGCTTTGAACCATTTCCATGTGGACACCAGTCATACGACCAGCTTCAGAGAATGGAATATTCCGTATGAGAACGGCGAATGGGTTAACCAATTGGCTACCACAATTCAAAGCATGCCAGATGACAAACGTCCCGATGCCTGGATCGGTGTTAATGATGATATTGCTTTGCAGTGGATGCACAAATTACAGGAGATGGGCATCTCCACACCTAAAGATTGCCTTGTCATCGGTATCGACAATGTACACTCTGCCGTTACGTCTTCCCCGCCTCTGACCACAGTTAATCTGTGTAAAGAGGAACTCGGACAGCGTGCCGTTGAAGCTTTACAACGCCGGATCGAACGCCCGGGGACGCCGAAAGAAACGGTTATGTTATCGACTACGTTAATTCCAAGGGAATCTGCATAATTCGGAAAGGGTAACTGCTCTTTTCTGAAGATGGATTCGTTAGGTATGCCCCCGTAAGTCTGGTGCATACGAAAAAGGCCCCGCATACCATTATGCAGGGCCTTTTCGTATATTAGGCTTATATCCTTATATGTCTATACATCCACACTTAAATCTGTTGATCCATCCTTATACATCCATTCGAAGTTTTCATTTACTTCATGTCTGAGAATTGTACTAGTGGTTATTCCAGCCAGGGCAAGCTATTGTACGACGGAAGGTCCACTTCCCAATTCACATCGCGATACTCTCGGTTAACTGCGGTTCTTTTCAAAGTGAATTTTGTACCCTTTTCTTCGTTAAACCCCCGAATTTTTAATTGCAGATCATCTTCAACGTATTCACCGTTATTATTAGGTTGATCCGGATAACCGTTCACTTCAACAGGATACTCTTTTCCATCCGAATCTACTGCAACCCAGCGATCACCCATGAAAGCATTTCGGAACGTCCCACTCCCCTTCAGAACTAGTGAATACCCTTCCTTTACATCAATCTTCGGAGGATCATACGATTCCATCAGTGGCTCGTACTCAAAATCATAGAATAATATTCTATCTCCAAGCTGTTCAAATTGTGCAAAAGTATAAAAATTCGTGTCCTTACGCCTCTTCTCCAGATCAACTTCCACTGATTTCTCTTCCTTCACCGGGAGGGTGTAACCATCCAGAACAAAGCGAATGTTCTTCGCATCTACCGTTACAAACGCAGGGTCCCATGTCTCTGACAACTTCAACGGCCCACCATTCCTTAAGTCACTCTGATCTTGGAGTCGAAACTTGGCTTGACGGGCATCTGGTCTTATTCCATTGAAAATTCGATATTCATTTGTTTCAGGAATCTCAAGATGGTAGATAATGCTCATATAGTTCGCCCAATCCTCATCAACTTTGCCACGAAGCTTATCCTCCAGCTTCACATTTAGATCTAGCCGGGTTCCATTTGGCGTACGTACAAGCTGTGTCATATCAAGCTTTAGTCCTTCTGGCGTCGTATATGTGTTATCCATAGAATTTTCAACAGCCAATGATTTGGCTTTGGTCATATCGATATTGAATTGGAAGCTCCAATCCACCGTAACATCTCTATCTTCGTAGGATTTCTTCTCGTAATCATAATATCTGCCCACATTTAAATTACGCAGTTCACCCCGCACGACCACTTGATCCGGAATTTCATCATCAAACTGGAATAACAATCGTTCAGATAGAGGGCCCTTTGTTCTTGCATCTCTTGCAAGAGTGGCAACCTGTCGCCCCTCTTCATCCGTAACATGAATTCTCCCCATCGCATACAGTGACCGTGATAACCCTAATCCATCAGGTGTTGTTTGTTGCATGGTCATTACCATATGAGATCGGTCTACAAGCACGTCTTCAATTTTAAGCGTGTAGCCCTGGTCATTGATATTGATATCCGGATTAACCACAAGTCCAAGAGGTTTAAGACGTTTATAATCATCCGCAAAATAGGAATATTTCAATGCTTCAGGCACAGGTATGTTAGGCAATGGCAGACGATCCACAGCATTTACCGCGGGTTGTGCTGGCTCTGCTGTTCGGTCAAAAGCAAACCAGGCCCCTCCGGCAAGTATCACAACTGCCGCGGCGGCGATTCCAGTCCGAAGCATCCAATGTGCTCTCATGGATTTTTTTAAGAATGGATGCTCTTCTTCTCCACTTTCCATGGACACCCCATCCAACTTCTGCATGACCTTCAGCGTAAAATCCGCATCCGGCTCCTCACGGTACAGGTGCTCCTCCCACAACCGATCCTCATCCCTTGAAATAGGCTTCATACGTAGCTAAACCTCCTTTACGTTCCATTTGCTTCCTCAGCGTTTTTTTCCCGCGATAAAGGGCGTTACGCACTTTGGTTGAACTCATGCCTGTAATATCTGCAATCTCTTCATAACTTAACTCGTTTGTGTACTTCAGTAATAACACCAAGCGATACGAATCAGGTAACTGTTCGAGTTGGCGATATATTTCACGCTGCATCTCTTTATGCAGCACACGCTTTTCAGGTGTTTCATTACTGACAGGTTCGATCCCCTGATCGACTGGAGACATGACGGGTTTCTTTTCCCGTATAAAATCCCGCATCCGATTCACCGCAATGCTGTATACCCACGACGAGAAACTGCTTCCCTCTCGCCGCGACGGGAGATAACGATAGATGCGAATAAACGTATCCTGAGCGAGATCCTGTGCATCCGGATGACTCGCACCCATTCCGCGCATGATGCCGTAGACTTTATTTTTATATCGATCCACAAGCACGGAGAACAATTGCTTATCCCCTGCAACAATGCGCTCAATAAGCTCCTCCTCCGGTATCTGTTGAGTCATGTAATCCCCCTTCTCTACAGCTTCCATGCATGGTTCTGTACTATATAGACGGAAGCCGGTCCCGAAACCTCTCACTTTATCCAAAAAAAAGAATTCGCCCTCATCGGCGGAGCCGACAGGGTGAACTCTGCGTACCAACATTCTGTGATTGTCGCTGCACATTCTCTATAGGTTTCGTGGTAGCCTATTACTGCTGCTATCTTACCTCTCCTGTCTTTCTTACCTCTTAATCTTCCCTGTTCTTCTCCGCAACAAAATCAGCAAGCTGGGAATAGATCGACACAATCTCATCCATCGACATGCGCACGAGCCCACTGGACGACGGAGCGACGAACTCCTGAATTTCCTTGACGACCGGGTCATCCTGGAATCCCCATTGTACTTTGGTACGCTTGCTGTACTGGGTGTACACGCCTTTTCCAACAAAACAAGCGATGTCCGGTCGGTATTTCTCCAGCTTTTGCCGTAAAATCTGTCGTCCTTCTGCGTACTCTTCCTTTGTAATATCCTCCATACCTCTGGTGGGACGGGCCACAATATTCGTGAATCCATATCCCAGCTTCAGCAACTCTCCATCCTCCTGTGCATCGTATAAACGCGGGGTTAATCCCGACCGTTCAAGAATGCGCCAGAACCGGTTTCCTTTGTAAGCATAATGATGACCCGTCTCTCCAGACGTAATGCTCGGATTGAAACCAATAAACAATATCGATAAACCAACATCCAGATGATCTGGAATCATGATGCAACCCCTCCTGATGTTTTTTAGCCAATTCACACATTCGGTTGTGTATAAAATGATATAATGAGCAAAGCATTTTCGAAATCGGATTGAAATTTTCATGAAAAAGGAAGCTGAACTAATGATTGCAGACATCATGCTTGAAGTCGTCCTGCCCGTCTTTCTCCTCATTGCCGTCGGGTCCTGGATGCAAAAGGTGTTCAAGCTGGACTTGTACACACTCGCCAAAATCAATTTCTATTGTATTACCCCCGCAGCCGTCTTTATGAGCATGTACCACTCGGATATGTCGGGCGAACTGCTTGGGACCGTGACACTCTTTTACGCGATATATGTATTGATTCTCTATATTGTAGGTTCTGTATTTGCGCGCTCGCTTCGGATGAATAAAGGCATGAAGGCTGCCTTCAACAACAGTATTATGCTGGATAACGCAGGCAACTATGGATTGCCCATCAATGCACTGGTATTCCGCGGCGATCCACTCGCCTCTTCCATTCAGGCACTGGTCATGTCTTTGCAGGCATTACTGACATTCACCTATGGCGTGTTGTCCATTCAGGGCGCGAAGCTCAAAGGTAATTACCGTGCGGTGATTATTGGATTTCTTAAAATGCCTGTTCCGTATGCGCTCTTGCTGGGGATTCTGTTACACATGTGGAAGGTTCCCTTGCCTACGTTCCTGTCCATGCCGCTGACCTATGCGCAGCAAAGTATGGTTGCCGTGGCGCTTCTGACACTCGGAGCACAGATTGTAAAATATCCAATTCAACTATACCGTCTTGATGTGTATATTAGCACATTTTTGCGACTCCTGATCGGCCCGGCTATCGGAATATCGATTGTGCTTCTGCTTGGGTTGGAAGGTATCGCTGCACAGGCACTCATTATCGCTTCGGGTATGCCGACCGGTGTCAACGCATCCATTCTCGCGGAAGAATACGATAACGAACCCGATTTTGCAGCCCAGACGGTGCTGATCTCAACGTTGCTTAATATCATCACAATTACGGCACTGATCTCTTATGCCAAAACGTTCTGAATATAGAAAAACAAGTCCATGACCTGCGAACAGGGTTGTGGACTTGTTTTTCTGATTACCATAATTATGATTCAAACGTCGTTCGTTCCGGGAATTTGCCGCCTTCCCTGAATAAACATCGTACCAGTCGCTGCGCGGCTCGGTTAAAGAAAAAACTCGGACTTACCCCATCCACCTGGACAGGTTCCAGTTCCCTCACACTTTCCTTGATCTTATTCATCTCAATGAGCCCCATCTTTCGCTCATTCGGTCCGAAGCGATATATAACCTTCTCATCGTCCTCCGTCTGTTTCACCAGCAGAATCACAGATGCCATACAGGTTACCCCCTATCGTTACGTTATGAGATTCCATTAATCACTTGCCTACTATAATTATTACCCAGATTCTAGGGGAAGGATATAGGACTTAAGTTAGTTATACCAAAATTAAATATCCTGATATAAAGATTCTCTGGAATGAGTCGTTAGGCTTACAAACACCGTGTTCACACTATCCTTATGGATAGTCACTGTCATGAAAGTGCGTACTGCCCAAGTCGTTTTTCTCCGTTTATACTAACCTTATCTTGAATTCCCAAAGGAGAGAAATATATGTCTACAGCTCAAATATATAGCCACGGTGTCCCGTGGGAAGAAGCATTTAGCGTGGCTCAGGGATACAGCGTTAACGGTATGATCTACATTGCAGGGCAATTTTCGCATGATATGCAGGGGACGTTTATTGGTGTCGATGATATTGAAGCACAGGTTCGTCAGACACTGGATAACCTGGATCGCGTGCTCGCGGGATTTAATGTGACCAAGTCGAACATTGCTGAACTGGAGATTTTTTTAGTTCATCCTCAGGAGCATCTTGAGCCATGTGTTGCCGTGTACAAAGAGTACATCGGTACGCATCGTCCGGCTGTCACGATGGTTGGAACTTCCGGACTCGCCTTTCCTCATCAACTGATTGAGATTCGCGCCGTTGCTCATACCAACTGATCCAAGTCATGTCAAAAGTTGCAGCGCCAAGTAAAATGGCCTGATGAGGTTTCACTTTAACGAAGTTCATATACAAAAAAAGAAGCAGGGCCGGATGAACTCCTAACCTGCTTCTTTATGAATTCTTATTCTTATTATTTGACTTTCACCGTCAGCGTATTACCAGATGAAGTGAGGGATGCCCCAAGCCCTTCTACCAAAACTCTGAGCGGAATGTACGTCGTTCCCTTAATTTCTTTGGGTGCTGCCTGTAGGGTGACTTCTTTCCCGTTAACCTTCACCTTTTTACTACCCAAGGTAAAGATTAGCTTGTACTTGTCTTTGGTAACGGTAATGGTTTGAGTCTTACTGTCCCAAGACGTTTTGGCCTTCAACGCTTTGGCCATCTCACGCAGGGGTACGAGATTCGTGTTATTCATTACAATAGGAGATTCAGTGAAAATAACCTTGGAACCATTCACCTTCACCTGAACAGCAGACTTGATATATTCTGGTTTAGGAGTGGCTTTCTTTTGGGTTGCCGTTGAAGACTTGTTACTTTTCTTGGTACCAGCAATAGTGTTGCCAGTACGCAACTTTCTTCCTCTTACCCCCGTTCGCCCCACACCTCTTGTAATGCAAAACGGAAAATCCGGTCCAATTCTTCAAATTGAATAATCTGCTCATTCTCCATCTGGCCAGCCAGTCGTTCAAAATGCTCGATCTTCTCGGCTAAGAAAGCCTGTACTGCTGGCAACTGCGGCTCCAGATCCAGTTCCTCACCCGCCTTTTTCCGGCGCAGCAATTCATGAATCTCTGTATACAGCGGTGTAGTCGCAGGTACAAGTTCTTGCACCAGCTCTTCGAATGCCATCGGTGGCATCGCATCATAACGTTCAATCCAGCCACAAGCGAGCAATGGACGTAGAACATAGAAATACTTTTTGATCTTCACCTGCTCACCTTGTAAATAATCGCGGAAGTTGCCCTTTGCCATATTCAGATAATGATACATGCAGGACTTGGGTGAGAAGGTCAAAGGCGACAGTGCACGGATATGCTGTGCCACGTTATACCGTTCATCATACTGGATGGGGGATTGCAGCCACTCCAGCAGTGGCGGGTTCGATTTGCGAAACAACTTCAACGCCTTCCGCAGATCCCAACCATTGATATCGAGCTGATCACTGATCGGGCGTTCAATAACATCCCTTTTATCCTCAATCGACAAGTACCATTCCAGCGGTCTTACATACAGGAAACGCACATCGTAATCACTATCCTGGGAAGGAAATCCCCACGCCCGGCTGCCTGATTCACAGGCATAGATGATCCGTACCTGCTCCTCCTGTTCAATCTGCTTCAGCTGTTGTCTAATCATATCTCTCATTTCTTCATGAACGTAGGTCATGGTCAGCCGCCTCCAAATTCCCTCAATTAAATCTCGATCTCTCTCACCCGGTTCGCGAGTGTATCATATCCTGCCACATTCTCGGCAATATACGTCAATACCGTTTCACTCCAACCGTAGATGTAAAAGGTTTTGCCATCCCGTGGCGGTACCATTGCCTGCTGATAAGGTGCTATATCCACAATAAATGCCTTCAACTCCGGATTCATCATCCGGCGATATCGCTCAAGCTCGGCATATAACGGGCTGCCTTCATTCTGCTGTTCATCGGTGATCATAATGATCTGATCCACTTTTTCTCCGATATCCCGAAGTTCCCGCACCGGTCGACCGGTGTCTGTTCCACCTTGTGCGCGAATACGGTGAGCTTGGGAAAGAATGCTTTCATTCATCTTGGGACGAGCATCTTCAACCATATGGTCGAATAACCAGAACAGTGCGTTACCTCCAGTTTGTTTATAAAGCGCCAGCGCCAGTACCGAACCAATCCGTAAATAATCCCCTTGCATGGAACCGGAACGATCCAGGAAAATAGCCGTTCTTCCCGGCAGCGTTGGTAGGTTGCCAATGGATAGCTCTACCGCTTGTCGCAAAGCATCCCGCAACTCTTCCCTCGCAATCATTTCATATGCACTGGCGAATCGGAAAGGCAATATACGCGACTTGCGCAGGGCCTCCACATCCGTTAGACGACGTGTAACAACATCGATATTTTTTGATTTTTCAAAAACACCTGCCCGATCCATTGCGTTCAGATGGCGCAGCAACGCAAAGGTCGGCATTTGTGACATTAACGCCTCCCACATCGTACGTGTCGGTTGCATGATCGAGGTGACCACCGAATACGGGAGTTTACCTTTCTCAATCAGATGCATCCGGCTTGCGGGGTTGGGCGTAGCTTTTAGTTCCTCCAGCGCTTGTAACTGCGGCAGTTCCGTCAGATCCACCTCATGCCCGCGCAAATAACGAAACAAGGATTGCTGCTTCATATCTATCGGCTTGGGATGTGCTGTAGCGATCATATCGCCCAGACTGTATCCACGCCCACGCCCGTTGTATTTGATCGCCCAATACTCAGTAATGCCGTTCAAAAAGAGACTCACCTGACGCTTCACCGCTCGGCCGCCCTGCCCCCGACCCATTCCTCTCAGAATAGTCAGAAAATCGGCCAAATCAGCCGGTGTCTGTACGACTTGGGAGAACACCTTTGCAAACTGAACCGCGTCCACCTTGGACAGAAATGCCAGCCCGTATAGAGGCTGTAACCGCATCAAACCTTCATTACGAGCATAGACCAGCGCCCGCGCCATAAAACCTGCATCAACCTCAGCCATCTCCTGATGACTGACCATTGCATCGTGCATCAGTTGCTGTGTATCTGCATAGAACGTATTGTTTAATGTATTGGTCATCAACATCTGTATATATTGTTCCTCCACCAATCGCTCATAGGCTCCGTAGCCCCCATGATTACGTGTCGTTGGCTGAGGTTGATTAAATAATTGTTTCGCTCTGCTCATCACTCATGACCTCCCGGTGTGAGTCTATTGGCTGTTCTTTCATAATAAAATGTTCCGAGGAAAAAGGTGGGAAGGTATAATACCCGCTCTACCGCTGAGCTACACCGCCATGAACGGCGGCGATTGGATTCGAACCAACGACCTGGTCGATTAACAGTCGAAGTAACCCTCCCTGGCGCCTCGGAACCTTGATCCACAGTGCTTGCTGCTGCCCCGCTTCACATCCTCAATATGCCTCACACATCTGCACGCGAACATGGCGAAAGTATGGCGACGAATCATTTTCTGAAATTGAGTCAATCTTCACAAGTTTAAATGAAACCCGCCACTCTTCCTGCTACAATGAAGGGATAACAAGGAGTGAATGTTCATGGCAAGAGAGAGTTTTGACAAAGAAATTCAGTTCTTACGCATGTTATCCCTAACAAGCGGTGCGTATAACCGCAAACAGTATGCCGAGCGGCTTGGCATATCCGTACATACCTTTGATAAAACCAATCGCAGATTAAAAGAAATCATGCAGACCGTCGCCGACCAACGCTCAGGTGCCGAAGCAAGCCGGGAAATGGCAGATCTCGTCCGCTTCCAATACGGGGAGTCGGCAGAACCCCTGCTGCTCTTCCTCTTCCGCGCCAAGTCGATGAAAGAGACTGAAGTTCAGCGACTTTCTGTCCTTTTGCATACCTTACAACATAAAACCCTGACCGCGATGGAACTGCTGGACGCCTGCTGTGCTGATCTGCCGGAAGATCTGGCACTACCTGACGAGAAAACCATTCGCTCCGACCTGAAGTATCTGGAAGAGGTTGGGGTTATTCGAAAAGAGCCGGGTGGCAGACCGTATCGCTATGCCTTGCAACAGGATGTCCTTACTGAATTAACCGTGGAGGAACAGCTGGAGTTGTATGATTTTGTCGATATGATGGCAAATACCCAAGTTCCTTCCGTACAGGGGTACTTATTGCGGGACAGTCTGAAGAAAGCCATTACCGCAAGTTTTCCGCAAGAAGAAGCCACCGAACCCTATATCTACAAGTATCACTATTATTCTCGTATCCTGGACGAAGCTCATCTCTACACGCTGCTTAGTGCGATTCGTCAGCGCAAGCGTGTGCAGTTCCTATATTATTCACCGAAAAAACCATCCAGCTACAGTTCACAGAATACGAATCCACGCTTTGAACGGGAAGCAGGTGGTCGATCCAACCAGATCGTGCCCCTTGAAGTGATCTATGACCATCAGTATGGTCGTTGGTATGTCATTGGATATCAGGGCCGCCGTGGCTTCGTGAAATTCCGCATGGAAGGCATAACCCAACTGGAGGAAGAGGATTCAGTCGAAGAGGAATACATGCTCGAGTTGAAGCAGCAGTGGACTGACATTAGTCGCTACAGTTGGCTGGTAGATACGGGGAGTACCGTGACAGTTCAAGCTCGCTTTTTCCACCCGGAGCGTGGTCAGCGCAACTTCATTCTGGATCGGGTTCGTCTGCAAGGTCAATGGGGCAAGATCATACCCGAAACGGATCATACCTTTCTCTACGAAATCCAGGTCAACGGTACCACCGAGATCAAACCGTGGTTGCGGAGTTTTGGCTCAAGCTGCGAAATCATCGCACCTCAGAGACTACGCCAGGAGATGATCAAGGAATGGAAGGAGATTGCGGAATATTATGAACCTGTTCGAGAAGATGTTCAATTACCAGATGATGACCCGACTGAATGAAACCGGACTGTTCACCTGGACCTCACAGGAACGGGCCTGGCTTCGCATGATGCTGAATCACCCTGCCGCAAGAGAAGCCCTGAGTGCTGTAACATTGGATAAAATGCACAACATGCTGAATGATGAGCAGGATCTGAATCTTCAGGATTATCTGACCGAAAAAGCCAAAAGTGAGGAAAACAGTGTCTCTCATCCACTACTTAGACGGTTACGATTAATCATTCTTCATCGCCAGGGATTTCGGCTGATCGGTCGCGTCCGTAATGGACGCACAAGCCAGGATGAATTGGGGTTCCCATATAAACTGGAGTATTCCATGGTCAAAAAAGAATGGTACGTGCTCTGGTACGCGCCTCGCATCGACAAACTCATGTCTACCAAGCTGCACAGTATCGTTACCGTGGAAGCTCAACCGATTGAGCGGGATGCCGCTTCGGGGTACACTGCCCGAATTGCTGCAATTACGGAGAAGCGTAAAACGACCATCACCATCGAAGTATTGCCTGAGTTCAATCAGGAGCTGTCCCGAATCCTCTATGCCTTCTCCTGCTTCGAGAAACAGGTCGAGTACATGGAAACCAAGCAGACATATCGGATCGAGCTGACCGTCCCGCGGAATGAGATGGATTACGTCTTATCCAAAATGCGTTTTCTCGGTAAACGGGTTCGAATTGCTGACCACACAGTGATGCGGGAGCGAATGTCCGAAACAGCTGCCAAGGCATTGGCCCGTTATGCGGAAAAAGAGCCTGATAAACATGCCGAATACTCCAATGAAGTTCAGCACCGCCAACCCGAGGAAAAACCGCTCGCAAAAGCCGATGGTCATTGATTTCGTAAAAGTCGGTTAACCCTAGCCCTTTGCTCAAAAACAAACCCATATATAAAAAGGTCTGGATGATCTCATCCAAACCTTTTTGCTGTGCATGAGCCTGACTAGGTTCCACCACTGCTGGCAGCTGAATTTCGTCTCTTGTTAATCGCATGCACTCCCATGACCACTGCAATTAATTCATATGTGTCCAGTTGGTCCGACTGGTTATCCAATACAAATGCCCCTGAACTAAACCAGCCGCTGGTGCGACGGAAACTTGCCACGATGCGTCCACCACTTCCACTGATATCATATTCCTGCGAGAATGCCGGAGCAGACACATCGTACGTACCGCGCGATCCTGCATCATACTCATACTTTTTACTGAAGAAACTAAACCTCGCTCGCAATACTCCCAGATGTCTCCCATCGGTTGCAGTGATATCCCAACGATTGGTTAACAAGCGGAATTTGCCGCTACAGACCAATCCCGAGTTATCGGATACATCGAGCGAAGAGCCAAAGACACTTTTCAAATCCAGATGTCCGGCCTGTTCCTGATTCGGATTCATAATCTCGGTGTAACCCGCGTTAAAAAAATTATCCCTGAAGTATAGTTCCATAATACGTTCTCCTTTCCCTTACATATCCCCTTTCGTTCTCTTTAACCTAGTCTCGCATCGTACACACAATATATCTATATTTATGTATTATTAATGGGGTTGGATTCAAAAATCGGATCATCACTGGATGTAAAAAAAAAACGAGCAACCCTGGTTGCCCGCATCACGTTAAAGTTATCCTGTCATCAGACTTCAACTTTTTTGTTGTTCAGATAAATGGTAGCCCACACCAAGATAACTGCTACGATGACTTCAAATACAATACTCCCCCACATACCGTCCGACCATAATACGCCATTGGCTGTGATTGCAATACCTGTACTTTCTTCGGTGTAACGGAACATCTCATTTGGACTGAAGCGTCCTGTCGTAATTATATTCTCCAACCAGCCAATCAGATTAACGAGGACTAAGAATGCAACGATTCCGATCCATGGTCCAGTTCTCCAACGGAAGCTGCCTGCAATCGAGATCGAAAGGAAGATGATGACAGTCATGAATACCATAACCCAAGCAATAAACAGTAACAAACTAACATAATCCGAAACATGCAGACCCGAAAGATCAATATTGGTAACCACGTTCATTCGGAGTTTCATTGAGATATAGATGTAGGCATGAGTCGTAAATATAATAACTAATCCCAACCCGCAAAGAGCTCCAAAGATCAAAGGAGACAACACATGGGATAGGCCCGTTACGGGTAAAAGACGGCGATTATAAGAGCGGATATTGGACGTGTATGTTTTGATCATCTTCACATAAACAGCCACACCTACCCCAACATAACCCATAATGCCAAGCACAACCCCTGCGACCTCAGACATGAAAAGGGAAAGCGCCACTTGCGCAATAATCAAAATAACCAGCCCGGCCAGCAGTGTATTCCAGTTCCTTCTAAAGTCATACTTCAATAATGTCATCATTCCGCATAGACCTCCTTGAACATCTCATCCACACTTTTCCCATATTTCAGACGGAGCGTTTCCACTTCTTCCCGCATCACCAGCTGACCTTCACGAATGAAGACCACTTCATCAAAAATCCGTTCGATATCATTCACCAGATGTGTGGAAATGATCAGACTGCTGTCTTCATCATAGAATTTGACGATCGCATCCAGAATCTTGCCACGCGCAACCGGATCTACTCCGCCAATCGGTTCATCCAGTAGATACAGACGAGCCTTACGGGATAGCGCCAGTGTTAGTTGTAGTCTCTCATTCATACCTTTCGATAGATGCCGCACCCGATCACTCTCGACAAGGTTCATGAAATCGAGCATCTCCCGTGCCTTCTCCTCGTCAAAATCAGCATAGAAATCGCGGTAGTACGAAATCGCATCCCGCACTTTCATCCACTTCTCGGTTAATGGACGATCCGGCATAAATGAAACCAGTGACTTCGTCTCCAGCCCAACAGGCTTACCTGTGACTTGAATCGTTCCACTGCTTGGATGCAGCAAACCTGCAACCAGTTTCATGAGCGTACTTTTGCCACTGCCGTTGCTACCCAGCAAACCTACGATTCGGCCAGGAGCAATATCCAATGTGATATTACTGAGCGCTTTCTTACTGCCATATGTCTTGTTAATCTGGTTCAGTTCAAGGATGTTACTCATGCGTTTTTCCTCCCTTTCCTTCCGCAACGGCATCGGCTACGATCGATAAGATATCCTGCTCTTCAATCCCCAGTTCCTGCATTCCGGTCAGAAAGCGTTCCAGCAATTCACCGGCCATCTCTTTTTTGATCGTCATAATCTTCCGCTCCTCACTGGTTACATATCTGCCCAAGCCCCGTTTGGTTTCGACCACTTCTTCTCGCTCCAGTTCCTGAAATGTCCGTTGTACTGTATTGGGATTGATCTGTAATTCAGCCGCCAGTTCACGAACCGAAGGGATTTTGTCACCTGCCTGAAGTGTCCCGGTTACAATCTGTCTCTTGATGTACTGCATAATCTGCAGATATATTGGTAAGTTGTTATCAAATTCCATAGTCACAAAGCACTCGCTCCTCTCTGTACTGGTGTGTTAGTTACATAGTACACTAGTGAAATAGTGTTGTAAAGCCCATTTGTTAAAATATATATTCTCTCAATTGATGGGCCAGCTTCGACTATTGATATCCATACAAAAAAAGAGCAGATCGTGAAGATCTGCTCTGCATAACATTATTAATCGTATTGTTATCTTATTCATATGCTTATCCCATAAAAAGAGCCAGCTACACGATATCCAAAGGTACCTTACCTTTAGGCGCAGGGAATGCCTCATCCAACCGGGTGAGTTCCTCTTGTGTCAAAACGATATTCACTGCTGCTGCATTGTCTGCCACATGATTCAGCTGTACCGCCTTGGGAATCGCCAGCACATCTCCATCCCTGATCACCCAGGCTAATGCGATCTGCGAAGTCGTAACTCCTCGACCCTGCGCAATCTCCTGAATGACGGGATGCTCCAACAATTCACTTCGAAGTCTGCCGCCCTGTGCCAGTGGACAATACGCCATAACAGGAACGCTACGTTCGCGCATCCAGGGAAGCAGATCATGTTCGATACCACGCGAAGCTGCATGGTAAAGCACCTGATTCACCATGCACTGAGAACCCTCTGGCAAACTCCATAACTCCTGCATATCCCTTGTATCCAGATTCGATACACCCCAGCGAAGGATTTTACCAGATTGCTTCAACTGTTCCAAGGCCTGAACCGTTTCTTCGAGTGGCACTCCCCCTCGCCAGTGGAGCAAATACATATCCAGATGATCTGTACCAAGACGCGTAAGACTACGCTCACAGGCCGTAATCATCTGCTTGCGATCCGCATGATGGGGATACACTTTGGATACGAGAAAAACTTCGTCACGATGGCCCGAGATGGCCTTTCCCGTAACAACTTCTGCCCCACCTTCTGCATACATCTCCGCCGTATCAATCACGGTCATTCCCAGTTCAATACCGGAACGCAGTGCCCGTATTTCTTCTTCTTGGCTGGATTGCTTCTCTCCCATGTTCCATGTGCCTTGCCCTATCGCAGGCAGGGCAGTTCCATCCGGAAGTAGAATTGTGCGTGTCTGATTATCATGCATCATCTATATTCCTCCATTCTGAAGACTTATGGACATTCTGACCTCTCTAACGATGGTTATACGAATCATATATCATGTTATCACTCACATGTCTCCAGTGGCTCATCATCATGATATACAATTGATCCAGTGGCACTGTGAGGCTACTTTGGGCAACGCTGATGGTCGCATCGACCATATTGCTGTTGACCGTCATCAATTTGCGTTTCATCCCGTTCTGGCGATCCAGAAAGGCTTTCTCGTCCCGCAATTTGACCCCGATCATTTTCTGTCCCATTAATTCATACATAAAAATATTCTCAACGTCTCTCCAGGCCACGGCTCCTCCTGCGGTATAAGAAGATGCATCCACAAACCCATCCTCATCGATTACAAAAGAAGGTTCCTTCTTAATCATCTTTACCAGACTGTAGCAGAAACATAGCCCAAAAAACAAAATGGATAGAAGTCCAATCACATCCGAAAGGATGGAATCATTCGTACCTGAAGAACGATCAAAAATCAAAAAAAATCCGGCTGCCACAAAAAGTGCCGCCCCTGCCGTAAGCCACGCCATTCGTTTCCGGTTTGGATATTCTACATGCTGCTCATAGGATGTGCTCAACGTGACGTTCCTCCTTCATTACGACTGAATCATACGAGTTCTATATAAACGAATGGCTATGAACCAAATACCTGATTGTAGAACAGGAATTGCATTGTCCATTAAACCAAATTCACCGAAGTTAAACATTAAATTAAGACCATTTTTCATCATTTCTGCGCTTATTCAACATTAGGATTCGTCATCCTTCGAGCAATTCCTTTTAACACACCTATATGAATTGAACTAAAGAATTTTTACATGGGTCACTCCGATGACAGAACAACCTTCCGATCGCTGTTATAAAAGTCTCCCCTCCCATCCTTAGTCATATTGTCCTGTCACTTGCTTTCCGTTAATATAAATGGAAAGGTTAGGAAATTAACCAATTCTAATTCATGGTGGGAGGACAAACAATGATGAGTCAGCGCGGCATAACATCGGAAGATCTTTATCAGATTACATGGGTTAATGATCCAACTCCGTCCCCTCAAAGCGGACAACTGGTATATGTAAGCCGGAAAACGAATGAAGCACGTGACGGTTATTGTTCTCACCTGAGACTGCTGCATCTGGGGAGTCAAAAGGACAGGCCCTTTACCTCTGGTGAGAAGGATCATTCCCCTGCCTGGTCGCCCGATGGGTCTCAGCTGGCCTTTTTAAGAGAGGTTGACGGGAAATCCCAAGTGTGGATTATCGCATCAGATGGCGGAGAAGCACAGCAAATCAGTCATCTGAAACATGGCGTCAGTTCCCTGCTCTGGTCACCAGATGGTCATACCATACTTGTGAAATCATCCGTGAATATGAGCGGAGATGAAGAATCAGAACATACAGATCCTATAGACGATAAACCCAAACTGCTGCAAGAACATGTCGTAGACCGGATTCGCATGAAGTCAGATGCCAGTGGATTATGGAACGGTCGCCGTTCCCACCTCTTCGCTCTCGCACCGATCGATGCGGAAGCAATTCCTGTAACTACAGGTCATTATGACGTTGGAGACTATGCCTGGTCCCCGGACGGAACATCCATCGCTTGGATTGCACAGATGCCCGAAGATGGCGAGGATCATAACGATTACACCCTGACCAATCATGTGTACCTTGCCAAGGCAGACGGATCAGATGTGCAGCAGTTGACCCAAGAAGGATATACGTTCAGCCGACTGGCCTTTGCACCGGATGGACAATCCATTGCACTGCTCGCCAGTGACCGTTCCTATGGAAATGCCACACTTGTGAAGTTGTACACCCTTCAGTTATCAGGTGGTGAACTCGTATGTCTGAGCACCGATTGGGACGTACAGTTGAATCACAGCATTGTTGGCGACATGCGATCACATCTGACAACTACGGGGCCTGTATTCAGCAGGGATGGTTCATCCATCCTCTGTCTGGCGACTATCCATGGTAGTGTACGCATCGCCAAATTCGCACGAGACGGCAGCAGTGCCGACTATATATGGCCTGACGAACGGGAGATTTATCAATTTGCCGAGTTGGAAAACGGGCAGATCGTTGCTGCTGTTGCCGATACACAAAATCCTGGTGATCTCTATATGTATGAACAACCGGAAGATCCCGGGGTAGAACCGATTCAACTCACCCGCAGCAATCCACAGTTTGAGGATGAGATCCACCTTAGTACACCGGAAACCTTCTGGTTTAATTCCTCAGATGGCCTGCGTCTGCAAGGTTGGATCATGAAACCTCATGGCATGGTCGACGGGGTCAAAATCCCGACCATTCTGGAGATTCATGGCGGACCGCACATGATGTATGGTTTTACATTTATGCACGAGTTCCAGATTCTCGCTGCACAAGGCTACGCTATTGTGTATATCAATCCACGCGGGGGGCTCGGATACGGGCAGCAATTCGTAGATGCCTGTCGCGGAGATTATGGCGGTGGCGATTATCGCGATCTTATGGAGAGCGTGGATTATGCCCTATCCCAATATGAGTTTATCGATGAATCCAGATTGGGCGTAACCGGGGGCAGTTATGGTGGCTTCATGACCAACTGGATTGTTGGACACACGGACCGCTTTAAGGCCGCTGTTACCCAGCGTTCCATCTCCAACTGGTTATCCTTCTATGGCGTCAGTGACATTGGCTATTTCTTCACGGAAGATCAGATTGGCGGTAACGCGTGGGATGACACGGAGAAACTGTGGAAACATTCCCCGCTCGCTTATGTCGGCAACGTGAGTACTCCGCTGCTCATTTTGCATGGCGAACAGGATCTGCGGTGTCCAATTGAACAGGCCGAGCAATTATACATTGCGTTGAAACGGCGTAAGCAGACAACAAGGCTCGTTCGTTTCCCAGGCGCCAACCACGAGTTGTCCCGTGGAGGTCACCCTCACTTAAGGGTACGCCGTTTGGAGCATATTGCCGGATGGTTTAACGAGTACCTGTAACGGACTACTATTTAGACTATTAATTCAGAGAGTATAGAACCAGATATGGATTCAACCCTAAAAGCCGTCCAATGAAATCTGTTACGATTTCAACGGGCGGCTTTTGGCGTTACCTTATGAATAATAGAAGGATCCGGATCACTATACTTTGAACAACTCAAGCAGGATAGTATTAGGGCGTGTGATTATATTCGTCGCTTACTCTTCGCCCCATACTACGGTAACTTCATTCAGGTCCTTGTTGGTCGCAGACACAGAACCCGTGATCGTTACGGCATATTTGCCATCTTCACGACCCACGATGCTGAAGCCGTCTGCCTGTATATCCTGAGTGTTCTGACTCAAGTTTTTGGTCTGGTAATAGTCTTTGTAGGATGTTCCAACGGTTAGCAACGTTTCTTTGGTTGTGTACGTGAGCACTACTTTTTTGTTACCATCCATGATGTTCTCAATGAGACTTGTCGCCTTCGCATCCTTCGGTAATGGGAAATCTGCTGGCAGATACTTGGACTTCACGCCTGCCGCCTGTGTGTTTGTACCTGTTGAGGGCGATGTCGATCCACTATTGCCTGTGGATGTGGACCCGCCAGAAGAGCTTGAAGAACCGATGCTTACTTTATTGTTTTGGGAATCATACTTCACTTCGGTCTTCAACGCATCGGCAATCGAACGAACGGGGAGATATGTACTTCCTTGATATGTAATTGGTGCAAGCTTTTTGCCCTGGTCACCTGTCGGTGTAAATTTCTGTCCGTTCACTTCGATGGCGAGCCCATGGTTCAGATAAGCTTTGATCGTCTCCAGTTGTGTACCTGCATATACACCTGCCGATCCGGTTAACACCATGCCAATCACACCCGCAGCAATGAAGCACTTTTTGCTTTTCATCCTTAAACGCCTCCTGAGTTCAAATGTCAGCCTTATGCATAATACGATTCAAGACGATCGCTCGATGTACACGAAAGACTCATGTAGTTATGCTCATCTTGTATGGATACGAGCTTATTCGGATAACAGCCCGTTGTTCCAC
This sequence comes from Paenibacillus sp. 2003, assembly GCF_031455635.1. NCBI lineage: Bacteria > Bacillati > Bacillota > Bacilli > Caryophanales > Paenibacillaceae > Paenibacillus > Paenibacillus sp. 2003. Next base: position 303,934 of record NZ_JAVDTB010000003.1, on the reverse strand, counting down.
CAAATGTTAGCAATATAATAGCATCTGACAAGGGGTTGTAAATAATATAAGAACAAAACAGGACCAAGGGCGTACAAAAATAGTCTTTGTTGTATGCCTGCTGTTCTCTGGCTCGTTAAGTTGTTCTTATATGAATAAAGTCCTGAATTCCGGACCGTACATATGAAGCTAATCATACACGCACAACAGTTGCGAAATTAACCAATGTATTAGATAATTATTTGTCGATTTGTGGTCAAAGGAACGGAACTCAAGGGGGATTAAATACGATGAATAACAATAACAGTACATTTGATCAGTCTATTAACCGGATCTCTACCGGATCAGAAAAATGGGATGCGCTTGAGGAGATCTTCGGTGCTGCTGATGCGCTTCCGATGTGGGTGGCCGATATGGATTTTGCTGCTCCACCATCCGTCATTCAGGCCCTGCAAACACGGATGGAGCACGGGATTTTTGGTTATACAGTGCGGACTGAAGCGTATCATGCCGCTGTTGCAGACTGGATGGAACGGCGCCACAACTGGAAAATTAACGATGACTGGATTGTGTTCACTCCAGGTATTGTGCCCGCACTCAGTATTGCTGTACAACGATTCACGGGGCCGGGAGATGCAGTGGTCATCCAAACTCCAGTGTATGCGCCCTTCTATGAAGTAGTACGTGGTCAAGGTCGTGAACTGATCAACAATCCTCTGGTAGAGAATAACGGTCATTACACGATGGATTTGGAACAACTGGAATCCAGCTTACAGACCGGTCGGGTCAAAATGCTGATTCTGTGCAGTCCTCATAACCCGGTTGGACGGGTATGGACTCGTGAGGAGCTTAAAGGGCTTACGTCACTGTGTCTGCAATACAACGTACTGATGGTTTCAGATGAAATTCATGCCGATCTTGTTCATCAGCGGGGAACTCATACACCATTGACCCTGATCTCGGACGCCGTCTCTGATCTAAGTATCATCTGTACGGCTCCAAGCAAAACGTTCAATATTCCTGGCCTCTGCACATCCAACATCATTATCCCCAATGCCAAGTTACGGGAATCGTTCGCGCAGGGTGTAAAAACGATGGGACTTGCCAGTATCAGCACACTGGGTGCTGTTGCAACTGAAGCTGCTTACAACGGAGCTGAGGAATGGCTGGATGAGTGCCTTGCCTATATCCGTGGAAATATGGAGTATGTACAGCAATATGTCGCGGAACACATGCCTCAGATTAAAATGCATCTGCCCGAAGCGACCTATCTGTTATGGATGGATTTCCGGGAGCTGAATATCCCACATGCACAACTATGCAACATGCTTCTTCATGAAGCAGGGCTTGCTTTCAATGACGGGAGCTTCTTTGGAACGGAGGGTACAGGGTTCATGCGTATTAATGTAGCCTGTCCACGTTCTACGGTTGAAGAGGCGATGCGCAGATTATCTGCGTTGTTAAGCAATGTGTCGGGCAAATAAGCTGACAGTTACATCTATGTATGTTGCGAACAGAACGTGTACTGTTCGTTAAATGACGAATATTTGTCAAAAGGGTAAAAGGGGTGCCCCGTAGTCAAGTCCATGACTCACATTCATGGTCAATGACTTCACAAGGGGTGCCCTTTTGTATTCAATCATTTTATTTATTCAAAACTAATTAAAACTACAGTGACATCGGCATCGGTGTAATTCTGTCGCACAACCTGTTCAGCAAATCCCGATCATGGCTTATGATCAATAGCCCCAAATTACGCTGGCCAGCCACCCCCATCACGGTATGCCAGATCTGTGCCTGAGTGATCGCATCCAGCATTGTTGTCATCTCATCTGCGATCACGTAACGTGTCGCTGTGCCGAGCGCCCGCGCCACACAGAAACGCTGCAGTTCTCCACCGGATAATTCACTCGGCCTGCGATCCAGCCAGGTTTGCTGAATCCCCAATGCTTCAAGCAACTGTTCATCCTGCACAGACGCCTCCTGAAGTACACGACGCATCCGCCAGCGTGGATTCACAGCCTTCTCCGGGTGCTGAAACACCAGCTGAACCGGACATACGCCTGTACGTGGGAGTGGTTCGCCCTCCAGTAACACTTGTCCTGCCACGGGTTCGGCATATCCTGCAAGGATGCGACCAAGGCTTGTTTTCCCACAGCCACTCGGTCCCCACAAGCCAACGACTTCGCCTTGTTGCACCTGCATATTCATCTGCTGAAACACCCATGATTTCTGATCGTAACGGTAACTTACATTCTGTGCTTCAAGTGGCATGGAGACACCTCACTTCTCCGCCCCGTACCTTACGAAGCTCTGGACGTTCGCGGGTACATGCAACGGTTGCTGCGCTACATCGGGGAGCAAATGAACATCCTGCCGTGATCTCTTGACCTGCCAATGGCTGGGAGCCTGGGAGTGGCTGAAATCCGTTCTGCGGCAACGCATTCCAGAGCGCTTTTGTATAAGGATGGCGCAGAAGTTCTCCATTCCCTTTAAAATCATCAACCTGCGCCGTCTCTACATTGGCCCCCGCGTAAAATACAGCGATGCGATCCGCTACCGTCAGGGCTGTCGTGATATCATGAGTAATCCACAGAATTCCTACACCTTCATTCGCAAGCTTGCGAAATTGCTTCATTGTCTCGGCCAGTACTTCGGGATGAATGCCTGGTGTCGGCTCATCGGCAATGATCAGCTTGGGCTGACCTGAGGTCGCTGTAGCCATCAACACCCGCCTTGCCATACCTCCGGACAACTCAAACGGGTATTTCCCGGCTGTTTCTTGAGGAAGATGATAACGATCCGTCAGCTCCTGCTCCGTCTTTTTCAAGTGGGTTTGATTCATGAATCTACGCTTCCTTCCCAAATCTCGAGTTATCGGCTGAACTTGCCTTCCCACCTTCATCAGCGGGTCCAAATAACTGACGGATTGCGGGATTAACATCAGCTCATCACCACGCAGATGAAGCTGCCGCTCTGGAGTCAATGGCTCGCCACTATAGCTTATTCTCCCCTCCAACCTGGCATTGGCAGGCAGAATGCCCATAATGGCCTGCGCCAGCACACTTTTACCTGATCCGCTTGCGCCTACTACAGCCATGATCTCACCCTCGTTTATGGAAAGATCCAGATTCTGAATGACATAAGTCTGTTCGTGCCCAAACCAGCCGCGAGCGCGCCGAAATGACACCGATACTCCCTCAATATCAAGCAGAGCCATATTTACCTCACCTCCCTTGAACTACCTGTACCCGTCAATGTCTTCAGACTGTTGCCCAATACATCAAACGCACGAACAACCAGCAACAATGCCAGTCCAGGGAAAAAAGCGAGCCACCACATGCCAGCAGATAAATATCTCATCGACTCTGACAAAATAATTCCAATTGCCGGTTGCTGCGGGGACAACCCCAGCCCCAGAAACGTAATGGCTGCTTCATGCAAAATCGCATGGGGAAAGATTAGCAATACGCCCACGAACAGCTGCGGGACCAGATGTGGCAGCATATGTTGCACCGCAATCTGTAACCGCGATTGACCCAACCTGTGTGAAATCTGAATGTATTCTGCGGATTTCAGTTGAATCATCTCCGCTCTTACAATCCGAGCCAGATTTGGCCAGTGAGTCAGCGCAATCGCTGCCGCCACTCCTGCCAAACCTCCACCGAATACAAAGGCCAGCATAACCAGCGATACCAGATGAGGTACACTCAGGAACAGGTCGATAATCCATGAGATTACCCGGTCAGCAGCCTTGCTTGAAGCGGCAGCCAAACCCAATAGCATTGCGATCAATCCGCCACCACATGCAGCAAGTAATCCCACTTGAATGCTGGTTGCCAAACCTTTTAATGTACGCATGAACATATCTCTTCCAAGCCAATCCGTGCCAAATGGATGCGCCCAGGTTGGAGCCAAATTCCGATCCATTAATGAAGTCAGCGTAGAACCAGCCGGAAGCAGCCTGCCCGTCAACCACACAATGGCAATCCAGATCACCGCGAGGCTTCCCCAGATCACCGCTCTTTGGCGAGGATTTCGGAAACGTTGATTGCTGGCAGCCGCATAATCTTTTCTCGTTTGGCGTGTTGTTCCTGTTCCTTCTCCATTCTCAGCTTGTAGAGACCCCGTATTAACGTTGTACCGTACCTCTTGATTCGCAGTTTTCACTTTCTGTACTCGGGCTGTTTCTGCCGTCTGCTCGGAGGAGCGTTCTAGCGTCTGCTTCATGACATCAGCTCCTCCTTCATCCGTGGATCAATCAAGCGATACAGAATGTCGGCCACCATATTACCTGTGAAAACAAAAATCGCACTGCACATCACAAGTCCAAGCAGCAGTGGAACATCTCCACGCAACCCCGCCTGAACCGTTGCCTGACCAAGGCCGGGGTATGAAAATACCTGTTCTGCAAGCACAGCCCCACCGAACAGTTCACTGAACGAAGCAAACTGCAGCGTGATGGCTGGCAAAACAACATGTCTGAACCCATGCCGACGGAACAGCTGAAATCCACGCTCCCCCCGCGCTCTCGCAAACAGAATATAATCCGACTCCAGCACATCCGTAAGCTTCTGCCGGGTATGCAAAGCGATGGAAGCTACTCCGGTCAGACTGAGAGTCAACGCTGGCAGAATCATATGAATAGCCCGATCTCCCCAGGTCACCTGGTCAGCCGACATCCCTGCGGGTACCCCAAGGCCAACTGGAAGCCATCCGAGCCACACCCCAAATACCATCAGCAGCAACAGCGCAATCCAGAATACCGGCGTGGAGGCAAGCGTATAACAATACCAGCAGATCAGACGATCCAGCTTCGAATCCCGTCTCATGGCAGCAACTACACCAAGAGTGAAACCAATGATGCCGGATAATATCCAAGCTACAGCCATAAGCGCGACAGAATTCATGAACCGTTCCTGAATAATATCCGCTACAGGTTGTCTGTAGATCATCGAAGTTCCCAGATCTCCCTGAATAAGCGCTTGTCCCCAAGTGAGCAATCGTTCTGTAGGGGATTCATTCAATCCCCACCGTTCTTCGATAAGACTGCGCTGTTCGGCGCTTACCCTGATCATGTCTCCACCAATGTAGGCTTCAATCGGGTCCACAGGAGAGAATTGCATTAATAGAAAAGACAACACACTGACTCCAACCAATAAAGATACAAGTCGCAACACTTTAAAACCAACAAATCTGGCCCATCCATTTCTGCCCGTCATCCAATCTCTCCCCAATTCAGGCTAAAGCTACTGCTAGGTTTCCTATTTCCTACTTCGTGCTGTTATCCCAGGACCATTCCTCCAGATTGGTTGTCACCGGCCAGCCGTGACCATGGGGATGGATCTGCTGCTCACCAATGTTCAGTCCTTTCGTAACCAGATACAGATGATCTATATTTACGAGCCACGCCCAAGGTGCATCCCCCTGATAACTGAAACCTGTTGTGCCATCCCATTCCGCTTTTTGCCAGAAGGGCAATGCCTCTTCCTCACTGGTTGCCTGAAGGGCCTTCTCCATCCATGAATCCACGACAGGATTACTGTACAGTCCCACATTATAATATCCTTCTCCCTTGTGGGTACTGCTATAGAGGTTATACGTCTCCAGTGGATCATGGCTGCCCCAACCAAATAATACAGCGTTGGAGTAAGCCAGCTTTTTCGTCTCTTCACGGCTTTTGCCTTCAACATTGATTTTAATTCCCGCCTGGGCAACCATATCCGCAGAAGCTAACGCCAGAGATTGTCTTGTTAAATCACCTGCAAAATAAAGCAGATTGAACTCGGCCTTAACGCCTTTTTTCTCGACGATACCGTCACCATCCGCATCTACCCAGCCACCAGCGGCCAGAATCTGCTTCGCTTCTTCGAGATTGGCATCTGTAAATACAGCTTCCGCATTACTCCAAGGCAGATCATCACTAACGGAATAGGCTGGACGACCGTACCCTTCCAGTACACCCTCAACCAAAGCCTTACGATCAATCACAACATTCACCGCTTGGCGAATGGCCAGATCGGATGTCACATTATTTCCTGCGGGAAGACCATCTCCCGACTTGGCACCAGCAGGTTGCATGGGGAACATGATGCCACGGTTATCTACGGTTTTCACGGCCTCCAATGTCATGCCATTCACCTGTTGTTTGCTAAACGCTGCCGGGATAGCAGCGATATCCACCGTACCTGCCTGTGCAGCGGCGTAGGCTGCATCTTCATCCAGATAGAGGAAGGTGAGTTTGTGGAATGCAGACTTGTTACCGTAATATTCTTCATTGGCTTCAACGATAGCCTGTTGTCCTTTGTCCCACTGAACCAGCTTGTACGGTCCTGATCCGACCGGGTGTTCTGCATAATCAGCGCCATAGGCGTGTTCAGGTACAATGCCAAGTGTCGTCAGCAGACTGATGAATGTAGACTGCGGCGACTTCAGTGTAAATACAACCGTGCTATCATCAGGTGCCTTCACATCAGCCATATTTGTCAAATCAATGACAGACCCACTCTGAGCAGCCGTATCAAACGTAAATTTTACATCTTCAGCCGTAAGCGGCTCCCCATCAGAGAATTTTACATCGTTCCGAAGTGTAACCGTCCAGGTCAGCCCATCTTCACTAACTGAGTATGCCGTTGCCAGATCGTTAACCAGTTGTAGCTTGGCATCCCTCTTCAGCAAGGTACTCTGGAAAAGTGGTGACCCATATTGCCCCCATCCGGTTGTTGGATCAAACCCACCTTCCGGCTCGGTGCCAACGGCCAGCACCAATTCGTCTTTGGTTGAGGTTGTTCCTGATTGTCCATCCTCTACTGACGAAGCTGTTGGCGCTGTGCCCTGTGCACAACCAGATAAACCAATGGAACATGCAAGCAAGATGCCTAATCCTGTTCTAACTTTTCGTTTTCCCCATCTCCATGAAAATCTGCCCATTCTGGTCGTTCCCCCTCTAAATATGTGCTGCACTCCCTTTTTTCGTGTTACTTTTTAGAGAAATTGTAGCACAAAACATAAATCATATGTCAACAAAGTTCACTTCATAATCCATATTTTTTCATTTTTCAGAATCAATAAATAAAAAGTTATATAACCGAGCATTTGTAGCGCTCTATAAAGTCAGGTATTATAACAAACAAAAAAACAGACAGTTGGCATCTAACCAATAGTCTGTTTTTTAGATTTGCTATATTTTCATAGAAATTACACTCGTATTTGTCTTACTCCGTAGAGCGATGATGATGATGATGGCTGTGACCATGCTGCCCCGCACTGTGATTATGATCCAGGCTTTGAATTGGATTGCCATCCTGACCGCTACTCTGAGCATGAGCCAGTTTGTTGAGTTCATCTACATAAGTCACAGACAGCTCCGCATACAAAACACCTTTTTGCACCTGGATCTGCTGATGCAGATGACGCAATCGCCCCAGATTCCCTCGTACGGCAATAACCTCCAGGCATTGGTCATGGTTCAGGTGCACGTGCATATTGGAAATGATGTCATGATGCGCCTCATGTTGCAGCTCCATCAAACGAATGGGAAGATCACTGATATGGTGATCGTAGACCATCACAATGGTGCCTGCCACATCCTGGTCGGATTGTAATGCAGAAGGTTGCAGTAATGTTTTGCGAACAAGATCACGGAAAGCCTCAGATCGGTTTTTGTATCCCTGTTCCTCAATATAATGGTCAAACTGCTCAATCAGAGGTGTAGGAAACGCCACCCCGAACCGGGTCAAATCTTCTTTATCTGCCATACTTCTCCTCCTGCGCCCTCATTTGCTTCGAGTGTACCACAGACTTGTCTGCTCATCGACTACACTGTTGCATGAATCGTACTGCCGAATGTATCGCCTGTTGTCCAGCGTCACTCTCCAGATCAAATTGATAATCATGTCCCAGCTTCTCTGATGAGTTCGAGAAAAACAAGGTTTCCACCTCAACATCAAGGCGCTTCAATACTTGTGCCAGTTCAATCGATTGACTGGTCAACGGGTCATCATTGCCTGAGGTAATAAATGCAGGCGGATACGCTGCTGTGGCCTGAAGCACGGTCGACATTTCATTCAGTCGTGGATAGTCTTCAAATGTTTTGATTCCGGTGTATGACCAGAGAAATGTCCGTATGAGCGGAAATCCCGTTTCCGCTACTGTACTCAGATTATAAGGACCACAGAATAGAAGAACCCCACGCAACTCTTCCGGCTGGGCGGCTGGTGTTATATTCATCAGTTTGGCGAGAGAAGGATTGGTCACCACTGCCGCGGTCTGACTTGCAATCTGGGCACCTGCCGAATTGCCTGCGAGAAATATGTTTTCCGGGTCACCCTGATAATCACTGATATGTTTCTTCACGTAACTCAAAGCCTGATTCGTCTGGACCACAGGAATGGGATATTTCATATCCGGTGCGAGCGCATAATTCATACTGACCACAACATAGCCCTGTTTGGCTAATTGAACGGCATAATCTGCGATATCCTCTTTATCACCCAAGACCCATCCACCGCCATGAACCCACAACACAACAGGCAAAGGTTCCGATGTTACGGAAGGATAATAGATATCCAGCGTACTGTCATTACGCCCTTCATCTACATAGGGTACATCCACAACACGAGTTACGCCTCCCGAGATCATACTATCCTTGCCGTTCGTATCTGGATTAGAAATCTCAATAAATGATTTTAATAAAAACACCGTTATTTTAGGTGTCCATTGTGCACCAATCCCAATAAAACCTATGATCAAAATGAGTACAACGCTGGGAATCCAGTACCGTTTACGTTTAAAACCTTTTGCCCCCGTACGTTTCGTTTCCAATTTGGACTGCAATAGTTCCACCTCGTTCCATCATCATCGAAGCGTCTTTACATCTAAAGTGGTGTACGTAGCAGGGAGAACCAGGTTTCCTCTTATTTGGGTCTCTTCGCGATTTCCTGTCTGACTTTCACATACGTAGTAGATACTTTTTGCTCCAGTGTATGAATGTTTTGTTTTGTGCCTGTCCACTTCTCTGCTGCAGAAGCCAATGTGTTCAATGAGCTGAGTACACGTGACGTTTGGCCTTGCTTTGTATTCTGTTTGAACTGTTGTAGAGCATTGGAATATCGTTCTTTTGCCAGAGTTGCCTGTTTTTTAGCCGTTTGAATCTGTTTTTTCGCCGAGTCGGCCCCTGCTAGCATAGCTCGTAAGCGTTTTATTTCAGTGTTCTTCCGTTTACGTGCTTCAGCAAGTTCCTTTTTCTTGATCCGGATGTCTTCTCTGGCAAGTTTCACAACGGGTCTCAACGTCTCTGCCTGAGTACGGATCGCTGCACTCCATTCCTTATTTTTGATGGCTTTGGCTGCATCCAACTGTCTATTGACTGAACTATAGAGGGCGAATAGCGGCTCATATCGGGCTTGGGTTTGCTTTACCTTTTCAGCTAGAGCTGCGACCTTCGCGTCATCGGTTTGTCTTATTTCTACACGTAATCGCTCCAACTCTGCGGTATTGGCGGCATGAAGTGTCTTTATCTTTTGTTCCCAAGCCTGCTCTTGAGCCTTCCAGTTCCCCACTTTCTCGTACGCTTGCTTCAACGTTAACTTGGTTTGTGCATCGGCTTTGTTCAAAACGGAATCCCAGGCTTTCTGCGCTGTTACGCCAAGATCTATGCCCGCAGCCTCCACTGAAGAAGCAAAATAAATCGTGCCTGCGCTGAACAGAATCACAAGCCCTATAAGCAGGCGTGATCCGAAAATAAGATGAGCGAATGATGACAATTGACGACGCCGGACGTTACTTTGTTCCATCATTTGACTATAGCTACCTGCTATTGGAGAAGGGAATAGAATGTCACTCGTCTCCATTAAAGATATATCTTCTGTAGCTATATCTTCGATATGCTGTCGGCCCTTCTTTCCTTCTACCAAGCCATGATGTTCCATGAAGTGATGTGAGCTTGATCGTTCCAAAGGGGAACGACCACATACCATGGCTAACATGGCCTCCTGATCATTTATCGTTTCCTTCCATGCTTCTGTTTGCATGCGTCTCTACACCCTTTCTTCTAAAATATTTAGCAGAATAGCCAACGAAATCAGCGAACGACAAAAAAGCACCCGCAAGTCAGGCATTAGCCTGCTCTTACGGGTGCTTCCCTCATAAGCCGTTCCATATGAGATTCGATTGAACGAGTCGCTCGAACCTTTCCTTTTTCTAATATATTCCATTCACTGTATCTGGTCAAGTCGTGTCTATATAAATTGAACTAAAGAATATTTACACTGCACACTCCGATGACAGAACAACCTTTCGATCGCTGTTATCCCCAGATTTTTTTGATTCCTTTTATAAAGGGGAAATCCGGGGATAAAGGCGAACGCTCCGCTTCTTCAGGTCCTTTCTGTCCTCTCCGTTTTGTGTAAATGTTTAGTTCAATTTATATAGTTTGACTGGTCTAATATCAACCCTTTTATCAACGGGAGAACCCTTCCCGCTTATAGATAACAACTGATATAGCCCAGCTTATTGATTGACCAAAATAGCTTTCATTTCCTCAGTCAGATCCTCTTCTTTCAGCATCATGTAGATGTTCTCACCACGAGTTACATTCAACTTAATCTGATAAATGGTATCTTTCTCTGTTAGATAACCAGACCGTTGACGTTTGAGTAGATCGCTAATGATCTCTTTGTTTTGAGTCGCGACCTGCTTCTTGATGCTTAGACTCCCATCAATATATTCTGGCTGCGGAGTAGCCCACTGAAGCGAACCCGGACTGTTAATCTCCTGCTTCGCAAACTGAGCGGAGACAATCTCATCTGCCTGGACAAGCAACTGGTCGTATAATTTGTTCTCCTTCAGCCAAGCCAATACCCGATCATAGCTGGGTTTGATCTCAAAATTCCACATCTCCCTCGGTTGAAATGGATCTTTCGAAGTAGAGTCCTGATTCATCTCCGCGTAAGCAAACGACTGCCATGGAGAGCGCTGTTCTTCATAAGTCTGGTCCAAAATGTCCTGTTTCAAGAGTTCCTTGAATTCACGGACTTGCTCTGGATTGCTAATATACACCTTTCGGTAAGAACTAGTGGCAGAGCGAATGCCAAAACTTAGTGCATCCTCTTCCAGCTTATACGTTTCAAAGGCAACTCTTTTGTAATCCTGGGACTGTTTCAGAGCCATTAATTCCTGATGGAATTCGGCTTCTGGAATGTAGTATTTACGTTTCATCACTTTGCCGTTATCCAGCTTGTAGTTAATTAATATAGACTCATCATTACGCATACCTGGATTGATCGGATCATTTAATAAAGGAAGATCGGAATCCACAATTTTTTGATGAAGAGCGATAACTGCCCTCATGTATTCCGGATCATTAGAATAGAGGTGAGCATCTTCCTTTTTCTGACTGACACCGTTACTGTAGGTATAATTCTCCCCACCAAGCTTGATGCTGTTCACCTTGCTCAGTTCAGGCACTCGAGCGGCGTATCCATTCCAGTCGGCAATAGGTACGTACAGTATCAGACCAGCGATAATACCATATAGAATCAGCTTGGGTAGCAGCCTGCTGCTCCAGATCAGCCATGTTTTGCGAATAATCATCTCCGCAACGATATAACCTACAATTCCGCCGAGGATATATCCGAAGATTCCCCATCCAGCTGATCCTCTTGGAGCAATCATTGTAAAGTAACCTCCGCCAATCAGAACCAATGTAAACATCAATCCAAAGCGGAATATAGGTTTTATAAGCTTAAACGTAACTGCTTGAGTAGCAGATTCAACCTGTCTCTTCGCATAAAGTACATAGGTTAGAGGAATAAACAGGATTGCAAATATCGCATAGATAATTAACTCCTGACGGATTACAGGGAGGATACTGATCGAACCCACACGCAGGACAAGTGAGAGTTTCTCCGCATTAAAGCCCACTTCTTCAAAAGCATATCCGAGCAAATAATGCTGGAGATGAAGTGACATAATGAACCACACGACAACAGGAAACAAGACGAGCGCGTACACGGTGAGTCCCTGCAATACAGATTGACCAATACACATGCCGACCGCCACAGTTAGCATGAACATAAACAGCGAGTAGATACTCATGCTCAAGCCCCACATCCAGATTGTACTGCCATCAAACAGAAACGCAGGTTGCTCCAGTACCGCCCATACCCAGCCGGTAATCGCAGTTGTAATCCAGATTGGAATCAGGATCATGGCAAATCCGGTCAACAGATTCACCGTTAACAGATGTTTACGACGTAACGGCAAACTATGAAATAGATCAGAAGGTGCACCGGATTGAACATAGCGGAAAAGAAAGATACCCGCAGCTACCGGCAGTGTAATGGCGAACAATATCTGCACTTCACCATTAGCCTGAAACAAACTTGTAATCTGCTGTGGCACATCCCTGTACTCGGTAGCGATATATAACGGAAGTGAGAACAACAATGTGATGAGATACAAAATGCCTATCCATCCATGCTGTCTGAAATTTTGGATCAGGATGCCCCGGTTACAGAACAATCGGTTGAATATCATACCCTGCGTCCTCCATTTCATAGATAAAGATTTCTTCGAGCGTCAAAGGCAGTACATCCAGCAGATACGGGTCATGTATACGGAATTGATCGGTTACCTGTTGTCGGTTGCCTTTGACAATGTACAGGGATACACTTCCCCGTTTCTCTTCATGCAAGATATCAATCTGCTCATCCATGGCTCTCGCGTGGTCCGGGTGGCGGAAAGCGACCTGGATTTTATGCGTATCGGCCTTCAGATCATCGAGATCCTTCTCTACAATAATTCGGCCTTTGTGCATAATCGCCACATGGTCACACAGATCTTCGATCTCACGCAAGTTGTGCGACGAGATGACAATGGTTACCTGACGCTCAGCTGCTTCCTGGAACAGCAAGTTTTTGATCTGCTGCCGCATGACCGGGTCAAGGCCGTCAATCGGCTCATCCATCAGCAGCACTTCAGGCATACAGCTAAGTCCCAGCCATACGGCTGCCTGACGGCGCATGCCTTTGGACATGCGATGTAACTTGCGTTTTACATCCAGTTTGAACACGGTAGCCAGTTGCTTGAACCGTTCCTCATTCCAGCGTGGATATACGGAACGATAAAATGCAGCCATCTGAGTTATTGAAGATTGCGGGAAAAAGTAGGGCGAATCTGCCATAAAAATTGTGCGGCCTTTGAGATCCATATTTTCATAAATCTCATTATCTTCGATACGAACAGTCCCGCTGTCCTGACGGTAAATACCAGCCATCATTTTGAGCAGCGATGTCTTGCCTGCCCCGTTGGAACCGAGCAAACCATAGATCGACCCCTTATGTATGTGCATCGTTACGCCATCCACTGCCTTTTCCTGTTCAAACGCTTTGACGACTTGATTCAGCTCAATCATGAGGCTCCTCCTTCTCTATACGGGCCATCGCTTCCTCAAACAAAAGCGTCATATCCGCTTTGGTCAAACCGGAATACGAAGCTTCTGCAATCAACTTCACCAGAGACTCTCTGATCTCATCTCTCATGGCTTCATTCGGATGTTCCACTGACGATGATACGAAGCTCCCTTTTCCCTGCAAAGAATAAATGTAACCTTCACGTTCAAGCTCACGATACGCTTTTTGAATCGTATTTGGATTCACAGTCAGCTGCGTGGATAACGCACGAACGGAAGGAAGCTGCTCGTCGGGCTTTAGAATACCGTATACGATCATTTCTTTGACTTTGTCCACCAGTTGCTCGTAGATCGCCTTACGGCTGCGTACATCTAATTCGAACATCCCGCACCTCCTTTCTGTAAATGTGTGAAATAACCTATGGGTTTTAAATGACTGTATCTGAGGTGTATGTGCAAATATCTGGGTGTAAAAAAGATGCTACCTAAGCTGTACAGCTGTACGTATTCAACTTTTAGGTGTATTAACTGTACTACTATTATTAATACAGTCAAATCGAATTGTCAACCGTTGACTTTGACTTCTTGTTTTATTGGGAGTACGTTAATAAAGATAGGTTATATGATTTATTTGACATATCAAACTATTGGAAGCAAGTTCATTTCGACTTAGGACGTGGCACGATCAGGGTGACGTTCACATGAGGTGAGGCAAAACGGCTATCTGAAGCGATGTGGCTAGGATGTGGCTACTCGAAGTGATACGGCTACCTGCAACCTTTGCTTGAACGCTTTTGACAGAATTACATGCAAAGGTTGTTCAGGTCTTTCCCCTTCCGTTATGATGGAGATGGAATATTGTTCGATAATCACTGTATCTTTGTTACTTTTTTTGTGCGCGTTTAATCTGATTGATCGTTAGGTCTGTTATGCGTTAGATGTGATGTGTTGTGTTGTGTTGTGTTGTGTTGTGTTGTGTTGTGTTGTGTTGTGTTGTGTTGTGTTGTGTTATAGACCTATTGTCTGCACAAACGGTAGGCCGTACAGTAGGCCGCTAAATCAGAGTTAGCGAGACTGTGTACTTGCTTTAAATTCGGGTTTGCACAAATGGAGCTACTATGCAGTGTCGAGTGTAGACTGGGCCCGTTATTCATTTGGCTTGTTGGTCTAAAAATCCGAAGGTCTATATATCATTCGCGTTGAATGGGTCGGGCAGACTCCAGCCTTTTCAATCGTTTATCTGTTCGTTTGGAGGGCCAACTCGTGCTGTCCACACTGAGCATACATATTGTAGATATGTCTTTCAAAGGGTGGACACGGACATGAGAAAGCACTTCGGAATTGATATCCTACATATAGATCATTTTTAATTTTATATCTGAAAACATCTATATATAGTGTTTCATTTTCCTGGATGGATATAGTATCTTTTGAGAAAAAGTGTCCACTCTTTGAAAGACAAAATGAAGATAAATGTCCTTTTGTAGTGAACAAATATGTACCCGAATTCCATTTATATAAGTTGAACTATACATTTACACAGAAATATACAAGCCAGTAATAACTCAAAGAAGTGTAGCTAAAAGCTTGTTGTAAGAAAGATACTATGGAGGCATATGCTACGCCTCTAATACCTCATAAGGAGAATCCGAGATGAATGAACATAGACAGGATGAAGATCAGAATAATAAACCAAACGCATCATTCGAAAATAGTGGACACCACGGTGATTCAACTGGGGAAATAAACACTTCAGATATAAGTCCGGTACAAGCAAATTCATCACAACGTGTGTTAATTGTAACCGCGGTTGATGCGGAAAAAGATGCAGTCCTCCGTGGTTTGGGAGATACGGCCGCGGAACGTTTTGACGTCATCGCTGCGGGCGTTGGCCCGGCCTCGGCCGCAGCAGGAACAGCCGCTACATTGGCATATGCCGTAGCGGCTGCAAGCACAAGTGCGTTGGCGCACGGTTCCACCGCGCCAAGCCCATCGGATGTGGCACAGGCATCTGCCACATCTTCAAGGCCGGGGCCCCTTGCCGGAGCCGGATCTTCACCAGCCTACATGCTGGTGATCAGTGCCGGTATCGGCGGCGGGTTCCCCGGCCGGGCAGACGTCGGCTCCCTCGTGGTAGCCGACGCCATGGTTGCTGCTGATCTGGGCTCGCAGACGCCAGACGGCTTCCTTAGTGTGGACGAGCTCGGATTCGGCTCGTCCATTGTGGCGGCGGACGCGGAGCATGCCGCTCGCCTGCGCCATGAGCTGCAGCGGGCAGGGCTCGCTGTCAGCGGAGGCACTGCGGTCACCGTGTCCACGGCGACCGGAACAGCAGAGACAGCTGCGGAGCTATTGCGCCGCGTGCCGGATGCCGCCGCCGAAGGTATGGAAGGCTTCGGCGTGGCAACAGCTGCCCAACAGTTCGGCGTGCCAGCACTCGAACTGCGGGCCATATCCAACGCGGTCGGGCCACGCGACCGCGACGCTTGGCGCATCAAGGATGCCCTCGATGCGCTTCAAGCTGCAAGTTCCATTTTACGGGAGGTTATTACATTATGAAAATTGCATTTTCCCCTTGTCCAAACGACACATTTATCTTTCACGCGTGGGTGCACGGGTTGATCCCTGGCGCACCTGAGCTGGATGTCCGTTATGCTGATATTGATATTACCAATGGTCTGGCGGCAAATCCGGATGGACCCGACACACCTGAAGTGATGAAAATATCTTATGCAGCACTGCCATACGTGTTATCTGACTATGCTCTGCTTCCTGCTGGAGGCGCACTTGGCAGAGGATGCGGTCCGCTGGTTCTGACCGCAAACGGTACGACCGATCCAGCCTATCTGTCTGGACGACGGGTTGCTGTGCCCAGTGAACGCTCAACAGCATATCTATTATTTCGTCTGTGGGCAGCACAAAATGTTCCTGGTGGCGTAGGTGAGATTGTTGTCATGCCATTCGACCAAATCATGCCTGCTGTGCGGGACGGCAAGATCGATGCCGGACTTGTTATCCATGAAGCACGCTTCACGTACCAGAACTATGACCTCAAACTGATGACGGATCTTGGTAACTGGTGGGAAAGCGATACGGGTCTTCCGATTCCGCTTGGAGCAATCATTGCACGTCGCAACATGGATGCTCATGCCCTCGCGGGATGGGCACGCGCCTCCGTTGAATATGCATGGGCGCACCCCGATGAGTCGAGAGCATACGTTATGGAACATGCCCAAGAAATGGACCCTGATGTAGCTGCACAGCATATCGGCCTGTACGTTAACGAGTTCAGCGCCAACCTGGGTGACGATGGTTATGGTGCAATTACCGCACTGCTTGGGCGTGCCATGAAAGAAGGACTCGTTCCCGAGTTCGACCTTGATCTGTTGCGAATCTGACACCTATATCTGTACGCTCTATATCTAAAGAACCCAGCGCATCTTTTTTAGCCGAATAACGTGGGATGAGAACTCTAAAGAATCTCAGACATCGTATTCGGCTAGATTCGTTCATATCACCAACAAACTCGCTTCATTCCACACAATAACAATCCTACAACTCATTAGAAATTGGTATATGCGTTTTTCCAGCGAATAGCGTGCGCTCAATTCGTTAGAGTCCTGCATTGGGTACATTCGGTGATACAAACTTCTTAGCTAGCCGGGTGATGGTTGTGTTCTAACGTCTTTTTTTAAGAGCTTGGTTACTTAGGGTTAATAAAGGTCGTCTTCTGAAGGCTCACGAATTGGAGTCTGTCCTTTAACTCCCCCGTACCTATTTCGCTGAAACCCTACCTCCCAGCAAGATTTGCATAAGCCTTACCCGGTTTGCGGTTTGCGGTTTGCGGTTTGCGGTTTGCGGTTTGCGGTTTGCGGTTTGCGGTTTGCGGTTTGCGGTTTGCGGTTTTAGGTTTTAGAGTCTAATTTTTAACTAGGCGCTAGTTTGCATCAAGATACTTGCTGCAAACTAGTGGCCTCACTAACCATGTTGGACCATACATGACACACGACATAGAAAGAGCCGTCCCCTAACGTCAGACTCATGACGATGGGACAGCTCTTTTTTTCACTATAT
Source organism: Paenibacillus sp. 2003 (assembly GCF_031455635.1). NCBI lineage: Bacteria > Bacillati > Bacillota > Bacilli > Caryophanales > Paenibacillaceae > Paenibacillus > Paenibacillus sp. 2003. Next base: position 286,470 of record NZ_JAVDTB010000003.1, on the reverse strand, counting down.
ATTTAACTTCATATTTATTCTCATACCTATCATCCTACTCAACCCAAGATAGAAGCAGAAAGAAACCCATGCAACTCCACACTCTCCACGTCATCTCGGAACTCTACTGTAACCCTTCCCAACTCACCGTTCTCCCATTCACAACTGTGGTCTACGAATAAACCTCGCCTACGATCTGCTGCAACCGCAGCCGAAAGACCGCAACCATCCCCTACGAATCCACCAAAACCGTGCGGATCATAATTCGCAGAGCATCCAGCATCATGGGAATTGGTAGCGACGGAACGGAAGGCTGCAACACAGCCATCTCTGTGGAGGCTGGAAAGTGTACAAATCCGGCACGGATCGGAAGCTGCCTTACACGAATATATTCCAGTACCCGGTACATCGTGTTGTTGCAGATATATGTACCTGCTGTGTTGGACACGGTAGCTGGAATACCCGCTGCGGACATGTCATTCACCATGGCACGTATGGGCAAGGTGGAAAATAGGCCGTCCGGGCTACCCTCTACAATTGGCTCGTCCACGGGACGCTGCCCCTGGTTATCCGCGTAGGAGCCAGGCGGAATGTCTTTGACATTAACGGCAATCCGCTCCGGTGTGATGGACGTTCTGCCCTTGGCCAGCCCACAGGCGATGACAACATCGGGCCCATAGGCTTCCATCTCTGCGATCAGCAGGTCTGCACATTCATCAAAGTGCACGGGCAACAACACTGTTTTTAGCTCAGCACCCTCGATCAATTCGTTTGCAAGAGCCTCCATTAACGCCCCCGTCGGATTCACCGCATCTCCGCCAAAAGGTTCAAACCCGGATATCAGAATTTTCACCATCACACGTCAGCTCCTGTCTGTTTACTCCGATTTGTAACGCAATCCCCACTGGCCCCGGATCGTGTCCATCAGCTTCATGATTTCCAGGGATTCGTCCAGTTTAATAGTATGGCTCTCCGTGCGGCCTTCCAGGATGCAACGTCCCGCTTCTTCTGCCTCAAAAGCATAACCTATACATGTTCGATCATCCGTGAACTTCTCCGGCTCGTCCTGACCATTCACATGCAGATAGGCTTCTTTGCCCGCCAGGAATAAAGGAAGACGAATCTTGCCTTCCGTACCGTATATGACCGCTTCATTGCTAAGGTTCAGACGAATGGCAGCACTCAGTGATGCAGAACGTCCCTCGGAATAGGACAACAATACGGAAAACTGCTCGTCCACACCCGTCTCACCAATATTGGCCGTACTCCATACATGCTGGGGCTGTTCGCCAAAGATCATCGAAGCAAAGGAGATCGGGTACACCCCTGCATCCAGCAAAGCTCCCCCACCCAGATCCGGATTAAGCAACCTTCCTTCCGGCTCCCAGCCGACACGAAATCCAAAGTCTGCTTGGAGCAAACGTACTTCACCAATTCGTCCTTCTGCAATCCATGCTCTGGCTTGAGCGATCGGAGGCAAAAAGCGTGTCCACATCCCTTCCATCAGGAAAAGGTTACGCTCCCGTGCCGTCTCCACCAGTTGCTCCAACTGGCGTGCATTCATCGTAAACGGCTTTTCACAGAGCACCGCCTTGCCTGCCTCCAGACAAGCCATTACATTTTCCTTATGCACAGGATGAGGTGTTGCCACATAGATAATATCTACTTCAGGATCTTGCAGCATCTCATCATAAGAACCGTAAGCGCGTGCAAAACCATATTCAGCTGCAAACTTCTCCGCACTTCCCGCTGTCCGTGAACCTACCGCTGCTTTCACAGCGTTTCCTGCATGCTCCAAATCCCTTGCAAACTGGGATGCAATCCATCCCGTGCCCATAATGCCCCAACGTACTTTGTTCCGTCCCACTACTTCTGTCATATTAAAGCCTCCCTACTGCAAATGGTGTTAAAAAGGTTCATGATTCAGATCAGGCCAACAGGTTATCCCCTTTATTTTACCAAAAAGAATCGCTTACGTCAGAAAACGATTTCGAATATATGCTCTCAGTAGACTTCAAGCTCATCAGGGCCTCGAACATATCTGTGTACATTTCAATTCTCCAGTAGATTTGCTAAGATTATCAGCAGACGAGGAGCCAAAAGGTCTTGTCCCTTGGCATGGTTGTAACCAGCAATAATCCGGTTAAATCAACCATCACACCTGATTAACAACATCCTATCCCTGTCTTACAGGTATATAAAAATATCGACTTTACTGCGAACGAGCCCTGACAGACAAGGCAACCAATAATTATACTCCAGCGTCTCCGAGCTGACGGTAAGCTCTTGGTATAGTTATCACAAAGCGCGATCCAGATTTTGCACATGTGTCCACACGGCATGATCCGGATTCGAGCGAATATAGTCCCGTTCCCGATTCAATCATTAACCAAATAACTTTTCATAAGAGAGGAGGCCGCATATCACCATGACTACCATCCCCGGTACCGCCCACAGCGGCATGAATCCACACCTGTTGCATCAGCAGACAAGTCTCAATGCAGAAAAGGAATCCTCAAACCGAGCAGGCCTGAATGCATTCCTGAATGATACCCTGATCGAACTTCGTCAGGCAGAACATATCATAACCCGTGGGAAATGGCGCTGGTCCACTACTGAACTTGCTCATCATACCTTCATATATATGCACAAATTCACAGGCCAACTGATCATGAATGGGACCGAATCCCACGTGGTTCGCAAATCAGCTTGTCTGTCCCTACCAGGAACTGCAATTGAACTGATTAGTGATGATGACCATGATATTGAACTGTATATGATTCACTTTGATCTGTATCGGGCTACGGAGAAAACAAAAGCCAGACGTATCTACGAACGTGAGCTCAGTTCACCTGTTACAGGCTGGATTCAGGGCCCCTTTTACGGTATACAGCGCATTGCCGCACAGCTTACACAATTAAGCAATGAAGGTTTGGAAACAGGCTTGAAAGCACAACTCCTCCTGACGGAACTGTTACATATGCTCTGGCCTCAAGAAGACCAGACTGACGTAGGGGCAGGGCAGGATGAACCCGAACAGTGGCTCAGGTCCACCCTGCAATACATGCGCGAAAACTATATGCACGAGATCAAGCTGGAAAAGCTGGCTGAACTGGCTGACATGCACCCGTCCTATTACTCACAGCTATTCAAGAGCCGCATGCAGAAGAATCCGATTGAATACATCACTCATCTGCGCATGAACCGGGCCAAGGAATTGCTGCTCACTTCCGATCTGCGTATCCGTGATGTGGCTCGTGAAGTGGGTTACCGTGACGAATTCTATTTCAGCCGACGTTTCCGGAACCATGCTGGGTATGCTCCCACTTCCTATGCGAAGCAGGTCCATCGGAATATCGTGTCGCTCTCCTATCCATACACGGACCATCTGATGACACTTGGCGTCACGCCATGCGCAGCTCAGATCCAGGGTCACCTGCCTCATCTGCCAAAATCGCTGGCACTGCCCTTCCACGCTTATGAACCGTGGGAACAGGGACGTCAGGCTTTCCTCGATGTGAATCCTGATTTGATTCTGACCAAGGACAATGCCACTGTAAAAGCCATGGAGCATATTGGCGATGTCGCTCCCATCATCACCATTCCCTGGAACCAGACAGACGTCTTCGGTCATCTGCATCAGATTGCCTCCATTGTGGATCGTACCCAAGCCGCGACAGATTGGCTCGATCGACATGAACGCAAGGCAGAGCGTGCACGCAAAAAAATCAAGGAGTTCGTCGGGGACATCACCGTTGCCGTTGGCACGTTAACGCCAAAAGGTCCACGGATGTACAGCCATCGGAACTTTGGACATGTCTTTTATCGAACTTTGCAATTGGCCGCTCCTCAGCGTATTCAGACCGAACTGGCTGGCAAATCTCCCGGGGTTGGATTCAACTGGCTGCCCTTCACACCAGGAGAATGGGACGGACTGGAGGCAGATGTGCTGGTACTGGCGATTAATTCTATGCATGAAAAGGCAACACTCTTGAAAGAGATCGCTTCGAATCCACTGTGGAACAGCCATCCTGCGGTAAAAAACGGACGTGTACATCTCATCGACTGGAACTCATGGGTCGTATATGCTCCATATTCCATCAACATCCAGCTCGATGAAGCGCTCTCTATGTTGACGAACAAACCTTCACTTTTGTAATCTAAAAAATGTCCATCTTCAAAATCTTAATTTATGCCATGTACGGGCCTGAATTAAGATTCTATAATGATCACTAATTGATAATGATAATCAATAACAATGAAATACGTTGTTGGTACCAAAGGAGTGACCCGTATTCAACATCCGGGACTGCCACATCGTCCGTCTAATTCAAGAAAATCTGCAGTGACCGTTGGGCTGATATTTTTGTCTGCCATAGCCATACTGCTGCTAAGTATGTTTGTCGCCATCTCTTTAGGTGCCAAAGGGCTAACGCTGGAAACCGTATGGGCTGCCATATTTCAGTACAACCCGGCTTTGACACCACATCAGATTATTCATGAACTGCGGCTGCCTCGTGTCCTTGCCGCGGTTATTATCGGTGCTGCCTTTGCTGTTGCAGGAGCTTTAATGCAAGGCATTACACGTAATCCGCTGGCAGACACGGGCATTCTGGGCATCAATGCCGGAGCCACTTTTGTCGTAGCATTGAGCTTTGCCTTTTGGCCCGGACTGCCATACGGCTGGATCATGGTTTTATCATTCGTGGGGGCTGTTCTGGGCACACTCCTTATCTTCCTGCTTGGAATGGCAGCACCGGGTGGTCTGAATTCCATCAGACTGACGGTTGCAGGGGCCGTTATTGCAGCCATGTTAACCTCGCTCAGCACAGGCGTTGCCATTTATTTTGACCTGAGTCAGGATCTGGCCTTCTGGTATGCGGGTGGTTTTGGCGGAATAGAATGGCGGCATCTGAAGTTGATTCTTCCCGTACTGCTCGTGACGCTGGTGCTGATTATGCCACTCGCCCGGCGTGTATCCCTTATGTCACTCGGTGAAGAAGTAGCGATTAATCTCGGGATCAACCTGCGTTGGACGAGGTTTCTCGCCCTCGCAGCAGTTGTTGTGCTTGCTGGTGTGTCCGTGTCGGCAGTAGGCTCGATTGGATTTGTCGGACTGGTCATCCCTCATATCTCCCGCAAACTGGTGGGTGTGGATTATCGACTCATCATTCCGATGTCTTCTCTGCTTGGTGCGATATTACTGGTGCTCGCCGATCTGGGCTCACGCATCGTGAACCCGCCCGAGGAGCTCGCGGTAGGCATTATGGTCGCTTTTGTCGGTGTACCGTTCTTCCTCTATCTGGCCCGTAAAGAAAGGAGGGCCTTGTAGCGATGAATTTCAATACACCTTCACGATCACGAGGTAAACGTTCGTTAGTCGTCAGCATCACACTGCTCTGCATCGCCATTGCCGTAATTGTGATCAGCCTGAACACGGGAACCATTCGCCTCTCCCCAGTAGCTGTGTTACAGACCTTGCTTGGTCACGGCAGTTCGGATGATCAGATTGTACTGTTTGATTACCGACTGCCTCGCATCCTGGTAACTGTACTAGCCGGAGCGGGACTTGGTATTACCGGAGCGGCCTTGCAAGGGATCACCCGCAATCCATTGGCGGACCCGGGCATTCTGGGATTACATGCAGGGGCAGCGTTTGGACTAATGGTGTTTGTTAGTCTCTCCTTTACGATGGATGGCTCTGTAGCCTTGCTGATTCCGTTGTTTGCTTTTGCAGGCAGTGTTGCCGCCGCCCTGATCATCATGCTGTTATCTTATGATCACCATAACGGCGTATCACCCATTAAGCTGATTCTGGTGGGAATCGCGGTAGCGGCCGGGTTCCATGCCTTGACCCTCTACTTATCCCTACGTTTGGATGAAGACACCTATTCCTTTGCCGCTCGCTGGTTGGCAGGTAGCGTCTGGGGCCGGGACTGGATTCATGTGCAAGCGTTGCTTCCCTGGGTGGTGTTATGTATCTCGTACATTTGGAGTCGATCCAAAACCCTCGATGCCTTCAACCTTGGAGATGCTGCCGCAACCAGCATTGGGACGCCTGTTCGATCCCAGCGTATTATTTTGTTGCTCTGTGCCGTAGCCTTGTCTGCCGTCAGTGTATCGATGGCTGGAGGGATTGGCTTTATCGGTCTGGCGGCACCACATCTGGCGCGCAGGCTTGTCGGTCCGATGCATCGGCATCTGATTCCTGCTGCCGGGCTCATCGGTATGGTTATTCTGGTGACCGCCGATACAATCGGGCGAACCATTTTTCAGCCTAATGCCATTCCGGCAGGTGTGGTGGTTGCTGCGATTGGTGCACCTTACTTTTTGTACCTTTTAGTACGAAGCAAGTGATCTTTTTTTCAAAAAACAAAACAATAAAGACATCCAAGAGATGTTCAAGGAGAATGTGACTACCCATGTTAAAGAAAAACCTTATGCTTGTCATGAGTATCTGTCTGGTGCTTGTACTCGCTGCCTGTGGAACGGCCAAGACTTCACCATCTGCTTCTGGCGGTTCGTCCACGGATACTTCAACCAAGAATCAGGACAACAGTGCAAGTTCAGGAGAGCCACGTATTGCCTCCATGTCGATCCATCTGACCAATGATCTGCTGTCTCTCGGGATTACGCCGGTTGGTTCTGTTATCGGTGGCGAAGCCAAAGGTTTCCTGTCCCACGTTGCTGATCGCCTTCAAAACACAACGCCACTTGGTCCGGTTAAAGACCCGGATATGGAAGCTTTGCTTGCCCTGAAACCCGATGTGATCTATCTGGACGAAGAATTCTCCGGTGGTGATATTGCCAAATTCGAAAAAATTGCTCCGGTGCATGTCTTCAATCTGGATGACGGTACATGGCGTGACCATCTGAAAGACATTGGCAAACTCGTGAATCGCGAGAAGGAAGCCGAGCAATACATTCAGGACTACGCAACCGAAACGGAAGAAGTGAAGTCCCTCATTAACGACACTATTGGTGGTGGTACAGTAATGGCAATCCGTGTTACTGCCAAAGAGTTACGTGTGTTCAGTACACGCCGTCCCATGGGTCCCATTTTGTACGAGGATCTCGGTCTGACGCCTGCCAAAGGGATCACAGATATCGATTCGACTAAACCGTATCAAGTCGTCTCCCGTGAAATATTGCCAGACTATGATGCAGATGCGATCTTTGTGGTTGTGAATTCGGATGATGAAGCCCAAACCATGTTCAAGGAGCTGCAAAACAATCCGATCTGGCAAGGTCTGAAAGCAGTCAAAGCCGGTCACGTCTACCCGATTGGGGCACAACCTTGGCTTGATTACTCATCTATCGGTAATAAAATGGCCATGGATGAAGCCAAAGAAATGTTCTCCAAAAAATAACCAAAAAACCTCACTTTGAAATCGGAACAGCGTTTGTATGAATCATACTTACGCTCTATCCCCTCAAAGCTGAGGTTTTTGCTTTGGATCTGCCAGCAAGCTGCAGTCCATCCTCTTCCACCAAGTGCGCTCACAGTGCACAGACAATGATCTCAACATCCGTATCGGCAAAAGCTTTCTGAATAATTGGGCTGACTTTCTCCCATTTCAGTCTGTCCAACCCGCATCCGATCCGGGGCATCGCCAGTTTCGTAATACCTCCCATCACACATACGTCCCGCATGGATTCTACCGCATTCGTCAACGATTGGTACGTCGGCTTATTGGAGAACTTTGCTTTGGTGACCAGATTGAGCGTCCGTCCTAACGGATAACATCGTCCAATCTCAAGTGGCTCTTGTTTGGCCTGTTCTTGAAGATTCTCCAAACCGAATCGCTCGCGGAACTGTACGGCAATGCCCTTGCCCATCCTTGCATCAGCTGATATGCAGTGCGCAAGCATGTACTCATCTCCCAGATCAAATAAATCCTGTTGTCTCTCATGGAACTGCATGCCATCTCTCTCCCTTTTGTCCCGCTTTCTTCTTTAAACTACATCCTTTGTTCTACTTAATTAGGCCTCTGCCAAAATACGTTGAAATGCCTTTAAAGTTCTCTGACCTGCTGATCGATCATATACAGCAAATACAATTCGTTCAAAGGAATCCTTATATGCCTCTCCCACTAACACATCATGAAAATACTTCGCCACTACTGCCGGTTCATTACGAAATACGCCGCAACCGTACGCACCCAGAACAATCGTGCGGTGACCATTCGCAACAGCCACGTCCAGAATATAACGGATGCGTTCCTTCATCACCGACTCAATCTGTAGATCATCCGCTTCCCCACGCTCTTTCACCACACCCGCATTCACCGCCGGCGCAGTAATGAATGATGATACATAAAATTTGTCCAGCAGTCGGTCTTCATCATCACGGATTACCGGAACACGAGGTGAATAGATCATATAATCCGAATATAGAGCCGATCGCTGTTTGCGATTGTACTCGTACATTTCATCCATCTGGGCGATGCACGGGTATAGTCCTGTCGCTCGGGCCAGACTCTCTTCCTGTGCCTGACTTCCGCCAAGGAAGCCACCGCCAGGATTTTTCGCCGATGCAAAGTTTAGACAGACCACATCTTCTCTTCCTTCAGCTACCGCCAAACGTGAAGCGGCTCCAAGTGTAGTCTCGCCAGTAACTTCAATGCGACCCAATGCAGCTTCAACTTCAGATGATGGGGCCGCGGGTTGAATTCCAACGTGAGCTTCTGTACGACGCTTTTCTCTGAGCGCGGACAATTCTGCTGGACGGTATAAGACCGAATTTCGGATCGCTTGCTGCACATCGTTACCCACCTCAACCTTGCGATCATAACCATTTACGTATTGACCTTCATCCAAAATAGCCAACGTCTGCTGTGCGATATTAGCCCTCATGGAACGTGAGTTAGAGCCAGCATTACCAGTTGATCTATCGAGTTTACTGTTGTTGCTATAACGCCCACTGCTATTTTTGTTATTGCTGCTATTGTTCTTATACTGTTGATCGTCACTCATCTGAATCACTTCCTATATCTTCTCTTAGACGGGTGAGAATCTCACCCAACAAGTTGGTTCCCCGCCATGTTCTTCTATTCCGAATACGCGGGTCTTCCTCTGCCAGTCCCACACCCCAAATGCGATCATCCGGACTTGCTTCCACAAGGGTCGTTCCACGAGTGGCGCGCAGCGCGGTTAGCAGTTCTTCGTTTTGTGTAAATTTGGCCAAATTGCCCTCGTAAACGATGCGCTGGCACTCAGCTTCCCATACCATCTGGTTGAAGCCCATGACCTGTCTGCCCAGCTTTTTTTGTACCGAAGCAGAGCTTGCCTTCAGAATCTTGTCTGCGATGGTATGATCGCCAAACAGCAGCGCTTTCTGATGCATCATGTATTGCTCCGCACTTGTGTAGTGAACCCCGTTCACAGTAAAATCCGCCGGGTGCCACTGCGAGAACGGAGATACAGTCCGCCAGAAAAACGTAAACTTTTCCATCCATATCCCCTCTTTACTTGTTCCTCATGTATGCAGCGATCCCGCCCATGGCTTGAATCACTTCTCCTATTTCATTGATGCTTCTCCTATTTCATTGATGCTTCCCCTTTTCAGGGTGTCTGCCTCTCTGGGTTCAATCTGTATAAACGTGATGGTCGATGACCGGCACTGCTCGCATACTCTCCGGTCTCAATAACCCAATCGGCGATTTTACGCCGGAAAGCAGCTGCCAGCAGTTTTTTGCCACTGATGATCTCATATACTTTCTGAAGTGCAGTCAGCGTAAACGTCTCCGGCATCAGATTAAATGCAATATCCGTGTACTCGATCTTGGATCGCAGACGTTCAAGTGCATAATGAATGATTTTGGCATGATCAAATGCAATCCCCTGAACCTCACCCAACGTCAAACGATGGCTCCGTACTTTTCCTTCTATCGTTTCTTTTGTTTCAACAATTGCCGATAACTCTTCTGTTCCATTGGTCAAAATCAACTGCAATCTGCGTTCTGTCACACGTCCACGCTCATGGATATGGCGCTTCTCTTCCAGAAGTCGCTGCTCCATACGAAACCAACTGGCCTCACTGGCATCATCACCGGCCTGAAGTTCCAGCTCGCTGCTATCGACCAGCGCCATATAGGAACAGCTGATAACCCGTGTACGTGGATCTCGCTCCACATCTCCCCAGGTGTACAGTTGCTCCAGATAAATATCATCAAGCCCCGTCTCTGTCAACAATTCCCGCCGAGCAGCATCTTCCAATGATTCCTGCATGGAGACAAATCCGCCCGGTAACGCCCACTGTCCCAGATAGGGATGGCCGCCCCGCCGAATCAGCAGCAACTGGAGTTCAGGTTCCGCGAGCTTGCGATAATTCTCCTGAGCTTCACTGCGAATTGTAAATACCAACATGTCCACGGTAACGGAAGGACGTTCGTAATCACCCGCATTATACGTTTCCAGAAACTGTTGTTCACTGAGATGTGCCTGATCCTGATGCTCCTGGTAATCGGGAGCATTTCCTCCAGAGGAACCTTCGTTAGTCATACGATATAAACCCCATTCTGTTATTAACGTTTTGTTATTAACAATTAGATAATATCAATTTATCACATCGTTTTGTCTCAGGTCAATATTTCCAGTCCAAAATAAATGATCTGTATTCACTTGACGATATGTCAAATCAAACTTAAAATTTAGTTAGTCGACTAACTAAATGAGCATATTCAAAAAGTCTGGTTTTCAGTACCGAGAAGATCGAATGAAGGTAGAAATGGAGTAGATGATATGAACCCAGTCCAAAATGATCGATTAATGGGACAGCTATCCGAACTCGTGAAACTGAAACGTTACAAGGTTCATGAGAAACTTGTAAACCACCCCGAGTTATACCCGGGGCAGCCCCCTTTGCTGTTCCAGCTTGAACGGGAAGATGGCCAATCCCAGAAAAATCTGGCCGAACAACTTCAGCGTAGCCCCGCAACAGTAACCGTCATGCTCAAGCGCATGGAAACATCCGGTTATGTGAGACGCGAAGCAGATCCGAAGGATCTGCGCAGTCTGCGGGTATACCTGACCGATCAGGGACGCTCCGCGCTACAAGAATTGAGGATAGTGATTCAGGAGTTGGAACAGCAGGCTCAGAAAGATTTTACCCCGGAAGAATCCCGGATCATGTCTCTACTTGCACAGCGTATGCTCCAAAACCTGCGTGAATCCTGAGGTGATGCAAACTCTCGACATCGCTAACAACAATTTGCTTGAAGCAGCTAAAGGTATGATGAAATTGATTCACTTATGCAATTAAAACTGAGGTGATTTCCTATTGTGGACGTTAAAACGATTCTTGACGCCGTATAAGTCAGCGGCGATCATTGCCCCGCTGCTCATGGTACTTGAGGTAACCATGGACCTGCTCCAGCCCAAGCTGATGTCCAGCATCGTGGATGATGGTGTACTTGCAGGGAATCTGTCCCATATCGTAACTACAGGTCTGATCATGTTACTTGTTGCGTTAATCGGCTGGGTTGGCGGCGCAGGCTGTACACTCTATTCGAGCAAAGCTGCCGTTGGATACGGCACGGATCTGCGCCAGGAACTGTTTGACCATATTCAGACCTTCTCCTTCCGTAATCTGGATACGTTTCCGGAAGGCTCTCTGATCACTCGTCTGACCAGTGATATTACCCAGATGCAGACCTTTGTGCAGATGCTGCTGCGGATGTTTATCCGTTCGCCAATGCTGATCATCGGCAGTATCATCATGGCATTTACGATTAGTGTGAAGCTGGCACTCATTCTTATTCTGACTGTTCCGGTACTGTTTATTATTTTATTTATCCTGATAAAAGCTTCCTATCCGCTGTTCGCCAGTGTTCAGAACAAGCTTGATCAGGTCAACGCTGTCCTTCAGGAGAATCTTGCCGGTATCCGTGTCGTCAAGGCGTTTGCACGTGCACGTCTGGAGAAAAAGCGGTTCAAGCAATCCAACGAAGATTACACGACAACCGCCGTCAAAGCCTGGCGTATTGTAACGCTGAATGCACCTGTGCTCAGCTTGATGCTCAACGCTACCATTGTAGCGGTATTGTGGTTCGGAGGTTTTCAGGTAGTAGGAGGCGATATTGCTGCCGGAGATCTGATTGCTTTTATCAACTATGTCACGGTTGTCCTCTCGTCCCTCACGTCGATCGGCATGATGATGATGAGTTTCTCCCGCGCCAAGGTATCTGCCGCCCGGATCAACGAGGTGTTACATACACAGCCGGATATTCAATCAGGAACCGATAACTCCGGGAAAGTACAGTCACTGCCGTCTATTCGTGATCAGAACTCATACCAATCGTCTCCCCTTCCCTCGCACACAGGCGGTCAAGTGGAATTCAGAGACGTATCTTTCCGTTATGACGGAGACCATGCACTTACCGGCATTAGCCTGATGGCTCGCCCGGGTGAGAAAGTGGCTCTGATCGGTTCAACAGGTTCAGGCAAAACCTCACTGGTGCAGCTGATTCCCCGTCTGTATGATGCTTCTCAGGGTGAAGTGCTCGTGAACGGGGTGAACGTTCGCCACTGGGATCTTCAGGATCTTCGCAGCCGTGTATCCATTGTGCTCCAGGAATCCATTCTGTTCAGCGGTAGCATCCGGGATAACATTTGCTTCGGCCGGCCCGGTGCAACGGATGCTGAATTGCGTGCTGCGGCACAAGCTGCGGCAGCGGATGATTTTATTATGAAACTGAAAGACGGGTATGACACGGAACTGGGTCAGCGCGGGGTCAATCTGTCCGGTGGGCAGAGACAACGTATATCCATTGCACGCGCCCTGCTCATGCGACCGGAAGTACTGATTCTGGATGATAGCACCAGTGCTGTGGATTTGCGTACGGAAGCGAGCATTCAGAAGGCTTTGCAGACCTTGATGAAAGACAGCACGACATTTTTGATTGCACAGCGGATCTCTTCCGTAAAGGATGCAGACTGTATATATGTCATTGATGAAGGACAGATCGTTGCCAGGGGCACACATGATGACCTTATGGCTCATTCATCACACTATCAAGCCATCTATTATTCGCAGCAACGTAAGGAGGATGTTCAATTTGGCTAAACCTGCATCTTCCTCCATACAACAAACGGTCGTGCCTCCCATCGGAAGACCCGGACCAGCGGGAAGAGGACCTGTCCCCAAAGTCCGAGCGAAAAATGCTCGCCATGCCCTGATTCGGGTGTGGTCGTATATGGGACGTCATCGCAAAGGAGTTATCGCTGCATTGGTGCTGACGGCTCTCGGAACACTGCTCAATCTGGCAGGACCTTATCTTCTCGGCCGCGCCGTTAACGAACATATCGTGCCCAAAGTAACAGCGGGTTTGCTGAAGGAATGTCTTCTTTTGCTGAGTGTTTATGTCCTTGGCTCACTCCTGATGTGGGCTCAATCCTATGTCATGATTGGTGTCTCCCAACTGACCGTTAAGGATCTGAGACATGCGTTGTTCTCCCGACTACAAGAGTTGCCTGTCAGTTTTTTTGATAAAAATCAAAGCGGGGACCTGATGAGCCGGGCCACCAATGATATCGATAACGTATCTACAACGTTGAATCAAAGCGTAACTCAATTGATGTCCAGTGCCATCCTGCTCGTTGGTTCCTTGTCGATCATGTTTGCACTCGATGTTCGGCTTACCCTGCTCAGTCTGATAACGGTTCCTTTGATTACCATCGCCACTCGCCTGATCGCGTCAAGAACACGCAAACACTTCACCGCCCAGCAGAAATTACTCGGTGAGCTGAATGGGTATGCTCAGGAAACTATTGCTGGACAAAAAGTCGTAGCGGCTTATAACCGTCAGGATCAAGCACATCAACATTTTCAGAACCTGAACGAGAAACTGCGCACATCCAGCACACAAGCCCAGACTGTTTCGGGTTTGGTTGGACCTACGATGAACGTGATGAACAATATCGGGTTTGCCATACTGGCTTCTGTAGGTGGATGGATGGCTTATCATGATCTGACGTCCATCGGACTAATCGTCAGCTTTCTCGCTTACTCCCGCCAGATTGAGCGGCCTCTCAACGATCTTGCCAATCAGTACAATCTGATTCAGGCTGCAATCGCAGGTGCTGAACGTGTGTTTCACATTATGGATACGCCTGGCGAATACGTGGAGGAACAGAAGAAACAACTGGACCAGATTCAAGGCAAGGTGGTATTTGAAGACGTCTCCTTCGGGTATAGTGCGGAGCGAGACATTCTGAAGAAAGTTAGTTTTACTGCAAAACCTGGTGAGATGATTGCACTTGTTGGACCCACCGGTGCAGGCAAAACGACTATTATCAACCTGTTACCCCGTTTCTACGAGATTACAGGCGGACGGATTACCATCGATGGATGTAACATCTCGGAACTGGAGAAGGATCAACTCCGTCGGCAACTCGGCATTGTACTTCAGGATGCCTACCTGTTCTCGGGTACCATTCGCGACAATCTCGCCTACGGCAAGCCCGACGCAACCGATGAACAGATCAGGCAAGCGGCTGAGCTGGCGAATGCACATTCGTTCATCCGCAAACTGTCACAAGGCTACGATACCCCCATCATTTCCGGGGGAAGTAATCTGAGTCAGGGACAACGACAACTGCTGACCATTGCCCGGGCAATTCTGGCTGATCCGGCCATTCTTATTCTGGATGAAGCAACGAGCAGCATTGATACGCGCACGGAGATGCACATTCAGGAAGCGATGCGCACTTTAATGAAAGACCGTACCAGCTTTGTCATCGCCCACAGACTGAGCACGATTCGTGAAGCCGATCAGATTCTCGTCATTGATGATGGACAGATCGCTGAACGGGGCAGCCATGACGAGTTGATGCAGCAACAAGGATTCTATTATCAGTTACATCAGGGACAGCTAAATAAGTCGAACTAAAGTGTGTCTGCATTGCTACTGCACATTAGTTTAATCGAAATACTAAACGCCGCACGGGGTTCTTCAGGACCCATGCGGCGTTTTTATGTTTTTGTCTAATGACTATTTAATTGCTCTCTCTGGGTAAGTTATATGATTTACGTCTCCATTGGCAGATGAAGTGTGAAGGTGGAACCAACCCCCATTTCGCTATGGACGGTAATTTTACCATTGTGATCCTGAACGATTTTCTGGCAGAGTGCGAGTCCAAGTCCCGTACCTTCTTCTTTGGTTGTATAAAATGGATTAAAGATTGTGGATAGCGAATTTTCCGGAATACCGCTTCCTGTATCTGTAATTGAAATAAGTACTACGTCTCCTTCCTGTAACAAATCCATATGAACCTCACCAGGGTCTGTCATTGCTTCAAAAGCGTTACGAATCAGATTGATCAATACCTGTACAATCTTATCCCGATCCATGTTGATTACAACTGGCTCATTAGTCATTTCAAGCGTAATTTGATGCCCTCGGGATGCCGCATCTGACTCGGTCAAAGACATCACTCGTTCAAGGCAGTGACCCAAATGTTCAGGCTTCATGTGATTGGCATGTGGTTTGGAAAACTGCAAAAATTCAGCTGTCAGATCGGTTACTCTCGTCACCTCACCCATAATCACTTCATACCATGGCGCGATATTAAACGCTTGTCCACGTGACAGCTGCAGAAATCCCCGAATTGCGGTAAGCGGGTTCCGAATTTCATGAGCCATCCCCGCGGCCAGTTCACCTACGGCCCTTAGCCTTTCGGAACGAAATACTTCTTCTTCATTTTTCAGCCATTTGCTGCGCTGTTGTTGAAGCAGTCTATCCTCGGCTACCGTCATAAAGTGCTGCAACGAATCCGACATCTCCGGGTACAGAGAGATGCTGTAGCTTACCTGGAATCCTTGAAGCTGCACGGATAACAGTGACGACATTCGTTCTTCCACATCCTGTATCTCCGGCAAAACGACCGCAAATCGGTCTCCTGCATACCGGGATATGCCATAGGCTTCGGTGAAATGATTGCTGATCATCTGACCTGTACCTGTGATTACCGTACACCAAGGATCTTCTGAATCTTTTTTAAAGCCGCTAAAGTTATTGACGTTCAAAAGGACAAGCAAAAAAGACCGTTGCTCTTCTACTGTCTTATGTAACACCTCCATGTAACCTTCGTAATTCAACAGTCCGGTAAGCGGATCATGCAAGGTCAGGAACCGATTTTTTTCCCGAAGCCTGCGCTTCTCGACCTCACTGTTGATTAAGGTATGATACAAAAAAATGATAACAACCGAGGTTAACAGATCAAATAACGAAACCAGCAAAGCATATGTATCTACAGGCACATACGAAAGCCGAATCACCGTATATTGCAGCATAAGCAGCAACGAAATCGGCAAGGTCTGCGCCAACCGTGGTTTGTCCTGGATCATTGAAATAATGAGCATATAATACAGCATGTTACACCAGTTGAGTTCACTGAAATAGTGGAATATCCCGAGAAAAATCCACTGAAACTTTCGCAGCACAGGATATCGTCTCTCCCCATAAATACTTGCTACCAATAATGTCGCCGAAAGTGACATTATTGCCATATGAGGGGTAAGCCTGAGAACATAAGAGGACAGAATGACAAGCAGACAACCTAGCGGGAATATCACCATTTTCATCGTGTAACTAAGCAAACAGCCTCGCCCCCTTTGACATAAAACTCACATCAAACAACTTATGTACATGTATTATATCGATTATGATTAGCTGATGTTGTCGATTAGTGGAGGCTCGTCAAATTCGCATGAATGTATAAATTATGAAGGCAATAGGACATATGATGTAATTGTAATCAACAAAAGTGAAACAATTCCTCTTCGCATAGATCATTATTGTGGTACAATACATTAATGGATTAATTTAGGATAAATACTTAGTTATGGAGGATATCACATGACAACACAACGAAAACCACTGGGCTTCGGAACGCTATCTCTGCTTGTACTGACGATGGGCCTTGCCTTTAACTTTCCATGGGGCAAAGCAAATTTTATGTTCAGTCATTATCTTTTTAACTTAATAAACATACCGATTTATAGCAACGGAACTCAAGGACTTCACATTCCTTTTGTAGTAGCAGCCCTCTTCTGGATTCCAGCCTTCTTGATTGCCAAAAAATATCGTGCGCATTTTGGTACCAGTGTATCTTATAACGTCGCCGGATTTATGTTGCTCTTATGTATCATTGGACCAGTTATCCCCGTTATCGATTGGATGGTCAATGGTTAAACAATTAAAGCCAGCTCTCTATATCCCGAGGGCTGGCTTCTTTGCTGCTTTTCCATATAAGATGAACAAATTGTTTACACGATAACGTAGAGGACAGAAATAACCTGAAGAAGCGGAGCTAAAAGCTTTCTGAAAGAAAGCTACATCGGAAGCATACACCTCGCCTTTATCCCCGGATTTTCACTTCTTTAGAAGGGAATCAAAAAATCTGGGGATAACAGCGATCAGAAGGTTGTTCTGTCATCGGAGTGACTGGTGTAACCTCTTGAGGCTCATCTTATTTTTTCGCCATATACTTACGGATATCAAAAGCCACCGCAGCAACAATGATCAATCCTTTGATAATCAACTGCCAGTATGGACTTACACCGATAAACGTCAGACCATAGTTAATGACCCCGAAGATCAGCACACCCGCCATAACCCCGGGTACCGTTCCAATACCTCCCGCCGTTGATACGCCACCTACCACACATGCGGCAATCGCATCCAACTCATACATGTTACCGTAATTGTTTGTTGCTCCACCTGTGCGTGCTGCCTCAAGCACACCACCCAGACCATACAGTGCACCCGCAATGGCATACAGGGCAACCAGGTTGCGTGCTACATGAATCCCGGATACATGCGCCGCCTGAATGTTGCCACCGATGGCGTACATGTTTTTGCCGAGCCGGGTTTTGTTAAAGATTACCCAGCAGATTAACGCTACCGCAATGGCAATCAGGACGATATATGGAATGGAGTAACCGCCGCCCAGATCAATGTATCCAGAACCAATAACGGTGAAATCGGGTCTCAATCCTCCGATGGGCTGTGACTGGTTGGGTTCCGTATCAAAATAAATGGAGTTCAGTCCGTACACAGCAACCATCGTACCCAGCGTTGCGATAAAAGGGGGCACATGTAATTTGGCGACAATCAGTCCATTTACCAATCCCACGAATAGACCCGCGGTAATCCCGACAAGGATCGGCAGACCCACCCATAAGTGGGGCAGATCGGGGAAGAAGCGGTTGGCATACTCATCAATTTGCAGCATCGATGCCGATACAACAGCCGTCAGACCAACCACCCGTCCAGCGGACAGATCGACCCCGCCCGTGACAAGGATAAAGGCTGCACCAAGCGCAATAATAGCCCGTGTGGAGGATTGCTGTAAGATGTCCCGCAGTGTGGAGAAGGCAAGAAAATTCGGATCGGCAATAGCTATACCAATGATGAGCAGAATCAATACGATAAAGATGGCGCGCTGTGTTACATATTGTTTCACTTGATTGATCATCTGTGTGTTCATCTGTTTCCCTCCTGACTAAGCCATCCGCTGCTGCGCGGCCAGCCTCATAATATCCTGCTCTGTTGCCTCGGCTCCGTTCACGATTCCGGTGAGACGCCCTTCGCTCATCACCATAATGCGATCCGACATACCCAGCAGTTCCGGCATCTCCGAGCTAATCATAATAATGCTTTTGCCTTGACGAGCCAGTTCCGTAATAATGGTGTATATCTCGAACTTGGCCCCTACATCGATTCCACGGGTCGGTTCATCCAGCAGCAGAATCTCCGGGTCGGTCAGCAACCAGCGGGCCAGTAGAACTTTCTGTTGATTACCGCCAGATAGGTTGCGAATCAGCGTGTTAACTGAAGGCGTTTTGGTTCTAAACTTCTGCGTCTGTTCCCGTGCCTCTTCCCGGCCCTTCTTCTCGTCCAGCAAGCCCACGCGATTTCGGTAGCGCCCCAGACTGGCAATGATCGTGTTCTCATACACCGACAACACCGGGAAGATTCCTGTGACTCTTCGTTCTTCGGTGAGCAACGCAATGTTATGACGCTTCGCTGCTGCGGGGGAATTAATCTTCACCTTGCGCCCATGAATCCAAATCGTACCTGAAGCGAGTCCGCGCAGTCCGAACAAGGACTCAATCAGTTCTGTCCGCTGTGCTCCAACCAGGCCGCCAATGCCAAGCACTTCACCTTTTCGCAGCTCAAAAGATACATCACAAAACGATTTGGACTGGCTTGATGTCAGACCCTCGGCTTTTAATATCACTTCACCGGGTACGTTCGTCCGTTCCGGGAAACGTTCGTCCAGATCACGGCCAACCATACGCGTAATGATCAGATCTGTTGTTAGATCAGCAGCATCCCATGTCCCGACAACGAAGCCATCACGCATGATCGTCACTTCATCCGAGATCGTCAAGATCTCCTCCATCTTGTGTGAAATATAGATAATGGATACGCCGCGACTGCGCAGTTCATTAATAATGGCAAAGAGCTGATCCACTTCCTTGCCTGTCAGGGAAGAAGTTGGCTCATCCATGACGATGACTTTGGATTGAAAAGAGACCGCCTTGGCAATCTCCATGGATTGAATTTTGGAGACAGACAGTGTTCCCGCCTGAGCCTTCGGATCAATATCCAGGCTCAAGTCCTTGAACAGGGCCAGCGTATCGGTATACATCCGTTTCTCGTCCACCAGTATTCCCCTCATCGGAAAACGACCCAGCCAGATATTCTCCATCACCGGACGATGCGGGACCGGATTCAGCTCCTGATGAATCATGGATATCCCTTGCTGAAGTGCCGCTTTGGAATTCGGAATATCCACATCCTTTCCTTCGATGCGTATCGTTCCTTCATCCGGGTGATACATCCCGAACAGACATTTCATAAGTGTGGATTTGCCCGCTCCATTCTCTCCCATCAAGGCGTGAACCGTCCCCGGCTTCACTTTTAATGTGACCTGACTTAGTGCCTGCACACCCGGAAATGCTTTGGAAACTCCATTCATCTCCAGCAGGTAAGGTGACTCCATCTTGGTTCCTCCCTTCCATATGACCGGCAAAAAAGGGACGCTACCCGAATGTCGGACGTCCCTGTCTCGTGCTGTTATTGGGCGTCGGCAATGTTGTCTTTTGTAATCTTTTTGTATGCAATCCAGACGTATTTACCATCTGTAATGTCGTATTTGGTATTTTCCTTCGTTGGTGTCTCACCTTTGGCAAGTACGGAAGCCAGTGCCACCGTGGCTGCACCCTGATTCTTGGCATCATTAAGCACCGTGCCCAGCATCGTGCCATCCTGTAGAGCTTGAATGGCTGGAGCTGTTGCATCCACACCTACAACCGGCATGGATTTGCCATCCTTGAAGTATCCGGCTGCTTTCAATGCCTCAATGGCTCCCAAGGCCATGTCATCATTGTTCGCAAGAACGGCTTCAATCTTGTCGCCATGGGAAGCCAGGAACGCCTGCATTTTCTCCTGACCCTTCACGCGGTCCCACATCGCCGTGTCTTCCGCCAGTGCTTCCACTTCGATACCGGCATCCTGGATCGCCTGAACCGAATATTTGGTCCGAAGCTCTGCATCCTGGTGACCCGGTTCCCCTTTCAGCATGACGTATTGCAGTTTGCCATCGCCGTTTTTGTCCGCTTCCGGATGTGCTTTCCAGTAATCCACAATCAGCTGTCCAGAGATTGTACCGGACTCCTCCGCTTTGGCTCCTACATAGTACACCTTATTCCACTTGTTCATATCTTCAGCCACTGGCTCACGGTTGAGGAATACCACTGGAATGTTCGCTGCCTTGGCCTTGTCAATGATGACCCCTGCCGCGGTCCGGTCCACCGGGTTCACGGCCATTGCATTATATTTCTTGGATACAAACAGATCCACTTTCTCGTTCTGGGTTGGCTGTGCATTCTGGCTATCCACGATATCCAGAGTCGCAACGCCTTCCGCTGCTGCGGTCATCGCATTACGTACACCTGTCATGAATGTATCGTCAAATTTGTAGATGGCAACACCAATCTTGGGCGTTTCCGTACCGACTGCTGTCTGGCCTCCTGTATCTGTACCCGTACTTCCACCTGCACTGTCTCCGCCGCTGCTACACCCTGCCGCCACAACCATACATGCCGTAATCAACAGTGTCATCCATGTTTTCTTCATATCCTAATGACCTCCCCCAAGTTCATTCGGCTTCACCGATGTCTTTATTATGAAAGGGTTTACATTAAATTCGAATACAATATCTTCACCTGTTCTATCGAAATCTTCCTCAAGTTAACAAACACCTTCATTTCTTTATTCAGCATTCGTTCCGGCACTCGTTCATTGTACAAAAGGAAACAACAGCTTCTGGTTATCCATCCAGAACATATTGTCTGTACTAACCAGCTTGGTTTCAAGTAACACTCTCGCTTGCACCTGTTGATTGTTCAGCCGCGCAACGGCTTGATTCAATCCCAGATAACCTGCACTGTATCCATTCTGGACGATGAGATGATCAAAGACCCCTTCTTGCAATTGCTCCAGTTGCTGTTGTTCACTGCCAAATCCAACAATCCTTACCTTGTCCGCAGATTTGCGTCGATTCAGTTCATCAGCTGCTCCCAGAGAAGCCGGTTCCTGAAGAGTAATGAAGCCATCCACTTCCTGCTGGTCCAGCAATTGCTTCGCAGTCTGCCAACATCCATCCCGTGTATTACATATCGATTTGGGTTCCACTTGAATATTAGGATACTGTACCAAGGCTTCCATAACTCCCTGCTCTCTCTGAATCAGACCAGAATTAAGAGGATCGGGGCCCAATAAAGCCACATGCCCTTTCCCTTCCAGAAGCTCCGCCATAGCCTGGCCGGCCTGTCTTCCCGCCTCAACATTATCCATGGAGATGACGCTGGTGATGCCTTTCACGGGAAATTCATCGTTAAGCACAATAACAGGAACAATGGTTCCAATGGAATTCGTTGTCTGTGCCTCCTGAATGATATCGCTAAGAGCCTTCTCACTTAGGGGGTCAACCAATAGAGCTGATGCCCCTTGCTTCAGAGCCGATGCGGCGGCCTCCACTTGAGCCTGCTCTCGCGCACTGCGAGACAACCTTTGGCTGTGGATATTTGCCTGTTTGACCTGCATCTGACTTCCAGTAGAGTCCAGAATGGCAGGCGTGTACACATCACCATCGGAAGGGTATGCTTCCACGGTAATCAGTTCGGCTCCGTTCTCTTTGGCAGCCGCTTCGGCGCCGAGCCGGATAGCTTCCGCAAGTTCCCCTGTCCCAGCTGGCGTAATCAGCGCGATACGTGACGGTACTGCCGTAGCATCGGGACTCGATAAGCCACAGGCGCTGCACATGAGTAGACAGCAGCAGCTTGCAGCTGTCAGGGTTACTAACCGACGTTTCCGAATTCCAGGGAAGCTCGCAGCAACCTTTTTCCAAAACGTACGAATATTCAATCCTTTAACTCTATGGTCATCGTGCCTATTCACTTGGTTGTCTGTCATCAGGCTCGCCCTCCTTCTGCTGCGATTGAATGGGAATCCGAATCCAGACCGTGGTGCCTTCTTCCAGCTCACTTGCAAATTCAAGTCCGAAGCCCTCCCCATAATAGAGCCGGATTCGGTCATGGACGTTGCGTACCGCTACGCCGGAGCCTGCACCGCTTTTGACCACAGGACGACCACTTAGTAATCCCGACATCTGTTCTTCCGTCATGCCGACCCCATTATCTGTAATGCGAAACACCAGCTTGTTGTACTCACAATAAACATCGACCTCAATACGTCCTTCGTCCATGTGGTACTCGATGCCATGAACAATGGCGTTCTCAATCAGGGGTTGGAGCACTAGCTTTAATGTCAGGCATTCCAGGAGCGTCTCATCTGCATTGATGGTAAAGTTGAATTTGCGCTTGAACCTCATCTGCTGAATCGTCAAATAATGCTGCGCATGCTCCAGCTCTTCCCTGATCGTGATAATCGCTTTACCTTGACTTAGACTGATGCGAAACAGGCGCGAAAGAGACGTGATCATCGTGATCACTTCCTCATTACGGCTCATACCTACCATGCGAACCACGGAATTCAGCGTATTGTACAAAAAATGCGGATTGATCTGGGCCTGCAAGGCTTCCAGCTCCAGACGCCGCTTCTGTTCCTGTTCGTGGATAATCTCATCCATCAGGGTCCTGATTTTATTAACCATCAGGTTGAAGCGACGAGATAGTCGTTCAACCTCCAGCGGCCCTTCAATAGGCAACTCCACGTTGAAATCCCCGCGCTCTACGGCCTTCATCTTCCGTTCCATTCGCCGGATGGGGCGAGTCAGACTGGAGGAAAGAAACAGGGATACGAGAATGACCAGTACCAGAACAACGACCAATACACGAATGAGATATCCGTTCACTTCCTGACGCGTTGTCATAATCTCATCCAGATAGGCAACACCGACGATTTTCCACCCGATATTGGCAACGGACTTCACGGTATTCAGCCTTTTCTGTCCATCTGCTTCATCTTCGTAACTGCCGGAAGCCACCAAAGCCTGTTCGATATTCTCGCTTTTGAGTCCCATATACATCAATTGCTGCTGCGGATGGTACACGATATTGCCCGCACTCTCATCGATGATATACACGTATCCTCGTTGCCCCAGACTGACCCGACGGCTCAGTTCATCCATCTGTTTGAAATTGATATCGACCAGCAAAATAACCTGCCGATCCTGACCATTCTGCCTTATCGTTATGCCTTTGCTCATGGAAACGACCCATTTATATGGGCCTGTGTACATGTTCTGAATATGAGGTAACGAGAAACTCAGGTGATCCGGCACACGAAGCGCAGACTGAAACCACCCTTGCTGTGTCACATGGGCACTCGGTTTTAATTCGGCTGTAGGTCGGTTCTTGAGCAATTTCCCCGTGGAATCAAGCAGAGTAATAGAGATGATATCTTCCCGACTGCTGAGCAGTGTGTCGAGCTGTTTGTCCACCAGTTCCCCTTCCCATGTCCCGTCACGCAACATGTGTTCCTCAATGGCACGGTACAGATGAGACATACTGCGGACGTAATCCTCCAGGTTATAACTGACCTGATCCACAATCTGTCTCGTCGTCAGTTCCGCACTTCGCTCGGCAGCCTGCGTGAACTTGTCATGCAGAAGCATCGCCATGATGGTCAGCACCAAGACGATGAAAACGGAAAAGGACCACGTAATAATAAACCGGATACTGCTGACTCTGGACGAACGCAGCCGGGAGCGTAATTGAAGTCCCATGGACTTCCCCCATCTCGAAAAGAACTTCATCGGATCGAACCTTCACTTGCCGTCTGAGAAGCCTGTTTACGATATTCTTTGGGCGAGACGCCAATATGTTTTTTGAAACAAAAACTGAAGTAATTTGGTTCAGCAAAGCCAACCTGCTCCGCAATCTCAAACGACTTCAGCTCTGTCGAGCGAAGCAGTTCACGCGCTGCCTCCATTCGGATCTGCATCAGGTACTGCAGGAAGGTAAGTTGCACTTCTTTTTTGAAAATGCCGCAAAAATAACCGGAGCTGATATGCAGATGGCCGCACACCTTCTGAATGGACAGGTCCGGATCAGCATAATGCTCTTTGGTGAAGACTAACGCCTGCTCGACAATATCCTTGTATACATGCTGGCGACCGCTGGCAATGCGATGTTGTACGAGTAGACAGACCTCCTGTACCTTCTTCTGTGCCTCAGTAAGACCCGGCAGTCGGAACAAATCCGCATACAACTGGAACCCTGCACCAAAGATGTCTTCCATCTCTTCTCCTGATGCCTGTGCTGCCTTCCATACTGTTGTTAATACTTCAATTAAATAGAGCTGAATATCACTTCGCCCGTGTTCCACTGTAATTTCCCGGAAAATGATCGCAAGTGCTTCCTCCAGCTCCGCCTGCGTACCCGCCTTCAGACATCGTGTCAGCGTCTGCTGCTTCAACTCGTCGAATCGCAGCTTGCCCGCCGTCTGTCGCTCCACGTCCGCAATGTATATGATTGAATCCGTCCCGGGCACAAGCCGATAATCCAATGCCAGCAGGGCATCTTCATAGGCATGATTCACATCCGCGAGTGTATCGACAATCTGACCAGATCCCACCGTAGCCGGGATACGTAAATAGTGGTTGATGCTGCGCATCACATTTTCCAATGCCTTCTGTTGCCGCTTCGCTCCATCTGTACCGCCCGAGCGATCCACATAGAGCAGGACAATCGTCTCCTGATGCATAAAGGCATGACCAGCCCCATGCTCCGCCCAGACTTCTGCGGCAATGTTAAGTGCAGCAAAGCGTTTCAGCTCAGCATCCTCAGATTGACGCAAGGAACCTCCGGGAACAAATATCTCAGACTGATCCGCTACCTCGGATGTTGTTTTGTTATGTAGCTGTGGGGGCTCGCTGAATACTCCCTCAGACTTCTCCTTCTGTACATCTCCATCCATATGCAGTGTCAATACGGACACCCCATAGCGTTCTCCTGTCAGATCCAATCCGCATTGTTTGGCTTTGCTATGAATATATGTCGAGGATTTCTGCCGATGGAGTAAGGTCGCCATCAGATCTGCCTGTAATAAAGGCAAACTGGTATGATAGTGCTCACGCAGCTGCTGTACATCTTCACGCTCGGCCACTTCGGCCGCCATCTGGGCGCGCAATCTTGTGAGCAGTTCGGTGAGATGCCCTGCCGAGAACGGCTTCAGCAGATATTCATCCACACTTAACGAGATGGCTTGCCTCGCATAATCAAATTCATCATATCCAGTCAAAATGACCACCTTCACGAGTGGATTACGCTTCCTCAATCTTTGCGCGAGTTCCAGACCATTCATGAATGGCATGCTGATATCCGTCACCACAATATCCGGCTCTACCCGCTCCGCCATCTCCAATGCTTCCCGCCCATTCTCAGCCAAACCGACAATCCGCAGATCGAGCGCTTCCCAATCGACCTCTACAACAAGTCCTTCACGCACATCTTCTTCATCATCCACCAGCAGTACCCGGTACACGATTGGATTCCTCCCTTTTATGACGAGCCTTATGCCCTAGCAACGAATAATATATGTAGCATTGTGAATCATTTGATTTCTTATTGCCCACCGAATTGAAGCAAAATGCAAAGGGATCATGTTGATCTGTTCCAAGGTTGCCATCATAATATACAATATTATCAGGGATATGTAATCGCTTTCTTTAATAGAGGTAAGGCAACCCTGTCGGGCACTGCCTAAGTGAAATGGGTAGGATAGTATATGAATGCTAAGCGTAGGTTAAAGTAATACAAACACGGGAAATTTCGAAGTACTTCTAATAAGAGGTGTTTTGATTCTGACTATAATTCAGAGTCATCATTCTTGTTCTCTACGATGATTCGAACTTAATGCTTTAAAATAAATCATTGTTGTATCTGGGTTGGTGTGTCCCATTATCTCGGCCAAGCGGTGCAGTGCCGTATGCTCAGCCATGGCGTAGCCAAAACGATGACGCAGGTCGTGTGAACTCAGTCCTTCCAGCCCTGCTGCTATCATTACTTTTTTAATCAGGTGGCGCAATGCTCTCTCCGTTAAACGATCGTTTGTCTTCTCTGAAGGGAAAAGGTAAGCAGGATCGGTATCAAGATCAGATAAATACTGATTCAACATGACAACACACTGCATATTCAAAGGGATCATACGTTGCACGTTGCGTTTATCGGCTCTAACTGTCAGGTGACCGCTTCGTCTACCTAGTTCGATATCATGAGGCTTGAGGTTGCATACCTCCATCGTTCGCAAGCCTGTGTGAAACATAAGGGTCAAGATGGTCTGATCACGAAGGGAGTTACCGTTCTCCACTGCCGCGAGGAATGCCTGCTCTTCTTCAGATGTCATTCGGCGTGGACTGACTTTGTCTTCCGGAATGAATTTTAATGGTTTGGAAGGGTCATGACTGAGCCTGGATTCCAAGACAGCCCATTTGAAAAAACGCTTCAGCGTAATCAACCTCCGGTTAATGGTGGCTGGCTTCAATAACATAACTTTGTGTGCATCTTCGCGATAGTTGACTAAAGTGGATGTATCTACGTCTTCGATTCGCAATGTCATTTCTTCGCTAAGCATGGTGCTTTCCTTGTACCATTCGATAAAGTGCTTCAGATCACTTGCATATTCCTTCACGGTTTTGGGATGCAATCCATCCTCATTGGTAAGCATATGAATGAATTCTTCTATCGTCGGTTCCCGCTGCACCGATATGCCTGATGACTGATTCATTAGAAAATACCTCCAAATCTTGACTTATATTAGCGGACATGGTATTATAATATTAATCGATACATTAGCGGACATCAAGTTCGTGGTTTAAATGCACCAGGTGAGTGTCAATTTTAAATTATACTCGTCATAATGATCGGCTAAAAACTTATTTTTTGGAGGAATCACATGCAAACAGGTACAGTGAAATGGTTCAACGCGGATAAAGGATTCGGCTTTATCGAAACTGAAGAAGGAACAGACGTATTCGTTCATTTCAGTGCAATTCAAGGTGAAGGTTACAAATCTTTGGACGAAGGTCAACGCGTTCAATTTGAAGTAACTCAAGGTAACCGTGGACCACAAGCTGAGAACGTTACTAAACTTTAATTATATGAAAGCTGCCTTATTAATAAGGCAGCTTTTTATTTACTCATAGGTGTCACAGCAAAGTTTCACATCCCAAGAATGAAAGCGAGGTATTCCCATGGATAAAGAACAATTGATCACAGAAGTAGCTAAGGCTGGCGGTTTCTCCAAGAAGAATGCTGAAAAAGCTGTAACCGTTGTACTGGATTCGATTCTCGAAGCTCTCAAAGAAGGTAAAGAAGTTCAAGTGGTTGGATTTGGGAAATTCGAAGTACAAAAGCGTGAGGCAAGAACGGGAAGAAGTCGGAGAACAGGCAAAGAAATTCAACTACCTGCAGGTAAAGTTCCTGTATTCACAGCAGGCTTAAGCATGAAAGAAGCTTTAAATTAAACCACGTAACAAACGTAACAACCCATTGAAAAGAGGTTTTTATTCAAACACACAATGATAATATGGATTTAAATGTCGTGTTTACTACCGTTGATGATATCATTAACTTTTATTCAGGCAAACAGACAAACTCGGATCATGCAGAAGCTCATACTCATTTAAAGCCCCCATCAGTACAGTCTGATTGCAACCTACGACCACCCACCCGCTAAATTAACATTTCATCTTGGACAACAAGAGGCCCTGATCCGCTCAAAACGGTCCAGGGCCTGATTTGCTTGGAAGCCGGCTCCGTCAGGAACCAGCTTTTTTGTCTTTTATACACAACCATCCTATTTGCTGTTCAGAAGTTCGCGCACGATCTGTAGATCATATGTAGAGACAAGACGTTCCAAATGCGTATCCAGCCATTCCTCATCCTGATCCCACCACTTCAATTCCAGCAGCAGTGCAATCGTCTCTTCGTCAAAACGCTTTTTAACAGTCTTGGCTGGATTACCACCAACAATCGTATAGGGCTCAATGTCCTTAACAACGGTTGAATTGGAGGCAACGATTGCCCCGTCTCCAATCGTGATACCAGGCATGATCGTCACATGTTGTCCAAGCCATACATCGTTCCCCAGTACCGTGTCACCCTTATATGGAAGTTGTTCCAGTGTAGGTGTCACACGCTCCCATCCTCCACCAAAAATATTGAATGGATACGTGGTCATCCCCTCCATCCGATGATTCGCACCATTCATAATGAATGTCACACCTTCCGCAATTGCACAGAACTTGCCAATTATCAGGCGATCACCAATAAAGTCATAATGATGTTGTATCCGGTCATAGAATTGCTCTGGCGGATTCGTGTTATCGCTATAATACGTATAATCACCAATGTTCACGTTGGAACGTGGCGGCAGGTTTTGAATGTAACATACAGTGCGAATATTCTCATTTGGGAAAAGTTTTGTTTTATCAGGAGCCATAGTGCAGTCCCTCCTTTTCCCTATTGTAACAGATATTAAATCTTAAAAGGACTAAGTGAGGTCTGTAGCTCTGAGGACACATCGGACAAGATAGCCGCTGATGCTTTGATCTGCTCTACCGACTTAAGCTGTTCGTGCACTGAACCCGCCGCCTGTTGTGAATGGGTACTGGCCGTCTGTGCATGGCGAGCGATCTCATGTACGGAAGCCACAATCTGCTCCACACCTGCGGACATCTCCTCACTCG
The DNA here is from genome assembly GCF_031455635.1 of Paenibacillus sp. 2003. Taxonomy (NCBI): domain Bacteria; kingdom Bacillati; phylum Bacillota; class Bacilli; order Caryophanales; family Paenibacillaceae; genus Paenibacillus; species Paenibacillus sp. 2003. Next base: position 257,265 of record NZ_JAVDTB010000003.1, on the reverse strand, counting down.
TTGCCGCCATGTCTTCAATCTCGGTGGCCATATAAAGGTTCGTATCCCGGATCAGACTAAAGTTTTGTTCTGTTTCCCGGGTCAAGCGCAGCCCTTCCTGCACGTCGTCTTTCACTCTCGACATCGCCGAAAGGGATTGCTTCATATCTTGTTCCATGGCTTCGACCAGTTGTTCAATACGATCTGAAGAATCACCAGCTTGTTCAGCTAGTTTACGCACCTCGGTAGATACTACAGCGAATCCCCGTCCATGTTCCCCGGCTCTTGCCGCTTCAATGGATGCATTGAGGGCGAGCAGATTCGTCTGATTCGCAATCTCATGAATGGTGGATACCATCTGGCTAATCTGTGCCGACTTCCCTTCCAGTAGACGAATGACTTCATCCGTTCTGGTAACAGAGGATTCAATTGTAGACATCTGCTGAACGGTACGTTGCACCGCTTCACCTCCGGTTTCTGCCTGTTTACGTGAATACAGTGCCGACTCGGAAATGCTGGAAGCTTTATCTGCCATGCGTTGTACGCCTATAGCCACTTCTTCCATCGCCTGCAGATTTTCTTCCGTGCTGATCGTCTGACGCTCCGCTCCCTGTGCAACTTGTTCAACAGAAGATGCGATCTGACCCGATTCATTAGCCGTCTGATCCGCAATCTTGAGCAGCAATCCAGTCGAATGCTCTGCTTTCTCTGCAGCCTGAAGTCCACCCTGAATGATCATTTGCAGATTGCTTCTCATCTCATTGTATCCCGTGCCCAGCATGCCGATTTCGTCTTGAACGTCGTCCACAACCGGCTGTGTGAAATCGCCCGTCCCCGCACGTTTAATCGCCCCAGATACCCGTTCGATTCTTGCTCTCACCCTGCGAACATACAACAGGATCAGGGTAATTGCGACCAACATTGCAAGCAGGAATACGATCAGGAATGTTTTGAGGAACGAGGAGATAATCACATCAATTAACGATTGAGAAGCACCAACATAGAAAATTCCTATAATCTCTCCGGATGCGTTCTTGATGGGTTCATAGGCCGTTTGATATTTCTGACCCACAACCACGGCTTCACCAAAATATTTTTCCCCTTGCTGCAAAACGGTCTGGGCGACCTCTTCCGATACCTTCGTTCCAACAGCACGCTTTCCGTCCACCATGACATTTGTTGCAACACGTTCGTCACCTCGGAAGATCGTCACCGTGTCCCCGGATGCTTGTCCAATCTCATCCACCAGTTCGAAGTTGCCTTCCAATGCAGTATCTCCCTTGAATAATTGACCTTCTTTGATGGCCCAATCTCCTGGATACTTATATGTGATGATATGATTCGCCATCTCCAGATCTCGCTTCGCCTTCTCTGTAGCAAATGTCGTAATTCCCTGTCTCATCTCCAGAATTACACTTACCGCCACGGCTGAAGAGAAGACGATAAATATACTGATAACGATCAAACTGATTTTGGTACCGATGCTCATGCTTCGCATGTGTGTGAGCCACCCTTTTCCCTATGTAATTGTGGGGATATCCAAGCCAATTTCGATTCCGTTTCGAATATCACTATAGTCTTATCGGTAGTAGTAATCACATAATTTATAATGACGCAGTGATTTTTATCACAAAAATCGCATATTAAAATCAAATACTTTACGCATTCTCCGTAATCATGTAAGAAAGTCCTCCTGTCTGGAAATTCTGGTGAATGATTAAACAAGACGAATGTCCAAAATTCAATAACAGTGAACAATGGAATATTAAACCAAACAGAAAGAGCCACACCTCTTCCCTGCACGGAAAAGACGTGACCCTTTATCGGTAGGCATGGGACATGAAATCAAAAAGTTGGAGGCGTTGATACGGCAATGACCACAGTCTCTCCTTTCCATGCATTTTTATAGCTATGTGGTGTCTTTGCATCAAAGTAAATACTGTCTCCCTCATCTAACGTATATCTGTCATTCCCTAGTACAAACTCCAAGCACCCTGTCTGCACATACAGAAACTCCTCGCCTTCGCTATGTCCTACCCCGATATTTCCAGAAGTCGCTCCTTCTTCAAGCACCCCCAATATGGGGCCCATCTTGTTTCTGCCTCCCTCGCTAAGGGAATACCATGTAATACGAGAGCCTTCAGAATGGACCAGCGGTTTACGTTCCTTTTTTCTCACAACAATACTTTGCTCTTTTTCTCCAAATAGATCGGTAAAATTTACATTCAACGCATTCGCAATCCGTTTTAGTACGCTGATGGATGGATTCGCTTTGTTTCTTTCGATTTCGCTGAGAAAAGATAAGGAGATGGAACCTGCTTTTGCCACATCTTTTAGGGTTAATTTCTGTTTTTTGCGGGTATTTCTGATGACCTCGCCTATAGAGTTCATTCTTCGTTTCTCCTGTGTAGTTATTTTTTTCGCTGTCAGCGAAATTTATATTTCGATCATAATTAAAATATTGAGCAATATCAAGCTTTCTTGCTAAGGTTCAGTTTCGGTGCAAAAACGTTGATTTAACAGCATTATTGGACTAAGATTTTAGTAAGGTTGATGTGCAAATATGATCCCGGGACATTTACACATAATTCTTTTATATATAGCATTTCATTTCCAGCGAAATTTCTAAGGAAGGCGATGAGCCATATGACTAAGCTGCCTAAGACTTATACTGTAGGCGACACTACGATTACCCGAGTCACGGAGATGGTAATCAGCGGCGTCCCACCAGAGATTTATTTCCCTGGTACATGGGACCCTTCATTTCTGAAAGAGAACCATCACTCCTTACCAGAGGGCTTAATTGACGAAAACTCACAACTGATCGTGAGTATTGGAACCTGGGTCGTGAAGACGCCTGATCATACTATTCTTATTGATACTGCTACAGGAAACGACAAGAACCTGCCACTGAATCCGGATCTTTCTAATCTGCAGTTGCCTTATCTGGAACGGCTTCAAGAGGCTGGTGTTACTCCGGAAGAAGTTAATTACGTGTTACTTACTCATTTGCATGTAGATCATGTTGGTTGGAATACGAGACTGATTGACGGCAAATGGATACCGACATTCCCGAATGCAAAGTACGTATTTCCGCTTACAGAACAAGAATATTACTCCAGCGAAGCAAGCCATAACAAAGTAAATGAAGTAAACTTCAATGTTTACGAAGAGAGTATACTTCCTATAATTGAGGCAGGCATGACAGAGACCATCGGTCCAGAAGGCGGGAAGTTTCTAGACATATTTACATTCATTCCGACTCCAGGTCACAGTATTGGGCAAATGTCCATACGTCTCTCCTCCGGTGGCGAAGAAGCTTTGTTCGGCGCCGATATCATGCATCATCCATTACAGGTCTTAAGACCAGACTGGAATTCGATGTACTGTGAATTTGCTGATCAGGCTCGGACCTCACGGCGCTGGGCTTTAGAATACATCGCCGATCGTCCCATTATTTATTTCAGCACACATTTCCCAGAGAGTTCTGCCGGCTATGTCACCCGAAGTGAAGACGGCTTCAACTGGCGCTTTATATAAAATATATTTCATCAAAGAGAGGCGAAACCTATAATGTCTAATCATACATTCAACAAATCGATCTCCCTCGTATCTGAGAATTTTATGATAGCCAGTGATACGCCTGGAATTGAACTATCCGTCCTTAATAAACGTCCTGCATCTATGAAGGAGTTCTCAAATGAGAAGACAATCGTCATGGTCCATGGTGCGACGTATCCCATTGGCAGCCTGTACGATGTAGAGCTAGACGGGTTTACTTTCCTGGACTACCTCGCAAGTCATGGCTATGACGTCTACGCCGTAGATGTTCGTGGTTATGGCGGGTCCACAAGACCGCCGGAAATGGAACAACCAGCCGATCAGAACCCTCCGCTTGTCCGTACTGAAACCGGAGTTCGCGATTTTGGCTCAGCTGTAGATTTCGTCCTGCAACATCGCAATCTGTCGAAGGTCAATATCCTTGGGATGTCTTGGGGTGGGACAGTCGCCGGTGCATATACAAGCCGTAATAACAACAAAGTGAACAAACTCACCCTTATCGCTCCTCAGTGGCTAAGCAACAAACCTATTCCTATCGATACCGGCGGGCCGCTTGGCTCTTACCGCCTTGTTTCGGCAGGTACTACGAAGGAACGCTGGTTAAGTGCTGCTCCTGAAGGGAAACGCGATAGCCTGCTCCCTGAGGGTTGGTTCGAAAAATGGGTTGAAGCCACTCTGGCTACTGATCCTATTAACAAAACTGAACACCCGGAGCATATTCGCGCTACCAACGGACCGATTTTGGACATCCGTGAATATTGGACAGTGGGCAAAGCCTTCTATGAACCTAAAGATATCACTGTACCTGTACTCCTCATTCATGCAGAGTGGGATATTGATGTACCGTTAGATTTGGCACAAAATTTCTTTACCTCCTTAACCGGAGCTGCTTATCGCCGTTGGGTAGAGATTGGTGAAGGTACTCATATGGTACTGCTCGAGAAAAATAGAGTTCAAGCATTCCAGGCTGTTCAAGCATTTCTGGATGAGAACTACGCACCAGCGGGTCAATAACACGCAGTTAGCGGTTTTCAAACCGATCTGAGACCCGCAGCTTATTGCCGCGGGTTCTTCATTACACTTTACAGATAAACAACCTATCTATACCTTAAAGGAGGAAAATATTCCATGAATCACACGGTTATTACATCCACACAGGCGCCGGCAGCAATCGGTCCTTATTCGCAAGCAATCATGACTGATCATACGTTGTACACTTCCGGAATACTTCCGATCAATGCTGAGGGCAAATTACAGGAAGGCATTGTTGCACAGACCCGCCAGATCCTGACGAATCTTCAGAACGTGTTATCAGAAGCTAGCTTAACCCTGGAAGACGTTGTGAAAACATCTGTCTTTATGACAAACCTGGATCACTTCGGTGAAATGAATGATATGTATAGCAATTATTTCGGTAACCATCATCCTGCAAGAACCACTGTACAGGTAGCCAAGCTGCCACGCGGCGCGGAGATTGAGATCGAACTGGTTGCCATCAAGCGTCCACTTAACCAATAAAACTACTATTGGATTAGTCAAACTTTTGAAAGAAGGCGCATCGGCTTGCGAACTTATCTACTTCTCTTACTTTGTGCGACTCTATATGGAAGCAACTTCGTATTCGGCTCCCTTGTGCTACAGGAATTTCCTGCCATGCATCATTCCGCATACCGCCTTGCCATCTCCTCTGTGTTCCATTGCTTGCGTTCTCCGGTTCTGCCATCCTGATGAGAAAACTCACCCAAAGAATGGACGCACTCGAAGCAACTGCCTATTCAACGCTGCTCGGCTGTATGCTCGTGTTCCCGGTGGCTGTATGGCAACCCCATGAACAAAGTTCTCATTCCTTGATATGGTGGGCGCTCTTAATTGGTTCTGCTTTACTCATCCAGGGTTTATGTGCAGTCATCTGGAACAATCAGATTCAAAAAGTTGGTGCCGCCAAAGCATCCATATTTCTCAATCTTCAACAATTTGTCGCTATGTTGGTTGGATTCTTCGTGCTTGGTACTCCCGTCACCTTCGTTCAAGTTGGGGGTTCCATCCTCATTGTATGCGATGTAATTCTATCAACGATACAGAGATTACCAAAAAGAGTAAATACTTATAACAACGTTTTAACGTTATCAATAGAGAAAGAATATAACTCGATTAGAACTTATGTACGAAGAACAGCGATTAGAATACACCAAGGGATTCGATGAGTTATCGAATCCCTTTTTCTTGCTTCTTAGCGGCAGAATGACAGCCAGGCAGAAGATCGTTTTTATTGGGAGCTAAGACTTACCTGTGCAGTGGTTTGATCCCAATCCACGGTCAATCCCAGTCCCTCTGAGATGAAGCGAACGGGTACGAGTGTGCGACTGTTTTGAATGATCGCAGGTGCATCAATTTCAATTGTCTCTCCATTTACCGTTGCTGTGCTGCTTCCGATCTTGAGGACAAGGGTCTGATCATTCAGAACAGCTGTTACAATTTTCGCTGTTTTGTCCCACGTTACTTCTGCACCCAAAGCTTCAAGGATGGCGTTCACAGGAACCATCACTCGGCCACTTTGCTGCAGCGGGTCCTGGTCCGGGAATGTGATCGATTTACCATCGAGTGTTACGGAAATGGTTTTGTCCGTTGCTCCGGATGAAGTATTGGATCCTGTCTCTTCCACAGTCTCCGGCAAAGGTGTCACTTCACGTCCCAGTTGCTCTTGCAGATTCGCAAGACGGTTCAGTGCAAATGTCGTCAGTGATCCGGCTGCCATGGAACTCATACCTCTGCCTCCACCGCCAAAGTTACCGCCAGGACGTGTCTGCGTATTATCTGTACCCGTTGTTGCATCTGTTGTACCGTTTCCAGTTGCAGCACCCGGCTGAGTTGGAGGTGTTGTTCCATCTGGAGGTGTCATTCCTTCGAAACCTTCAGGCGGCGTCATACCTTCCATGCCTTCAGGTGGGGTCAAGCCTTCAAATCCTGCTGGTGGTGTACCGCCCATACCACCTGCCGAGTCTGCATTTGCAGAATAAGCGATGTTGGATTCGAACTGTTCTGTCGTATAAAATTTCGTGGGATCTGCTTCCACATAAGGACGAATCTCATCGGCAAGGCCAGTAATACGATCCTGAATGCCTTCCATATAGTCTGTCAGTTCATTGACGTAGCTCAAATATTTTTCCTTATACTCCGGCACAGCAAGCAGGTTATTAATCATCGGTACATTTTCCATGTTAATGCCCAGTACGGGCTCGTCCACAGATACGTTTGTTGCGTTGGTGTTTGTCGTGGTTGAGCCGGTTGTTGTGCCACGTCCACCTCCACCCGAGTACCCGTTGAAGGACATGTTGAAGTCCCAAGGAACAACGGTGAACTTGCCAGCGGCATCACTGTAGAGCATGTAGTTGTGTCCTTTGTCGCCGTTATAACTGTCATAGTTGCCAAAAACCATGTTGCCTGCAATATATTGAAGCGCCGAATCCACGTCCAGCACACTCTCGATATCACCCTTTTCGCCTTCTGGCATCTCGTTCAGCGTTTGGATGAAGGTTTTTAGTTTGGCTTTGTCCTTATCCGTACCCAAGTCTTTGGTGAGTGTACTGTAGTCACTGCCCTCTACATATTGAAGATAACTCTTCTCATCCGTATCATAGAGCACGCCTTCTTCGTAATCCTCACCGTAATTGCGTTCCAAGTAACTGTCATCTACGGCTTCAACCCCGGTGTAGAAACCTACCAGTTCGCCATTAACATACAGATTGACGTAGTTTGTCATCGGTACATCCATGCCAATACTGCGAAGCGCTTCATAGTGAAGTACCTCACGCATGTAGGATGGATCAGCATAGTTGTTATTCAGCACCATTTTGTCCAGTCCGAGCAAGGTTTGTGTTTTATCGTATTTGTCGAACTTCAGTCTGAAGCTGTATCGATCCGAATCCTCCATCGAGGCTACGGCTTTCAGGGTCAGGTTCCCCTTGGTCGAGAAACCAACATTATCCAGCTTGTTGCCGTCCACTTCCACACTTACCTTCTTATAATCCTTATCCAGCGGGGTTTCGAGCATACTCTTCCAGTCTGCATCATCAATCGTTACATTCACATCAATCACGTTGTCCGTCTGGAACAACGATTCATAAGCTTGCGTTACGCCTGCACTCACGGTTGTCGCTGTGCTCTCTTCGGCAAATGCCGCATTTGGACCAGCCATCAGGCCAAAAGATGACGTTACCATAGTCACGGACAAAGCCGTTACTGCAACTTTTCGTAATAGTATATTCAAATGATGAATCCTCCTTCTTGGTTTCTGTTAAGCAACTGAGGCTTATGTAACCATGGTAGGGGACGAACCTTTAGTGAATCTTAAATCAATGATTAAAAAAAGTAGCCCCTCAGGCTGGATACCTGCCAGGCTACTTATTCTGATTCTTTATAACTCGGTAACGGTCACACCTGCTGCTTTGTAGTAGTCCTCATCTACATTGTTTAGAATGTTGGCTTTCATTAGAATGCTTACTCCTGCAAAGAGGCCGATTCCGTTTGTATTCCCTTCAATAAGGTTATGTTCAATCCACACGTTCTCAGGGTCCCCTTCGCCAATATTACCAGCTCCAGCATCGCCTTTGTCGCGCTCAAGCCTTACGCCCCAGTATCCATTGGCAGTATTGTTACGAATCACATTGCCCCGAATTACCGTACCTGGTCCATTCAATACTTTGATTCCAGCCGCATCTGCAATCGTGGTTGTATTCTCGATGAGATTATCCTCAATTAGAGTATCGGGGGTACCCATCGTCACCGAAATACCGATCCGGCTGTTCTTGATTGTGTTGTCATGAATGTAGTTCCCTTTGCCAGACTTGCTGTGGTTGCTGGGCGCTGAACCCCCTGTATTGCCAAGCCCAATCCCTGCACCTGTCAGCACATCCATAATGACATTGCCGGAGATTTCATTTAAATACTCAAGTTCACCATGAAGATCGATGGCATCCAGCTTGGTTCCATTAAATGTATTGCCGCGTAACACGTTATTGTGAGCCACAAACTGAATCAGTGCTCCATGTCTGAGATAAGGACCTTCAAATGTACTGTCCTCCACCACATTCCATAACGTATCATTGTCAAAGCCGAGTCGATCGGTCTTGGCCGTTCCCTGAATCGAAATTCCGTAACCTGAACCTCCAGGGCCCAGATCTGTTGCATTGCGGAAAGTTGTATGCTTCACAACAACATCGCGGCTGTGCTCAATTCGGATAGCCATTCGTTTGAACTTTTCCACAATTACGCTGTCAATTGTAATGTCATACGATGGTACCTCGCCATAATTGGCGATGTGAATCAGACTATCCGGCCCCCCTGCGGAGGGATTATTGGATTGATGATCAGTCGTGTAGCTGCCGGACCAGGATGAAGTTAGGGTCATGTTGGATACGAGAATGCTATGCTGAGCTGATGCCTTCAGAACGGCACTGCCTGTCACCTGATCCAGCGATGTCTGGAGCACGGTTCCTTCACGGCTCTCTCCTCTCAGATTCACCCCGGATTTGAGCATAAGGTTGGTGGTTCCATCCGGCCCGGATAACAAATTGTACACCCCATTGGGTAAGAACACTTCATCACCCTCGTTAGCCTCATCAATGGCGGCCTGTATTGCTGGTCGGTCATCACTCGTGTTGTCAGCAGGATCTGCTCCATAATCCCGTACATCAATTGTACGTCCGGTCACGGCATGTGGAGCATGGACAGCATGTGGTGTGCCGTCTGTTTCCGTCAGACCTGGAGCGATAAAGGGCATCGTCCCTTCAGGTGGTTGTGGCACGACGTATGGAATCAGAGCCACAGGTGTCCCTCCCCTTGCAAAAGGGGCATACAGATGCACATCGGTCAGACTTGTGTAAATACTTGCATCGGAATTGCCATGCCCGGTGATCCGTACATAACGTACAGAAGTGTCTGGGATATCAAATGCCTGCATTTCGGTTGTATCCCCACTGCTTTCGCCGTTAAATATCTGGGTCCACTGCTCACCGTCAACAGACGATTCAATCTCAAAAGATGTCTTTCGGACATCCCCTTTGTAAAAACCAATCCCAACATAGCCCACTTGCTGAACCTGACCCAGATCATACGTGATCCATTGCCCCTCTCCTGCAACAGACCAGCGTGTATAGCTGTTATTGTCGAGGGTATTGGCCGCCAGGTTGCCGTCGCTGCCACTTGCCGTGACAGAAGCCACAGGCAGGGACGATACTGGGACGCCAAGGGTTGTCATTTCGGTTGATAAAGTACTGCTGATGTTGCCCGCTTCGTCAATCGCCCTCACTTGAAATGTATATGGTGTTTCCGCTGCAAGTCCGCTGTCCCGGAATGACTGCTTACCTTGTTCGCTCAGCAGAACTCCATCCCGATAAATCCGGTAGGCAGATACAGCCGTATCGTCACTGGCAGCAGGCCATCTCAGTTCCGCAAAATCCGTTCCCCAGTTGCGAATCTCCAGCTCGGCTCCCTGCTCCCATTCGGGTGACTGCGTGTCACTGCCCTCTTCAATCAAAGCAATGACAGATAACTGTGGACGCGGATTACTCGTTCCGTTCGCTTCCTTGGTGTATACGTTCACGGAAACACCCGTTGATTCCGCATCCGCAAGCAAAAATGCAACCTGCCCCGCATCTGGACGACTCTTCACAACATCCGTTACATCCACTTCATAGACGGCCGGGCTTCCATTCCGATCTGTCGTAACCTGGAATGTGTCCAGCAGCGAACCTTCGCTCAGACTTTGGACCGGAGCATTCGACCAGGTTAACGAAGATTCGCTCCAGTCTGTTTCATTCAAACCGTACAGAGACAACTTGGTATCAACATTTGATGTGCCTTTCTTGGCCGCAATCCGCAATCGATACCGATCTCCTTCCGGCTCATTTCCGGACATATCAAATTTGAAGTACACATATTTTTGGGTCGTTGAAGTGGAAGAGATGCTTAGTAATCCGGTGCTGGAACCTGTAGACTGATTGAAATTCAGGTCAGGCTTGCTGCTGTCAATCGCCGCATCGTCGCTTGGCAGCTTACTGGCGATGACCTTTTCAATCAACGGTTTTTCTTCATCCACTTCTTCATCTCTAGGCGAAGTGTCTTCAGGATTGCTTTTGAAAATTATTGGCTCCGTAACGATCCGGTTCTTCACATGTTCATCCAGGAAGGCCCATGCCTCTGCGTTCGCGGTCTCGGAAGCCGTCCCTGTAAATCCATGGCCCTGGCCAGCTACGACTTTCATATCCACAATTGGTACACCCGCAGATTGAAGCTGTCCCGCAAAAGTAACACTGTCGGTATAAGGAATGGTGGCGTCAGCATCACCGTGCCGAATCCAGAATGGTGGATCATCCGGTGAAGCATAGGTGCCCGGCATGGCAAGTCTGGCCTGTTCCGGTACATCGAATGCACGGTGCCCGCCAAGCAGAGCCGTGACCGAGCTATAGTTATTGGCAAATGTCGTCGTAAAATCAGCGGGTCCATACCAGTCGGCGACCGCCTGCACTTTGTCGGAATACTCAGGCCATCCGCCGGAACCTTCCAGATCAGGTACATCTACCGTCACCCCTGTATCGAGCACGACGGGATCACCAGCGACCAAGTCCCCCGTGGTCCCGAGTAATGCGGCCAGGTGACCGCCCGCAGATGATCCCCAGACGCCGATACGACTTGGGTCCAGATTGTACTGGGTGGCATGGGCCCGCAAATATCGGATAGCAAGTTTGACATCCTGAATCTGGGCAGGGAAAGGCGCCTCAGGCGTCAGCCGGTAGTCCAGAGATACACCGATGTAACCGCGTTTGAGTACATAATTGCATATGGAGTTCAATGCCTGCTTCCGATCCCCGTGATTCCACCCACCTCCGTGAATATAGATCACGACTGGCATCGGTTCAGCTGCCGCTGTCTCGGGAACGGCAATGGATGAATACATCGGCCGCCCACCAGCCATGCCAATCTCCACATCCTCGTATAAAGTCACTCCTTGGGGTGGCGTAAACTCAGTATTCTCTTCTCCAGGCGGCACTGGGGAAGGGGCAGGCGCTATACCCGGAATGGCCTGACCGTAAATGGCAACATTGTCGATATACATGTTGGCCTGCATGGCGTCTCCTGTCCGAAATCGAATTTTAACCTTGCTGTTATTGTTCGCTTCCGAACCCAGCGTCCAGCTTTTTAGCGTATTGCCTTCCTTGTTCTTCAGGTCCGGGGTGCCCGGGGGAAGTTCAAATGTCTCCAGCGTTGCCCAGGATGTACCACCATCCTTCGACCATTCAATAATCACACTTCCACTTATATAGGAGGAAGCACGCGTGTAGTAGCTCAGCCGAATATTTCCGTACCCAGTCAAGTTTAGAGGCAGTGCAAGCGCATCGGTTCCGTCCATCTTGATCATATTGGGCAGCGAGGGAGCAGTTGTGGAAGATGACGTCTTGGCCTTGCTTCCTCCTCCCCCTTCCTGGAGCCAGGGAGCTCTCAACGCAATTCCGCCTGTAGAGCCAAAATTATCCGGGTCATCAAAGTTTTCCGCGTATATCTCCAACTCCGGGCCCTCCGGTTCCGAGAGATTTTCTCTTTCTTCCTGTGTAGGGTTGAGAATAGAGCTAGGAACAGCATCTTCCATCGCCCGAACTTCATGCACGGGAACGATGGTGCCGTTAATGAGAATCATAGACATGGCAACAAGGACAACGCGCTTTTTCCACGTTTTGAACAATTTATTCACTTGTATCCCCTCCGCACGGTAGTCCAATCTTCTGACGTTATACCTTTGCGATCTGTCCGTTCTCCAGAGCTGCTGCTTCTTGTTGGCTTGTTTCTTCCGCACGGTGATCAGGACATCCTATTGTTCATGGTAATCATTGCTTATACCGCACAATTCTAGCGACGCGGCAAAGACATGCCTTCCCCGTCCTTGAATTTCTGAGTGGCTTCCTCAATGGCCTGATCGCCACCTTTGGATTTCCATTCCTCAACTACCTTCGGCCAATCGGAGATCGGCTCCTTACCATAAACCATCTTGATCATGTGAGTAAGCAATACCTGAGGGGGTGTATCCGAATTGGGAGCAATCTCCGGATTCTGTACAAAGGCCTCCAACCGTGGATCAAAGTTGATGCCATCCCGACCTTCTTTGGCTAAAACCGTATCATAAATATTCATCAGCTTTCTGCCTTCTTCAGTCAGGGATAGGGAGCCTTTGTTGTAAGTTGTGTCCTGTACGAACCATAAGAACGATTGACGGTAACGCTCTTCGTCCACGCCAGCGGAATCCGTTGGTGCTGTATATGAAATCACACCATTATCCTCTGTATAGGTCTCTCCTTCTGTCCCGTATGTGAAGAATTTCTCGGCTTCGTCGGACACCATCCAGTTGAAGAAACGGATAATGGAAGCCGGTTCAGCCGCATCCTTATTAATAAAGTAAGCACGCGTCACCGGACCGTACAGATAATAACCGCCTTTTCCGTCCGGGCCGACAGGGGAAGGGATAATCTCGATTTTGGCATCGGGAACCGACGCTTTAATCTGCTTCTCCCATTGAATCAGTTCGTTGGCGTTCATGGACCACATGCCCGCCTTACCGGAGAGAATCGTATTTTTGAATACCGTCGAATTGATGGTCGCAAACTCTTTGTTAATCAGCCCTTCTTCGTACATTGTCTTATAAACCGTCAGGGCTTGCTGCATATTCTCGTTATCCATGAACTTGGGTACAATCTGGTCGCCCTGCTGCTCCATCATGGAGAGGAACTGTTGCACATCATAGGCACCAAAGAAGGTATCTGCATATTTGAAATCTTCACGCCCCATATATGGATTCTCCACGCCAAGCTTTTTAAAGGCACGCAGAACTTCCAATGTTTCATCCACCGTGGTGGGCACAGGCAATCCCGTTTGATCCAGCAGATCCTTACGAATCCAGGTTGCCCGGCGGGATGGATTGGATAAATATTCGGGGATGGCATAGATCTGGCCGTCATGGGTGACCTGGTCCCATGCTTCCTTCGGCACGGCTTTCAGCAAATCTTGCCCATACTGCTGCAACAGCTCATCCAGCGGCTGGAATACTCCGGCTTCGACCGAACCCGCCATCTCCTTGCCGTTGACGCCGCCATCACCCTGCACCACATCAGGAATATCGTTGGTGGCAAACATCTGGACCATTTTCTGCTCATATTCCTTATGAGGCACGAGCACGATTTTCAGATCACTATTGGTCAGTTCCTCTAGCTTTTTAACCCATTTATCCTGGTTGATGTCCGGTGACTTCTCCACATACGTATACGCCAGCGTTCGCAGTGACATGGAGAACCTTGTCTTGCCGTCTCCCCCATTCTCACCGGATTCCGCCCCGCTTCCCTTGCTGCATCCCGCCATGAAGGTTGCCGCCAGCAATAGCGCCATGCCTGTGACCATCCACTTTTTCATGCTACTCCTCTTTTCATCCTGATTTAGGTTTAGGTATCACTTGTCGGTGAAGCGCTTACATATAGATGGTAAAACATCCCCACCGCCTGCAACAATGGGGATGTTTTAGATGAGATTGCGTTTTCTTTAGGTCATCACTTACTAGTACGTCTTGGATACCTCGATCTTCTTCGTTACACCATTGTCGGTAAAATAAAGATGGATGCCGTGATCCTGGTCATCCATGAAATAGGGAACATACTTCGGCTCCTCAATCTTATATGGCACAAGCAGCGTTACAATGGTATGACTTGTGGCAGGCCGTGTTTCCGCACTTAGATGATAATGTCTGTCCAGCCCTTCGTACTCTGCCGGGTCCACCTCTGCGAATTGATCTGTCTGGCTGAGCGACAGCTCACCGGAGGAAGCATATACAAACGTCCCCTCAAGCCCTGCCTTAGTACCGTTCAGACGGAAGGTCTGCCCTTTCAGTTGTAGCGGGTACAGTGCATGGAACAGCCATTGGACGCTGTCTGGTTTCTCCAGGTCAATGTGGTCCACAATGACGAAGTAGGATGATTGCAGAAAATGTATTTCCCGTACAACACGCTTCACATGGGGTACGGTGCTGGCATAGGCATCGGTCGCCAATGCGCGCACATAGCCATCGCCATCCCGCCAATAGGCATCTTCGATCTGCCCGGTTGCCGCCATGTTCAGCACTTTGTTGTTCTCGGCATACTGACCTGCTCCGCCAATCAGCAGATTGTTTTTGGAGCGTGTCTGCCTGCGCCATTCCCGGTGAAAGGAGCTGCCGTGCGCGATATAATAGCCGGTATCCGCTGCAAGCGGCTCACCGAATGCATGCAGGGTAAAGCTGTTCTGATCGGCATGACTGTGGCTAATGGAGCCATAACGGCTCGACTTGAGCAGAAGCATCATATGCTCATCCGGATCGTCCATCCGGTGATGCATGGCTACCCACCCCACATCACGGAACCACTTAAGCGGCTCGATGTCCACAGGCGACTCTTCCTCCACCTGCGGATAATCGTGGCGGTATACTAATTCGTCAAAGTGGAAGTCCCACCAACCGTAGTTATAAAAAGCACCCTCTGTCCCCGGATCGGATTGGCGTACACGCTCAAAATACCACTGGTACCAGCGATTGCCTGTAACCCCAGCCAGTTGGCGCACAAGATAACCTGTTTTCAAGTTTACCGGGTCACCCAGCGTAGACTGGTCCCCAAAGCTGGCGCGCCGTGCATCGGGCGGGTAGACGTAGAACGGAAAATCCCCGGTACGCTGGAAGAATGGTCGACGGAAAAAGTCGATACCCGCATAGTTTCGCAGCAAATTCATCGCTTCGGTCACATAGGCCATGCCTGTTGTCCAATACATTGGACCTTCGGCCCAACCTCCATCACTCCCTCCCCAAGGGGAGTACAGACAGGCATAATAATCGATCGCATAATCCAGCCACTGTGCAGCCTGCTGCTCCTCATGCAACAAGGCCATACAGCAGGGCACAAGCACGGAGGACAATGAACGCACCGCATGGCTGTCATAGGGCACATGATGAATCTTCGAGCGGACCATCACATGCTGGGCTACCTGTTCTGTCCGCCGAAGCAAACTGCGCCTGACCACTTCCTGCTCTTCACTGTTCAACTCATCATGCAGCCAGTCATAACCCCAAGCAAGCGCAGCGGCAACCCGAAAGGCCGCCTCGTCATTATAATCGCGGGAGGTCGTTCCCTCCGTATCCCAGGCCGCCACATGCAGCAGCCAGGTTTTCGCCGCTTCAAGCAGCCGTTCGTCTCGAAGCACCCGCCCCGCGATGCTGAGATGCCGAATCGCATATAACGTTTCCTGACAGTCAATGTACATTTGTCTCCACAACGTGGCGACACGTTTGTTCTCCGGGTAAGGCAGCGGTTCACGAATTGGCTCACGGTTTGCCCACGGTTCCACGGAATTTGCCATAAACACATCCCAGCCGCAATACGTGGAATCGGACGCAACGCCATCGGCAAGAGCATTCAGTCCACGCTCACCAAGCCACAGCCTTGGGCGAGATGTGTCTGTGGAAACGTATCGCTGTGCCCGGGAAGGTAGAGGTGTCTCCGGTAATCCCGCTGGGACCATAAACCGCCTCACCTCACTCCATGCCGACATTTCCCCTTGCTTCCCTTGCGAGGCATGCCCTTCGACTTCAGTCCCTTGCTTCCCCTGTAAGACGTCCGCTTCGTATTCGCTCCCTTGCTGCACTGGATGATCCACAAGCAGCGCATATCGCCAATAATACTCTCCAGGTTCAAACACCAGGTCAGGCGTGAAAAAATTATACGGGAGCGGCGTAAAGGTCATCGTCTCTTCTTCCTGAAAAGAAGGGCTCGCCGACACTTGCAGCAGATAGGCATTCTCATCCTCCTGCTGTGCCGCCATCCAGGTAAACCTTGGCGGGTTCTCTGCCAGAACGGTATGCTCGTCAGGAGCGTAGTCCACATGGAACGGCCCGCTGATGGGTTGGTACAACGATCTTTCTGCAAGCTTTCGCTTCACTTCCATCGTTTTGTCCCCTCCTTATCGCAATGTTGTAACATCAACGCATATACATGCCGCCATTGATTTCAAGCGTCTCTCCGGTTATAAAAGAACCCAGGTTGGAACACAGGTACAACGCCGCTCCTGCGACATCATCGGGAGTTCCTTCCCGTCCAAGCGGGATGCTGTTTACCGCAGAAGACCGACCTTCTGCTGAGGTGAACGTAGCATGGAACGCCGTCTGTCCGATGAAGCCCGGTGAAAGGGCATTGACCGTAATCCCCCCAGGGGCCAGCTCTTTGGCGAGTCCTTTGGTTAACGCAATGACAGCCGCCTTGGATGCTGCGTATATAGCTGCACCCGGCCCGCCCCCATTATGAGCCGCTACGGAGGTCAGATTGATAATTCGCCCGCCTCCAGCTGCCTTCATGCCAGGAATGACTGCTCTGGAGACAAAGACGGTGCTCTTCAGATTGACATCCATAATTCGGTTGTACAGCTCCTCACTCATCGTTTCAATGGGGCTCCGCTCCACCAGATGTCCCGCGTTGTTAACCAACAGGTCAATTGGACCGCCGAAACGGAGTGTTATCTCTCCAACCATCGCTCTGATGGCATCCGTATCCGTCACATCTGCCTGAAATGCCGCCGCTTCACCACCAGCATCCCGGATGGCAGTCACGACTTCCTCCGCCCGCTCCATATTATGCAGACCATTCACAGCGACCTTCGCCCCGCAACGAGCCAACGCTCCGGCAATAGCAGCACCAATTCCTCCACTGGAACCTGTTACCAATGCAATTTTGTTCTGTAAATTGATATTCATGTTTGATCTTCCTCCCTGTTATTGGTTTCAATTAAATTCGCTTGCTGTGCTGGTCCGCCGGAAGCGCCATCGTAATGGTCGTTCCCATACCTTCCTCACTCTCCATCATCAAGCCGTACGTTTCTCCAAATACGAGCTGAATCCGGCGATGTACATTCATAAGTCCGATCCCCCCGCGATGATAAACATCATCGGTGTCTTCACCTGCCAGACGGTTCAGTTCCAGACGGCGACGCAGCTTCTCCAGACGTGCATTGCTCATGCCCATGCCATTATCCTGGACGATGACAAGAAATCGATCTTCCAGACGCCGAGCATCGATGCGGATAAAATGGCCCGGGTTCATGCCCTGTGGAAACGCATGTTGCAGCACATTTTCCACCAGAGGCTGAAGGGTGAGACGAACCATTTTTTCCAGCAACAGATCCGGTGCAATGATGACCTCAACTTCAAGCTCCCGATCCATGCGATGGTTCATGATGGAAAGGTAGGCCAGCACATGCTTCAGCTCATTGGCAACCGTAATTTCCTCCAGATTGGTCTGAATGGAATAACGGAGCATATGAGCCATCGATTCCACCATCTGCGTAATTTCTTCGGAATCCTGTACGACGGCATAACATTTGATCGTCTCCAATGTGTTGTAGAGAAAATGTGGATTGATCTGCAACTGGAGCGCCTGGAATTCCGCACGGTGTCGTTCCAACGCTTCCTGCTGTAGCTCAATTTCCGACTTCTGGCGGCGCAGCTCCGACTCATATACACTCTCAATCATGTCCGACAAACGGCTGACCATCAGATTATAGCTGCGGATCAGCACTCCGATCTCATCGCGCCTTTCCTTCATCTCCACCTTGTTCCAGATTCCCTTCTCCGTCTGTCTCATTCCGTTCATCAGCACCCGAATGGGTTCCACTTGAGATGCTCCGATCCGGTAGGCCACAACAAGCGCTGCGAGCAAGGTTCCTGCACCAACCCATAATGTAGCTGAACGAATCGTTGCAATCGGCCTTTGAAGCTCTGACAGCGGCACGGAAGCAACAAAGCGCCAGCCCGAATAGGCAGACAGTTCCGATATAAACAGCCGTTTGGTGCCATCCGTGTTCTGTTCCAGTGACCCTGCCTCCATGTGCATAAGTCTGTCCACGGTGCTGGATGACATCACGGTTTGCGCCTCCTCGACCTCAGGAAGGTAGATGACATTTCCGTTCTGATCCATCACATACTGATATCCCCCTTGACCGAGATCGAGTTCTCCCCAGATGTTGTCAAGCTCAAGCACATTCACTTCCATCGCCAGCACTCCGTTTGGTGTATAGGAGGACATTCCCCTGATCCGGCGTGCAATCGTAATGACATTCGAACTCTGTCCACTGCGAATACTGCGGGTGAGCAAAGTCGATTCGCCATTCGCAGGGGTTGCAGCGAGCAACTCCTTATACTGCTGTGCAGCATCGATATCGGGTATGCCCGCTGAATTCTGGTTGTCATCGATGACAACCCGCCCGTTCTCCCCGATAACATACAGGAACTTGATCTGTGGATATAACATAAAAACAGGCGGGAACACGTTCCTTTTAATCTGGCGGCTATAATCGTAATAGGCATAACTATCCTCCGAATTCATATCGAGGAAGTGCTTCACACTTCCATTTGAGAGGATGGAGTAGGTTGCACGATCATAATTCTGCAAATACAGATCGGTCTGGTACGCCGTATTACGCATCGTTTGGGCGATATTGTCCGCCAGCTGATCGTTCATCTCAGTTGAGGCATAGGTATAGGTAAACAAGCCAATGGCAGACAGGGACAACGTAATTACGATGGCAAAATGAAAGAACAAGCGGATCGACAGGCTGCGCTTCATCATTCAATGCCCAACTTGCTACGGTATTCAGACGGGGTCAGTCCAGTAATTTTCTTGAATGTCTTGGTAAAATGGGGATGATCCGCATACCCCACTTCGTAGGATATATCCGTAATCCGGTTGCCCGGCTGTTCCAGCATGCGTTTGGCCAGTTCCATTTTGCTGCGTATCCGGTATTGAATAAAGGTCTGACCGGTGGTCTGTTTAAACAGTTGGCTGAAGTAGGACGGGTTAAGGCCCAACTTGGCAGCAATCTCGTCCAGTGAAACTTCCCGGCGCAAATGCTGCTCCAGATAAGCCTTTGCTTCTTCCACCGGATGCTTGCGCTTGCCACTGCGCTTTTCCTTGATCCTATTCATCAACGTCTGGATTTCGTTGCCCAGAGCCTCGAAGCACTCCTTTGAGGAAGCGCTTACAATTATCTCACTGGACGTACTCATCGTTCCGTTGCCACGGGCGTTCATGCGGGCCACAATCAATTCCAGCAATTCCTGAAAAAGCTCTGCTATCTGCTCAGGCACCAGGGCATATGCCGGATAACGATTCGACCATGCTGCGAGCAACTCCGTCACATCGGATTGCCTTAACTCCCATATAGCCTCTTCCAGACGCATGGCCCAATCATTCAGCTCCCTCACGGGTACAAGGGATACCGTAGGTTTATCCTCTTCTGACGCCAGCAATTTGAGCAGCAGTTCATGAAGCTCCTGTCGTCCTACAGGTTTGAGCAAATATCGCTTTACCCCATAATCCATACAGGCTCTTGCATATTCAAAGTCCGAATAACCGGAGACTACAATAATGCGCATCGTACTGCCTTGCTCGGATAAACGTCGACACAACTCAATGCCATCCATCGTTGGCATGCGAATATCCGTAAACAGGATGTGTGGCCGAAAGTCCTTCACCACCTGAAGGGCTTCTTCCCCATGCGCCGCCTGCCGAATCTCACAATCGAACAGACCTGCTTGCTCAATCATCTTCGCCAGACCCATCCGAATCATCGGTTCATCGTCCGTAATCAAGATTCTGAACATCGCCATTCCCCCGTTTCCGTCAGATCTGTATGCTGCTTGTAGTTAAGATTTGACGGAGCCGACCATGATTCCTTTTACAAAATGCTTTTGCAGGAAAGGGTATATGATAATGATTGGCAAGGTGGCGATGATGATGGTCGCCATTTTGATGCCTTCCGGCGATGTATGTGCAAGGGTGCTATAGACGGCAGAACCCGGATCGACGGAAATATCGTCACTCTCAAACAGCTTCTTGAGTGTGACCTGGATTGGCCACCAGGCCGGATCATTCAGATAATAAAGCGCGGTGGAATACGCATTCCAGTGGCCGACCGCATAGAAAATGCCGAGTGATGCCATGGCCGGTTTGGACAATGGAATAACGATACGCCAGATGATGCCAAACTCCCCACAGCCATCGATGCGGGCGGCATCGATCAATTCACCCGGTAGCTGTGAGAAGAACGAACGCATGACGAAAAAGTTAAAGGCGTTAATCGCTCCTGGCACAATCAGCACCAGTGGATTGTTGACCAGATGCAGCTCCTTCATCAGAATAAAGTTCGGAATGAGCGGCGCCGAGAATACGACGGTCACCAGGACAAACATGACAACAAGAGATCGCCCCTTGTACTCTGGACGGGACACGGGATAAGCCAGCGATGCCGTTGCAGCAAGATTAACCAGCGTCCCGAACAGCGTCACCCCAACCGATACCGCAAAGGCACGCCAGAATGCAGCATCGCCGAATACATATTCGTAATTGATCCAGGTAAAAGCTACAGGCCAGAAGCTGACCTTTCCGCCCATGATCGCTTCCGAGCTGCTAAGTGACTGGGCCAGCACATTAATGAAAGGCAGAATCATCGTCAACGAGAGCAGCGTAAGAAAAACGAGATTTCCAATGCGAAATATACGGTAACGGACACTGGGGGTACGCATCCATCTCGCCTCCTAATACAGGCTTTCGCCGGTTGTTTTTTTGCTGAAGAAGTTACCGAGTAGAATAAGCATCAAACCCACGACCGACTTGAACAATCCGATGGCCGTTGTATAACTGTATTGTTGTGAGAGAAGTCCGGCTTTGTAGATATACGTATCCAGAATTTCACCAGATTCCAGATTGAGCGGATTCAGGAACACAAACACACGCTCAAAACCCAGATCGAGGAACTTTCCGATGTGCAGCAGCAACAGAATCATAATCGTTGGCAGCAAGGATGGAAGGGTAATCGACCATATTTGCTTCAAACGCCCGGCTCCGTCCACCTCTGCCGCCTCATACAGATCGGGATTGATGCCCGCAATGGCTGCCAGGAAAATAATTGTGCCGTACCCGGAGTCGCGCCAGATCCCGGAACCGATCAGAATGGAACGAATGTACGAGTCTTCTCCAAGGAAGTAGACCGGCTGCATGCCCAGAAATCCAAGTGCCTTGTTGACCACCCCGGCATCCATCGAGAAAATACCCATGAAGATACCGCTAATGACGACCCAGGACAGAAAGTGAGGCATGTATACAATCGTTTGCAGCAAACGCTTAAAAACAATCATCCGCACTTCATTCAGCAGAATCGCCAGTAAGATCGGTACCGGGAATGCAATCACAAGATCATATAGTCCAAGCAGAAGTGTGTTATTGAGAATTCTTAAAAAATCATAATGGCTGAACATCTTCTGGAAGTGCTCCAGGCCTACCCAATCACTTCCGGTGATGCCTTTGAAAATGTTGTAGTTCTGAAAGGCAATCACTGAACCGAATAAAGGTACATATTTGAAGAGGAAAAAATACAGGATACCCGGTAATGAGAGCAGATATAGTATCCGGTATCGCCACAGATAACGTCCCGCATCTCCGAGCCGAGCGCCCAGACCAGAAGAGTGAAGTCCGGTTGCACCCCGGCTTGGTGGCACGATATCTGCCGGCTTCACGTCTTCTCCCCTCCCTGCTTCTGTGATTGCGTGCTTCTCAAGTTATCAGGAACGTTCTCGTCCCATGGGATTTCATTGAATTCGATAGAAATGTAATCCGGCTCACGGTCGATAATACGCGAGAGCTCGCGTGTGAACACCTCCACTATCTCCTGCTTTTGCTCATCCGTCCTGCCTTCATACAGCCTGATCGTAATTTCTGGCATCCGATTTAAGCTCCCTTCCTTACGTGATGTAAACGCTTTAACAATTTCATCTTAGCGTTCCTGCGATAGGGCAACAATGGACTGTCTTTTCGTTCACTTGTGTTTTCTTTAGGTCATGACAAGCAAGCCCAAAAAGCCCCCTTACGAATGGAGACCTCTTGGAACATAATATTTTCGGGATATATAGTAATTAATTTCATCTATCTCACTAGAACCTTGCATTAACAAACGTAGTAATAAAGATCGAAAACGAAAAACACGCCCACAGAACCAGTACCTTAGAACCATTTTTGCTCTAAAAGCTAATATTAACATGACTTTATAACGATATAATCTACGAAGTAACTTACCTGGGGGTCCTATAAGTGAAGTAGAACTTGAAACAATGCAAAAAGCACACTGAAGCATGAGAGAATGTCACGTAACCACAGCAAAAATCAGAATTATAGAAGTTGTACGATAGCAATTTCCCACTAAATATTCGTTAGATTACATAGCGTATAGCATCCCATCCAGGTATAGTGCATTTTCACAATCGTAGAAGGAGTGAATCATCTTGTTTAATAAGCTTCGCTGGAGTACCATGCCTTTCTTCATCAAAAATTTGGTGATTTCATTCGGCAGCATCATGTTGATCGGTGTAATCCTGATTACTGCCGCGTATCAATTGCAAAAAAACATTTTGGTTGAACAGTTGCACGATCAGGCTACCGTCATCACCCAGAAATGGTATGACGATCTCGACACTGCCAAAGTGGCAGAAGCGGCTAAGGAAAAAAGCTACTCCGGTCCTGTACAGCTGGAAATGAAGGCTTATCTCGATTCCATCCATGAACTCTATCCAAACATCGCGCAAGCGTACATTTTTGGTTCAGAACTCGAACAAGGAAATGGAACGTCCATCATCGCAATTCCAACGAACCTGCTGGAGCCATTCGAGCAAGACAATCTGCCCGCAGGTGCCATGTACCCACTGCCCGAGAATAACGTTGTGGTGCTGGAACAGATGAAAAAGGACGGAAAGCCGGCCTTCAGTGATTTCTACACCGATGACTACGGAACTTGGACTACTCTGATCTATCCGATTAATAACGCAGATGGCTCCATGTACGCCGCTCTTTACTTCGATGTAGATGCAAGCGCCGTTCCAAAAGGTCTGAACAAACTGCTTACGTACGGTTTGATGTTCCTGATCGGTTTCCTGATCCTGTTTATGGTGTTGCAATTCATTTTGCTGAAAAGAACGTTGCTTCCGATCCGCAATCTGATGAAAGGTATCGAAGAAGTCAGCACGGGTAATCTGGACGTAACCATCGATACCGGGCGAGATGATCTGGGTATCATCAACGAAAAGTTCAATGCAATGATCGATCGATTCAATACAACCATCTATAAAGTACAGAATACTTCGCATCACCTCTCGGAATCTTCCAAACAACTACTGGGCATTTCCGAGAAAAATAATGTGAACATTCAATCCATCAGCACCAATATTCGAGAAATATCTACTGGACTGGTGTCACAAGACAAAGCCACTGTGGAGAACGCACGTGCCATGACAGAGATGTCAACGGTAGTGCAGACGATCGCCAGCAGCTCAGCCGATGTGGCAGATGAAGCACTCAGCATGGAGCAGCGCTCCAGCACAGGTAATGTGGTAATGCAACAAGTCATTGAGCAGATGCGCCTGATCTCGGGTGCGGTGCAAAATACGTCAAACTCGATTCAGTCTTTGGAAAATAACTCGAACCAGATTAGCAACATTGTTAACGTGATTACGGAGATTGCTGGACAAACCAACTTGCTTGCACTTAACGCTTCAATCGAGGCAGCCCGCGCAGGTGAAGAAGGAAGAGGTTTTGCGGTGGTTGCAGGTGAGGTACGTAACCTGGCAGAGCAATCCCAGGAATCAGCGAAGCAAATTCGACAGTTGATTGAAGAAATTCAACGGGATATCATGCAATCTTCCGAGGCGATGCAGTTGGGTTCCAAGGAAGTCACCAAAGGCTTGGAAGTTACCCAAGAGACTGGCGTATTCTTCGAGAATATTCTGACTGCTACGAATAAAGTTGCAAACCAGATTCAGGATATCTCCAGTTCTACCGAAGAGATCTCGGCAAGCACACAAGAAATGTCTGCCACGGCCGATGAACTGTCTGCCAATGTCAGCAAGGCAGCAAGCAGTAGTAAACAAATTGAGCAGTCAATTGATGAGCAGGAAGCCTCCATGGCAGCCATTGTGAGTGCCTCCGATGAGCTCTCGGTTGTATCCGAGCAACTGCAAGAACTGATCTCATTCTTTAAAGTACGCGCAGAATAGAATTAATAGGTTATATATAAAAGTAATAAGACACAGTAAAAAACCAAGGCTCATGAGCGACTGAACTCAAAGCCTTGGTTTTTTTTGTTGTTACCAGGGTAGGTGGGTAGGTTCTAAAATCGTCTTTTCATCCATTTACAGATCGATATCAAAAAGTTGTTTCAAATGGAAAATCTCGTGGTTGGCATCTTGTCCTCTATACCTTATTCCCGGTTGAAAAGTGAAGTCTTGTCCCTCTCTTTGAATTCGGTCTGGTGTTGTATCGTTGCTATCCAATGAGGCGTCTTAACAACCCATTAGGACAAGACATATCATCAGGAGGTAGGAGCAATATTTCAAGGTAGACCTCCTCTCATTCTAATATATAATTGGCTCTTGGATTTTGGACGCAGGGCAAGAGTTGAATGTTTCAATTTCTATAAATTCAATTTATTTTTATTTATGGAAATAATGATATATTTTAAAACTTTACTATGATATAGTTACTCTACATTTAGCAAATAAAACCAGAAAAGAGGATATCATGAAAAAGACATTTTTGCTCAGTTTAGCTATGTTCCTACTTCTTCTCCCTTTTTCCTCAACAACATTTGCTTTTCAAGAAAGACTTACGGTTTCTGACACCATGCACACTGCAGAGCGGTTAGTCTCGAACAACAATACATATATAATGGGACTAAATGGCTTTGGAGTTCTTGAGTTAAGAAATGTGCGCAATAAAACTCTGTTATGGAATACCAACGTCAAAGATCTAAGAATAAATATGCTAGTAATAGATCAATACAACGGTAGATTGAAATTGACGGACTATAGCAATACCCCCTACTGGACATCCGATAATCAGGCGTGGGCCAATGCGTGGTATGGCCCGGGAAATGTGCCTGAAAATCTTGTGGGCGACCTGCTAATCATGCAAAATGATGGAAATTTAGTTCTGTACAACACAAAGAATATAGCTAAAGGATGGTATCCTGTATGGGCTACTAACACAGGAGGACAATAACATTAAGAATCATTCTTTACCTGTCTGCCTGATTAAAAGGGTTGATTTACTAAAATGTATTCCTACATTACTAATTACAAACAAAAGATGGTATAGTGACTAGTTTCTTAGTCACGTACCATCTTTTTTAATGCAAGGAATCTGGTAAGATATCCTCTCTCCCTCTACAAGCTTTTATTATGACAAAGATCACATCCATCTTCCCTGTTCAAGTGCTACAGTTGTTAACGACCAAATGACCATAATAGTAAAACGGTCACTAAGGATTTACCTTACCCATTACCTTTCAACCTACAAGGAGGTGTATACGCGATGAAAACGATCGATCGAAGGCAACAGGTGATGGATTCTGCCGAGAAATCCTTTGCCCTGTTTGGCTACAAAGCCACAACGATGGAGCAGGTTGCGAGACTTGCCAATGTGGGCAAGGGAACGATCTATACTTTTTTCGAAAATAAAGAAGAACTGTTCAGCGAGATTCTGCGTTCGATCATTGCGGATATGAGACAGATTACAGAGCAGACGGTGAAGGAAGAAAACTCCTTTCTGGATAACGTGCATATGAGTATGGATTCTTTGCTGGAGTACCGGGAGGAACATGAGCTGTTGATCAAGCTCTTTCAGGAGGTTAACGAGTTCGGTACACCGCAAGCCAAGGAAGGTTTGCAGAAAGTGGAGACAGCCATTCTCGAATATCTGGAGCGTCAGGTCAGCCGTGCCATGGAGTTGGAACAGATTCGCAGGGACAATCCCAAGCTGGTTTCTTTTGTCCTGCTGAAGCTGTATGTCACCTTAACCTCGGATTGGAACAAAGCGCACCCTACGCTGCATAAGGATCAGATCAAGGATTTTGTGGGCCTCTTTCTCCAGAATGGCTTATCCCCCACCTAGAGAAAGGCATGCCACTAGATTCAACACATAATAGAGATAGAACAAACGGATTAGCGTAAGGATAGGGAGAGAACATGATGAAATCATTCCACGTATTTGGGCAGGATCTGAAGTCCGCCTTTAAGAAACCAAAAGTATTTATTCCAATTCTCGTTGTACTGTTCATTCCGGTATTGTATAGCGGTCTGTTCCTGAACGCATTCTGGGATCCCTATGGCAAAATGAATGAGTTACCTGTGGCCGTGGTCAACAAGGATCAAGGCGCAGTCTACAATGACAAATCACTGGAGGTCGGTCAGAATCTCGTCGATGAATTGAAAAAAAGTGATGATTTCGACTGGCAATTCGTGACTCGTGAACAAGCAGAACAAGGTATGCAAAACAACACGTATTATATGACGATTGTGATTCCGGAGGACTTTTCCACCAAAGCAACAACCCTGATGGATGAGCACCCCGAGCCGGCAGACCTGATCTATGAACCCAATGAAGGATACAACTTCCTCGCAGGTCAGATTGGCGGCACGGCGGTCAAACAAATTCGCTCCAAAGTCGCCGCCAAAGTCACAGAATCGTATACCGAAACGTTATTGGATCAGGTCGAAAAAATTTCAGGCGGTTTGGCGGATGCCGGGGATGGCGCAGGTCAGATTCATGATGGTGCAATCAAGCTGGATGAGGGTACTGCTGCATTAAAAGAGAACCTGTCCAAACTGGCCGCAGGTACCGACAAGCTCGAAACGGGCGTAGTTACATTAAAAGAAGGTACGTCCAATCTCGCCCAAGGCACAGATGATCTTCATACAGGCGCGAGTGCCCTGTTCGATGGATTATCCCAATTGGCAGCGGCAGGCACGAATCTTGGTAACGGTGCATTGCAGGCTGAAGCAGGTGGCAAACAGTTACAGGCAGGGATTCAATCCGCTCAAGAAGGCGCAGCCAAACTGGATGCAGGACTGGCGGCTTCCGAGGAAGGCAGTGCAAAGCTGACTGCTGGGCTGCAAAGTTCTGTTGAGGGCAGTGGCAAAGTTAGCGAGGGTGCCAAAGCGGTTGCGCAAGGTCTTGCCCAATTAGCCGAAGCGAGTCCAGAACTGGCCGCAAGTCCAGCTGTGCAGCAGCTCCTGGCCGCAAGTCAGGCAGTTGCCGCTGGTAGCGAGCAGGTCTATCAGGGCGGGCAGCAATTGGTCGCAGGCAGTCAAAACCTGTACGCTGCACAGCAGCAACTGCATCAAGGCAGCAGCCAGTTGGTACAGGGTGAACAACAACTGGTACAAGGTGCCACGCAATTATCCGCCGGACATAAAAAGCTTGCGACGGGTCTACAGCAATTCAATTCCAAATTATCCGAAGCAGCGTCTGGAGGAGCCAAACTTGCGGACGGTTCAGGTCAATTAAATGCGGGTACAGGCAAGCTGGTTGCGGGTGTAAGCCAGCTCACAGACGGTATCTCAACCCTTGCAGATGGCTCACATAAGCTGGATGATGGTGCCGGTCAGTTAAAAGAAGGTACGCTGACGTTAACGGATGGCTCTGGCGAACTTGCCACCAAGCTGAATGAAGCGGCTGAGCAGACGGGGAGTGTGAAAAAGACCGATGAACTGGTAACCATGTATGCAGAGCCTGTTCAAGTCGATGAGCATAAATATAACGAGGTACCTAACTACGGTACAGGATTCTCGCCATACTTCCTGTCACTGGGGCTGTTTGTCGGGGCATTAATCGCCACACTGGTTGTGCCAACACGCGGCAGCACGGTTAGCGAGGCAAGTGGCTGGAATCGTTTTGTGAGCAAAACGCTGGCTTTCACGCTCATGAGTGCTGTACAATCCCTGCTTGCTTCATGGCTCGTATTGTACGGCTTGGGTCTGGAAGTTCAGAGCGTTCCGTTGTTCCTCTTGTTCAGCTTTGTGACCAGCCTAAGCTTCATGTACATCATTCAGGCATTGGTGACTTGGTTGGAAAATCCGGGACGATTCCTCGCGATTCTGATGCTGATCTTCCAGCTCACCACCAGCGCGGGCACCTTCCCGCTCGAACTAATTCCAAACTGGTTGAAGGTGTTCAACCCATGGTTGCCTATGACCTATTCGGTAACAGGTTATAAAGCAGTTATCTCAAGTGAACAGTTCGGCGTGGCTTGGGATCAGATTGGTATTCTGTGCATCTTCGCCGTGATTGGTCTTGGAGGAACCTTAACGTATTTCCTGATGCATCGCACGTCGGAGAACGAAAATGTCAGCAGTGAAGTCGCACTTCACCTGTAAATTCGTAAATTAAAAAGCAAAGGCATGTACCTAAGCCCCACCCTCTTCTGGTCAACAAGAGGTGTGAGTTTAAAGTACGCCTTTGCTTTTTTAGTTTAAGATACAGTCTAAGTTTGCTAACTTCATATTTCTAGTATGTAGAGTAAATTTCAGAACTTGAGATAGCGAAATTAAACAATAGTACGAGCAAAATAAGTAATACATAAATGGCTGTACCTATGATTCCACAGACAAGGCCAGCAATCGCTAACCCTTTTCCTTGCTCCATGCGAACTCTGATCTCTTTGAAGGCCAAAGATGCAAATATAATCGCGACGATGCCGATTACAATACCCACGTAAGGAATCGTGACGGACAGAATCCCCAAAACAAGTGATACAATCGACTTACTATTGGTCTTTGGTACTACATAAGGCGGTGGTGGCAATGTGTCGTTATAATAACGATCTACATCATTTTCGCGATGTTCCAAGGTAAATCCTCCCTGTTCTTTAAGGATTTGAATTTAAGGACCCGTTTATCCGTGTGATGATATAAATCAAGAATACCTCTAACATATAGATATTATTATAGTCGTAATACTTTTCTGAATATCTTTGGGGGATCACTACGATGAAAATCGATAAAGTCATGAATATACTTATGATTGTGATGCTTGTACTTATTGCTTTTTATCAAAATAATGTAGCTGTTTTATGTTTTAGCATCGTTTTGTTTGGAATCATGAGTTATACGGCATTTAGAATTCGAACACATTGGAATGTAGTAACTTATATCGTGTTGACCCTAGTATTGATGATCTGGAACATATACCTGTGGACATAAGCTATTACTTTCAAAAAAAAGAACGCAATCCCTTATTACTCATAGGATTGCGTTCTTTTGACATTTCTTAGATTTGGAATGCCTTTTATCCTTCCACTTCCACCCGCTGCAAAAACGTCCGGGTACGTGCAAGCTTTGGATTGCCGAAGATCTGTTCTGGCGGCCCCGCCTCTGCGATCTCGCCGTTATCCATGAAAAATACACGATCCGCAACGTCACGGGCGAAGCCCATCTCATGCGTGACGATCAACATCGTCATATTTTCCTGCGCCAGTTGTTTGATTACGCGCAACACTTCCCCAGTCAGCTCTGGATCAAGCGCCGACGTCGGCTCATCGAACAGGAGGATATCCGGTTGCATCATCAGTGCCCGAGCGATGGCAACACGCTGTTTCTGTCCACCGGACAGATTGGCTGGATAGGCATCAACCTTGTCCGACAGTCCTACTTTTCCAAGTAATTCAAGACTGCGATGCCTGATGACGCTTGAACTTTCTTTTTTCAAAGTTTTCGGTGCAAGTTCCAGATTAGCCTGTACGGTCAGATGCGGGAACAAGTTAAAATGCTGAAACACCATGCCCATGCGATCCGTAATCTTGCGAATATCTGCGGCACTCGCGTAACGGCCATTATCAACCAACGTCTGATCCTGAATACGAATTGTTCCGCCCGAAATATCCTCCAGATGAATCAGGCTGCGCAGCATCGTACTTTTTCCCGAACCAGAAGGCCCGATGACGGCAATTACTTCGCCTGGTTCCACGTTGAAGGATACCTGTTTCAGCACATCAAGTGTGCCGAATGATTTTCTCAATTGATTTACTTCTATTATATGTGTCATATGCAGACAGTCCTTTGATTGATCAGATTTAATTTATTCAAATGAAAACCGCTTCTCCAATGCCTTGAACAGCACCGTGAGCACAAGTGTCATGAGTAGATACATAACCGCTGCCACGAAGAAAGGGATCAGCTGCAAGTCGCGATTTACCGCCGCTTGGGCGTAATACAACAGCTCAGGTACAGCCACGGCATAGAGCAGTGCCGTATCCTTGATGAGCGTAATCGACTCATTGGCCGTTGCAGGCAATACTACACGAATCATCTGAGGAATAATGACTTTGGTCATCGTTTGCCACTTTGTTAACCCCAGTACCTTCGCTGCCTCATGTTGACCTTTATCAATGGAAAGCAGTCCTCCCCTGAAGATTTCAGCGAAGTACGCCGCATAGTTCAGGATGAAAGCAATCCCTGCCGCAACAAAACGATCAAACACCAGATACTCTCCAATCACCGGCAGCAACGGTAAACCGAAGCAGAAGAATAGAATTTGGAGCAGTAGCGGTGTTCCTCGCATCACATATACATACGTATGGGCAATCCATGCCAGTGGTTTAATCTGGCTTCTCATCGCAAGCGTGACCGCAAATCCAAGCGGCACGGATAACACGATCGCGAGCAAGAACATGAAAATGGTGGTCTGCGCACCCTCTAGCATCGGTTTTAAAATGGTCGATAGATAATCCCAACTCATTGTTTTGTCTCCTCTAATCTGTTAACCCCGCATTCCTCCGAAGCATAAATCGCTCCAGCGTGGAATACGGGGTCCGTTTTGTTTCTAACTATATATCAGGTGTGTAACCTGCCTATTTCAGAACCTTGTCTTCACCCAACCATTGAGTGGAGATCTTAGCTGCTGTTCCGTCTGCATTCAGCTCATCCAGCGCTTTTTGCAGCTGATTCAGAAGCTCTTCATTGCCTTTTTTGATACCAATGCCATATTGTTCCGGTGCAAGAGATTCATCCAGCAGTTTGAATGTTCCCTCTTCTTTGGACATGTAGTATCTCGCTACCACTTCATCAATGATGACCGCATCCAGACGTTTTGTCTTCAGATCCGTCAGTGCAAGCACGTTATCCTTAAATTCGGAAGCTTTGACTTTATCCTTCAGGGGACTTGCTGCAAGTGCATCTGCCGCGGAGGACAGTGCCTGCAATCCCACATTTTTACCATCGAGTTCATCCAGCTTTGTAATTGGTGAGTCTGCCAAGGTAATGGCTACCTGACTATTTTCCAAATACGGCTTCGTGAAGAGCACTTTCTCTTTACGCTCATCCGTAATGGTGTACCCGTTCCAGATCATATCGATCCGGCCACTGTTCAGCTCTGACTCTTTGGAAGACCAGTCGATTGGTTGGAATGTGATTTCTTTACCCATTTTCTCCGCTGCAGCTCTTGCATAATCAATATCAAAACCAACAATTTCGTTCTGCTCGTCCCGGAAACCCATTGGAGCAAACTTGTCGTCAATTCCTACAACAATCGTGTTATCATCTTTGCTTGCGGAACTGGAACAACCAGCCACAATCAATACACATATGCTAATGAATAATAGTAGAATCGCTTTTTTTCTCATCTCTCGAACCCCTCCATGTCTATAACCAAAACCCAAACGCTTTAGTTCGTTACCACGTTATCAGAGATTTATAATAACATAGCATGGAAGAAGAGTCGAGTCTCTCGCCTATTTCCTTCTATTTCATGCAGCTTAATTGTCAACAATCTGTGAAAAAGCCTCTTTCACTTGTACCGGTTCTACCAGCTTCTCGCGTACAGTCGAATTCCATAGCTCCGGGTTCTGAAGCTCCTTTAATTCCGTACCTGTCCATTGTTGGGCAGATTCACGACGTAAGGTATGGCTGGTATTCTCAAACTGGTAGACGATCTGCTCCAGATTATCGATCATAACAAAGTTCGCAACCGCATTATATACCAGTATCCGCTCAAGTTCCTCTGCATCCGTCTCACGCGTATCCAAGCTATAATTCACTTGGACCGTGAACGTCTCCGGGTACAGTTGGTAACCATTCAATCTTTCACGTAAAGGTAAAGCCTGATTCAGATGACTAAGGTTTGAATTATCACCCATGTAGGGACTGCGATATTTGGCTAAAGCGGCAAAATCATGTGTCAGCGGATTTTGCTGCTCTGCTTCATATCGATTCTGCTTTGTCTCGTTCCTCGGATTAACAAACCCCTCAACGAACACGAGGCCAACCACACCGAGAACAACGAGTGCAATAATCCATATATTTTTCCCTCTCATGACACATCACTCACTTCATATTTGCTAATGATCCGATACGCACGATGCACAACTAAAGGAATAATAACACTCAGTAATGGGATGGCAAAGGCAATGACGATCACAGCAAACTGATAAGGTCCATCCACCTGAATGGGTCGATTAAACCAGATGTTGCTTCCAAATCGCAACGCCGCCTGCGTTCCCCATAGTACGAGTATTAATGCCGCCCACAACCACCATATTCTGCGATTCCACTGCACTAAGGCAGGGATTCGAATAACCGTTGTTTTCACGGAAGTTGCAGAATCGTTCGACTTGTTAATCAACAGATATAATACATATGTGCCACCAACAATGAGACTCACGATCATAAGCAGATTGTTTATGGCGGAGCCTTGCATCAGCACTCTCATTGGAATGGTAATGATCCAGGCTATGAGGCTATAAATCAGAGCAGACTGCAACAACGCTGTCCAGTAAGGAACACGTTGTACCCTTCGATGGTCACTCATCACTTCATCCATACCAGCTATATACTGAATGGCGGTCTGGAACGCCTTCTCTTCACTCATCCCCTGCGAGATATAATCGTCAATCCGCGCAACGAGATTGCTGTGAATCTCTTCTTTTAATTCTCGATTGTCTAATGTATCTTGTGCGTGAGCGAACAAACGATTCACATGACGGGTGATGCGAGCATCCAATCTCATAGGTCTTCATCTCCTTTTTCTCCAGTGACAATCATGCAATCAATCAGTGCCTTGGCTGCTTGCCAAGCATGAACCTGCTCTCTATAGGCTTCGAGGCCTTGCGATGTAATTCGGTAATATTTGCGTCGTCCTCCCTGCGTCTCTTCCCCCCAGTAGGACTCCACATATCCACTCTTCTCCAGCCTCTTCAAACTGGAATAAAGCGTAGGTTCCTTCAATTCAAACTGCTCTCCGCTCTTACGATAGATCTCCTTAATAATGCTGTAGCCATAGTTATCTGCGGGTATAAGTACACTCAGAATGATGGGGTCAATATTGCCCCGAATCAGATCACTGTTAATCACTTGCACATCCATCTGCGAGTTTCACCGACTTTCTTCAATCCTGTGTATACTATAAGACATATTACTATGTCTGTAAAGGTAATATGTATCACATGGTAAATATGACGCGCAGTGAGCAACATTAGCAACATTCCTCTCTTGTTTTTCGTCTGGAAAATATCAGGGAGGTGATTAGAATACAATTCTTAAATACGATCAGAACATTGACTTCACTGGTATGCCTATCAACTTTGCTGATATTATTCGGCTGTAATCCTACTCCAAGTAACCCTAGAAATATTACCGCAACACCACCAGAAACTAATGTAAAGGAAGCCAAAATGGGATTAAAACAGGTTCAGGAACCGGAGCCAAACTTACCTCAGAATCTACCTACGCCAACTATTCAGAGCGAAAGCGGCATCTCTATTCCTGCTATACAGGGCAGTTATTGCTGGGGAATGTGTGCTGACTATGCAGGGGATATGGAACTGCTGGAAGGTAAAGTACCTGTCTCCGTGTTGGTAGGTGAGAATATATCTATTCATCTGGATACGAATGTACCCCCTGACGAGTTCACTCTGGTTGAATATGTGAATGGGAAGGCACGTCCCATCTCTTTGCGAGAAGGTTCATTCCAGTTGTCACAGGAAAAAGGAACTCATTATTATGGAGCCTTTGCCCGGTGGACATCCCCTCAAAATTCGCAGGTTTCCTTGGGTGATACCTCTTTTGCCTTTGTGATCCGTGGTGTCGAAAAAAAATAAAAACAAACAGGGCCCCTCCAATTTCGGAGAGGCCCTTACGCCTTTTTATCTATTGCTGCACTTTCTCTCTATCTTTCCCTTTATCGGATTCACCCGCGTTTTTGTTGGCAGCATCGCGATCCTGTTTCATTTCTTCCACCGTTTTCACCTTAAGACGTGCTGCACCTTCATATTCCTTCGTTGGAATCAAGTCACCAGCAGCGAGTCTCGCTTCTGCGGCAGTGATAGCATCACCATACTGTGGCAACCACTTGGCCTGTGCAACCAGCATCTCGTCGACCATCTGCCAGATCTCTTTTGGGTTACATACGGCACCCACGAGCGGGTCCATCATGAACGCCTGACGAAGTAATTTGTCGTCTCCGTTCACAGCGGCTTCAACCGCAAGACGTTGCACGGAAATACTCACATTACATACCGCCGCCGGGCCAAGGGGCAGATCCCCTACATGCGGCATGGAGATACCGTTGCGATCCACATATCCCGGTGCCTCAATAATCGCATCATCTGGCAGGTTCGAGATTACTCCATTATTAACGGTATTGAAATGTCCGCGATAGACACGTCCCGTCTCCAGCCCTTCAATAATGTACGAACCGTGCTCCTCACCCCGTTTTTCCGGAAAGAATTGCATCGGTTCATCCTTCATCCAGTTAGGAAAATCAGTCTCGAACCAGTTGCGTCCCTCGGTACATACCCGCAGATAGCCACCTGTCTCTCCATTGATCCAGTTGCCCAGGTCGATCCATTCGTTGATCTCTTCCGGACGTTTGCGGTACCACGGCACATATTCACTCAGGTGACCATTCGATTCCGTACTGTAGTATCCGAAGCGGCGCAGCATATCGATCCGTACTTTTTCGGTACGGCTGTACTCTGGATGTTTCTCAAAAGCTTCGAGCAGATCACCTGTAAGATCTTTACCTTCATGAGAAGCCTGAATATACCAAGTCTGATGGTTGATGCCGGCACAGACAATATCCACTTCACTCTTTTTCAAACCAAAAGCTTCAGCAATCTGATGATGACCATGTTGTACCCCATGACAAAGTCCGATCGTCCGCACACCACCATACTTATTGCAAGCCCATGTGAGCATTGCCATCGGATTGGAATAGTTCAAGAGCAGCACGTCCGGTGCGCTCTGCTCACGAATATCTTTACAGATATCCAACATCTCAGCGATTCCGCGTTGTCCATACATAATGCCACCTGCACACAACGTGTCGCCGACACATTGATCAACCCCATATTTCAGTGGAATATCCACATCGGTTGCAAATGCTTCCAGTCCCCCAACACGAATCGTACACAGTACATACTTCGCATCTTTCAACGCTTCTTTCCGATCCGTTGTCGGTTGAATCGGAATATTCAATCCATTCTCACGGATATCTCGCTGACACAGCTCAGTCACCATGTCCAGATTGTGCTGGTTAATATCGCAGAACGCAATTTCGATGTTGTTAAACTCTGGTACCGTCAGCAAATCCCGCAGCAATCCCCGTGTGAATCCGATACTTCCTGCCCCGATAAACGCCACTTTAAACGACATGTTTATATCCTCCCCTAATCCGAATCTTTCGCTTCGGTTAATGACTCTCTTCATGAAATCATTGTACCAACGGCAAATAGGGAAGCGTTATCAAAATCATGACCTGTTCAAGATCTTGTTGTCAAAAATCCTAACTTATTCATTCGGCGGGTACTGACTGACATGTCGTTCCATAGAGGAGCGAAATTCAACTGGCGTACAGCCTGTATATTTTTTGAACAACATATGAAAATACTGACGACTGCCTACCCCGACATAATCGGATATCTCTGAAATCGGGATATTGGTCTGCTGAAGCAGCATCTTGGCCTTCTCCATGCGAAGCATCGTCAGGTAGTCGGTTGGTGTACGCTGCGTGTGCTGACGGAAAATGCGATGCAAATAACCCGGATGCAGATTGACGGCTGCGGCAATGTCCTTCATCTGAATATTGCGATCCATATTATGATGCATGAATTCAATCGTTCGTTTGACATACAACTCCGCCTGATCTGGCGCACTCCGGTTCATTTCCCCACGCAGACGTGCCACACGGACGATCAACTGGATGAACAACGTACGCACCAACATTCCCTGTTCCGGGGATGACAGATTTCGGGCTTCGCGATGTTGTGCACGGTCCTCTCTGGGAATAACGCCTATTGGGACAGACGATCTTCCCTGCTCCAACAGACCACGCTGATCGAGTTCCAGCACCAGACTTTTCATAATGTGATACACCTCTTCCGGGTCAGGCAGTACCAGATATGGCGAGGCATTAGCCAGCAAAGTGTGGACTTCTTCCTCTTCCTGTACGAGCTGTCGAATGGACAGCTGACCGGCTGTCGATCCGGAGAATCCAAACTCCACATTGAGCATCCGGCAAGGCACGCCATCTTCCACCAGCAAACGGTGCGGGACACCAGCGTCGAGCATAATGAACTGCCCCTTTTTAAGAACAGCCTGTTCCGAACTCCCATCCGGCATCTGCACATCCACCCGGCACATTCCCGAAATAATATACATGATCTCCGTGGAATCATGATTGTGATAGGACATACGGTAGTTGTCCCATTGCTTGTAATAATACGCGTAAAAACGCGGCCCGCAGTCCTCTGTTCGCAATGCCTCCTGATATAGGCTTCCTGTCCAGCGCTCAGTGATACTCATGTGCATACCTCCAGTCCTTCAACGATCAATCCTCACTTTTCTCCATTGTAACAATTCTGTCGGGTGGATATAAACTGTATGTAAAAAAAGCTCTGAAACCTCCATGTGCGGGACACATTGGGATTCCAGAGCTTCCAAGCTTCGATGCCAACTCTTAAAACTAACGACGCTGCGTTACGTTACAGGCTGATCAGGAACACATGTTATGTTGCTATTGCTAGCTATTATTACTCCGGCCTGCTTACTTTCCGCCCTTACCTGGCGTGTAGAACTTAGGCAGCGTTACTTTGGACCAGTCCATATCCGATGCCATGTAGAAGGACGGATAGGAAGGCTGGTTGTATCCACTGTTCTGTCCTGCAATGCCCACGCGATACATCGCGTCATGCATGAGCGTGTACAACTTGCGATCTGTCTTCTCGGTACTCATATAGATGCGGATCGCTGAGCTGTCCGCAGTTCTTACCAGCATCTCTTCTCGCCAATCCCCGAACACATCAGCCACGAGAGCAGGTGTACCTTTGGTGTGATTGTTGGTCAATGTGCCTGTCGCCGTCAGCAACGTGCCACGACTCCAGTCTTTGATGGTTGGTGTAACATCAATCGCACCATCAACGATCTGTGTCGTCATATCGGCAGCCCAACGGATATTCATATTTGTTCCCGGCATCTGATCACTGATTTTCTCACCCTTAGCTGTCCACAAGCCTACAGCCCATGTCTCCAGTCCACGACGAGTCGGATCAACATCCCCCACCATGCCGCGACCGGTATCTTTCCCTGTGTACCCACCATAAATTACTTCTCCGGTCTTCGCATCACGCAGTGAATAGCCGTATGGCGCCCAAGGACCACCCTCGTGAACCATGAATATCTCAAGTCCCGGACGATCCGGGTCGATATCTGCCACATGAAGTGCGTCCCCATGACCCAGACGAGCAATGGTTCCCGGTGCAGCACTCTCGGCAGGCATCAGGTCTGTGGAGCTGTACAGCACGCTGCCGTCATGATCAATCGTAGCGGAGCCATAGATAATCTCCTGTTTGCCGTCTCCATCCACATCCGCCACACTGAAATAGTGCGCTCCCTGGGTTGTTATGGAGCCGTACTCTGGATCTGTGCCATCTACGCCGTGCGGTCCGTCATTAAATGGGTTCTTCATCGGTGTCCAGCCGCTGTCCACTTTCCATTCCTTTTTCAGCTTCTTGCCGTCCCAATTGTAGGCAACCATCGTTGAACGTGTGTAGTATCCGCGTGCAAAGATTGCAGACGGTTTCTTGCCATCCAGATACGCCACGCCTGCCAGAAAACGGTCGACCCGATTGCCCGGTTCAATCCGTGCCATGGCATAATCTCCCCACATCAGGCCGTCATCATGACGTTCAGGTTCATAGGGGATGGTCTCCAGCTCTTTGCCTGATTTACCTTCAAATACCGTAACGTACTCCGGTCCATCCACGATAAAACCTTCAAACTTGCGCAACTCATTTCGGTTGCTGCGTTCTACCGCATATACATCAATGAAGTAGTCGGCCAGGCTCTCGGCATCCTGCTGAGATAATGGGTAGTTATATTTTTTCTCCATTCCAAAAGCCTCTTCCAATGTCGCAGGCCAGTTCCCCTTCACAACCTCATCATGTTTATGCCAATTTCTGAACATATCCACCACGTGATCGTAGTACCCATCAGCACTTAAACGATAATCATCTTCGTTCGAGTACCCTGCCTTGCGATCCTGCTTCGGAAGCGTGATGTACTTCTCGGAGGTCACTTTTCCTTTTTTATTATATTTGATAATCTTCGTGCCCGGAGCAGTCTTAAACATCATCTCGGCTTTGCCATCCCCGTCAAAATCATAAACGAGCATCTGTGTATAGTGAGCACCTGCACGGATGTTAACCCCAAGATCGATTCGGTACAACAACTGTCCATCCAGGGTGTACGCATCAATGTAGGTTTTACCAGTGTATCCTTTTTGCGATACGTCCTTCGCGTTGGAAGGGTCCCATTTGACGAAAAATTCATACTGGCCATCCCCGTCCACATCACCCACGCTCATGTCATTGGCGGAATACGTATAGGCTTCGCCGGCAGGCGTCACGCCATCGGCCGGTTTCTGCAATGGAATATCCACGTAGCCGTTCCCCCAAGGTTTGACGGATGCACTGCGTTTGCTTTCCTTGCCCTTCTTGTTCACCGCTGCCACTTCATAACGGGAATCCGATTTGCCCGTTGCATCTACATAGTTGGTGCTGTCGGTGACAGTAGCAATCTTTTTGCCATCACGATAGACGTTAAAGTCCGTACCTGTCAGCCCTTTGTCGCTATACCCTGTTGCTTCGTCACCAAGCAATCTCCAACTAAGAAAAACACCTTCAGATGTCGAAGCAGCCACCAGACCCCGATCCAGATATTCCAGTTGAATCTCTTTCACGTGACTGCCCCCCTTATGTGATTGCAGGCTGGCCTCCGTCGCCCCATTACCGTTGGAAGCTTCCGCTCCCGTAACGCCAACTGTTCCTCCAATGAGCAAAGCTACGCTAAGTGCCGAAGAGAGCACCTTGGCTGCAAGTGGCATACGAGCCTTCCTGCGACCGGATTGCCGACCTGACACCGATCCCTTATGTACCGGCGCTGTTGTTTCTAAGTTCATCCACCTTCACGCTCCTTGAGACAGAATAGGTGACGCATATACACATTGATGATGATTGGACGTTCGTTAATCCACACAGACCTTCTTCGAAAGAAGGTTTCAACCCATAATGATTACGCTTACAAAATTAAAAAAGAGAAATCAGCTTGCCCGACTACCGGAGTGCGGTCCCCCTTTCATTCTCTTTCCAATCTGAGCGAGGTGATCCCGCCCATCGGGTTCTATTATAGACATCCTGCCTGCCAGACCCTAGGCAAATATCCGTCCAAAACGATCAATAATCAGTGTTTTTAGGAGTCTCATTTAGGAAATAAGTACTTGCAACTCTGAGGGTTATCCGTTCCGGTTACGAATCGTTCTTATGATCAAGAACTTCAATCTAGAATGACTCTTGTAATGCATAGCAAAAACCGCAATCCTCTAACACACGGAGGATTGCGGTTAAGACAATTACCATTAAATTTTAAGGCTCAATGCCCCACACCAGGTTTCCACCTTGGTAGAGTGTTACTTTGTTCCAATCCTGATAGGATGTTTTCGTTGGATCGAAGGAGTAATCATTCGTCTCGTCAAAGTTGGACCAGTCTGTTTTGTACATGCGAAGCTGGATGTCTCCAGTCTGTCCACCAGCCTGAATGTTGCCAGCGCCAGATGTGAAGCTCAGTTCCACATACGAGTCTGTGAAGGTCCGCTGGATATTGGCTCCGCCAACTTGAGCGTAATCAATGGCAGAATCCATTGCAGCCGAGCCTTCTTTGGAAAAGTAGTATCTGATTTTCAGATCACTCAGATTCACAGCAGTACTACCCAGATTTTTGATGTTGAAATACGGTTTGATCTGGCTATCCTGAGCATTGGTATCTCCAGCACGATATTGCACGACAAGATCACTCGTTGGAACAACGACACTTTGAGGTGTCGCGGAAGCTACAGCAGAATTGGCACTTTGCCCTGCTGCATTCACTGCACTTACCACATAATGATACGTTGTGCCGTTCGTCAGGGAAGTGTTGGTGTAGGACGTACCGCTCACATTCGCCGCGATTGTTGTGAACGGACCTGTTGCACTCAGTGCGCGTTTCACATCATAACTTGTTGCACCTGTAGAAGCGGTCCACGTCAGGCTCACCTGCGCATTGCCTGCAGTTGCTGTAAGAGCAGTCGGTGCAGCTGGCGCCGTTACACCTGCAACCGGTGTAGCTATTGCTGTTGCAGAGTTAACACTTTCACCTACTGCATTTGTTGCCGTTACCACATAATAATAGGTTGTACCATTGATCAGGCCGGTGTTGCTGTAAGATGTTCCACTTACATTAGCTGCAATCGTTGTGAATGGACCTGAAGCACTCAGTGCCCGCTTCACGCTATAACTTGTAGCCCCTGTAGAAGCAGTCCACGTCAAGGAGACTTGAGCGTTACCGGCAGAAGCCGTCAATGCTGCTGGTGCTGCCGGAGCTGTTGTTCCCCCCGGAGGATTGCCTCCACCGTTACTTGCAGGAAGTACAGGGAATGCGTTTTTCACCAGTGCCACGAATTGATCATGGAACCAGTGACCCGATACCGGAGCATTAGGCAACGCACCTGTTAATACACCATCCCGAGTTGTGAAGGTTGGATCACACATCCGGTCGAAACCTTTGCCTTCGTTATTCGGAATTTCAGAGCTGGAGCCATCAGATTCACCCGGAGGTTTCACCCATACATAAGCATCCAGATGCGCTGGTCCTGGTGCAGCCTTAGGTGCTTCACCAATGCCTGCACCACTGGCATTACACCAGTTCCCCCGATGCTCCCGGCGATCTACACGTCCGGAATTCACATAGTCATTGATGTTGCTGCCCGTAGCAGATGCTGGACGGTCTACCCCGCCCCACCCATTCCGGCTAGTATCAATGAGGAAACCTGTGCTGCTTGGCCAGCCAGCTTGTACGAAATCGGCATACAGCGCAGCGGTGAAATCGGTTTCGTCAAAATAAGGATTCCACTCATAAAACTTGGCAGATTTAATCGGTTGTCCACCAATATTGAGATCAGGGTTAGACAGGTTCGGCTCCCCCAGCGGTGTAGTGTTTGCTGTATTTGTAATGAAGCCATCTGCACTGCTCAGACCTGCGGCTGTTCCTTGCACAACACTTGTATACAGCGCTACTGCTGCAGAACGGTTGTTATCCCATCCGAGCCAGCCGGAGTGGCCGATATCCAGATAGTTGTACACATTCGGAATGGCGTGCAGCTTGTCCAATGCATACTTCACACCCGCCTCATAGATACCTGTTGAGCTGGCTTGACCACAAGCTGGTGTACTCAGGTTGGTCACAAGGTTAGGCAGACTGTCCGGTTCAATGACGGCAATAATGCGAATGTCCTGATACTTCGGATCTGCGAAGATATCTGCAAGCACATCAATATAATCCGTTTTATAGGTCTGCAGTGCTGCCTGTGTTAGTGGAAGTTCACCATTCGATGCGAGTGCATGACAATCCCGTCCGGGCAGATTGTAAATAACAAATGAAGCGGTTATCGGTGTACCCGGCTTCTTTTGAGCGAGAACGGCATCAAGATGTTGCTCTACACTTTTGCGACCAGCGTTGTCCGTGCCGCCATAGATTGCAGCAATCCGGTCAACC
Organism: Paenibacillus sp. 2003; assembly: GCF_031455635.1. Classification (NCBI taxonomy): domain Bacteria; kingdom Bacillati; phylum Bacillota; class Bacilli; order Caryophanales; family Paenibacillaceae; genus Paenibacillus; species Paenibacillus sp. 2003. The sequence goes on along the minus strand of NZ_JAVDTB010000003.1, from coordinate 214,724 downwards.
CATACTGCGGTTGGATACGATTTGACAGTCTCCATCTTGGCCTTCAACGAAGCATCGTTGGTCAGTGCAATGGACGTATCCACGAGAGCTGAATAGTCCTGATTCAGATAGGCCGTTGCCCCTACAAATGGATTATCCACATGTGCTTCAGCCGCCTGAGTCAAGCCTGGAGACAATCCAGGGAAAATCCCCGCAGCGAGCAGCGTTGCTGCCAGCATTTGTTTTACACCTTTGCGCAGGATCTTCTTACCTCTCGATTTGGTTTTCAATTTAGTCTTCATAGTTCCACCTTTCCTTTAGTTAGATTGGGTTGTACTCATGTCTGATCCTCTGTGTCATTATGATGCTTAGCACGAAGAGAACGTTCGGATGAGTTGGTTGTATCACCTCCAAAAGAATTGGTTGTATAACTGGAATCTTGAGCAAACAAATGGTGTGTGAGGGCGAATCATGTGAATGAGTATAATATGGTGGGTGTGGTTGAACGTGTGTTAGACATGAAGAAGTGTGAATAATGACCTACGGGATGTCTGAATCCTAAATTCGGTAAGCGCTTTCTTCAAACAGTTAAAAAAAAAGGTCTTCGCCTATCCATCTACAAACATGATGTTCGGTTTCACCTCCTTATGTTCTAATTATACGACATGTAAATATTACTGTAAATTGAATTATATAAATTTAATTATATTTTTTTCCATAATCCAGGCAGGAATCTGGACTTCCCTTGCTCCAAACGACACAAAAGGTTCATCATGGCTATATGCCACAATGAACCTCGTGTTTTTCAAGGTCGAATCAACCCTTCGTCTAGATAATCATTACATATAATGCCTTGTTCTTAAATTCCTACGTCTAGGGCAAAACGACAATGTCTCCTGGTTTCAAGCCACTAACCACTTCCGTCTTGTCCCCCGATTCCATTCCAGCCTGGATGGTCAGCGGCTCTGTCTGTCCATTCCCTTTGTCTAACAGTACGTAAGGCTCGGTCTGATCCCGCATGATCGCGAGGCTGGACACTACCGTCACTTTATCCTTCCGCATCGTCTCGATATCGCCTTCCAGACTCACGCCTCCATACATTCTGGCATCCGGCTTCAGATCAATGACCACGTCAAACTGGGATGCTTGCTTGAGGTCCGTATCCGTACTCTTGCGGGCGAATTTGGATACCTTGCTCACCTTCCCCGTGAATTGCAGGTCTTTCTGTGCTGTCATTCGCACCTTAACTGGCATTCCCACCTTGAGCCTGAACATTTCTTCCTCACCAACAATCGTCATAAATTTCAGTTTGCTGATATTTGTAATGGACCCGATCAGCTGTCCTTCCGTCACCGCACGTGTCTTGCTGTCCTCTTCATTCATCTGAAATATACCGGAAGCGGAAGCATACACAACAGACTTACTTATTACTGCCTGCTTTTTCTGTATCTCCTTCTCCTTGAGGACCAGCGCTTTTTGATTCAATTCATTCGTCAGGCGTTTACCTTCCCGATCTGCAAATGCCTTCTTGCGCTCCTCTTCCGTCACGCCAAGCGTCTCACTCATATTCGCCTGATCCAGGCTAACCTGATTCATCTTATTTTCTAGCTGGGCTTTCTCCAGATCACTCTGCAACTGTTCTACTTCCGTTTGTAACGTGGAAGTATCGAGGGTAAAAAGGATATCGCCTTTGCTCACCTGCTCACCACTTTTCACGTGCCACTGCTTGATGTTGGAAGCATACGGAGCGAAAATATCCGTCTGATCGGTGTATACGGATTTCCCTTTCACCTGTATCGTTTGTGTCATCGTTTCCTGTGTCACATCAAAGGTAATCGGGGGCGGAATCTCTATAGGTACCTCCGGTTTTGGCTTGTACTTTTCATACAACCAGTACCCTGCACCTGCCAAAAGTACAACGGTGATGATGATTTTAATCCATTTCTTCATGTGCCCAATTTCCCTTTCGCTGATAAAATTACATTGATTTGATCACAGTTAATGCATTGGTTCGGGATGCGCTGATTGCCGGATATATACCCGATACAATGCCAACCAGAACAGCAAACACGATGCCCAGTGGCAGAGCCGACTGCTGAATAACGACGGTCATCGGACCATTCATCTGATCTGCCATCTGACTCGCCAGCAGACTATTCACCCCGCCGAGGGCAGCAAAGGCAATCCCCACACCAGCCACGCCGCCCATTAATCCAAGCATCGCTGCTTCCGTAATAAACATCTGTCGGATCTGCCACAGATTTGCGCCCAGTACCTTCATCACACCAATCTGTTTACGACGCTGATGCGTAGACATAATCATCGCTACAATAATGGATAATGAGGCCAGCAGCATGATAAAACCACCGATTCCCAATGCCGCTTTTTGGTACATCGCCAATTGACCTGCCATCGCTTCCTCCTGGAACAGATTACTCTGTGTGTTTAACGTCAGCTTTTTAATCTGTTCTTCCACCTGGGATACATAACGTTTGTCCTCAACCTTGACCAGAGCCGAGTTAAGATGCTTGGCCGAACTATTGTCTGCCTGTTGCAATCCAAGCTCATCCTGCAATGCACGAGCTGTATCGAGCGGCAGATATACTTTTTTATCGTTTTGAGCGCTCATCTCATCCATGTTGGAAGGCTTCTTCAACTCTCCAGACACGCGTATAGAGCCGCTCATTCTGGTTTTGCCCGCATTCACAAAGTCTTCATATCGAAACTGAACATGCTGCTGGACGAGCTGATCCTGCTTCGATGCAATCGTCATATACTCTTCCAAAAGCGCATTGTTATATGGATCAGCATTCAACTGCTCGAATAACTTCTGAGTTACTTTGGGATCTACGAGTCCGAATGCGGTCCCATAACTGGTTACCGCCATACGACCATCTGCACCACGTCCCTCAGCATACTTGTATCCAAACCCGCCCAGGGTCTCCAGCTGGGTACCAATGACCTCAACATACGTGCTGCGACCATCCGGAAGCACCATTTCCAGCGAATCCAGCTTTAACATGGGAGCCACGGCAACAACATGAGGAAGTCTTTGGATAATCTGAATCTTTTCCAACGTCAAAGCTCCCCGTTCAAACTTCGATGTCTGACCATTCCCCTTGCCGTTCCCCGTACGTATGCCTTCATTGGGTGTAATCGTGATTTCATCCATCTTGTAATTGTCGTTCAATGTTTTCTCGCTATAGGTCTGTACGGACTGCCCTACGCTAAGTGCAATAATCATGGCGGCAGAGCCGATGGACAGCCCCATCATACACAGCAGTGTGACCATTTTTCTGCGAATGATCTGTCCCCAGGCCATACGTGCTACATCCCGTATTCTCACATTTCCTCTCCCTTTGCCTCAAACTTCCCTTACAGCCTCTTCGACCAGTATTCCATGTTGCAGGGTAAGCACAACTTGCATCTGCTCCGCGACCTCTGCTTCATGTGTCACAATGACAAAGGTTGTATTCATATCCCGGTTAAGCTGCTGCAAAATCGCAATAATCTCTTCCTCCGTCTCGGTATCCAGATTCCCGGTAGGCTCATCTGCAAAGATCACCGAGGGTTCGGTAATGAGCGAACGTGCAATACTGACACGTTGTTGTTGACCGCCCGACAACTGGGACGGAAACAAGCTTGCTTTTTCACCCAGTCCAACCTGTTCCAACAGCTTCAATGCTTTTGCTTTGCGTTTCGAAGGGCTTATCCCCATGAACACCAAGGGTAACTCTACATTTTCCCGGATCGTAAGATTGGACAGCAGCTCATAGGATTGGAAAATAAACCCGATATGACTGCGCCTGAACTCAGCCAGGCGATTTTCACTGAAACGTACAATATCTTGTCCCGCAATCCAAATCTTGCCCTGATCCGGTTTCATCAGCCCCGCCATCAGATTCAGCAGTGTGGATTTACCCGAACCAGAACTGCCCAACAGGGCTACCATCTTGCCTTCTTCAATCGTCAGGTTGATATCCTGAAGCACCGGCACGGTTCCCTGGCCATTGCGGAACGAGTGGGATAATTGTTCAACTTGAAGCATTGCTACATTTCTTCCTTTCTACTTGCTAAATATGTACAGAGGTTGTTCAAAAAGATTCGCGTAGCACATTCCCTTTTCATTATAGGGTGGAGATGTATCTGGACTGGCCGGAGTTGTATCCAACTTGTAACATGTCATAACAAAAAGACCTTGTCCGCAGAGCAGCTATCGCTCCATCAGACCAAGGTCTTATATTCGTATACCTTCCACAGCTTACCAAGCTCTGAAACTAAAGCGGTACATTTCACTTTTATCCACTGAGCTGCTTACAGCAAATAATTCATCGTCATTCCATTTCAGACTGATGAAGTTATCAATATTGCGATAGATCACCGTATCGGACGAAATCTTGCTGTCATTCAGGTAGGCAACATGTAACTCATTCTTTTGATTCTGACTGTCCATCGGGAAAAAGTAAGCTATTCGCGATTCATCTGCATCCAGATCGAAGCTCCAGATCGAACCTTGTAATAACAGGTCATACTGCCCCTCTGCTGCGTGATATCGATACAGCCCCTGTACCTTATTCATCGTTCCCTGGATGAGCATGTCACCATTTTTCAGCAACTTGTACTGTTGGATGTCTTCCATGGCAGCATACGCCTTCACTTCATGCTCATCCTCAAGCGATACACGATAGATGGCATACTTGTCTTTCAGCATCACCAGTATATAAAACTGCTTGTGATCCCCACTGACCTGCAACACATCCATAACGATAAACGTATCACTCGAACCTTTCCCTTGTCTTGGTCCTGTGAACATGCTCATCAGCTCTTCATACGTGTAGATGACATGACTCGTCCCCTGGCTCAGATCAACTTGTTTAAATAACAGATCATCCTGACCGATGTAGGAGTTGTCCCCTACAAACACTCGATAATACGAGTTATCGTACGGAAGCTTGCGACGTTCCCCGCTCTGTATCATATACTCATACGTTGTCTTCTGCGTCTGACCTGCCCGATACTGGGAGTAAATGATTTTCTTGTGATCCGGGCTGATCGTTACACCGTAATCCGTATTAGCCGCAATGTTCTTCACTTCCTTATCATCCAGACGCAGGAGAGACAGCTTGAGCCCCGAATAGGAAAATTCCGGTTGATTAAATATAATCGTATTCCGGTCTAACACTTCAAAATCAAAGATCGCAAAGTCATTTGGAATCTTGGTAGCCGACTCGATCTGAATCGTACTGCTCGGTGGTGGTGCCAAACGGCTGTTGAACTGCTCACTTGGCAAAATCACCGTTCTTGGTTTGAGATTTCCGAGACTGAACAGGCTCCCAATCCCAAAAATTCCGCTGACAAATGCGATCAACAACCCTGACAGCATCAATCTGTCACGGTTTTTACGCCAAAATCCAGGATGTCTCATGCGTTCATTTCCCCCGGAAGACTGATATTCACTTGTGTCCCTTCCCGCATGATGCTCTTCATCTCCACTGTTCCTCCATGACGCTCAACGATGTTCTTCACAATAGACAAACCCAGCCCGGCACTGCCTTTCTCGGCCCTGTTGATTCCTTTATCCTGGTAAAAGGGTTCAAATACATGTTGGAGCGCTTCAGCACCGATTCCTTCCCCCTGATCACGGATCACAATAGCAATAGAATCACCTAACCGGAAGGATTGTACTTCGATAATGGAGTTCACATCACTATATTTGACCGAATTATCCAGGATGTTGAGGAAGACCTCTTTCAGCTTGTCCCGATCTCCCTGTAAATACTGATGTTCCTCCAGCTCATAGTGAATGCCTATATTGTACTTGCTCGCCTTAATCGACATGTCCTCACAAGCCTCACGAATAATATCTGATATATCGATACGTTCGAACCGGTACGCCTGAATGACCGCAGAGGAGACCGAGACCTCCAGAATATCCGCAACCATCGTGTTGAGACGCTGGCTTTCCTTGATGATATAATTCATGCCCTTGTCGAAAAAGTCCTGGTCGGTAAATCCGTTATCCCGTAAAATCTGGGCGTATCCCAGAATCGTTGTTAAGGGTGTCTTCAATTCATGCGTCACATTATCAAAAAAAACTTTGCTTCGCGCCTGTACTTGCTTCACTTCGTCCCGCTCTCGCTCAATCACATCAATCTGCTCCCGTACCCGATCAATCATGACGGTGAAGCTTGAAGCCAATTCACCGATTTCATCCTTGGTTGTAATCTGAATGTCCGCATTCAAACTTCCATGGGCCACTTCCGCAGAACGTTTCGTCAGTACACGGATGGGTTGTGTAATTTTCCGGGAAATAAAGATGGATGCGATAAATACAAATACGAAAATAACCGCTGCAAACAGCTTGATCGTATTCTGGAACCGGAGATTGCGTTTGTACAAGTCGGTGTAATCCTTCTCCAACTGCACAATTCCAATCAATTGTTGATCCATCTGAAGCGGGAAGGACAGACTGGAGGTGACCCGACCTTTATCCACAACTGTGGTATAAGCGATCCGGGATTGTATGGCTTCCTCCACATCAGGATGGTCAGAGCGCTTAGCAACGTTAACCTTGCTACCAGCAGATCCGTAGGGCGAAGCATCGGGACGGTATACCGTAATCTCCCCACCAACGGCTGATCCAATCTGCTCCGCGAGCTCGCGACTTCCTGCTTCGAGCGAGTCTCTGCTCATGCGTTTGTTATGAATCAAGAAGTACTGATTCAGCGCGATATCCAGATTTCTTTTGGATTGCACCATATCCTCATGCACTTCCCGGTACATATTCTCCTGGGCTACCTTATTGGACAGAATCAGCAGGACGGAGAATCCGATAAATACAATGACCGAGAATAGCACCACCATTTTGAACTGGATCGTCCACTTCATGTCTGTACCTGAATATTCAGCTTGTACCCCACACCGAAAACCGTTTCAATCATCGAAATGCCTTGCACACCACTATCCAGTTTCTTGCGAATCCGTTGCACATGAATGTCCACCGTTCGGGTATCCCCTGCAAAATCAAATCCCCATACCTTGTCCAGCAGTTCAGAACGTGTATGAACCTTACGATGATGGGTCACGAGAAATAACAACAGATCATATTCTTTATTCGTGAGTCCTGCCCGTTCCCCGTCTTTCCACACTTCCCGTTCATCCTTGCGGATCTCAATATGCTTGCCTAGCCTTACCACCTCATAGGACTGATTCTCCAGTGTCTCGCTGATCAGATCAATCCGACGAAAAATCGCCCGAATGCGCGCAACCACCTCACGGATATCAAAAGGCTTCGTGATATAATCATCCGCCCCAAGCTCCATGCCAAGTACCTTGTCCAGCATGTCCGACTTTGCAGTGATCATGATGACGGGGATCTTGGAGTTCACAGATAGTTGCCTGCACACATCAAAACCGCTCATATCTGGCAGCATCAGATCCAGCAGGATCAGATCCGGCTTCGAATCCCGAAGCAGATCCAGGCCCTCTTTTCCCGTAGCTGCTTCCTTGATCTCAAATCCTTCCTTACGTAACGAATAGGACAAAATATCGCGAATGGACTCCTCGTCCTCAATAATTAAAATCTCTTTTTGTCTCATGATACTTTCGTAATCTCCCTGCTCTATGAATTTCCTTCATCTGCCTATATTTTGTATCCCAAGCCGTATGCTTGAATAGAGGGAAGCACGAAATGTTACAACTCCGATACAACTCTGAACCTTTTGGAAACAACCTCCCGATATACTTGGATCATAAGAGACTCATACCAGACCGGACCCAAGCCTGATCTGTATCCAAGGGGGATTCACATCATATGAACAGCACACAAATTAATGATGCTTATGTCAACTATAAATCAGAAATCACAAGGTATCTATCCCATATTGTCAAACAACCGCAAGACGCAGAAGATCTGGCACAGGATTGTTTCATTCGACTAATGAACGTTACCGTGGATATCCCTGAAGATCGCATTCTCTATTATCTCAAACGCATTGCCCGTAACCTGGCGATGGACAGCTTCCGCAGGCGGACCCGTACACTCAGACGAGACAGTCGTCTGGAGGTGCCTACCCATCACGTCGATACATCCCACCTTGAAATTAGCGAAGGTGTTCATGATCTTGTCTCCCATATTAACAACACCGAACATCGTAAAATATTAGAACTTCGCCTCATCCACGGATACTCCATTAAGGAAACGGCAGAACTGGTGAATCGCAGTGAAGGCATGATTAAATCCTCTGTCTTCCATGCCGTCAATCGAATTCGGGCCAAAGTCATCTCATAAGAGATGGCTTTTTTTATGCCGAAATCAATATACGAGGGTAGATTGGATAAATAAAGACCGGATCGAATTATCTTTGGATATGTCAAAAGACCCAATTTTACAAATATCGAGTTAATTTTTACAAATTGTTATGACTATGTGAGATTTTCATGTGGTAGAATATGGACGAACTCATGAATCAACTAATATTTGGGAGGGATTTGGTTGGGTAAATTAACAGGTATGCGAGGAGTATTTCTAAAATCACTCCTGGCATTGTCCATGGCTTTGCCGCTTCAGATCGGATTATGGAACGGAGATGCATCGGTTCATGCGGAAGGACCGACAGACCCGGCACCGTTCATCCAGGCAAAGGTTGTGAACCAAAATGCAGGTAAGAAAGTATTATTCGACAACTCTCACGGCCAAACGGCTGGAGCTGCAGACTGGGTCATTGATGGAGGTTTCTCCGACTTCGGGAATGCACTCGCGAATGATGGTTACTATGTCAAAGAACTTCGCAAGACAACTCCATTTACCTATGATGATCTGAAAGAGTATAACGTATTCGTTATTGCAGAGCCTCAAATTCCTTTCAAAACATCCGAACAAGCAGCACTGAAACAATATGTTGAAACGGGTGGCAGCATCTTCTTTGTGGGAGATCACTATAATGCAGACCGTAACAAAAACCGCTGGGATGGCTCTGAAGTCATCAACGGCTATCGTCGGGGAGCATTCGAAGATCCGGCCAAAGGCATGAGCACAGATGAGCGTAATTCTGAAGCGATGCAAAATATAACCAGTTCGGACTGGTTGTCCGATAACTTCGGCGTACGATTCCGCTATAACGCACTTGGCGATATCAACGCCAATATCGTAGTACCGGCAGATCAAGCCTTCGGCATCACAGAAGGGGTGTCGGGTGTAGCCATGCACGCAGGTTCAACCCTCGCAATCACTGATCCGGAAAAGGCAAAAGGTATTGTGTACTTGCCAAAAACCAACGCAAAATGGAATAACGCGGTAGACCAAGGTGTCTACAACGGTGGCGGGATCGAAGAAGGTCCTTATGTGGCTGTATCCAAGCTGGGCGCAGGTAAAGCTGCCTTCATCGGTGACTCCTCTCCAGTAGAAGATGCATCACCAAAATACTTGCGTGAAGAGACAGGCACACGCAAAACGACTTATGATGGTTTTAAAGAAGCCGATGATGCCGTGTTGCTCGTGAACACCGTAAACTGGCTCGCTACACAAGAGAACTACACAAGCCTAACTGAAGTGAACGGACTTGAACTGGACACAGCTACAGCGCTGTTGCCATTCGAAGAGCCGGCTGCTTCCACAGAACCACAGGCTGAACCTTGGTCTGCACCTGCTGCCGGATATAAGTGGTACGATCGTTCCACGTTCAAGGCTGGTTCTTACGGTGGACCTGCATCCAGCGCAAACGCTGCTTACAGCTTCGTGAAACAGGATACACTTCCAAACGCAGAAGACTTCCAGATTCGTGTCGTTGTGGAGAACATGGCTCCAAACACAACCGTATCCGGTTATAGTGCCGGCATCTATCTGACTGGCGGAACACAGGTAGCCATGATACAGAATGAAAGTGGTACTTGGCCGACTTCGTACGGCTATAGCTCCACATTCAGTGTAACCTCGGACAGCCAAGGTCGTGGGATCAAAGATCTGAACGTCCGTATCAAACCAGGTACAACTGGCGCTGCGAGCTTGCGTCTGCGTCTGAATGGCAGCAACCTGATCACCAATGCCGTGACTATTGGCAATGTGCCAGCAGAACAGCTTCCGGAAGAAGAAGGACCGATTCCAGCAGCTATCACAGTTGCTGAAGCACGTACCAAAGCCGTTGGCACTACCGTAACTATCGAAGGTGTTGTGACGACAGAGCCGGGTGCGTTTGGTGGACAAGCCTTCTATCTTCAAGATGAAACTGCTGGAATCTACGTATTCCAGCATACTAGCGGCTTCCATGCAGGTGACAAGGTGAAAGTAACGGCAGCAACAACCATCTATAACAGCGAGTTCGAGCTTACCGATATCATTGCGATTGAGAAAACAGGTGCGGCTTCCGTACCTGCTCCAATCGAAGTTACAGCAATTACAGATGCGAACCAAGGTCAACTGGTTCAATTGAAAAATGTAACGATCGAGAATATCATCAGTGCTACACCAGTTGGATCATTTGAATTCGATGCCGTAGCAGCAGACGGAACAAGCACACATATCCGTGTAGATACCCGTACAGGTGTGACGGAGACTTCCTTCCCTTATGCTGCTGGTGACAATATCGATATCACAGGCATTTCCGCTATTTTCAAAGACGTATATCAATTGAAACCTAGAAGCTTGAATGATTTTGTACCTGCTGAAGAGCAAGGTGGCGGCGAAGTGCCTTCCACTCCAGCTGCAGGAGCACCGGGTAAACCGGTGCTTTCTTCTGATAATGGATATACCACTGGCCTGTTCGAAGGTTCGTATAACGTAAGCATGAACCTCTGGTGGGGCGAAAACGGTTCTGAGTACAAACTGTATGAGAACGGCGTTCTGATCGATACGCAGAAGTTGACTGCGGCTTCACCATCGGCTCAATCCTCCAAAACAGCTATTACAAGTAAAGCAAACGGCACGTATACCTACGTAGCCGAGTTGACCAATGACAAAGGCACAACACGCAGTGACGTGCTGACGGTACAAGTAACCAATGCTGCTCCAGGCAAAGCTACGTTGTCCCAAAACAACTGGGATGGTGATGGCAACTATAACGTATCCATGAACCTCTGGTGGGGTACAAACGCAACCGAATACCGTCTCTATGAGAATGATGTATTGATTGATACACAAGCGTTGAACGCAGCAACACCAGCTTCTCAAAGTGCTACAACTGAATTGTCGGGTCGCGCTAACGGAACGTATACGTACCGTGCTGAGCTGATCAACGCCGCAGGCGTAACCAGCACCGAGACAGTTACGGTACAAGTAACCAAAGCGTTGCCTTTGGCTAGCTAAGTCTCAGTAAAGAAGCCTGACGTTTAACCAAGTAACTAAAAAACCGAAACCAACATCGCCTGATTCACAGGGCAAATTGGTTTCGGTTTTTTGGTAATAGTATAAGCTCATTTCAATCGTTCCGGCTCATATCCATTTCTAACAAATAAAATGCTGTTCCATACAGCACAATAAGCGGCCACGGCGATGACACTAATGACAAGAATTAAGTTCATCTGTGTAATCGTATAACTGCTTCCTGTGAAAATAATCAGGATTGCACTGAGCCCAATATTTTCTTTGTTATGTTTTTTAAACTTCTGAAAGATCATTCTGTACAGTAATAGGAGTACCATAAACCCAATCCATATATATTGAAATAATTCCATAGGTCACCTTCCTTTAAAAAACTCATTTTTTGTATGGATATCTAAGAGGAGTATTAATTAATATCCTTAATTCCCTTTATATAGAAACCTATTAATCTTACATGTATTTGGAAAATAATTCAATCATTGTGATGCATATTCTTTGAACATTCTTATTCCTCGACGGTTAGCTGAGCAACAAGAATGCACCGTTGTTTTTTTGCAGACACAAAAAAAGACTATCCCTGCCAATATTCTGGCACCGAATAGCCCTCTCTTCTTCCTCTATCAACTTATCTTAATTTATCATCTAATATATTCGTAGCTCCACATTAACTCTACACCAGCTTCTTACGAATATAACCCGAAATCAAGTCAATAATCGTGATCATCACGATTATACCCAGCAGGATAATACCTACTCGCGGCCAGTTCCGTGTGCTAAGTGCAAAGATTAACGGTGTACCAATCCCCCCTGCCCCGATTACACCCAGTATGGTCGCGGAACGTACATTAATCTCAAAACGATACAACGTATAGTTCAGGAATCCAGGCATAACCTGCGGCAGGATGGCGAACCACAACTGCTGCATGCGATTGGCTCCGGAGGCAAGCAGCGCCTCAGATGGGCCATAGTCGATATTCTCAACTTCATCCGCGTACAATTTGCCTAACATGCCGATGGAGTGTAATCCAAGGGCGAGTACGCCTGCAAACGATCCGGGACCTACTGCCTTAATGAACAACAAGGCCATGATAATCTCAGGGAACGTGCGGATAAAGCTCAGTACCATTTTACCTGCGCCCGAGATGGAACGATGCCCACTCATGTTACGGGCAGACCAGAAGGCAAATGGAATACAGAGCACAGCCGAGATTACGGTACCCAGCACGGAAATCGCCAGTGTATCCAGCAGTCCTCGCAGCAGGTCTTCCCCCTCAGGCAAATATACAAAATCCCAATCCGGTGAGAAAATCCCGGCTACAATGGCCTTCATAATCTGAGCAGCGGTTTCCTTGAAACCAGTAAACGGTACACCAGCAAGCGCCCAGACATACACAAGGATCAGCAGTAACACAATGACCCAACGAAGTGGGTTCTTCCGTGGTTTAGGCCGGATGCGGCTTGTTTCATTTTTCATCATAGCAATTTCTCCCGCAGCTTAGTACTTACATAATCAATGATTAGAACAATGACGAGGGTAAACAGAATGATTACACTGGTCTTGTCATACTCCAGGAATCCAAGTGTGGCCTCGTAATAGAGCCCGATTCCTCCGGCTCCCACCAGTCCCAGAATGGCAGCAGCACGTACATTAATTTCGAAGGCATACAGCACATACGATGTGAACTGGGCAGCCAGTTGCGGCACCACGCCATATACAATGAGCTGAATCCGATTCATACCAACAGCCGTCATCGCTTCCAGTGGCCCCTGATCAATGGTTTCCAGCGTCTCATAGGTCAACTTTGCAATCAGACCTATCGAGAACACAGCCAGTGCCAAGATTCCGGGGATGGGTCCCAGACCAAACACAGCGACAAACAAAGCAGCAAGCAGCAGATCCGGCACAGTCCGAATCAGGTTCAGCAGAAAACGTGCCGGATAGTAGATCCAGCGACTTGGCATCAGGTTACCGGCACAGATGATCGAGACCGGAATCGCAATAATCGCACCAATGGTTGTCCCAATCAGGGCCATTCGGATCGTTTCCAGCATGCCTTGCACGATATTATCAAAGTAACTCCACCGGGGTGGGAACATCTCCTTCAGCAGATCCAACATGTTGGGAAAACCTTCAAACAACTCCGTAAAGCTGGCATCCGTCTGTTTCGCACTTGCCCACAATAAGAGCAGAATGATAACTAAGGTGAGCAGATGTTTCGTACGCCCAGGCGGTTTTGGGCGATTCACAACCTGAGCCGGGCTGGAACCAGGTTCCTTCCCCACTCCGCCTGAATTCTGAAATGGAACGTTGGACTGCCCCTTCATACCATTACTTCTCCCTGCTCATGCACAGCCTGCTTGTCCAACAATTCGTCAGCCAGAATCGGTCTGCCGTATATTTCTGCAAAGCGCTCATCCGTTGCCTCTTCCACCGGACCGTCGAATACGACCTCGCCTGCTCTCAATCCGACAATACGGGTCGCATACTCTCTCGCCAGATCAATAAAGTGAAGGTTGACGATGGTCGTGATCCCAAGGTCTTGATTGATGCGTTTCAGGTCATCCATGACCTGTTTTGTTGTAAGCGGGTCAAGTGAAGCAACCGGTTCGTCGGCCAAAATGATTTTTGCTTCCTGTGCCAGTACACGGGCAATAGCCACACGCTGTTGTTGTCCACCAGACAGCTGATCTGCACGGGAATAAGCTTTCTCCGAGATATTCACACGATCCAGCGCAGTGAATGCCAGTTCAATATCCTCTTTTGGAAAACGACCCAGAATGGTACGCATGGTGGAATGATATCCAACGCGTCCAGCGAGTACATTACGAAGTACACTGGACCGTTTCACCAGATTGAAACTCTGGAAGATCATGCCGATGTCACGTCTGATCATGCGTAGCCGTTTGCCTTGCGCCTTCGTGATGGAACTTCCGTTAATCAGAATCTCGCCCTCACTAATGTCGTGCAGCCGATTAATGGATCGCAGGAGAGTTGATTTACCCGCACCCGACAGACCCACTACAGCAATGAATTCCCCCTGCTCAAATTTCAGATTAATATTATCCAGGCCTTTGGTGCCGTTAGCGTAAGTTTTGGTAACGTTATGAAGCTCAATCATGGCAATAATCCTTCTTTCATTCATAATGATCAACCATACCTAAGTGCTTGCTATAATGGCACAAGCCAGCGCAGCGTAGATCACGCTGAACTGGCCTGTCCATTGCTACGATTAAGCTGTTCCCATCCAAGAAAGCTACTACAAAGTGAACAGATCCCGAACTACTTTTGGATCAGAATTATTCACCTTTCACTTTTTCGCCATACTGACGAACGATCTCAAACTTGCTATCATCGGACTCTACATAACCTTCATGCGTATAGATTTCTTTGATGATCTGGTGACCTTCCGTATCTTTACCGATATCGATGAAGGCTTGTTTGATCTTCGCAGTCCAATCTGCATTCATGTCTGTACGAACGGCAATGGTATCGTTAGGAATAGGCTCAGTGAACGCCAGTACACGTGTATCTTCAAATACAGTCGGGTAGTCTTTGGCTACCGTGTTGCGGGCATCTTGGAAAATAGCTGCTGCATCAACGTCACCGTTCAATACAGCGATAACACCTTGGTCATGACCTTTCAACGTTACAGGTGTTACATCTTTTAATGGATCAATCCCTCTGTCCAGCAACAGACCTGCTGGCCATACATAACCTGCGGAAGACGTTACGTTTTGGTAAGCGACTTTTTTACCTTTAAGGTCCTCGATGGATTGAATCGGAGAATCTTTTTTTACAATGAACATGGATTTATATGAATCTGCCAGTTGCTCTGTAGGAGCTCCAGTCTCATCATTAACACCAAAACGTTGTGCTTGCAGAATAACTTGTGCAGCGCCTTTTTCTTTAGCCAGTACATAAGCTGTCGGAGGCAAGAAACCTACGTCTACTTTGTTGGAAGCCATTGCTTCAATAATTGTGTTGTAGTCGGTGGATACGCTGACTTTTACCGGAATGCCCAGTTTGTCACCAAGCAGCTTCTCCAGCGGTTTCGCTTTGGCTTCAAGCGTATCTGCATTCTGGGAAGGAACAAATTGAACCGTCAATTCAGTTGGCACATAACCTTCGACAGCTTTCTCTGTCTCTGCCGTAGACGTACCGGATGCATTCGAACTCGCATTATCCCCGTTAGCCGAACCTGTTGTACTGCTAGACCCACAAGCACTCAGAAACAGAACCAAAATCAACAATGGTAAAAATAAAGCAGACTTCTTCAAACGAACACCCTCCAAAGAGTTTCTATTTTTCAGTACTTGTCTACTATAATTGCCAAATATTTGCGCGATGTGAAACGAAATTTGGAGTTTTGTAAAGTTTCCTGTCAGGCTGTCAGCGGGACTTGTATCTGTTAGAATAGGCTCATTATGGTTGAAGATATTAGGAAGAACATCGGAGATAACGGCATATACTTCGGTTCTTCAGCCTATTCTGTCTTCTCCGTTTTATGGTAATTCCATATATCTGAACTTATATATTAGAGGAGATTGTAAAATGACATCCATAAACCATACGGCAAGCTTCGACATTCTGTTCACCAGTGATCTGCACGGGGCCATCCGTCCCATTCATTACAATACCAACGCCTACCGCCCGGCTGGACTTGCCCTGCTGGCTTCCCTGATTCGTAAGGAACGTGAACGTGCACCTGAATTGATGCTGGTGGATAACGGGGATCTGCTGCAAGGATCACCCTTGGCCTCCTATGCAGCTTCACAGGTTTCCAACAACGAAGTGCATCCATTCATAACAGTACTGAATGAACTGGGTTATGATGCGGCGGTGATGGGCAATCACGAGTTTAACTATGGTCAGAATCTGTTGCACGGAGCAGTTGGCGCTTCCAATTTCCCATGGCTGTCAGCCAATATTGTTCATGGTGAGCACGACAGTGCCAATGGATCAGAATCTCGGACAGATCTTCCACCAGGTGCAGGTCTACCAGCCTTCGGGCCTCCCTATCTGATCAAGACACTCTCCTCCGGGGTCCGAATTGCACTCTTGGGCGCAACTACGCATTACATTCCAAACTGGGAGCATCCGAAAAATATTGAGGGGTTACAGTTCCTTGATGCCTTAGAGACTATTCGTGCATGGGTTAACTATATCCATGAGCATGAACAACCAGATGTAATGGTTGTCAGTTATCACGGCGGATTCGAGAGTGATCTGGAGACAGGCGAGCCCACCGAACGGTTAACTGGAGAAAATCTAGGTTATGCCATCTGCCGGGACATCGAAGGTATCGATGTGCTGCTTACCGGACACCAGCATCGTCAGCTTACCGCTAATATTCATGGTGTAACAGTCATTCAGCCGGGCTTCAGCGGAAATGGTGCGGGGCATGTATCCGTTCAGTTGGAACAATCATCGGGCGGGAAATGGCAGATTACAGATAAGAAGGCTCGATTGTTACTTCTGGATGAACATAATGAGATTGAACCTGATGCAACCGTCATGAAACTGACAGATGATCTGGAAACTGAGGCACAAGCATGGCTTGATCAACCCATTGGCCAGGTGGCTGGGGATTTATCCATCACCAATGCTACGGCCCTGCGACTCAAGGCACATCCATTCATTGCTTTTGTACATCAAGTGCAGATGGAAGCGACTGGAGCGCAGCTCTCCAATACCGCCATGCTGAGTGAAGAAGCTCGCGGTTTCGGGAGTCACATCACCGTTCGGGACGTGTTATCCAACTTCATCTATCCTAATACGCTGACGGTGCTGGAGCTGAGTGGTCAGGATATCCGGGAGGCACTGGAACAAACGGCTCGTTACTTTGAAGTGAATGCTTCTGGTGAGGTGGCAGTCAATCCGGCTTATATGGAACCCAAACCCCAACATTATAATTACGATATGTGGGCTGGCATGGAATACGAGCTGGATATCTCCCAACCTGTAGGCAGTCGAGTTGTGAAGTTGGAACGTGAAGGCAAGCCAATGGATATGGATGGCATGTACTCTGTGGTGATGAACAGCTACCGTGCTGCTGGCGGCGGGGATTATGCAATGTACCCGGGCAAAAAGGTACTGCATGAAGGTGCCACGGACATGGCCGCACTGGTGGAGGATTATATTCGCAGACATCAACCGTTAACGGTTGAACAGGCTAATAACTGGAAAGTTATTGGAAGTTAAATGAGAAAGAGCGGGTCCTGTGATCAGGATCTGCTCTTTTGTTTTCAACCTATTGCTTACTTGTTCTTATTGAACTATTCTGTCCCATCCCGTTATCCGATATATTGAAGAATTAACTGATATAAGGCTATGGAAAACCCTAGAATACTTGCTTTCATTTTAGATGGATGATTTCTTTCGCTGCGAATCAAATAAAAGAAAATCACTATAAATCCTAAAGGAATCCATAGCTCAAAGACACCTTTTGTTGTACTTTGAGAATAAATTGGAGTAATGAACGTACTAATCAAAAAATAAAAGAAAACCGTAAAACGCCTTGTTTCTAATTGCTTGCTCCACCTTACCAGAAAGAAAAGAATAATTATTGCGATAATCATAATGTGTAAAGGGGGAAGAAGAAGAGCAGCATTCCCAAATTTGAATTCCATTCCGCATTGCCCTCCTCTCTTTTAAGGCATCACTTCATTAGTATGAAGCATATCTTTCCCATAAGAATCATTTTACTTTATTGCTACTTCACTACCCTGTCCATTGAACAAAAAGAAAGCCATAATATAGTCAGAAATAAGGATAACGATTAGAAAAGCAACTAACCAGACCAGAAATAAATTGGCAGTTGCTACAGCCCATTTGTATTTGCCGGAATGATAGAACGCCCAACAAATAAACGAGACTAACACACCAATTGGATACGTAGCCATGAGGCCTGATGTTATAATGTCCAACAATGGGTGATTACTCGACTGACTGTAGACATATGTGTATAGACCCATTATCAATATAAAAGGATACGGCAAAAGCGTAATAGCATAGATGATATTGAAGAAAATAAGCCTGTGTGCGACTTTTTCATTTTTCAATTCACTGTTGACCTCCCTTAAAAATGAACTTATTCCATTATATCCATCTGCTTACATATCGTCATGGCTCCATTATCCATTTATGCTTCAAACCAATATGCAAAAAGGAGCAGGTAAGGAGCTTCGTGCCCCCAGCCCTGCTCTTTTTTTGTAAAATAAAACCTCTATTACTTCTCACATATTATCCCAAATGACTACTGCGCCTTCTTACGCAACTGACTGTAATACAACTCGCTGTAGAAACCACCTTGTTCCAGCAGGTCATCATGCGATCCTTGCTCTAACAGATGACCATCCTTCAGCACCAGGATTCGATCAGCCTGACGGATCGTGTTCAGCCTGTGGGCAATGACAAAGCTGGTTCGTCCCTGCATCAGACGTTGCAGCCCTTCCTGAATTTTAATCTCCGTAACAGTATCGATACTGCTTGTCGCCTCGTCCAACACAAGGATGGAAGGGTCCGCCAGAATTGCCCGGGCAATGGCGAGCAGCTGCTTCTGTCCCTGACTAATGCCGCTTCCGTCGGCCTGGAGCACTTTGTCGTATCCATCCTTCATTCTCACAATGAAGGAATGGGCATTCGCCAGCCGGGAGGCTGCTTCCACCTCTTCATCCGTTGCGTCCAGACGGCCAAACCGAATATTTTCCCGGATCGTACCCTGAAACAGGAATGAATCCTGAAGCACAAACGCCATATGAGACCGCAGATTCTCACGTCGAATGGTGGTCATATCACGACCATCTACCGTTAATGTGCCACCTGTCGGATCATAGAAACGGGATAAAAGCTGAATTAATGTTGTTTTCCCTGCTCCGGTCGGACCTACAAGGGCAATCATCTCACCCGGTTTGGCTTCAAAGCTGATGTCATGCAAAATGTTACGTCCTTCATCGTATCCAAAGGATACTTTGTCGAAACGAACCGCTCCCTCTACCTTGTCCAGAGATACCGCTGCCCCTTCATCCTTCGCTTCCTCATCTTCGTCCAGCACCTCGAATACGCGCTCAGCCCCCGCAATCGCGGACAATAACGTATTCCACTGGTTCGCCAGATCATTCAGCGGACGGGTGAATTGACGGGCATATTCCACAAAGATAATAATCACCCCGACCGTAACGGAACCCTGGATCGCCAGAATACCACCGATGCCTGCCACAATCGCAAAGCTCAGGTTATTCAATCCATTCATCAGTTTCGGGATAAAACCGGAGATCGTCTGTGCCCAGAAACCGGAAATCCGGATGCGGGTATTTCGTTCCTCAAAACCCCGAATCACACGCTCCTCTTGGGAGAATGCCTTAATGATCCGCTGCCCGGATAATGTCTCTTCAATATAACCGTTAAGTTCACCGAGATTGCGCTGCCGCTCCTTGAAGAGAGGTCCCGTTCTGCGCGTAATCCAACGCATACCAATGGCCATCAAAGGCACAACGATAAAGGTAAGCAGGGTCAGTAGCGGACTGAGCCACAGCATAACGCCAAATGTCCCAAGTAGTGTTAATACACTCGAAAAAATCTGGATGGCTGAGCTGTTCAGCGTACCGCTGACATTCTCGATATCATTGGTCACCCGACTCATAATCTCCCCCTGCTGGCGTTTACCAAAGAATGGAATCGGCAGCTTGTGCAGATGGGAGAACAGATCATACCTCATGCGGAACACGGTTTCCTGTGCAATTTCGATCATCCATATATTTTGTAACCATGATGTAAGAGAGAACAAGACATACACTGCGGTTAATCCAATCAGAAACCGAGTCCAGCTTGAGCCGGCTTCACCCGCGATGAAATCATCTACGGCCACTCCTACCATGTAGGGGCCTAGCAAAGCGAGTGCGGAACTGGCAAACACCATCAACAGTACCATGGACAGCTTAACCTTGCGACGTGCCAGATAGGTCCAGATCCGACCTAGCGTACCTGACCAGTTCTTCGCCCGTGCCTTGGGTTTGCGACCACCACCTGATCGTAACGTCTCCGGATCAATCGGCGGTGGCGGCTGACGGAAAGGCTCAATGAATGCTTTGAACATGCTGTGCACCCTCCCCGTATTGTGATTCATGGATTCGACGATACAGCTCTGACGACTCCATCAGGTCTTCATGTTTTCCTTGCCCAATGAGTTGTCCATCATCAAGCAGTAGAATCAGGTCCGCCGAAGTGGTTGAACTGATCTTCTGGGTGATGATAAACGTGGTACACGACAATTCCTCCAGCGCATCGAGCAGTCTGCCTTCCGTAGCTACATCCAGCGCACTTGTGCTATCGTCCAGAATCAGAATTCTTGGTCTACGTACCAGTGCTCGTGCAATGGAAAGTCGCTGCTTCTGTCCACCGGAGAGATTCACTCCCCGTTGACCGAGCAATGTATCATAACCGTTTGGTAAATTCTCAATTGTTTCATGGATCTGCGCGCGCTTCGCGGCTTCCACGATCTCCTCCAAGGTAGCATCTTCCTGACCCCAGACAATATTCTCCCGTATGGAACCGGTAAACAGGACAACCTCCTGAGGCACATAACCAATCGCACCACGCAGCATGGACAGATCCAGCTCTGATGCATCAGCACCATCAATCCGTACCTTTCCTTGATCCTCTGTGTATAACCGGGGAATAAGCTGCACCAGTGAAGATTTGCCTGAGCCAGTTGCTCCCATAATGGCAATGCGCTCCCCCGCTTTTGCCGTGAATGTGATGTTATCCAGTACTGTAATTTCACTATTCGGATAACTGAAGCCCACACTGCGGAATTCAACCGCTCCCTGCACAGCCCGCTGTTTCTTCGCTGGGTATACAGATTGCGGAAAATGCGAAGATTTCATAGATCCAGCAGATGGTGCAGACGTTGATAACGACTTCGTCTGTTCAGTCTCCGATGTATCCTCCGTATTAAACACTTCATTCAGTCGTTGCGCCGAAGCGCTTGCTCTCGAGAAGGTTACCAGAATCCATGACAACGCAGACATGGCACCAATTGTGCGAAGCAGGTAGTTAATGACGGCGACCACTTCACCCACGGTTGCATTACCGGAGGCAATGTCGACTCGTCCAAACCATAACACGGCGATGATACAAACGTTCATCATAAGCAGCATGAACGGCATCGTGGTCTCCGTCAGGCGCAGCGCGGAGATTGTGCCTTTCATCAGCTTGCCGCTGAATCCGGCAAAGCGTTCAATCTCATGGCCCATCCGTACGAAAACACGGATCAGCCGGATGCCTGTCAGATTCTCCTGGATGACTCCATTGACGGCATCCAGTCTGCGCTGCACATTGCGGAACAGCAGCGCTGCCTTTTTGATCATCCACACCACAACAATGAGTAGTACAGGCACCATGACAACCAGCAGCAGACCTAACCTCGGGTTCACGATCACTGCCATAATCATGCTACCAATCACCACCAGGGGCACACGTGTCATGAAGCGCAGACTCATAAAGACGGTGTCCTGTACCTGGGTCACATCCCCCGTTAATCGCGTAATCAGAGACGACGTTGCGAAACGATTGAATACGGCATAAGAGAACGTTTGCACTTTCTCATATAACTTCTCGCGCAGATCGTATCCGAACCCCAAACTCGCATGGGATGCAAAGAACGAACTTGCAATTCCGGCAGCAAAAGCCACAACAGCACTGCCCACGAGCACGCCGCCCCACAACCAGACGACTGACAGGTCTTCCTGCTGAATCCCGTTATCAATGATCTTGGAGATCAAGTAAGGCTGAGCCAACTCAACCGTCAGCTCAATTAACATCATGACCAGGGCTGCAATTGCGGCAACTCGGTACTTCTTCAGGTGGTACAACAGCTTGATCATAAGCATTCCTCCGGCTCGGAGGGCTTGTTATCGTGACTCATTTTTTGGTGTCCACGCAGCCAGCTCCGTTAATCTCTTTTGGTTAAATTTATGTAAAACTTCACGCACCCAATACGATTATTATATCGCATTTTGCACCACCAAATCGTTAATATCTTCTACCTTCTCATTATTAACCTGAAATGGGCTACCAGGGAACATCGATCTGCAACAAACATACGGAGCCGGATGCCCAGGCTTCGAATGGCTCACATGAAAATCCGCAAAGTTGCGCGACAGCCCATACATTATTTAGGTATCTCTGGTAATGATATAAACAAAATGGTTGTTTTGGAAATGGAGGCCTCAATATGTGGAAATTCATTCTGAACCACATACCCGAATGGAGTACGATCGCTGAAGCCCTTTTTCTCACTGTTACACCTTTACTCATTTTGCTTGTCATACGACGAATTAAGCTATTTGACGGGCGGTACAGTCAAAGAAGGCAAAAATTAGAGGAGATGGTAGCCGAAGAAGAACTCGGATTAAACCTGGGTCAGACCCGGCAGCAATCGGATGAAGGGGGGCTGCATTATACCAGCGACTATGAGCTGAATCTCGACAAATTCAAAAGAGTGGCTCTGGATATGGATGATATCAAAGAAAGGTCCATTTATCTCGAAAACGTGAAGGCCCGAGCCGTGCTTTTTTTTGTGGACGGCCTGACCGACAAACCTGGACTGGATCAGAATGTATTAAAGCCCCTATTGGACTGGGCGAACGAACCCTTAAAGGATGAGCATTGGAAGAATAAAAAGGTGGAGGATTACCTCGTGAAGCAGGTCTTGCTGATCTCGGAAACCGATTGGGTCGTCGATGTCCATCAAGCGTTACGCAAGGTCTTATTCGGCTCCATCATGCTGTTGATGGAGGGCATGCCAGGCGCCCTGCTGTTGGGAAGCCCTCGTGGACAAACTCGCTCTGTAGAAGAACCTGTCTCGGAAGCCGTTCTTCGCGGACCCAGAATCGGCTTTACGGAAACCTTAAGCGACAATACGGCCATGCTGCGCAGACACGGGGAAAGCCATCGGCTTGCCATGGTGTCTTACCAAGTCGGTAAACGGGTTCAGAAACAGCTGATGGTCACGTATTTTAAGGATATTGCCAATGAAGACCTTGTGGCAGAGGTGAAACGCCGCGTAAAAACGATTGAGGTAGATGAAGTGCTGGAGAACGGGTATGTGGAACAGCTGATCGAGGATAATTTTTTGAGTCCATTTGCACAGATTCAAAATACTGAACGCCCTGACCGGGTTATGGGTGCCTTGCTGGAAGGCCGAGTAGCCATTTTGCTGGACGGATCTTCCTATGCGCTGTTAATGCCGGTGACCTATGCCATGATGTTACAGTCCCCAGAGGATTATTATGAACGATGGCTTCCCAGCTCCCTGATTCGTATCCTACGTTTTGTAGCCACGTTAATTTCCCTTTTTGCCCCAGCAGTGTACATTTCGTTTATATCGTTTCATCCTGGCCTAATCCCAACCAAGCTGGTTGTATCCATTATCGGGACAAGGCAAGGCGTCCCCTTCTCGACATTAATCGAGGCTTTCATCATGGAAGGCGCCATCGAAGTATTGCGTGAAGCGGGACTTCGTCTTCCTAAACCTATTGGTCCTGCCATGGGAATTGTGGGCGGACTTATCATTGGACAGGCCGCGGTGGATGCGGGTATTGTCAGCCCCATTCTGGTCATCGTCGTTTCCGTGACGGCCATTTGTTCGTTTGCGGTGCCGATGTACAGCGCAGGGCTATCCATGCGTCTGCTGCGCTTTCCGATCATGTTCAGCGCTGCCATGTTCGGATTGTACGGCGTAATCATGTCTTTTTTATTTTTGGTCGTTCATATGCTCAAGCTGAAAAGCTTCGGTATCTCTTATGTGAATCTGGCTGTACCCCAATCCTTGAGAGACTGGAAAGACTACATGATTCGTGTGCCTTTGCAATTTATGAAATATCGTCCCGGGGTGCTTAAGCCCAAGGACCCCAAGCGCAGCAATTAACGGAGAGGAGCATCTCATTATGACAGCCGGAATGCCCGAATCGAATCAGCTAACCACATTACAGACGCTGGGGCTAATTCTTTGTTTTATGATCGGTGCGGAGTTGTTTACCCTTCCAAGGGAAGTTGTTAATAAAGTCGGCACTGTTGATGCCTGGGCATCGGTCATTCTGGGAGGAGTATTCAACTTCGGTACAGCTTGCATTATGATCCTGCTCAGCCAGCGATTCCAAAACCTCAACTTCTACGAATATGTGCAGCAGATTACAGGCACAATCATCGGAAAATGTATTGGGCTTGTTGTCGTGCTGTATTACATTCATCTGGCCAGCTATGAGATGAGGTCCATGGAAGAAGTAGCCTCCTTCTTTCTGCTGGAGGGTACGCCAGGCTGGGCCATTTTGGCTTGGTTTGTGTGGATATCCCTGTATCTGTGCATGGAAGGCATCAGCACAATCGGAAAATTGTGCCAGATTATTATCCCCATATCAGTGACCGTGCTTATTCTTATCTATTTGCTAGGGTTTTCTGTTTTCGACTTGAACAACCTCCGTCCCGTTGGTGCAAAAGGATGGATGCCGATCATGAAAGGTATGCCATCCACCACACTCGCCTTCAGTGGGAGCGAATGTTTCCTGTTTATATTGTGCCGAATGCAAGCACCCAAGAAAGCTTATCAAACCATGGCATGGGGAATCGGACTTGCCGTCATCTTCTATACGGTTGCAGTGATAATCTGTATTGGCGTTTTCTCTCTGGAAGGCGTGCCTACACGTACCTGGCCTTTCTTTGATCTCGCCCGCAGCGTGGAAGTCGAAGACCTCCTGCTGGAACGTTTCGAATCCCTGCTGCTCGCGATTTGGATCATACAGATTTTTTCCATTTTTACGATTGTCTTTTATTGCGCTGCGTTAGGCATATCCCACATTTTCAAAGTTCCCTATAAGAAAAGTTTGTTTCTTATTCTTCCCGTTATCTGCATCCTGTCCCAATTGCCCAAGAACATAAATGAAGTTTTCGCTCTGGGGCAATTCATTGGGAGGGCCAATATGATCCTGTTCTCGTCAATGCCTCTTCTTCTGCTCCTCATTGCCCGTTGGCGGGTGAACTCGCCATGAAGACGTGGAGCCATCGCCTGTTGTCCACTTCCATGATCGCTGGCTGCGTACTGCTTGCAGGTTGCTGGAGCAGTTCACCCATTGAAGAACGGAATCTGGAAGCCGGTATTGCATTGGATGCGGTATCGCAGCAAACGGAGACATCGGCCGAGGAAACAGACCAGCCGCCTCCGAAAAAACAGATCCGGAGAACTGTTCAGTTCATCCTTCCGGAAGCTGAAAGCAGTTTGGGCTCTTCTTCACAGGGAAACAAGTTTTATAATGAAGAAGAGCTGGGCGTTTCAATCATGGAAATGACAAGGAAATCCTATCTCAGCAATCAGTCTCCTGCGGGCTTTCACCTTAAAACCATTGTCATTAGCTCGGAATTGCTTCAGGAGGTTCCCATGCAAGAACTGCTGGATTTTTATTTAGCCGATAACGACATTCGGCTGAGCATTCTGCTCGTTATAAGTACCGGTACAGCAAGCGATGTGTTCAAGGAAATGGTATCGGGAAAAACTCCTGCCTTCATGCTGAAAGATCTTTTTGACAACCGCAGTCACAACAGCAGCCTTGTTAAGCCGGTTTCTCTGGCCAAAGTGATTGGCCCGCTGAAATCGAAGTCCAGCTTCGTATTGCCTAATGTCATCACAATCAAACAAGGCATCAAACTTTCCGGTGCGGGTGTAATCAGAGGGAAGACGCAAAAATACGCGGGATACTTGAATGAAACCGATGTTGAGGGATTGCAATGGATTAAGGGAGATTTGACAGGCGGTGTTGTAAAGGGTACAGACTCCCGCTCCCATCGTGATTTCGTTTATGAGATCAAATCGGCAAAAAGCGATATCAAGGCTCGCGTTCATAAGAACGAGGTTTCGTTTCACGTCACTATATCGTCGGTCGGTCGTCTTTCCGAAAGCTTCGGTTTGGATAAAAAGAAAATGGACCGTCAGGTACTGGTCGGAGAAGCAGCTATTATCGAAGACAGAATAAAGGATCTGGCACAGCACACGATATCTAAAATGAAGAAAATGCAAGTAGAGGTGGCCAATTTTGGCCAGGCGTTGCGAATTCAGCATCCCGGTCTGTGGGAACAGTTGAAAGACAATTGGGATCAGGCTTTTACTTCCGTGCCTGTAACCTTTGAGGTCAAGGTACACATTGAAGATTCCGGCGCCTCTACGATGACCGTAAATTAGTGAAGACCACTGCAAGGTATACTACAAAGAAAAAGCTCTGATCTCAGGATCAGAGCTTGGATGTTCAGCATCTTCCGGTCCAAGTCCCTCCATAAACGCCAACATGACATGAAAGTCTTTGTTACGGAGCAGCTCTGATACAATCAGACTGCACATTTCACGGTTTTGGATCAGTATGCCGTCAAATGGATGCAGCGTCCAATCCCCTCAGATTTTACCTTCATTTTATCAAACAAATGAAACAAAGAGACGCACTCGGCGTCCCTCGTAGAAAGATATACATCTAGCAATCTCCTGGCTTATGCAGCGAGTCTCGCCCTATTACCCTAATCCAGGAAAGATCCTAATGCACTGGAATCCGGTTTATTTTTCTCCGGAATGGCAGCAGCTTTCGGCCCTTCCAGACCCAGTCGATCACTCATTTTGGCGTTAAGTGTTGTCATCTTGTTGGTATAGTCATTACAGCTCTCGATGATCCGGCGATTAGACTGCTCGGACAGATCCAGTGCAGACATCAGATCACCCATCGCCTGATTGACCGCTTCAAGGGACATGGCCGGTTTGGACAACAGTTCATTCGTTTTCTCAGTTGTTGTCTTCAACAATCTGGCGTTCTCCTTGAACTGATCTTCAATCGTCTTATTCGTAGCTTCCACAGCGGAAATAACCTTCTCCTGATCATTAAGAGCCATCGCAATCATGGCCGAAACGGTGATCAGATTTGCTGTTTTATCAATGGCGTTATTAACGGAATCAATCAGCTTGTCATTGTTATCATTAATGATGTCGGTAGCTGCAATCGCCTGATTGTACAGCATGATCATCTCTGTCATGGATTGGGTACGTGTTACCACTTTGCGCAACCCACGCTCCAGATGTGCTTTACGATTCTCGTTCTCAGGCTTGGCGATCTCGGTTTCAAACAATGCTTTCAATTGATTACCAAAAGAGATTTTGGTCTGCAGATTGTAGATCTCCTGAATCGAAGAACGTTTCAATTGACGCATGTTCACGATGCTTTCTTCCAGGTTGTCCTTGCCATCCCGCAACCCGTTAATGATGGCATCAATGTTCGTGCGAACGGATTGATAACGGTATACATAGTTTTTCAGCGGGCTTTTACGTAACAACTTCCCGACAAAACTCACATTTTTACTCTGCTGCAAACTCTCACATTCATCACGGAGCTTCAGGATCATGTTGGATACCTCTGCCCGATTCCCGGACATCAGTTCATTGACTGGACGATCAAGCAGCTTGAGAGTCTGTCCTGCTCTCTCTTGTGTTTTCACGCCCAACTTGCCGATATCATCCATTAAGGTATCCAGATGAGCCGGATCACTTTGGGACACTTTCTGAATAAGCTGCGTTGCTTCCTGGTTAATCCGTTGCTCATCTTCCTGCTTCAACTGAGCCCATTCCGTTGCCATGCCAATCCCTCCTATAATTCAGAGCTGTTATACCGTTGATGTATTAGTTCCGCTTTGTTCTGGAGCTCCATTAAGTCTTTATGTTCAATCGTTGATACAATATCCGATATCTTGGAATCCACGTCTCGAAGACCATTCAGAAGCATACGCCGATTATTGCGTTTGGCTTCTCCACTTAAACGTAGAAATGGATTAATAAACCCGTTCAGGTCTTTCAAAATAAGTCTGCGCACCGTATGGTTGATATCCCCGTTGTTTAGCTCCTGAAGAGAAGGAATCACACGCTGCAGACGGGCAAACAAAGCCAGTGATTTCTCCACGATCTCATTATCCAGCTCGTTCTTCTGACCTTCGGAGATGATCATGTCCTCCAGAACCTCCAGGTATTCAATCACCGGATCAAATACAGGATCTGGTTCGGTGCGGGAAGGCTTCGCTTGTTCTGAGCCCGCATGTTGTGCGGGAGTGGAGCTCGAATGAGGCTGTACCAGAGAAGCTTCTCTTGCCCCTGTTGGCACTGCGCTCGGTGCTTGTCCACCATTCAAGCGGGATGGTTCATTTCCGATATCTGTAATGGGTACAGGGGCTGAAGACGAACCCTGAACCTGTGTACGTGACGTGGATCGTGAAGGAATCAGTCCCCCGACCACAGTTGCCAGTGCCGGAATTGCCCACGTGATGACATCCGGTAGAAAGGGACTCGAGATGGCCGCGAGACCATAACCGACCAATGCGCCTATACCTATCTTCGTTTTCCGTAACATTACTTGTCCTCCTGCCTTAACAACACATAAAGTGCATATTCAAAAAGTCTTGTTTTCAGTACCGAGAAGATGGAATGAAGATAGAAATGGAGTAGCGGAGCGTAGGAAAACTACGTGAGCAACCACAATGTATCCAAAGGAAACATACTTCGTAAGCCTCCCGCTTATTTCGGCTGAATTTCATATTCGATGCTGATGATGCCGTAAGGCATTATTCGTAATCAAAAGTGGACTTTTTGAATAACCTCTCATCCGTATTGTAAAAAAACCATCCAGAAGGTGTCAATGTTGAGGGAAATTCTCAGCTAGACGTGGTGTACTCCGCTTACCTTCTGAACGTCGATTATAAATGGCTGTTCGATATGACTTCCCAGTATGCCAAACTTCGGATGAAGTGGTCCAATATCATGGCCAAGTGCAGACTTGACCGCCAGATACGGGAAGTTCACGCCCGACAGGCAAGACATATGCAACCCACCCGACATACGCGGATTAATCTCCAGCAGCTTCGGTGTATCCTTGCGATATTTCATCTGTATATTAAAATTATAAGGAATCCGATATACCTCTGCCACATTGCGGGCAATCGCCAGCAATTCCTCGTTTTCTTCGAGCAAGCGCAAACGTCCTCTTTCTTTTCTACGCGGAATAGCCGTTAATAGTTTCCCATTGCGATCCGAAAGACAATCAATGCTGTATTCATATCCTTCCAGTACCTCCATCACCATGACGTTGGGAAAGGACGGAGCAGAAGAGAACGCACGCAGGGCATCTTCATATGAAATCGAGTTAAGCGCATATCCGAACAACTCCTGCAACGGATCACGTTCATTGTTAATCACTCGGAATCCCATACCACCCTCACCATTACATGGTTTGAAGCATACATCATGTCCACGTGCACGCAGCGCCTCATAGGCTTGCTGGAATTGTGCAGCATTACTAACCGTGAAATAATCCGGAATCTCCATGATGCCTTTCTCACGCACCGATTCATAGAACCGGTCTTTCTCCATCAATTGTTCCAGCAATTCCGTGTCCGAGCATACGATAACCCGTGTACCGATCTCTTCGAACAGGGAGATATGTCTGCTGATGTCCAGCATGTTCCAGCGTGGAATAAATACATCAATCTGATGACGGCGGCAAAAGTCGAGGCAAAAATCAACATATTCCCTGCCCGTTACACGCGGTTCAACTTCTGCAACATCACAGCCCTGTAATGCCATGTGTCCCGGATCAGGATGAGTACCGTAGATCTCAAATTCCATGCCGTCCTCATTGTCCCGAATCGCATTCATATAATGATACGTTACAGAGAACCAACGGTTGAAGTAAATCTTCATTTTTTTCATTTATACGGTCTCCCTTATCTCGGCATGGTCTATCTGGGTCTGTTGATCGTTATGAATACGGTGAACGTAATCGAGAATCTCATCTGCTGCAAAAGCACCGAATTGTTTCGTAAATTGATACGGTACCTGCTCAGGTACACGCTGTCTCTCCACATGTAACTCTCCGTGAGACGGAGCAATGGCGTGGTGCGCAAAGTCCAGCAAACAACGATCCAGCAAGGAATCACCCGAAGCAATCACAGGCACATCGCCAATGCGTTGCCTAATATGCTCCACTGCAGCTCGTTTGTTCACGGCCGAAGGCACCAGATAGAGCTTCCGCCCCTGAATCGAACTCTCCCATCCAAGCGTCTCTAACACCCGAATCTTGTCGGCAATGCGCTTCATAGGAAGCTTGTCACGTTCGATTAGCAATGCAAAGAACAGCTCATCACACAATCGCTGGTTAATCACCCATTCCGGGCTCAGTACATCGTCAAATAAATCCAGGATCTCTTCGGGAGCAGCTGCCTGCTGACGAAGCAAAGAACGAATATGCAGATTCCATTCATCGTCTACCTGACCGTCAACAATGATGTTGCCACCATTACTCGTCACTGCATATTTCGGGATACATTCGTTCTGAAAAATATGAATACGTCGGTACTGCTCCACGGTACGTGTCGTCACAGGCATAAATACAATGTCTTGTGGCAAAGACTGCAACCGCTCCAGTGCATATGCTGACATAAAAGCGGACAACTTGCCGTTAATCCACTCTGCGGGAACAAGTCCCGGTGTATCTTCGGGAATACGGAGCGCACGACGGGAGTACACCAACGTCTGGTCCAGATCACTTGCGTAGATCATCATTCTCCTCCACCTCCCAGGGATTGAATAATACCGCAACAGGAATAGGTTAGTCCCGGATATACCTCAACCGGCACATTTCTGTCTCTGGCGAGCATCATGATATGTTGCAAATCCGGATTATCCAGACGGTCCACAAGAATCTTCCAAGGGACACGGCGCAGTAACACCCGTGTTGTTTCTCCGATTCCAGGTTTGATCAGATTAATGTTCGTAATGCCAAAGGATTGCTGGATGGACTCAATATCCTGCCAGCCTTTCCAGGTAATTTCCGAAGTACCAGTAGCATTGTCCTCCGTTTGAATTTCCGCCAGGTCCATCATTTGCGGAAAATGCTGAGCAATAGTATCCACGTATTGGGTCGACACATCCGCAGAGGACCATTCACGATACCATTTGGCCCCGTGAAAATCTGCCGGCCCAATCAGATCATCGCGAAGTACTGTACGGCTCACCAGTCCAGAGACAGTGGAATTCAGACAAGCGCTAGGAATGAGATAATCTTCCCTCGTCCCAAAGGTGCCTGAGCATTGCCCCGGATCGGCCAACACGGCAAGATCATCATCGAGGCTTACACCGTAAGTCCGTTCCATTTGGTCACAGGACTCTTTCAGCACTTTGCGAATAGCCCCTTTTCCTGTCCAACCATCTACAAACTGAATGGCTGTTTCCAGACCATGCTGCTGTAAAATATATAAAATTGCGTTCTCGTCCATACCCTTGCCACGAATAATTGAAATGCTATAATGCGGAATCGTCACTTTGTATTTCAATTCAATATAACGCTTGATCAGGATGCCCACAGGCGTTCCGGCTCGAGCCAGAGATACCAGCACCAGATTCAGTCCCCTGCGCTCTACAATCTTCTCAGCCACAATAGCGGTATGACGCGCGATTCTTGCAGCGGATTGTTCCAACGTCTGATGGAACAGCTCGATGTATTCTGCTGTGGGCTGATATTCCACGGGCAGCATCTCCGAATAATGAACCCCGGATTGGATCGCTTGCTCCCGTTCACCCGTTCCCTTTTCCAGATCCACATGGCTGATATCCTTCAGTAGGAAAACAACGTCCGATGCAGCATAACTGCCCATCGGCTCGGGAGACGGAATCTCACGTTGTCTGATAAGCTCCAGTGTAGTTAAGTTCATTGCTCGTTGTCCCCTGTCTTCTCTGGCAAGCCGCAGTATACGATATGAATGTGTCCACATCCCAACTGTCCCAGTACCTTCAACATCGGTTCCATTCGTTCTTCGGACATCTGTCTCTCCAGCAGAACAAAAATCTCGTCATATTGTCCTGGAGAGATGTTATAGATAAAGTTACGAACGGATGCGTCTTCCGGTGAGGCATATCCAGCACCACTACTAACAGCATATCCTGGAGCCGGATGTGTATGGATTGGACTGCGGGTAGTGGATTGATACAACACGCCTTCTCCCATCTCGGCAGCAACACGCATTGGAATGTACATGAACTCCCCTGTTCCCATCACCAACGTCCGTTCTCCCTTACGCTGCGACCGAAGTCTCTCTGCAATTCGGCTAATCTCCTTGCGCAATATGCCATTATGCCGGGATTGCATACCAAACCTGCCCGTATGCTGGACGTAGCTCGCTGTGCTACGTTTACCTTCACCATCCTCCGAAGTAGCGTGCAGCTGATCGAAGGCATCGGCAACGGTAGAGGTTTGAAGCGTTACGGCAGGACGGGATAGCTGCTCATCTTGCTGTGTTGGTTCCAACTGTGGAGTACCCACCACTTCAATGCGGCCCTTCAACAGGCTTAACGGTGTAATGGTAATTCCCAGTTCAGCTTCCAGTTCGGCAAATCGATTCTCGTCCGCTTCCGTACGCCAGTCCAACAGCGAAGCAATCACATATTGCTTCCGGGGGTATCTGGCCTGAATATCCCGAATGATATTCAACGTCGTTTTGCCCGTCGTAATCTCGTCGTCCACCAGAACAATCGGGCCCTCTCCTGCAAAGGCTTCATGATCCAGCGCATAACAACGATGAGCCATCGCATGGGAATGTTCTTCTTCAAATTGAATATCTGGATGCATCGCTGGAACATATTCGCGAGTGGTGTGAATATAGGAAGCTTGATCAGCAAACATCTCGTACATGCTGTGACCCAACGCTGTAGCGGTCTCGGCAAAACCAACAAAACGAATCGTTTCCGGCAAACTCAAGCCTTCTTGCAACAGCATGTTATACACTTGCCGGGCTTGCTGGGGATCAATCAATCCTTCGACCATTTCCCGTTTCCACTCGGTGATCTGAACTTTCGTTTCTTCCGTCTTTTCAGTCAGGTGCTCATATAACAGAACAGCTAATGCTGCGCCGCTCAGAAGCGAGGTATACGGGTTAACCGGGATGTGCTTGCCCAGCAGTCTGCTTACAAACAGAAATGAACGTTTCTTATTGATTCGTGCAGCCATGGAAAATAGAGATTCTAGTGGAAGTTGCAGCGGGTTATGTGTAACCTGAACGTTCAGACTGAATTGATCAAGAATTGGGAACGTAGTTATGTTGTTGTTCGTGCTTGGGCAAGAGCCCGACAAAATGCTGCTGTTCATGTAACACCCCATATATTTGTGATCGGATTAGAATTCGATTCGCCCAGCTCAAGTGTGGTTTAATCTCATTCATTTTGTTATAGTAATTACTTTTGAACACACCAAGGCTACCGTCATTACGGGCGATAATGTCTTGGGCATCGGAATATTCCTCATGTGTAACAACGTACATCGCTTGTACGGGCTTAATATGAGAAGGATGAATGATCGTTTTGCCTACAATTCCATTTTCCTTGTCCATCATGACTTCACGCATCAATCCATCCATTGTGTTCGTAATATATTTCATTCTCAGATGCAGCCCTGATTTACCCAGGGTTTCTTCGAAAGGAGTCTGTCGTAATTGAGGTTTGAACACACGCTCCCGCTGACTGAAATATTCCCAGACAGGACCTGAGATCACATACGGCTTGTCCATTCGTCCAAACAGATTGATAATATCGGAGATGCAGTCACGGATCGTGGCGATATCGTATATGGTCAATTCCGGGCTTCGGCGTAGTCCAAAAAGGCTGGAGAAATCGGTCGCACCAATGCGTACATTGAGCACATATTCAACATTTTCATCGAGGATGTTCCGAAGGCCCAGTAAGGTCTCCCAACGTGTCTCGCGATATATAATTGAAGCCGTTTCCAATATAGGCATTCCATAGAGAACGGGATAATGATCCGGTTTCTGTTGATTATACTTGCGGATCTGGTCAAAATAGGCTCTTCCATTGCCCACACAAAACTTGGGCAATGCCACGCCTGTCAGCATGCACACCAATTCTCCCAACGTATCAATGAGACGTTCCAACTGTTGTGGTGAACGTACACGTGCAAACAGAAGAGGCATTTGATCCTGACTCAGCATGCCTGTCTCCATATAAGTCATCAGTTGAGTTAGATGCTGTACCAGACACTGCTCGGCAAACTCCACTTGGTCGTCACCCACAGCATCCTCCAGATCAATAATAATGGTCGTCAGACCTTCATGTTTACCATTCATAATGTCGTCCGCGATATGTGTGCGCGTCGCGGGCATATATAAAGCAGCCCCAACAGCATATGCCAGTAAATCTTTGGAAGTCCGGTGATTGAACGAGACGGGTGAAGAGAAAAATAGAGTATCTTCTTCTTCCAGACTCAAAAAGTTAAAATATTTCAGGATTGTCTCCTCCTCGCACCTTTGGCAATAGCCAATCTGCAATAGTTGATTCCAGCTGTCGGGGCATAAAAACCAATCCCTCCTTAGTCTGGAGGGATTGATGGTCTATTATCGAGGATAACGTTGGTCAACAGTATCCTTGCAATGGTGCTGACCGATACAGCGTTTATATATTCAATAAATACGAATGATTACTTTCTTCCCGCAACCCACTGCATTCCCCAATCATGAGCCTCGTCCAACGCCTGATGCCCATTATAGAACTGCACGATTCGTTCAATACTGAATGTCTCATTGTTCACATTGCGTAACATCGCGATGCCACACATGCCAAGCGGGCTCCCGTATTCATTCATTCGGACAATGATATCCGGGCCGTCCTTCTGCTGGATGGTTACCACACCGTCTACTTGAGACCAGTTGGCCACACCACCATAAATATAGGTGAATACCAAGATGCGCTCAATTTCCGAGATACGGGCACCATTAATCCGTAGATTCTCTCCGGTCTTAACCGATCCCGTCCGGTCATCCCCATCCAGTGCAATATAAGGGAAACGGTTGAGTGAACCAAACGTCTGTCCCAATGCCTGAATCACATCTCGTGTACCATCCTTCATCTCGAACAGGCAGCCCAAGTCCAGATCCACACTCTTGCTGCGACCAAATAACCCTTTGCTACCCTGTTGATTCCAGTTGAGGTTAATCAGGATTTCACCAAGTCCCCCCGCATTTTTCTTGAGGTTAATGGTGTCGCCCTTCTTCTTCAATTCAATTTTGCTGAAATTGATCGAATTGACAGGAGCAGGCGTCGGTTCTGGTGCGGGTGCCGGGGGTGGTGGAGTCGGTGCAGCTGTCGGGGGAACGGTTGATGTGGTTGGCGCAGCGTCTGATCCACCATCCACATCCACACCAAAGTTAGCACAGAGTGCATTCAAACCTCCTGCAAAACCCGATCCTATTGCATTGAACTTCCATTCTCCGTTATGGCGATACAATTCACCAATGACAATCGCGGTCTCCACTGTAAAACCGCTTCCCAGATCATATCTCATCACTTCCTGACCTGTAGCTGCATTGGCAAACCGTAGAAAACCATGCTGAACCTGTCCAAAATGATGGCGTCGTGCTTCACCGTCATGAATCGTCAGGCTGAAGGCGATTTTCTCAATTCGAGCAGGGATTTTGCCAAGTTCAATGGCGAACTGTTTCTTCTCACCGCTAACCTGCCCACCATCCATATACGTGATAAACGCGGTAGAGGGCTGGTTATAGAAGATAAAATCCTCATCTCCAGCCACTTTATTGTCTGAACCCAGAAGGAATGCGGATGTGTCCAGCTCCACACCCGAGGCTGCCTCCCAACCAATGCCTACCGTTAGACGGGACAAGCCTGGATTGGTTTTGGTCAGATCACTCTTCTGGCCTTTCACGACAGAAATCGCCATAGCAGAATCACCTTTCTATGCCAAGTTATTGTGCATCCAGTCCGTAATTTTTGCATAAAGCAGATAGTCCACCTGTGAAGCCGCTGCCTACCGCCTGGAATTTCCAGTCCGCACCTGCACGGTAGAACTCACAGAACACTACTGCTGTTTCTGTAGAGTAGTCTTCTCCGAGATCGAACCGAAGCACTTCCCGATCACTTGCAGCATCTACAACACGAACAAAAGCATTGGAGACTTGTCCAAAATTCTGCCCTCGTCCATCTCCATCATAGATGGTTACCGTAATACCGATCCGGTGAATTTGCGCAGGGATTTTGCTGAAGTCAACGACAACTTGCTCATCATCGCCGTCACCCTCACCCGTACGATTGTCACCGGTATGTGTCACTGAACCCGCACCGCCGCTTGGATTGTTGTAAAAAACAAAGTCATCCGTACCTTTGGCTTTTCCATCTTCGTACAACAAAAAAGCCGAAGCGTCCAGGTCAAAATCGACTCCACCACTATATTTGTTCGTGTCCCAACCTAAACCAACTACCACACGGGTAAGGCCCGGATTCGTCTTAGTCAGGTCAATACGTTGTCCTTTGGCAAGACTGATCGTCATTTGTTTTTCCACCTTTCCAAGATATGTGATTAAATGAAAAGGAGAACCGCCCAGGAGACGGTTCTTCCCATCCTGTAAGTCGTTCTGTACGTCCTATTGCAAACCGTAATCGCGTGTCAATCCAACCAATCCATCCTGGTAACCACTACCGATGGCACTGAACTTCCACTCGCCGCTATGACGATACAATTCACCAACAACTACACCCGTTTCGATGGAGAAGTCTTCTCCCAGGTCGAAACGAATCAGTTCTTCGTTGTTTGCTTCGTTAACGATTCGCACATAAGCACGGGAGACTTGTCCGAAGTTCTGGCTACGTTCTGT
Source organism: Paenibacillus sp. 2003 (assembly GCF_031455635.1). NCBI lineage: Bacteria > Bacillati > Bacillota > Bacilli > Caryophanales > Paenibacillaceae > Paenibacillus > Paenibacillus sp. 2003. The sequence goes on along the minus strand of NZ_JAVDTB010000003.1, from coordinate 177,693 downwards.
AGCTTCGTAGATCGTAATGGAGAATGCAATCTTCTCTACATTGGCGGGTACGTTAGGCAGGTCGATATTGATCTGCTCATCATCACCATCGCCATCTCCTGTACGGTTGTCACCAGTGTGAACAACAGAACCATTTTCATTTTGTGGATTATTGAAGAAGATGAAGTTTTTCTCGCCTTCTACTTTACCGTTTGCATTGGCACAGAATACCGATACATCCAGGTCAAAGTCTTTTCCACCATCATACTTATTGGTATCCCAGCCCAAGCCTACTGTGATTTTTGTCAAACCTGGGTTCGTTTTAGTCAGATCGATTTTTTGACCTTTAGAGAGATTAATTGCCATCGTATGATCATCCTCGCTTATTTAAGTGTATTGTAGTTATCGTGACATATGAATATCAGGATTATTGTCGATTTAGGTTAAATCTTGTACTTAGGAGTACCTGCGAGCGAGTTCATTGATATGTACCGCATGGGAACCCTCTCCAATTGCCGAGAATTTCCATTCGCCTCCATGACGATACAATTCCCCACAGATCAACGCTGTTGAACCTGTGTAGTTATCGGATAGATTGAACTTCACGAGCTCACTGGAGTTTTTACCATCCAGAATACGAATATAAGCCTTCTCTATCATGCCAAAATCTTGCTTGCGATTGACACAATCGTAGATATTAACAACGATTAATACTTTATGAACATCAGCAGGAATACGGGACAGATCCATTTTGATCTGTTCATCGTCACCGTCTCCCTGTCCTGTTAAATTGTCACCTGAGTGGATAACCGAACCACATGCACTTTGCTTGTTGTGGAAGCAAACCAGGTTGGAGTCCTTAACCAACTTGCCTTCTTCATTCAACATGATCGCCGATGCATCACAATCGATATCCGCTTGTTTCTTTCTTCCGAAGAACCCTTTGGCAGTTACCGGGTCCCAACCGAGACCAGCAATCACCTGCGTAAGTCCTGCATTGCCTTTGGTTAAATCAATCTTCTGTCCTTTGACCAAATTAATGCTTGCCACTGATTTTCACCTCCCTTCACATGTAAAATATCTACTCTACTTAGAGATTGAATTCACCCGGATTCAGTCCAAGTACATTGCAGATCTCGGCAACAACTCTTTTCTCCTGATCATCAAAGTTGCCGTCCGCTGAACCAATTGCACTGCATACGCCCACAATAACGCGTCCTACATCTGGCTTACCTTTGAATTTCCCAATGGCCTTCAGTGCTTCCTGCTTCCCGATCTCTGGAGAGAACTCAAAGTTCGCGACATAATGATTGAAGCGTGTAATCACTTCAGCCATATCGAATACTTTCAATTCCTGACTCAGGTTGATATAACCGGCCATCTTGTTCTTTTCCGCTTCGTCAATGGAACCATCTGCAAAAGCAACCAGTGCACAACCTGCAACCACGGCATCCATAAAATCTTTATTTTTAAACTTTTTGACTTGCTCTTCAAGTCCTTGTTTTGTTGAATTTAACCAACTTTTAAATGAACTCATACTCAACCTCCAATAGTTTCATACATGGTGCTCTTCACTTTTTTTCATGGTTTTCAGTAATTTTCATCCTTACATCATGATTGAATATAAGTTAAATTATTCCTTAACTATACTCTGAAATACGGCAATATTCTACATTAAAAAACAATTAATACCTTATGATACGCATCGTTCTGGATATGGTTTCAAGCGAGATGCGAGAACTTTCTATTCACTTCATTTTTCAGTCAAATATTCCCCTATTTGAAGCCCAAACATAAAAAGGCTCTGATCAGGGGATCAGAGCGCTTATTTCTACCAACACCAAAATTATAAATTTTATGAATAATTTGAATCCATGAATTCACTCTGCTTTTTCAAAATCAGCCTGTTGTTGTTCATAGATTTCATAGAAGTCGTCCCAGACGAGTACATTATCCTTTTCCTTGCCCCACCAGTCTTTGTACCATGCTTCAATCTCCGGGCCACCGCCTTGTTCCCACTTCTGCTGTGCTTCCGTTGCAGCCTGTTCGATCGTATATTTGCTTCCGCCAATGATGGAACGGGTAAAAATATCGTTGATCGCTGTTGTCACATTGGTCAACTTCACCTGAAGCTCCTTGGGTAGCTGCGGCATATGTTCTGAATGGGTAACACCCTCTCCTACCGGAAGATCCGTCATGTATACCTCACGCGCTTCTTTGAATAGTCGAAGTCCTTCCTTCTGCGACGGAATCTCTTCGCTGAACAGCATTTCTGTGTACCCGCATTTGCCTTCCTCCAGACGGCTGTACAACATGGCGTAATCGCCTGCCCAGCTGATCTCCTGCTTGTATTTCTCCTGATCCGAGATACGCGGACAGCCTTGATCGTTCAACGTATAATGCGTTTTTTCAAATCCATTTTTGAAGGTCCGGCCTGACTCTGTTTTGGTCAGAAAATCGATATATTGCATAACTGCTTCCAGATTTTTGGCTCGCGCATTCACAGCTGCAGTCATCTGAACGGGGTTATTCCACACCATCGTGTGCTGTCCTACGGACGTGGTTGGCAGAGCGATGACCTTTAATTTGGCCTCAGGAACATTCTGCATCAGTGTATCCAGTTCCTTCGCTGCAAACCCGGTATAATCCGAAGTCATGGCCGCGTACATACCGATTTTGCCATTCAGGAAATCCTGCTTCGCCTTGGCCCCATCCTTGTCGGTCAATAAGTCCTTATCGACCACACCTGCTTCATATAATGCACGTTTGAATGCCGTGGCTTCTTTCATGTTGTTGGGACCAACCACCATCTCCCCGTCCTCCACATTCACCCAGTTGGCGTTGTACATATAGCGAAACAGACCCGCTGTATCGCCGAACTGAAATCCACCGATGCCGTATGTATCATTAGCTCCGTTTCCATCGGGATCATTTTCCGTGAATGCCTTGGCTACCGCCAACATCTCTTCCTCATTGGTCGGTACCTCCAGATTCAACTTTTCCAGCCAGTCTTCCCGTATGAAAAAGCTCGTCAGTGGAAATACCTCGTTCATCCGTCCCACTTCATAGAGCTTACCATCGCTTTTGATGCCGGCCTTCTTGAGCTGGGGATATTTCTCCATCAAGGCTTTGTATTCCACACTCGAGTTCTCGATCAACTCATCCAACGGCATCAGCTGTTTCTGATTAAACAGTGTGTTACGGATCGGCGTACCGAATTCAAAAATAATATCCGGTGCGCTGCCAGAAGCGAATAATACGTTAAGTTTGGACTGGGATTCCCAGCGGGGAACTGCTGTATATTTTACATTAGCCGGGCCATTCTCGTTAATCCACTTGGACCACATATTATCTTCGATTGTACCCATGCCGCTTGGGACCGCGCCCCGATCATAGATTGTTGACGTGATGTTCCCCCTGTTGCCTTCGCCTTCCGCCTGTTCGCTACCGTTACCTCCTGTACATCCCGCCAGCAAACCACCGATCAAGCCCAGAACGAGACCCGACTTCATCCATGCCTTCATCGTTAACGCCATAGATAAGACCCTCTTTCTCTCCTGTAATATGAACCCATGCGGGTTAACCCACAGCCTGCTTTAACCTTTAATTGATCCAAGCATGACCCCTTTAACGAAGTACTTCTGCAAGAACGGATACACTGCCAAAATGGGTATGACCATCACAATGACAGCTGCTGCCCGAATGCCTTCCGGGGTCAGATTCGATATCATCGTTGGATCGGTAAAATCCTGTACATTCAGATTGGACATAATCATATTTTGGACGAGCACGGTCATGTTGTATTTGGACGTATCATTGATATAAATCATCACACTCATGAACGAATTCCAGTAACCCACGCCGTAAAAGAGAGCAATAGTCGCCAGCAAAGGTTTGGATAATGGCAACACGATGCGGAACAAAAGCCCCAGTTCACCACAACCATCGATGCGTGCAGCCTCGTCCACTTCCCCTGGCAGATTTTCAAAATAAGATCGCATAATCAGCATGTTGTACGTGCTCACCAGGCCCGGTAGCCAAAGCGCGCCGTAACTGTTCACAAGACCGAGATTTTGCACGACCAAATAAGTCGGGATGAGTCCACCGTTAAAAATCATTGTGAACACCATCGCCATCGTAAAGAAGCGCCGATGATAAAAATGTCTACGTGACAGCGGATATGCCGCCATAATCGTCACCGCCATGCTGAGCCCTGTACCGATCAATGTGATCTCCACACTATTCCAGAATGCATTCAGAATCGGCGTTCCCGTAATTAGGCTGTGATAGGAGAACCAGGTGAAATCGACGGGCCATAACCCCACTTGCCCTGAAACAACCGCTCTCGCATCACTAAATGACAAGGCAACAATGTTCAGTAAGGGCAGGATACAGCTGACGGCAACCAATGACAACAATACATAATTGATTAGATAAAAGGCTTTTTCTCCTTTGGTTTTTCTCATGCTGTTCTCCCTCCCTACCACAAACCTTCGTTAAATCGACGCGCGATATAATTTGCACTAAAGATGAGGATAAATGCAACAAGTGATTCGAACAATCCCATCGCTGTTGTCAGGCTGAACTGTGCTCCCTGAAGACCGGTGCGGTAGATATAGGTACTGATTACATCCGCTATCTCATTGACATTGGAATTCTGAAGCATATACACCTGGTCGAATCCGACCTCCATCACCCGCCCCATCGATAGAATCAGCAAGAGAATAATGGTGGAGCGTATACCCGGAAGGGTGACATGCCAGATCTGGCGCATTTTGCTGGCCCCATCCATCTGTGCAGCCTCGTATTGGCTCGGATCAATGGTCGTTAGTGCCGCGAGAAAAATGATGGCATTAAAGCCCATGTCCTTCCAGATCCCTGAGCCAACAAACACCGCAACCCATGAACCCTTGTTGTACATGAACGGATAAGGTGCTCCCGTCCAGGCCTCGACCCAGCGATTTACGATCCCATTTTCCAAAGAGAAAACCGTCATGATCATCATCGCAATGATGACCCAGGAAAAGAAGTGTGGCATATAGACCACCGTCTGCACCGTTCGCTTAAAGGCCATGTTTCGCACTTCATTCAGCATAATGGCCAGAATAATTGGAATGGGAAACCCGATAATGATGCTTAACAGACTGAGGAACAAGGTGTTGCGAATAATCTCCACCGTGCGCGGATCACTGAACAGCATCTGAAAATGCTGAAAGCCCACCCATGGACTGTTCCACAGCCCATCATAGAAGTTGTAATCCTTAAAGGCCATGACCAGCCCTCCGATGGGTGCATAACGAAAGGTAAGGTAGAACATAATCACCGGAACAAACATCAAGATTAACGGTATATTCATCTTGAATCGTCGAAGCCGTTGCTGCCGAATCCGATGCTTCATTTCACTATCCGGCGGTTGTAATCCAGACGGCGGACCTGCGGTCAGTTCCCCCTTCACATCCATCACTCCTCTCTACTGTTGATGTACTATAGTTGTATTTTAGATAAAAATGTAAGCGTAAACATTTGTTATTTAACGATCCTTTTATAATTTTCTACGCAAAAATAACCCCACATGGTGGGGTTGCCCTTGGAAACGAACAGATATTAAGAGGAGGCTTCTCTTTAATTGTGACCCTGCAGCAATTCAAGGAGGATTGCTACCGGGTACTTTACTTGGCTACTTGCTTGCGATATTCGCGGGGCGATACCCCCGTCATCTGTTTGAATACGGTTGTAAAATAACTGGAGTTATCGAACCCGGTCAGTTCCGCGATATCTGCCATGCTCTGCCGAGTGCTGTGCAGCAGCAACTTCGCCTTATCGATTCGGCGCTTGCTGACATATTGGCTGAAGCCTTGTCCTGTCTCTTTTTTGAACAAATGGCTTAAGTAGTTGGGTGTCACATGAACATGGGCAGCCACGGCCTGCAACGTGCATGTGCTGGAATAGTTCATTTCGATATACTGTATAACTCGTGTAACGACATGATCCTGCTGTTCCTGAGTTAGCCGCATCAGCATATCCACCCACTCTTCGCTCTTGCATCTGGCCCAAGCGATGACTTCAGGTATGGTATGAATCCAGAGCAGTGGATCTGGGGCAGTTGAGTCCATACCACCGGATTCCTGAGGCTGAAGCTGTTGTACCAGTAAGTCCATCATGACCTTCATAAGCATATGAATCTCCGCTTTGCCTTGTGACAAGCTCATCCCGGACGCTTCTTCTAGCAACATCTCGATCCGATTCATTATCGCTCCGAATTGATGATGGAGCACCAGTGAAGTCAGTTCCTCTCGCAGTCTCTCGGTACGGTCCACCTGGCTGTATTGTTCCCTGATCCGAATGTCGGACTGTTTTCGGCGATATCGTTCATGTGCCTTTTGTAACACCTGACATGCTTCATCAAGCGAGAACGGCTTTAACAAAAATTCAATTGCTCCATAGCGGATGGCACGCTGTGCATATTCGAACTCACGATAACCTGTCAAAATGATAATCATAATGTCCAGTCCACTCTCGTGTATGCGTTCGGCCAAATCTAGACCATCCATCACAGGCATGTTGATATCCGTAATGATCAGATCGGGTGTGCAGCTGTGTACAGCCTGTATCGCTTCTTCTCCATCGGCCGCTTCCCCGACGACCTCCCACCCGAGGGGGTTATTGCGAACCAGATGAATCAGACCCTGACGAAATAATGCTTCATCATCCACTACAAGCATACGTCCATTCAACAGAACCTACTCCTCTCAGTCACCTGAATTTCCCGGCATGAGTCCTCACCGATCTGATAAGGCAAACGAAGACGTACTAGCGTACCCTCTCCCACAGTCGACTCGATCTGTACACCGTAGGGTTCACCGTGAATCAACTCAATTCTTCGAAGTACACTCCGCATGCCAATGTGCTGACGTTCCTCATCCGCATGTGCCACTGGCGTCATAATGTGTTCAATGACCGATGCGTGCATGCCGCAGCCGTTATCTGAAATTTCAATGATGAGCAGATCCAGCTCTCCTTCATGCCCGTTTTGCCGCGAGCCACGAATCTCCAGATGGCGGTTGTTCCTTTTGTCCGAGAAGGCATGAACAAAAACATTCTCCACGATGGGCTGAAGCAACAGTCGGATCACCTGACAGCGAAGCAATTCAGCAGGAACGGCAATTTCAATCGACAAGGCTTCCTGATACCGGGCCTGCTGAATCTGCAGGTAGTGATCTATTTGCTTCATCTCATCCTGCACGGTCGTCAGTTGCTGCACGGGTTCCAGCGTATACTGCAGCATCTCGGACAAGGCAGTGACCAGGCGAGCCGATTTCTCATCACCAAGCATATAGAACTTCCAGAAAAACATGCTCAGCGTGTTATACAGAAAATGGGGATTCAGCTGGGCCTGAATAGCTTTGAGTTCAGCTTCTTTTTCACTGAGTTCGCGCTCGTACACTTCATGTATAAGCGTATCAATCCGGGAAGCCATTGCATTGAATCGTTCACCGATAAAACCGAGCTCATCCCGTGTCTCGATCCGAACCCGTGTATCGAACTGTCCTTCACGCACTCTTTTCATCGCGTTGACCAGACTCGCAAGTGGACGCAACAGTCTGCCGCTAATTACGGTAATGATGAACCAGGAGCATAATATGCTGGCTAGCGCAGAGAACACAGCAACTTTTACAATGATCTTTCCCTTGTTCTGGATCTGAGCGAGTGAGACCTTGCTGACCAAAGTGAAGCCCGCTTTGTCTGACGTTTGCTTCGTATACAATTGGGTTGTTCCCTGCTCGTCCCTGATCTCAGTCGCCCCTAGGCTTAGCTCGGTAAGTGGTGGTGGATCCGCATCCTGATTATGAAAGGCATAAAGAAGCTCACCATCTGCGTCAAACAAGTAGACAGCAACTTCCTCGTTCAGTCGCAGATCTTTGAGATACGATTCGAACAACGAGGTGTTAAACAGAATTAGCATTACGCCATAGGTCTCCAGATCAACAGACCGCATTAATCGTCCCGCCAGAATCCAATTGGATTGTTCCTCCTGCAAGAAAGCATCCGGCCCCAAACGATTCCAACCATATTCGCCGCCCGTTCCTTCCAGTCTATGAACCATCTCTGCCAGATAGGAAGGATCCATCTGTTGAAATGAGCCGGCAAAGGCGCCGAGATTAAATATGTTTTCCTTCAGGTCATATATGCGGAGCCCCATGATCTCCGGTGCATCCAGCCTTACCTGATACAACTGATCATCCAGTTCATCTTCCAGCTTCATCTGATCATAGGACGAGATGCCAGAGGTCTGTGCTTTGATGGCATTTTTTACGGAGGGATTCAGTGTGATATAATCGGTGACTTTATACATGTCGTGTACCCTGGAATCCAGACGTGCAAGAATCTGCTCTGCGGTAAGACTATACTGGCGACTGACCTCTTCATTGAACAGGTCGATATGGATGCGATAGGTGATCAACCCTGTGATTCCGGAGATTAAGACCGTTGCGGTAGATAAAAACAAGATAAGCTTCGTTTTAAATTTAAAGCGTTTACAAAATTTCATCCACCACATCTTTCACACACCTCACCTATATTCCGTACATGTCTTTCTCCTAAAAACATATCATACACCTATTGGAAAAAACCAGAAAAACCCTGACCCCGCTTCAATCGGTAGTCAGAGTTTGAAGGCATGTGATCCAGACATGTTACCAGGATGATCCAGATTAACTCTGAATCACGGCTTTTTTATTCCCTGTAAATCTCTTTGATCCGTTCTTCCTCATTGGTAGACAACAGAACATTAAGCAACCCCATGGCATTATTGGCATCGGTTCTCGTCGTCTTGTACATCTCGGCAAACGCCGCTTCATCCTGCTCCGGGTCCATCGCAGCAAGCTTGCCCCACGACGTGCGGGCTTTGTCGTATAACGTACTCAACGTAATGTCACGCGGATGCTGTGCGACAGGCGCCATGGATTCAAATTTCGCGGTAATGCTGAAAAAATCTTTGGAGTCCTGGAACGATGTACTGCTGTAATCCTTATTTTTCATCGCATCTTCGGTAATCAGCAGGCCTTCACGCGCGATAAACAGTGTTTTCACCATGGCACGCTCCAGATTGGTTGCTTCTTCCCAAGTTATATAAGATTCGTCAGGTGCTTGTACGGTTGTAAAAAAGGGAAAGGCATCATCAATCAACCGCTGCGAATCAGAGTGAATTGGCACCCCTGCATTCATGTCCACAACGGCATCGCTGTAGTTGGCTACATTAATATTTTTGGAACCTTCCTCACTGACCCGACGCACCGGATGATCCGTAAGCGGGATACGGATATAACCGAGTTTATCGGCATACTGCTGCTTCAACTCTTCCAGTGTGGAGTCCTTTCCAATCTTGCCGTCGTCGGCTGAAGAAGATTCTTTTGCGGCTGAACCTGTCTCCTCACTCCCATTCGAACCGGTTGCTGCGGTTTCTGTTACGGCAGCATTCGAGCTGCTTGTTTCTGATGAAGCAACTTCTGTACCGGAAGCAGACTCCAGCGATGACGTCTCCTTCGCTCCGCCACCACAAGCTGTCAGAATCGCTGCCAAACCAAGCATAACTGTGAACGTCTTTATCGTATAATTCCATTTCATCGTATAATCTTCCCCTATCCTATGTATATTCCTGAGAACCATTAACCTCTGCTCCAAGACTTGAACACTCACTTACAAAAATATCCTTTCATATAACATGCGCGATACACAATTAGACATGGTTTACATTCTATCATAAGTTAAAAATCGGTTGTATACGACGATATACCTGTGTCTAAAGCCTTTTACTACTCGCACATTAACTACCACCGCAACACAAAAACACTGCCGCCCGTATGGACAACAGTGTTCGTGAAGCGTAATTATTTGATCCCTTTAGCCTTCTCCATATGCTCTGACCGAATCTGAGGATCGGTGGAATTGACCGATGAGAGCAGAGCGTAGATCGCCTGAATATCCTTCTCTTGAAAGACTGTTTCGGGAACTTCAGTCTCAAGTCGTTCCGTCTTGCGCTGAATCGTTTCCACCAATTCATGATCGTAGATGATCAGTTCATCTGAATTCACGTATCTCACAGCAGGATCAACACTGATGCGGCAACGGTTGGTGAAGGTCACCATGGAGACAAGACGTACTCTTTTGTAGTCTCCGAGGTGTGCATGGATGGCTTCCACATGTGCACGATGCTGCATGAGTGGATTGTACATTTTGACCCGGCTGCTGCTGACTGACCAATTGGCCTCTCTTCTTCCGCCGCGAATCTCACCTGTCGTCAGATTTCGGGTTTCGATCACGAAGATTGCCCGCGGACCGATCACGACATGATCAATCTGCGAATAACCGGAGCGTGACTTCGGATTGGTAACGAGCAGGTCGTTCAGCACTTTATATTGACTTGGAAGACCGATCAGCTGATCTGCTGTACTAGGTTCCTCCGGCTGGCGTGTCCAATCCCCTTCCGCCTTTTTCTTGCGCTTACTACGGACCATACGCGGGGGAATGGTTGTCGTCGATGGTAACGCTGAAGCGGAGGCTGTAATCTGGTTCGCAAGCTCTGGTTGTGTCTTGAACAGAGACAGGATTTTCTTGAACATGGGCAAGCTCCGTTCTATTATAGTGTGGGTTACGGGTGACCATTACAGGAGGAATAACATCCTTTGACACATTCATTATGTAAACTTCTATTACTTATGTCGGATAAAGCGGGGTAAAAATAAAGGGAAAACGATCAAAATCTCTCCAATACGCAAAGTACATATGAACATTTAACCAATTCCGTGACTTTAGACGCATAAACAAACCGCAAAATTGAAAAAAACAGCGCAACCCTTTCCTGAATAGAAAAAGAATACGCTGCTGTTCTCTTGGATGTTAAGCCTGAAGATAATAGGTGTAGAGCACCTGAGTACCCTTCTCGTCCAAACCATTATTCGCTATTTCCTGATACAGAGATTCGGCCAGAGCCAAACCAGGCGTTTTCATGCCCATCGCTTTTGCAGACTCCAGTGCAATTCCCATGTCTTTGATAAAATGTTTCACATAGAATCCAGGCTCATAATCGCCTGCGATCATGCGCGGACCGAGATTGCTGAGCGACCAGCTTCCGGCTGCACCGGTAGCAATGCTCTTCAGCACGGTCTCCGCGTCCAGACCAGACGTCTTGGCATAGGCAAGTGCTTCGCATACCCCCATCATGCCAGAGGCAATGGCAATCTGGTTGCACATTTTGGTATGCTGCCCGGCTCCCGCCTTGCCTTGCAGCACAATGTTGGTGCCCATCTGCTCAAACAGCGGACGCACGGCTTCAAAGGCCTCCGAGCTACCTCCAACCATAATGGACAGCTTCGCGTTCTGCGCTCCGATATCACCGCCCGATACAGGCGCGTCCAGTGCATGCAGTCCTTTGGCTTCCGCAGCTTCAAAGATTCGTGCAGCCAGTAGCGGACTGGATGTTGTCATATCAATCAGATATGAACCCGGTTTGGCATTGGCCACGAGACCATCCTCACCGAGATAAATCTCCTCGACATCCTTCGGATACCCCACCATTGTGATGATGACATCACACGCGGCAGCCAGTTTGCCTGGTGTGTCATGCCATACGGCACCTTCCTTCACCAACGCTTCCGCTTTGGCAGCAGTTCGCGTGTACACATGAAGCGGGTATCCCGCTTGCTGGATGTGCCCAGCCATGCTTTTACCCATCACGCCTGTACCAATAAAGCCAACTTTCGTCTCTCCAGGTGCCTTCGTTGTATTTGTCATCGCAGGTTTCCTCCCTATTTCTCTATGCTTCGCTCAGTGCTTGTCTTCGACATTGCTATATCTGTATGTTAAAGCTTTCTGCTTAGTCCGTCCATATCGGTTGCAACTTTCTGTGAAAAAATCTGAAAAAGGAATCAACTTCCTGTATGCTGTACAACCTAACGGAAACTTCCTTCATTGGAAAGGAGGATTTCCATGAGTCGTGAAAAAGGTCAAATTACCATTTGGTTGTCCTTTTCCATCCTTTTATTAAGTGCAGGGCTCGTTTGCCATGTCTTGTCTGTTCCAGCGATACTCGAAGCTGGCGGCAGAGACGGCTGGTTGTCTGTCGTAGCCGCCGCTCCACTGTTCATGTTGTTTCTGTGTATGATGTATATCATCATTCGACGTGTACGTGGACAGCGGCTAACAGATTGGATTACACGAGAATTCGGTGCTGTTCCTTCCTGGATCTTCCGGATCTCTGCTTCCATTCTGCTGTTCACACTTGGCACACATACGTTGTACGAGACAACTAACTGGACCGTATCCACATATCTTCAATTCACGCCTCCCTATGTTCTGGCTGGTGGCGGAGCACTGGTTGCTGCGTGGGCAGCGGCTAAAGGCATACGCTCCATTGCCATGACTTCCAGTCTTCTACTGCCTTTTGTAGTTCTGCTCGGTTATTTTGTAATGTCCGCCAATATGAAATATAAGGACTACAGCCTATTGTTCCCGATCATGGAGAACGGCATGGGCCCCGTGTGGCGGGGCATGATCTACTCCCTTGCCGGGCTTATGGAAATCTGGATTCTCATGCTGTTCCAACATGAAGTCAAAGGCAAAATTCGGTGGTGGTATGTTCTGATCCTCGGCTTGTTCATGCTTAGTATGGCGATTGGACCAACCATCGGAGCCATCGTGGAATTCGGCCCAGAAGAAGCAGCAAAACAACGGAACAGTCCCTATGAGCAATGGAAACTTGTAAATATCGGCAAGTTGCTGCAACACGTTGACTTTCTGTCCATCTATCAGTGGCTTAGTGGTTCTTTCGCAAGAGTGGCCATATCTTTGTATCTCATCGTCGATCTGCTGAATTTCCGCAGGCCGAAGAAACGATATATCGCCATTCTTACCATCACCGTCATCATGAGCTTCATGGCGATGCAATGGTGGCGCATTGATTACGTGGATTATTATGTGGACCATATTCAGTTCCCGGTCATGCTCGCCTATGTCTCTGTCGTTACCGTGATATTAACAATAGCCGCATTAATCCACAAAAAGGACAAGGAGGCTCCCGAACATGCCGATCTCAACCCAGCCCAAGAATAACCGCGAAGTTGAACCGTTCCGAATGAACGAGCACAACCTGAATACCTTTTTTGCCGGATCTGATGATGTCATCATCAATAGTCATATGTTCGGAGAACCTCCGATGCAACTCCTTATGACCTATTGCAGCGGTATGGTAGATAGTGAAGCCATCTACGATATTATTCTCCCAGAACTCAAACGAACATATGAAAATACACACTTTATCCGTACATCAGACATTGAAAAATGCATCAGCCTGGATTGGACCCGAATGGATCTGCAAGATCCGGCATTTGGAACTGAACTGATGTCTCTCCGTGTATTTGAAGGCCATATGTTGATCTGTATTCCTTCCCTGCAAACCATGTGGAGTATTGATATTTCCAACATCCCCACTCGAACGCCGGAGGAATCGACCACCGAGGTTTCGATTCGCGGAGCGAGAGACGGATTCATTGAACCCCTTGCCGTCAATGTTGCTCTGATACGTACACGTCTGCGTACGAACCAGCTGGCCTGTAATATCGAAATGATCGGTTCACGTTCTGCAACCAAGGTAGCCCTGATGTATATCAAGAATATCGCGAACCCGGAGCTAATAGAAGACGTCCAGGATCGGTTGCGTAAGATTGAGACCGAACGTATTTTGACCGCCAATGAACTGGAAGAATTGCTGTCACCTTCGAAAATCACTTTGTTTCCCGTCACCCATTATACGGGCAGGCCTGACTTTGCTGCAGAATGTCTCCTGAATGGACGTTTTATCCTCATTGTAGACGGCAATCCCAGCGCCATTATTGGGCCAGTCAATCTGTTTCTTTTGCTCAAATCACCGGAAGATGCCAGCTTTCCCTTCTTAGCTGTCAACGTAGGGCGGATGCTGCGCTTTCTTGGCCTGATGGTCACCGTGTTCCTGCCTGGCTTTTATATTGCGCTGACCTCATTTCATATGGATCAGATTCCTTTCCCATTGGTTGCCACGATATCGGTAGGCCGTATGGGACTGCCGATGGAATCGGGAGTGGAGATGTTTCTCATTATGCTGCTCATGGAGCTGTTCCGTGAGGCGGGGGTACGTTTACCGAGTGCCATCGGCCAGACATTAACTGTCGTTGGCGGTTTGATCATCGGAGATTCCGCCATTCGAGCCGGTATGGTCTCTCCCCTCATGATTGTCATCATCGCAGTCACTGTTGTAGCGGGAGCAACCATTGTGAACCAGGTTATGACCAGTTCTGTGCTGATCCTGCGCTTCCTTTGTTTTGTCCTGGGAGCTTCCCTCGGCATCTTTGGGTTCATCCTGTCGTTGATTCTGTTCCTCATCTACCTGACCGATCTCAAATCATTTGGCATTCCGTATCTCACGCCGTTAACACCGCTTCATTTCAAACAAGCGATAGCTTCATTATTCAAACTGCCAAAAGGCCTGGGTAAACGCAGACCCGTCTATCTCGAAACACAAGAACCCCGCAAGAAAGGGAACGGAAGATGAAGCGTTTGTTGCGGAGATGTACGCTGGTTCTGTTAAGCCTATCGATGTGCGTGATGACAAGTGGATGCTGGAGTGCTTTTGAGATTCAACAGGTAGACTACGCCAAAGCCTTTGGCATTGATTACAAAGACGGGATGTATCACCTGTATGTACAAACGCTGGATTTTGCCAGTGTCGCCAAAAGTGAAAGTTCAACCAAAAGTGCAGATATCCCACCTGTATGGGTCGGCCATGCCGAAGGGAAAACCATGAGTCTGGCGCTGAACGAACTGTTCCGCACAGCTCAATTGCACATGGCTTGGGGGCATGTGACAGCCATCGTTATGGCGGAAGGTGTGCTCACCAGCAAACACATCAAAGAAGTGTTCGATATGCTGGGACGGTTCCCAGAATCCCGTTATACGACCTGGGTCTACGGAACCCGCGAACCACTGGAGAAAATTCTAAGTGCAACGTCCATTTATAATATGTCGCCCTTGGATAGCATTCTTCATAATCCGCTCCCGACTTATCTGGAAGAATCGTTGTATCCGCCCGTGCTTAGCTTCAAGCTCATTGCAACGCATAATGATCCGGCTACCACGACGTATCTGCCCAGTATTGCCTTAAACAATTCCCAATGGGCCGAGAACGAGAAGAAAAAGGATTTATTTCTAATCGAGGGGGCCTTTTTCGAAAAGACAGGCGTTGACTTTGAATACCTTCCACGCAGTCAGCTTCCCGGTTATCACTGGCTGATCAAGGACATGCGGCGTGCTCCCTTGCTTGTGCAGAAGGATGGAACGATCTATGGGGCACTCAGTGTAGGTTTACCAAAGATTAAAATCAAGCCTGTCATTCAGGGTGAAGAGGTCAAGTTCAATATTGATGCCCAATACCTAACTGCCCTGTATGAATATCTGGTGCCCACCTCTTATGAGGAGATGATCCAGATTAGCGAAGTGAAGTTGCAGGAACAGATTATGCAGACCTATCGTCACGGCCTTGAGCGTGGTGTGGATATTTACGGCCTTCAGGAGAAACTGTATCGCAAAAATCCGAAGCTCTGGCGTAAGTTATCAAACAATGGCAGCAAGATGATGCTTACCGAAGACTCGATCCAGGATCTGAAAATCCATCTCACCATCCCCTATACAGGGAAATATAAAAGGAAAGTCTAGCAAGAACGTGAACCCCCCTTTGCCCGTATGAAACGACGGCTAAGGGGTGTTTGTCTTGATGAAGGATTTATTTCGTTTGCAGTTCGGATTAGGTGGACCTAGGACTGCGAAGTTTCCATTCCATCAGCCAGCCTGTCAATATGGAGAAAGACAGGCCGAACAGCAGGATCGGCACGTTATAAAACAAGGTGTTTATGTACTGGTTCAGCCAACCAAAACGGTAAACGGCCGAATCCGGATCATTCGTAAATCCGTTGAGCTGGAGGTGTAGGTCGTTGATGGTGTGTAGCTCCCAAGCGACAGACAACACACACAGCAAGAGAGCCGCGAAGGGTACACAGGCATATATCTTCCCTCCCCAGCGCTGACGCTGATCATATAACCACCATTTGGACAAATTTGTCGTCCAGATACAGAGAATGAGAAAGGTCAGAAGAGATGGAGCTAACACCAGAAGTCCCAGGTTACCGTTACCAGACACCCCTCTACCCGGCTCATGCTGGAAGGTTAATCCACGTACAGCGCCGATCATGAGTACATTCCAGATAAGGAAGATGAAGTATGGCTTGTTGATTCTTTTTAAGCGACTCATATTTGTTTCCCCCTAATATAATCCATTACCCGCAACCGAGTAGTCAGGATTAACATCTGAGGAATAAGCACGAAGACAATGTACATAAGTACAATTAACCATAGATGTGCGGCAAAATGTTCTGCACCGAACGATGGTTTTGGACGTTCAATCCAATACCACCAACACGGGATGGCAATAAACCATGTCAGTCCCGTTGAGAGGAACATGTCTTTTACATCGCTCCATAGAAAGCAGAACAGCGCGACAAACAAAATGGGACCCGTCCAGGAATCCAATATTGGTCCCCAGCTCTGGAAGACAAAGATAATGGCAGGATACAGAAGATTAATGGTCCAGCGCCATATGTTATTAGTGTAAAGATTCATTAACTTCTCACCTCGTTACATTCCGTTGCAATTGTACTAGCAGAAAAATTAGAATAAAAGTGTCGTTAGAGTTTATCACCAAAAAGGAGAATGAAAGCTTGATCAAAACAAAACTTATGGCTCTATACTTACTTGTTTTTACACTTGCAATCGGAGGATGTTCTAGCCTGTCCACATCAGATAAGCAAAACATTCTTGAAAAAGCTACACCCGTCAGCATCCAATACATTAAGGAGTATTATGACGCAGACTTTGTCATCACGAGTCATGATATTGACGACCCTTCAGTCCATTCCCGCTTGTACCTGTATGGTCATGTAACAGGTCACGAAGATGAGCATATTACCGTTTCATATAACTATGACACACGTGAAGTCATCAGTGTGACAGGACCGGGTTGGTTCATCGATAGCCGCAATCCCAAAAAATAAGATCCGGCTACACTGCAATGATACATACAGTTAGCTCGTTCTTTGCCTTTGTTAATTATGGGAAAGAAATGAAAAGATGAAGCATGATTTTGAATACTATAGCTCATACTACCTTCAGGAAATTATTGAAGGAGTGACAGCATGAGGTTAAAAAGTATCATCGCCATTGGAGCCGTGTTAACCTGCTCGACTCTGTTATGGGGATGTGGTAACGGCACTGCGAATAATGCATCCCAGCAGCAAAATGACACTGTTCGGTCGGAAAGTTGGAACGACCCCAAACGACTGGAAGCTTCCCATCTTGAGGCGCTTGAGCGTATGGAGAAAGATCACATCCACCGAATGGTTTCGCTTAGCGCAAGTACAGATGGAGACAAGGTGATGACCACACTTGAACGGTCGAGTCAAAAGTTGGAGGAAATGAGACCGCTCGCCGAAATGCTCCAGCATGAAGGACATCCAGCATTATTACAGCGAATTCAGGACATGTCCGGAGATATCCAAGGTTCCAAATCCGTCATTGCTGAGATGAAAAATTTGCCTCAGGACGGTAAAATTAAGATCCAGTCTGAGAACTCCGATTCTTTGCATCACATCAGCAGCTTCCGCGATTACCACCAGTATATCCAAGAGAAAATTCAAACTTTGAACAAGAATAATACTGATTTACACTAATTAGTAATAGCTGCTTGCGCAAGTGACTTCAATCGATACATGAACGAAGCAACAATAGTTAGGTGGGAAGATTACTTCCTATCTGACTATTTACGTGTGAGCAGATATAGACAATCACTGTATCCTGCTGCGATTTCTTTGATCCTCTCTGTCCGCTTCCTCCATCTTGCGAATGTATTGCTTCAATTCCTCCTTATGAGCTTCAAGTTCAGTCAGTTTCACAGATGCTCCCTCTACAAAAGACTGCATCTTATAAGTTAACTCCTCTGCCGATCTTCCTACCCAGTCCTGCTGCAACCTCCCATGAATCGAACGCATCTTCTGTTCCTGTTGTACAAGTCGTTGCTGCAATTGTTCGCATTGTTGAACGGCTCTTCGTAAATCCGACAGGGATACGGATATTCTGCCCATGTCCACTTTCCTCCTGTTAATCTATCTATATAAATTCCATTATTATTTTTGCTGATCGGCGATTACGAAATCTTCTCTCTTTCGTTCAATATAATCTGCAATCTCACTTATGGATTCTTGGTACCAACGCTTAATTTGTTGCAAAGTAGCTGTTGCATTATAAGCAATAGGTGTAAAAGACTGACTTTCGCTCGTTGCTATATGGGTCTGGAACATCTGAAAAGAAGCTTGTGCATCGTTGGAAAATCCACTCAAACTCAGTCTCATTTCTCGAGCAGACTGCGCTAATTCTTCCGGTGTTAATTGAATCTTACCGCCACCAGAACTACCTACTCCAGATATAAACGAAGCTACTGCACCAGACATCACATTAGAGAACACAGCCATTGCTTTCTGATGTGCAGTCCATCTTGGAGAAATATCAAGCGTCTCTCCCGTACTCCGATCGATTAACGGGCCAATTAAGTTCCCCTCCTTATCAAACTCATATTGCTTCATGGAGTGGTACCCCTTGCCTTCGTCCTTGGAGAAGGAATCCAATAATCTAACGATATTTCCAATGTACAGCTTATCTAGATCTACATCTATTCCAACGTCATGAACCAACATCGGGGAGCCTGCACCGAGAGGTTGAAAAGGGACCTTTAACTGTAATTGAAACTTCCAGTTCTGATACATTGCATTAGCGGTATCAAAATCCTGTCCCTTGTACACCGTAAGTCCAACGTGCCTGTCATATTCACTTACTCCGCCAGCTCCTACAGAATCACTCGGATGAACCACATTAACCATTTTGTTGTCAAAGTGACCTTCATTCACCTTAGCCAAACTTATATCATCCAGCAGATTCATTACACTTGGAGCACTATACGTCATACCAGATACATCATGAAGAGCAGCTACATATTGAGCTAAACCACCGCCAAGAGAATGGCCTGTTAACGAAATATCTGAATCAGGATAAGCCTTCTGTACAGCCTCATACAATTCTTCAGCTTGATGAAACTGATTGTTTTCCCAACTTGAATTATCCATCATGAGTTTGAATGGACTATTTTTGAAGATATTATGACGCTCTGGGTCGGTTATGGAATCTTCAAGCTTTCTCGTTCTTCCTCCTACGACATCAAAAGCATCTGTCTCCCAATCCGCGAATTTATCTGTCAACTTCCCTTCTGGTTCAGTTCCTCGATAACCGATAATCACTTGGTTGGTTTTGGGATTCTCAAGTACTACTGCATCAAATCCAGAATATTTTCTGTGCAGCTTTGCTCCGTCAGGTTCAACTGTTCTCCAATCTTTATACTCTTCCTTGTCCAGAATATTACTTCTCCCTACGGGAACATCAGTATAAGCAAGTTCCGAAATTTTCATATATAATTCATCTGTTTTGTAGGCGTTCATAGGGACACCCTTTCTTCTATTTAGCAAAAGTTGTATAATGCACAATATCTAAACGACAACATTAGGAATATGAGGTGATAAATTGAAAAAACCAGCTATACTTTTTATACTAATGATCTGCGCGATCACACTCACTTTAGGAGGTTGTATGTCGAACGAGCAAAAAGAAATTGTACAAAAAGCCGAGATCGCAAGCCTAACTTATTTTAAAGAAACCTATGGAATTGATGTTGAGTTTACAGGCCACAAGTTCATTCCGTCTGACTTGTCTCATACGGTGTCACTGACAGGGTATGTAAAAGGAAATAAGACCCAAGAAATATTCTCAATGGTGGATTATGATACTTATGAAGTCAAAACAGGCTCAGTGCCCGAAGACATCAAACCTCTTAAGTAGTTTATAAGAAATATTAACTTTTAAAACTATAGGGCCTTGTACAGATACATGGCTCTTTCATATGTATGAATAGGGATTTCATAGCCTAATCTCATCCTCTTTTTTCCAAAGAAGTAGAATCATTATAGTCCATCTTCTGTTAATCGTGTATACGACATATAAGAAATGAGCACAAAGTCTTTATAAATTTCAGGCAGTAAATCATACACATTTTTAGTTATAGGACGTTGTTACCAGAATAATTTCAGCAATTTGCATAAATATGTGAAAGTAATGGTTTATTACTTTGTCAGGCAGCGACGCTCCATATACATCTTTCCACTCGTCACCGCCTCTACACTCATAATGCTAGCTCCTCACTCGAACCAGATACGTGAAATACGAAGCCCTCCTGTTTCATCAATTGGATTACGAGTAGCAGACACAGTAATTCACTGTACACCACCGCAGTCAGCGATCTTTCCTTCACACTTTTCCCTCTTCTCTACAGCTTCATTCCACCCACAACGATACCCAGATGAACATACTAAACAACAAGACTGGTGCAAGTGCTCCTGTGGCTAATATGATCCAAAGTGTCGCGGGCTTGATCTTTTGGCAGTATGCATCGATCTTACGCATTCGATCTTTGCGCCACTTGGCGAACCTTAGCTGTTTAATCATCCGATTGAGAACTATTTTCCGCTGCTCACCCTCTTCGAATTCATCGATCGCACGCCGCAACTCCTCGTATAATTGAGTCTCTTCCTGCCCAGCCACTGTAGGTGTAATCATCTGATCCTTCCTCCCATGAGAACATTATTGAGATACAGCCTCTCACCTAATCGAACCATCATCAATACGCCTGTATTCTAGTCACTACCAACCTAACTAAACCACTACTTAAATAACACATTACAGACCTTAAAAGTTTGAAGTTTTTTCAAAAATGGAATAACCCAAAAAGCCCGGGCATCGCCCGGACTTTTCTGAATTATAACTATAACTATTTATCTGAGTACTGTTTAGCCAGCATTAGGCGATCAATGCATTCAGGCATACCGCACCCTGCGCACGCACATTAACAACAATAATCGGTGTGTCCAACATGTCGTGCATCCATGACATATACTCTTCCACTTTTTCGTTCGGAAGAATTGTAAGAATAACCCCTGCGAATCCACCACCATGAATACGACAAGCGCCGTCACCTAGGTTTTGCAGATAATTCTCGGTCAGTGCCAGTGCGATGCCAATCTCCTGTTCCTTCACAGCACCACTCTGATATACATTCTGCAGCCACTTCCATGACGAGTTACCGGATGCTGTAATCAGTTTCAGGAAATCAGCAAAACGTCCATCACGCAACGCCTGAACCTCACCATCGACCCGATTATTTTCCTCCAGGAAATGAAGCGCACGCAGCACGGCACGATCCCCAGCCGCTTCACGAACCTTCTTGAGGTTGGCGTAGATTGTGTCTGCTGTAATTTCCCGAACATACTCACTGCCCAGCGCCTGAGCAACCGCTCTCATCTCATTGGGCACAGCCGCGTAATCTTCCGTTAGATCGGCGTGGTTGCCACCTGTATTCACAATGACCAATGAGTAACCATTCTGTTGGAAATCCCATTGAACTGGCTCGATAACCGGCTGTGCAGGATTTTCAAAATCAATGGCAATCAGTCCGCCGTACGCACAAGCCATCTGATCCAGCAGACCGGAAGGTTTGTTCCAATAATGGTTCTCCGCATACTGACCGATTTTGGCCAAAGTAACAACATCCAGTGCACCATCATTATAGAAGTGATTCAAAATCGTACAGATCAGCATCTCGAATGACGCCGAAGAACTCACCCCAGATGCCGAGAACACGTTACTGGAGAGGTACGCCTGGAAGCCGCCTACCTTATATCCGAATTCTCCAAATCCCGCAGCCATACCGCGAATCAATGCTGTTGTGCCATCGTCTTCCGTATTTGGCGTGAGGTCCGTGAGATCGATTACATATTTCTTGTCATAACCTTCTGAGTAAAAGGTAATAACCGACTCCGCAGTTGGTGCAGCCACTGCAATCGTATCCAGCGTAATGCTGCCCGCCAGCACTTTACCATGGTTATGATCCGTATGATTGCCGCCAATCTCACTGCGTCCTGCCGCGCTGAACAACTTGCTTCCTTCTTGTGCGCCAAAGTACTCTTCGAACGTTGCGTTCAGCTTCGTGTAACGTGCGGTCTGTTCCTCTACTTGTGATTGTCCATACATTTGGGCTAGTAACGCTTGGCCCTCCGTGGATTGGATCAGATTCAATGGTTGTGTCGTCATTAATAATCCTCCTATGGATGTGCAGCTTTTATTTTTGGGCTGTTGGTGAACATGGTTGTCGCATCTGTTTCATGCCTTATTCCTCTCCCATTATCTCAGCTTCACAGCGGAAAAGGTAGGGTAGAATTGAAAGTTTGTAAGCGTTTTGTGAAGTTATTTATTGTAAAAATAGGATTGAAATCCATTTTGCAATAACTTACATTGTTATTAAGTGAAAACACATTATTTCCCATTCTTATTATAGCTATGCTTTACATCTTGTTGGTGGAGGGAATGATGAAAATTAAGTCGAACTATACCAAGTTATTCGGTGCATTCTCGCTTACTTTTTTGGGTGATGGTCTTACAATTGCTGCCGTTCCCTGGCTCATTTCAACACTTACAAGCGATACGCTGTATGCCTCTGTCACCATGACGGCACTTCGTTTACCCTGGCTTCTCTTCAGTCTGCCCGTGGGTGTTCTCATCGACCGATACTCACGCAAACATATGCTGATTGGGGCAGGCTTTACGCGAATGTTGCTTCTGCTTGGACTGACGTTATGTATCTGGGGAGGATGGGTGAGCATTCCGATTCTGGCTCTGTTCATGTTTGGAATTGGTCTTAGCCGAGTCGTATTCGACAGCACAGTACAGACGGTCATCCCACAACTTGTAGATGAAAGTAAGTTGGAGAAAGCGAATGGGCAGTTCACCGCAGGACAGTTAATCACAAGTGATATTCTGGGCGTTGCTCTGGGAGGGTTTATCATCACCCTGCATATTGTTTTTCCTTTTGCCATAGACGCTGTAACGGCTGTTATTGCTCTGCTCTTTTTGATCAGTTTGAAGGGAAACTTCTACCCAGGGGATACGGAAACAACCAAGAAGCAAGTTCGCCCGATGAAGAATTGGAAACGCGAGATGTGGTCCGGTATTCAATATGTCTATCATGATCGTTTTCTGCGTGGTCTAGCCATTCTGTCCGTCACCATTACGCTGATGTATTCCATCATTCTGGCTACTCAGATTTTCTTTGTACGAGATGTGCTTCAGTTGGATGCTTTTGCATTCGGTATCCTCATCTCCATCGCAACCATCGGCAGCATTGTAGGTAGCCAGGCTGTTGCATATATGCGTAAGAAATGGAGCACAAAACAGTTAATTATCTCCTCCATTCTGTGCATGGGAATCATCTACGGTGTGGTGGGTCTTACTACTAATGCGTACTTAGTAGGCAGTCTGTACTTCTGTGCTGCATTTTTCATTATTGTCTACAACGTTACCCGTTCCTCCATCCTGCAACGTTCCGTTCCTAATGAGATGCTTGGCCGGGTCGGAAGTGTGTTTCGCTTTCTGTCCTTTGGCATTAGTGCCGTTGGTACGCTTCTCGGTGGGCTATTGGTGCGGGTTAGTGAAACGACGTTCGATCGCGTATTCTCGCTGCAACTCCCTTATCTCTTGCTAAGCTTGATCTATATCCTGTCTGGTCTGGTATTTACCATAAAGATGAAGAATCATTCAGAGAACCAGCAGCCTAACATCAACGCTTGACTGTTACGTTAGGTCATACTTGATAATGATCTCAAGCGAATAAGAAGGAGAGATTAAGGATGAAGATTACCGCGTTGCGTTCAGATCAAATCTATGAAGAGATCATCCAGGCTGCACCCGATGAGAAATTGGAGTTATACCGCGAGCGTATGATGGGTCCCTTTATGAACAAATGGAACATACAACAGATCCCGTTTCGATCTCAAGAGCCTAATGGCTTCGACGTGATCATGATGAATAACTTTATGAATATCGCTCCCGCAGATATCACACCTGAGATTAACGAATCGTTAGCTGCGATCTCGTCTGAAACATTTTGGCAACAGTGTCATGAAGCTGTTCATACGAGTCTATCCACCTTTATAGAGCACGGAATTGAGCTATCGGTCTCCGAATATCTATATACCATTTTATTGGGTGATAAGAATAGCCCTTCACTGACCATGAACGAAGGTATCAGCGGAGACGGTGGAATCCCCGGTTACATTATTGCGAACCTGATTCCAAATAGATATACTCTACCTCGTATGCAATCCGTGTTAGCCCATGAATGCAATCATAATGTGAGGTACCAATATATCCAGTGGAATCCACAGATTACGCTTGGCGAGATGGTTGTTAGCGAGGGGTTGGCCGAGAGCTTTGCGACATCCCTGTATGGAGCAAAGTTGCTAGGCCCTTGGGTAGCCAAAACGGATATGGAGACTTTGAATACCGTAATCAAACCAAAAATGAAAGACCAGCTGCATGTCACCGGTTTTGACCAGATTAATCCGTATCTATACGGCGATGAACTTGCTATCATGCAAAACTTCACGCCCGTAGGTATGCCCTATGCGGCTGGCTATGCCTGCGGTTATCACCTAATTCAATACTACTTGAACAAAACAGGTACACCGATCACCGAAGCAACTATTACTCCGGCAAGTGTTATTCTTGCTGAAACAAAGGACTTTTGGAATGAAGACACCCTATTTCACCGTTAAAGATATTATTCAGATCACAGGCATCACCAAACGCGCATTACATTATTACGATAAAACAGATCTATTGAAACCGAGCAAAGTCGAGGACAATGGCTATCGGTATTACGATCAAGAGGCACTGGGGAATCTGCAAATGATTCTGTTGTTCAAAGAAATGAATTTCTCCTTGAAAGACATTGCAGCCATGATGCAACTCTCCAAAGGTGAACAAAAAAATATTCTAAGAGAGCATCGCAGTACACTCGTTCAACGCAAACAAAAACTCGAAACCATCATCGACCAGTTGGACGAGTATGTGGATGGGACGGATATCTCTCATCTTCATCTGTTTGACGACTCTTCCATCCTGTCTATCCAGCAACAATATGAATCTGAGGCAAAGTTCATCTACGGAGATACCGAGAAATATCAGGAATTTGAAGCCAATGTGAGCCAGCTGTCTGCGGAAGAGCAAGAACAAGCCTACCAGCAGTTCTCGGTTAACATGGAGCAGATATTTCGGGAGTTGGCGAAGCATCAGGATCTGAGTCCTGCTTCTGGTGAGGTTCAAGCGTTAGTCGTAAATGGAAGAGTTGCCTGGAACAGTTTATGGTCTGTGATGATGAGATTCTGAGGTGTATCGCAGAAGCCTATACGACGGATCGCCGCTATGTAGGTTATTTTAATCAGTTTGGTGATGGGGACTTTTTGAGGTTTTTGTATCAAGCGATTATGGTTTATGTGGAGGGTGAGGAAGCATAAGTTGCTTTCAAGCTCCTCCAGACGCGGTAACACGACAAGCGATTAATTACACCCGTTCCTAGAATCCAACGCTCCTTGTCTTTTTTGCCCATAACTTGTCAAGCTTATAAGTTACGGAGGACTGTCTGACACAGAGGAACAAGAATATCATCAGAAGGCGATTACCATTTCGATTCGCCTTTTTTTTGTGAATTTAATCTATTTTATAATATTTCTGAAACTTTTCTTGATTTATTTTGTTATATATTATTAGAGTTGGAAAATGATTTCATATATATTATG
Organism: Paenibacillus sp. 2003; assembly: GCF_031455635.1. Lineage (NCBI taxonomy): Bacteria > Bacillati > Bacillota > Bacilli > Caryophanales > Paenibacillaceae > Paenibacillus > Paenibacillus sp. 2003. Next base: position 151,849 of record NZ_JAVDTB010000003.1, on the reverse strand, counting down.
TTACATACAATCATTTTCTGCTTAAATAATTTTAGGAGAGTGAAGAAATGTTTCAGGGCAAGGTGAAATTGTTTGGATTAAGCTTGCCTGCATCTCTTATGTTCACAGTGACTAGCACATCTTTGTATGCAGCTCCTATTGAACCAAAAGAAGGGCTGTTTTTTGCTACAACCGAAGAAAGCACAGACACAGCAAAATGGGTAATTACACCAGATTGGTTACAGAATCTTCAGTCAACAGATAACTTTCAACTCGGCACCAGTTGGAAGGCAGCTTCTGCATATCCTTATACAGGACTCCAAATAAGCCATGTCACGGAATGGCACAGTGCTGTTGAACACATGTTTGATTTAAGTAACACATTTAACTTAGGGTATAATTGGTAATGAATAATTTCCAAAAAATTGTATCTGTTTTACTGGTGCTGATAACTGTCTTACTGAGTCTTATCTATTCTGAAATGAGGCATAGCAACAAAGTACAAGACGGTATTCATAAATATTTGTATAATGCTGACTAAAGCATAAACCCCATTAAATTTCTGTTTTCAAGGAAGCTTAGTAAACACTAGGCTTCCTTTCCTTTGTCCTTAAAGGTATACCTTTAAGGATTATATGTACGCCTAATATGGTCGCACTCTTACGAACATGTAATGTAATGTAATATAATTCTAACTTTTCTTTAAGGGTAGTAAAATCAGAAAAAACAGGACAAAAAAAGCCCTAATAAGGGCTTTTAAAATTATTATAAAATACTTTACCAGTGTTTGGGTGATCCACAAATACTTTCTTTAACTTTCTCTTGTCGGAGTATGAGTAGCGATTCTCCATTGACCTTTCTCATAGGTTAAAGTTATTTTTGCAGAGAGCGAACCCTCATTGGAACGATACTTACTGACCTCTATGGTAATGTTATTATCTGACTGTTGCTCCTGCTTTTCAATTTTCAGTAAAACCCCTTTAAGCTTGCTTTCAGACTGTTCAGACAGTCCTTCTTCAACCAATTCTTCATAGGTTAGGTTATATATCTTTACATTATATTTGCTTTGAAGGTAATCCTCGATGCTTTTTTTATCAGAATCCTTTATTGGAAGTCCTTTATCGAAATCCAATGAGATATACTCCATGTTTTCATTAAGAGCCTTATCTGTTGATATTAATTCATCCAACGCCACACGATAAGGTTCACCTAGTTCATTCTGCTGACTTGAGTCAGTAACACCACTTCCGCAAGCTGACAGTAAAAAAACCGCTACAACACTGAGAATAAAATATATTGACTTTACTTTTATGACAATCCCCTCCTTGGTACTCGTTACCTAATAAACGTAATAAAAACCATAAATGTTGCATTTTAATTTAAAAAGCAGCCCACTCGGACTGCTTTTTTTATACCGTTCAAGTTAAATATTACTTTCTTGACCTTCTGGAAGATATAATTTCGGAATGTTATTTAATTTGTTATATTTTTCGATCAAATTAATTTCATTCTGAATATTGTTAAGATCCAAACTGTGAGTATTTGTACTATTTTTGGCTACGCCTTGTGACTGTGACTGGATACCAGATTCAAACTTTCCTTGAGCTTGTCCTACCAAATAATAGCCGAAATCGTTCTTATCCGGTCTCGATCCTTTATTGCCAGTAAGAAATACAATAGCTTCTTCTCCAATTTTAAATGTAGAAGAGGCTTCTTCATTAAGGGTGTAAATCATATTATCTGTTTCCCCACCCTTAACCCGTATTGTTACTGTTTCACCAGGTTCTCCTTTATAAACAGTTTGAACCCGAATGGTAGTATCTGTGACAGGGAATCCTTCAAAGTCTTTTTTCACTTCTTGAGAAATAACTGTTCCAGACACAATAACATCAGCTTCATTTACAAGCTGATTCTTATCAAATTGAATAACTTCAGCTTCAGAATGAACAACAACCTTATCACTAAGATCTGAATTGGAGCTTTCATCATCATTTGTTCTCAGTGAATTAGTTAACCATCTCGACACTGAAGCTTGGGCTGCCTCCCGATCAGCAGTTGTCAACGTTCTCTTGTAGTCTGTATTCAATGATCCCTCGCCAAACATGGTATCTTCATAAATCGGAGAATGCCCTACACGAAGAGAATGACCGAATTCATGAGTCATCGTACTTTGAATATCACGATAATTTGGTTTTGGAGAGTTGGACCAGTTGTGGCTGCTTTTAACTCTTATATCTGATTCAATTACTTTTCCGGCAGAATTGAGATAAGGCACATGTTCGCCGGTAAACCCATCAGCTCCGTAAGGATATTTTGTTATAGTATTGATGTTGTTTTGGCTTGGTGTCGAATCATTGGTATCTGAAGCCGATTTGTAAAGGAAGCTGCCTGAAGGCAATGCGTTATTCCATTGGCTCATTGCAGTTTGCATTTGTGTTTTGGTAGTAGAATCAAAAGTAGATTGGATAGAATAAGTGACACTTGATCTTCCCTGTGGCCAATAGTTAGGGTACAAATCATGACTGTAGGCAGCGAAAGACGTTCCTGCGCTACTCATTAACAAAAGTAATGAGCCAGCTATAATTAAAGGTTTTTTCAATTGTTTTTTAGACATCTTTTTTCCCCTCTCAATAAGTCTAGAATTTAGTAGCTTAAAAATAACGTGATCTGAAATGAGCTCGAACCTTAGATCATACAGAATCCAAAGAGCACCTCCCTTCAAAGGTTCCCCGTGAAATGCTTATAAAGCATTGTGTTCTATATTCTAAGTTGTGCTAGGCTTTACTAAGCAAAAGGGCACATACCATATATACCCTACAAAAAAAGGTACAAGTTTCATTAAAATGTTATTTTTTATCTAATTCGCAATCTTTAAGAAAAAAAAGGGCGATTTTCTCCCCCCCCTTACCTTTATGGTATTTTTTCCGGGCTTTATTTGGCAGCTTGAAAAGATATACCTTTAAGACCCGTGAGGTGTATAGTATCAGTGAAAATGGAGATCACGATCACATGGTTTCATGCTACAAAGTAGTATTTCTTGATTCCGAAATGGTTCCAATTGCTTCATATATCTTTTCAAAAAAAGATGGGGGTACTATCAAGGAATATCATCGATGATAATTTAGTTATAAAAATATTACTAAACTCTTAATGTAACCGCTACTGTCCCACGTTCAAAATACGCATGCAACCGATACAGACAAATCTCCTTCGTCCAGCGATATAACACCGCCTGTTCCTCCGCATCCTGCACCTGCACATTCAGCGAAAACACGCCATCCTCGAAACGCGTCATACTCCCCTTCGCCCTGCTCCACATAGACATCGGCATATCAATAATCAGTTTCTCAATCCGTGTTGCCGTCCTCTCGTTCCATACCCAGAGCGCAAGCTTTTCCTTGTCTGAAAAGTCCTTCCGTTTCCGGTATTCCTTCTCCGTCAGGTACGTATGGAAAAATCTCGCCATCTCCCCCGGCGTGATCGGGTCCATCCAGTGCGCTTCGCCTCGCTCCAGCATGTATAGTAGCACGATCATCTTGTAGCTTTTGTTCATAATCGTCTTCTCCACATCACGCAGCCAAGCCTCGTGCCGGACGTACATCTCTCCCTCATATGGGGTCAGCAGCTCTGCCCAATACAGAAACCCAACATATGAGCCAAATTCGCTCCGATACCCGACACTCTTCGAACGCCCCATGAGGTGCAGCTCCAGATACGTCGGAATACGCCCCAGTTCTCGCTTCACATCCAGAGAATCATGATGCAATTTCTCGCGGCGTGGTAACCGTTTGCGGCTCAGCTCCTGAAGCAGGTCCACTACACGGGTCTCCAGATGAATCCCACAGTTAGCCGGAACTTCAGGCACAGCCGAATCCATCGTTTTTCCGCTGCATTCCTCGTCTCCGCGCACATCCAGAAGGCTCAGCTTCACATCCGCATTCCGGTAGTTTCCGATCAGGTCGATGATGACACAATGCGATTTGCCTTCCGCCAGCCGCAGACCACGCCCCACCTGCTGGGTAAACACCGTGAGCGACTCCGTTGGACGCACGAACAATAGCTTATCCACACGTGGAATATCCGTACCTTCGTTGAACAGATCCACCGTCAGCACAACCTCCAGCTCACCCGCATCAAGCTGCTGAATGGCTTCCTCCCGCGACATCTCCGATGTACGTGAATGCAGACTAAGTACCTTCACACCCTGACTTCGGAAATACGCAGCTAAATAGTCCGCCTGACGGATCGACGAGCAAAAACCAATCGTTCTCGTCTGTTTGTGCCGGGACCAGGCTGCATAGATCGTCTCTACGTGCTCCTCTTGCAACTGAACGGCCATGAGCTGTTCCTCATCATACTTTGTCCCGATCCAGCGAATCTGCGAATAATCCGTATCGTCGAATACTCCGTAATATTGAAATGGCGCCAGCCATCCTCGTCGGATTGCTTCGATAAAATGCATCTGGTAAGCCACATTCCCATCACAGAGCGCATACACATCCTTGCCATCCAGTCGATCCGGGGTCGCCGTAATGCCTAGCAGGAACTTCGGCTGAAAATGCTCAATCACCGACATATACGTCTTCGCCGCCGCATGATGGAATTCGTCCACCACGATCAGATCAAATGCATCCATTGCAAAACCATCCCGGTGCTTCTGCATACTCAGCGTAAAGATCGAAGCATACACACAATCCGCCGCCCCATCCTTATACTGCCCGTTATATATCCCATGACTGCGCTCCGGCATGATCCGTTGAAAAGACTTCTTTGCCTGGAACAGAATCTCTTCCCGATGCGCCACAAACAACACCCGCTGGAACCGCTGGGCGAAGAAACCCGCCAGATACGTTTTGCCGAGCCCGGTCGCCATAACTACCATCGCCTTGTCGTACTGCTCCTCCATCGTGCCATGAAGTGCTTCGAGGGCATCCAACTGCGCAAAGCGCGGTTGAATCGGCACCAGTGACAGCTCGGCGGTCTCTTCCTCTTTGTCCTCTGGCAGACCCGTCCCAAACTCCGCTTCTTCCATCTCCGTAATGCGCTGGATCATCTCCGGATTCTTCTGGTGATATTTGCGGTACTCTTCCTCATACAGTTCAATCGAATCCGGGTTCACCGGCAAGGTTGTCTCGTGGTAGAAGCTCTGCATGAACTTGTCCAACGCCATCTGGAACGTATACGGCTCCGCCTCCGCATTCATCGCGAGATTCCATTCATACCCCGTCTTCAGCGCCGTGAACGAAAAGTTTGACGAGCCGACGATCAGTAGTCCTTCCCCGTTGTCATGATCGAACAGATACGCTTTCGGGTGAAAAGAAGTCCCCATACTTCGCCACAGCCGTGTCTCGATTCGTGGATCAACCTTACACAGCGCCCGCAATCCTTCTGGCTGTGTTATGTACAGATAATCTCCTGCGAGCATCCGTACTTCTGCCCCACGCTCAGCCGCCCGCTTTAAGTGCGGGGCCAGCAGTTTCACCCCGGACTGCATGATAAAGGACGTCATAATATAAATCCCGGATGCATGCTGCATCCGGGAAATGAGTTCGTCTGCCAAGTTATCTGTAATGAGTTTAACGTTAAGCTTCGTCGACATCGATCAGATACACTCTCTCCTGAAATCCACCGCGTGCCTCAGCCTTATCCGCCCGTAGCTTATCCAGCTGTGCCGCATTCGCACCATGCACCTCTGCCAGCGCCCGGATAACCTCCAGCATGTCGGCTAGTTCTTCCAACGCTTCCTGATCAGTTCCTGCACTTAAGTACTCATTCGATTCTTCTTGCAGCTTTGTTCTTAGTTCTTGCTTATATTCCTCCGGGTCCAGAATGCGCGTCCGGCATTCCTTACCGCTGGATGTGATAATATGCGGATCTCGTCCCGCACCAATTTGTTGTATGTAGGCATGTGGTATAACATCCTTTCTGCTGTGAGAGCCTTCAAGCCTCGCGCCAGAATCTCCCTTTTTGCCATTATACCATTTGCCATGGGAAGAGATAGGCTGATTTTGTAAAGCAGTAGATTGGATTCAAGAGATGAAAATAGCCCATGACTACTCGTATTCGAGTTGAAATGGGCTTTCAGTAATTCGTAATGTTAATTGTTCGGCATCCTACACTGGTTCATAAGAATTCTAAGCCAACAGTTTTGCAATAATAGTTTTCATATCCATCATTTCTTTATCAATCTCGACCAAGCAAGTGTCATCATCCATAGCTGGTTCATAACCGATTCTAACCTTCTCAATTGAATACTTGTTCTTAATATTAAGAATATACTCTATTAATTTCTGAGCTTTTAACATCGTCTCTGGTTTTTCTCCGCTGAACAATTCCTCTTCAGGAAAATTCATAACGATATCTCCAGATTCCTCATCGAATGAAAATACAATCATCACGTCGTTATAGGTATGACCTAGGTTAAGCTGAGATAATAATATATTCCCCGTTCCCTTAGGAGAAAGAATCTCTTCAAGGCTTTCTATTTGCTGAAATCCAATATCGTTTTCACTACGGTTATCATAAAAGTGAGAACTTTGGATCTGATCCACCTGAATGTTTAAATCATTCTTAATGAATTGATCTAAATTGTTTTTGTTAAAATCAATTAAAATCATTTCCATGAAGTCCATAGCCAAACCTTCTTACATCATATAATCTTTTCATGTAATTCCAATGTGACAATAATTCGGTATTGTAGATGGATATATCAGCCGGCTCAATAACTTTTGGTTATAGGACTTACATGGATCGTCCATCCACCACTCCTATTATGATGCGAAGTAGTTACTGGCAATTTCGGTTAAATCATCATTCCCTAGCTCGATGTTGGTCAGGTAGTACACAAAGAAATCGTTAATATCTTCCTCTTGAAATAAACTCAAATATTTGAATGCAGTCCATAAAATATCATCTTCTGAATAAAGATCATCACTCAGCTTTGTTTTTGCAAACCGAATTACTTCCTTCGTATAAGTTCCACATTTAGCTCTTATAAATGCATTAAGGACAAAATGAATCTCATCATGATTGTCACTCTCCAGAATATTTGTTATCTCGGAAGCTTCTAATTCTTCTAAGTATACTCTGGATTTGACTTGCTTGAATGCACGTAACGCATTAGGTTCATCATTGTAGAAATCTTCCCAGAAGGTTAAATATGCAATTTCCTCGGGCAGTCTAGTAGATGATTGATTGGGCTTATTTAATACAATCCATTCACCACTAAGTTTGTCTGAGATCACATTAAATAGTGTCGCATCATAAGAAAGAATCCGATTAGCATCATTTTCAATTCTGTAATACTGCTCTCCAGACGGAATAGACTCTATTTCAAATACTGTATATTTTTTATCAATAGATATATCTATTTGCATCTCCGATTTATTTTTAAGTTGTACTCTCATCATCTCACTCCAGTTATGTTAAAGTTACCATCTAGATCAATGATCCAAAACAAGTCATCTTCGTCCTCCCTAAGCTTCCTAGGTTTGGATACTTTCAACTTCAAGTCAAAAGTGCTCAGCTCTCCAGTTTTTTGATTTTGGTAGAAGTGAACTTCTCCCTTTCCATAGGGAGTCTCATATTGTTGTTTGGATGTCATTTTTGCCCAATCCTCTATTTTACTACCATTGCTTGTTAACGTTTTTCTAGCCTTTTCATCCCATAGATTCTCGCCTCTAATTATAACTTCCGAATTGGACATCACATCTTTTTTTAGAAGAGTTTGTTTGTATTGAGTATACTGGTGCACATCTTGTGCTCCCCATCTCCCTCCGTTAGAACTCTTCATCACGTTATCAGAATTAGATAGATAACCTCCGGGTGATACTTCATGTTTAGAGTTCGGAAACTTCAATCCTTCTTTCGGAACCTTATAACCCTTATTATACGTTCCTGAAAAAGCCAACACGAGCTTAGCAGCCTGTAAACCTCCTATAGAAACTGCTGCTTGCCATGCAGGTATGGATTCTCCAGTTACGGGATGATGACCTTCCTTAAATGCGCTAATCTGTTCATCATATATATCCACACCGCCAGACTCCGGTTGCTTCGGTCCAGCTCTCATTTCTTCATAGGTGCCACCCTGTTCCCAATACTTAACAAACTCCTTTTGCCCTGGCATACCATCCTCCGCTTCACTCGCAGGCATGTTAACTCCAAACAAAGGATTATATACCATTCGTCTTTGTTCTTCTGTGTTACTTATATTATGGTTCATCATTATATGGGCAGCAATCTGTCCAGCAACGGCTCCCAAGCTCACCTGTTCCTGATCTGCTTGGTCGAATCTCTCGGCGATCGCGAACAGATCTTGGGATGACTTAACCATACTTTCCAGTGCTCGATCAAGTACTGAACGTGACTGCTGAAAATCATAGAAAAACCGTTCCTGCGTTGCTCCCGCCCACTGAGACTGGATGAATCCGATCCGTGCAGTCAGGTCATTACGTATACCTTCCAACTGCTGCCTGCCTTGCTCAATCTGTTTAGATACATGCAACAGTTGCTCTGGTGTTAATTTAATTGTACTCATATTATTCTCCGCCGTTAGAATTAGGATTTTACCATGTTAGCAGAAGCTTCGTGTATATACATCCTTCTAACATCCTGATTTTTCCTTTCTCACCATAACAATATTTCCAACAACGTACTTCATAGGTCCTAATTCAAAGGAAATCTTCTTAATCTCTTCATTTAATAGAAAATGATCAACAAACACACCAACGGGCACGCCGTCAACAATGCCGCTGTAAAACTGATCTGTGCCGCGACTCGTCCTCCGGTAAACTCTTGCCGTGAAAAGAACATCCAGATCGAGAGGTACGTAGCGCCTAGTGGGAATGAAATTATCCCGCTAAACGTACTCGGTTCCATATACCCAGTCATCATGCTTTTACCAATTAGGATTAGAGTAACCAATTCCAATATAGATAATATGAAAAACGCGATAGCAATTACTCTTTTCAAGATGTACACCTACTTTCCCGATGCAAAGCAAAGAAAATCCTTTGTAATCTCTGCAACATATATCCTTTATTTGGATGATATCATTTTGTAAGCGTAACACAGATAAATCAAACATTTAACCCAAATGATCAATAAAAAAACATCTTACTCTGATAAATCATCCTTCAATCGAGTGGCTAACTCGTCCAATATCTCTTCTGTTCGTTGAAGAAGCTTTTCGATGTTATTAAGGTCTAAATATTGATCCTCTTGGCATTCCTCTAAAGATGACATATGTTGTATCGTGCCGATGAACAAAGCGATATCCAATCCGGGTTCATTGTCCGTATGCACTAGAGGCAAGATTTCGTTCATGGTGAGTTCTTTGGGTGGATGAACTGAATGATACTTATGGGTATAAAGCGCCTTAATCATGGAGGCTAGAGCCCAATCACATAGAATTAGGCAGGCTTTAAACTGATTGTGATTACGCATGATGGTGGCAAGTTTGAGATGATACTTAGCATGTTGGTGATAGGCCATTATTGTGGTACGTAGCATATGGTAAGCAGGAATGTGTTTGGACCTAGGTTGTGTGGAGATATCAAGGTCTTGCAAACGTGGGGTAAAATCTACTTGGTGATTACAATGTGCTTCGGTTATGGACCAATTTCTTGCCATTGTCATCCCTCCAAAGAGTTAATACCAGTATTATACAATAAATTGATACATATAGTAATCAAATAAATTATTTGTATTCTTCGTTTGGTGTTTACCTTGAGGAAACTTGTCTACACTTTTGAACATAGAGAGGTGAATACCATGAACGAGGACAGAGAAGTTTTGAAGCTGGTCGGAGCAAGAATTCGCGCACTACGCAAAGAAAGAGGGTATTCACAGGAATCCCTCGGAGAAAAAGGTGGATTTCATTTTTCATACATAGGACAGATCGAACGTGGAGAAAAGAATGTTTCTTTGGTGAACTTGGCAAAGATTGCTGAGTCACTGGATGTTAATTTGATTCAATTATTTGCTTATATAGAAGAAGAGTTTGAGGTAACTGAAGATGAGAAACAAATCAAAGAAATTGTACAACTGCTAAGAGATTCTTCTCCTGATAATATTCGTGTTGCCAAAAATGTTATTAAAGGAGTATTGATGTAAAACAGCAAACCCTATCCGTCCATTTATGGATTGATAGGGTTTCTCTCTACTCGAACTTGGAAGAAATTAAAGAAGTAATTACCTGATCTTTCTTAAAAAAGTCCGCATAAAGCTACGAAGAGCAATAATCCCGCCCACTCCGCCTAATTTAGATAAAAATTGTGCATCCAAAATTCTATCCCACATGACCTTGCCTCCATACATATTCTAATACTGCTAGTTTTCAAACAATACACTTATTCGCCACCGCCACCATCTTCGCAGGCATCTCTTCCCGGAGTCGCCATACAAAGCTCATCGGTTTGTTCCCCTCATGACTCACATAATCGGCTTCCCCCAAGAAGACAAATGGAGATGTATAGCCATGCTCCTCCTTATACTCCCGCACGAACAGTAAAATCCGGTTACCTGTCTCTTGATGATGAATATATCGCTGCGCCGTAGCCGTATGCTCCGACACTCGGCTCTGTGTCTGCCAGTGGAATAGCCGCTCATTAATCGCATAATCCTCATACAGCGTAGATGGTGAGAAATCTTTGTCCGATTTGTTCAATGTAATGAAGAAGATATCGGTCTGTTCATCTGCAAAATACTTCACGCCTTCACGGAAGGTGGGCGATTGCTGGGCATTCCAATAACCAAAGGCGGCAAGCACTTGGTCCATGGAATACATACAGTGGATATCCAGTGGACAAGTGTACGGGAACGAATTGCTTTTATCCACAAATCGCAGATGAGCCAGATTGTATTGGAAAATATCCACAAGCTCTGCTCGGAATGCTTCACAAGACAGCACACGCTGCACACCCTCTTCGATGCTGCTCAACCCTAGTTTCTCAGGCGCGGCCCGGTGGAAAGTGTAATAGAACATAATCAACATGCGTTGTTCATCAGCGTTGGTCGGTTCTTTCCCTTTTTCAATAAAGTCGATCAGGAACGTCAGCCAGCTTCGGGAGTTGATCGTCAGCACAGACGGAAGTCTGCGGATGTACTCATCTTGCTCACTCTCGATTGGCTCTGTCAGTCCGGCTTCGGCCAACATACCCCGGAAATACCTTCTCCCCGTACGTCCACCATACAAATCATATAGTGTCATCCCGTGATGTTCCACAAAATGAGCCAAGGTCAGGGGCAGTCCGGTGTCTTGCTGGAACGTTTGCAGCTTCTGGATCAAAGCTCTACGATTACGACTCATCTGCTTGAGGTTGCGCATGACGTATTCCTTCGCTTGCTTTTCCAATTGAATAAACGTGCCGCGTGGTAAGTTCGAAAATCCATTCTCAACGTAGTACGAGATGGAATGTTTAGTAGCGCCGATCAGGGCGCGGAATTTATCCTGGAACCTGTATTCCTGATGCGCTTGCCCGATGAAGTCGAGCACGGTCAAGCACTCTTTGCCATCCGCCATCCGTAGTCCACGTCCCAACTGTTGCAGGAATACGGTCAGACTTTCGGTAGGACGCAGGAACAGGATGGTGTTCACCTCAGGGATATCCACGCCCTCATTGTACAGATCCACGACAAAGATCATGCGCAGTTCCCCGTTCACCAGCTGTCCTTTCGCAGAATGACGTTCCTGTTCGCTCGACCCGCCATGCAGGGCTATGGATGGAATGCCGACTTCGTTAAATATTTTTGCCATATACATTGCATGATCCACCCCTACGCAGAACCCAAGCCCCTTCACATCGTCCAGATCGGTTACGTATTTGTTCAGACTTTGGATGATCTGGTTGGCACGGATTTTGTTATGGGTATAGAGCTTCTCCAGTTCGTTCAGATCGTAGCCTTTACGCGACCACTTCACCTGAGATAGATCGACAGTATCGGTGACGCCAAAATATTGAAAAGGACTCAGTAGCTTCCGGTCAATGGCATCGGTTAGACGGATCTCAGCGGCAATCGTATGATCGAAGTAGGCGGTAATGTCTCTGCCATCCATCCGTTCAGGCGTAGCAGTGAGTCCGAGTAGAATCTGCGGTTCGTAATGGGACAACAGCTTCTGGTATGAAGGTGCAGCGGTATGGTGGAATTCATCCACAATGATGTAATCGTAATAGTCTGAGCTAGTGACCTCCGTCAGCTTCATAGAGTTAAGACTCTGAATACTAACAAACAAGTGATCCAGCGCCTCTGCTCGATGATTCCCGACATGCAGCTCGCCAAAGTTCATATCCTTCAGGATATACCGGAACGTGTCCCGGCTTTGCTTCAAGATTTCTTCCCGATGGGCGACAAAAAGCAGCTTGGCTTCCGCATGGCTTGCCCGGAATCGCTTGTAGTCAAAGGCAGAGATGACCGTTTTGCCAACGCCTGTGGCGGCGACGATCAGGTTGCGGTTTCGTCCGTACAGCGTACGCTCAGCGTCCAGCTGTTCCAGCACTTCCTTTTGATAATCGTAAGGCTGGATGTCGAGGTGAAAGTGGTTGGATTGATCTTTTTTACGATTCAGAGCCGCCTTCAGCTGTGCCTCATTGCCTTCATCTTCAGCTACATATAGCGTAAATTCACGGTCATTCCAATAACTCTCGAAGGTCGCTTCAATCTTGCGCAGCACATCGAGTGAGTCCTTCTCCGTCACCTTGAGGTTCCACTCCATACCACTGGTTAGCGCCGGGTTGGACAAGTTAGAGGAGCCGACATAGGCTGTAGTGAATCCAGTATCGCGGTGAAAAATGTACGTTTTAGCGTGCAGCCGGGTCACTTTGGTATCATAGGAAATCTGGATCTCTGTGTTAGGTAATTTGCTCAGTTCGGTAATAGCCTTAAGGTCGGTTGCCTCCATATAGGTGGTCGTGATGATCCGCAGTTTCCCACCGCCCGCTGTGAATTGTTGAAGCTGTTCCAGAAGCAGGCGAAGCCCGCTGAATTTAATAAATGACACCAGCCAATCGATCCGATCGGCGGTCACGATCTCCTTTTGCAGCTCCAATAACATACTCGGTTCGGACTTTGCACCTGTGAATAACGAGCTTTGGGAGATCGGCGTATCTGGACGAACGATTCGTGTACCCCGGACCGCACGAATGCTGTTCAGCTTGGAATACACATGGGTCAACACTTCCCCCTGCTCATCGAGTTGCAATTCGTTGTACTCTTCTTCCCCCAGCGTGCCTTTCAGGGTAGCAATAATCTCATTACACGTTCGAATCTGCGCCAACACTGCCGTCTTATCTTCCGTCTGTTCCCGTACAATCTTGAGCGCTCGTCGGGTCACCGCCGCCAAATACGTGGACAGCAATTTACGTGCTTCCTCTGCATCCAGCTTCTCGGTCCCAATGTTATACACATCCGGGTCCAGCGCAGAAATCTCCTGCCTGGTGATGGTGTTGATAAGCTGTTCATATATGCCTTGTTTCATGAATGTACCTCGTGTGGGTGTAGGATGGTTGTGGATAGTTCTTTATGTATATAATGAGCTAAAAATTGCTTCTTCTATATTATCGACCAATTGGTGGAAGATTTCATTAGTTGTTTGATTTCATAGAAAAAAGCACCTCTACTCACCGTCTGGTAGAAGTGCCTAAATCTTAATTTTTGTGCTTCATTTAAATGTTGTTTTTGGGGTTGATATAACACCAATCATTATTGTAGGATGCCTTTATCTGTTTCATATCTTCTAGATTGTAAAACCAATCTTCTTCAATCCATACTCTTGCATCGGGGAATTCATTCAGAAAAGCAAAAAGGAATTTAAATAATAAATCCTCATTATCATCAAAGTCATCAGAAACTACTGCTTTAAAATATTCATTTTGCGTATCATCCCAGTCATAAGTAACGGTTTGAAATTCGTAAGGTTCATCATATACACTAAAGCTAAGAGTCCTTGAATAATTCTCCTTAAATGGCGTGTCGCTTATATATAGTCGAGTATATTTTAATGTACCTTCGCTATCGTAAGTTTCTTCATCATTATCAAAGAATAGTTTCTCTTTTATACATATATTATTAATAGTACTCAATAAATTACTTGCTGACGTGCTTTCTCCACGTTTGAATAATAAAAACGATGACATTCCCATTATTTCAATACTCCTCCTAGCTCTTCGAGTGAATTCACAACAGTTACACCTTTACTATTGAATTCTTTAATCATTTTATCTGTTTGCTTATTTGCGATATCAAAACTTTCATCGATATAAAGCACGATCCTTCTTCCCTCGTAGTTAAAAAATTGAGAGTTATTTGGATTAACGTACTTATCGATTTGATCCATTTTAACAGAAGATATTGACTTCTTAACCTCTATGATTTGATTATTCGTCATAACATCAATATCCCCCGCAGGTTTGCCAGTAGATATATTATCTAACTTTAGCCCAAATCCTGTAACTTCAACTTTTCCCTGAACGAAATCTCCTACTTTACCTTCAATTGCTTTGCCAGTATTGCTACTATTGATCGCACTTTCGATTGCACTTGGAATATTTTTAGGGTTTTGTTCAACCCATTTTATTATACTACCGTACGGGTTTTCAAATTCGATTTCTAAACCTTTATTCGTCTTTTTTGTAGCTGCAGCATTAAATTGGTTCCCCCCTTTATCTGCCTCCTTCTTGCCCCCACCAGATCCACCCAGATCGGTATGCTTGTCATCCATCGAACGAAAGGCTTTCCCAAACAATACATATGCTAAGGCCTGTCCCGTCATCGCTCCACCGTAATATCCTGCTCCACTCTCATCGAGCTGCTTCTTCTGCTCATCCACAAACTGCTCGATGTCAGACCTTGCCGTTCCTGTGCCCCAAGCCGCATCCCATGCAAATCCAATACCCCGCCCAACGTCTACAACTTTGCCTACGGTCATGGCATAGGCCAGACTGGTTAATGTACTAAACGGATTATAAATGAACGATTCTGCCATCTCACCAAGTCCCGTAACGGTGTCACCAATTGCTTTATCGACCAGTCCGGTGCCGAAGCTTGGCTTTAGTTCTTCTGGAATGTACAGCGCAACCTCACCTGAGCCGTCCGTTGTTCTGAAGTTCATTGCGATAAACGTAAACTCTTTCTGGATTTCGTCCAACAGCCCGAGTGTAGTCGGGAACACTTCTTTTGCCTGCATAAAATCCCAGAAGAAACGTTCTCCGGTCACACCCGACCAATCGGATTGCAACATATAGATGGATTTCTCCAGTTCCCAGACCATTCGCTCCAGTTCCTGTTTCTTCTGCTGGACCAATCGAGCTTTCTCGTCCAACACATCGGGATGTACCTGAATACGTTGCATCCTATCTTCACCGCCAACCTGACCATAGTTTATGTACCTAAATTTTAACAAGTGAGAGTGAGGATTGGAATCAAACGGAAGGATCATTTCCTCAGAGGTTATCCGGTAGTTGGGCAATATCCTTTGGTAACCATTTTTGCACATTCATGCATGAATGAATACTGTTATGTCGACGAGAGTCTTGTACAAAAAGAACGACTTCTACCCTCAGATAGAAGTCGCACAAGATAACGATACAGCATGATTACATCTTCATTAAGACACTACAAATTGTACGACAATTGGAGTCCCTGCATTTAATGCATCTCCACCAGGGATTGTAATTGTAGTCGTCGTAGCCGAGGATGTATCTGCTGTTTGCATAAGACCATTAATATAAAGATTGTAGTAGTTGTAGGTGCCTGGGAATGCAGTTGCAGCTACACCCGCATCATTTGTAAAAGCGGTCGCAGCAATCGCAAACGTTGCTCCAGTCCCGGTTCCATCACCAATGGTTGCAGCAAATCTCAAACTGTTCTGAAATGGTGTCACGAGTGGCATGTTTCTCACCTCCTACCTGACATAGTATATGTGGTAGATTCGAGCGCAGTGAGGGCAAAGGAACCGGTGAATAGAACCAATTTTAACCATTTATGATATTGGTTGTTATTATAATAACCTCGATAATAATAGGCGTCCCTGCAAAGATCACACCGTTTTGTGACGAAAAAAACAACCTATCAGCACTTACACTATATGAGTTTCCTGGTTGGACAATCCCGTTGATATAAAGATTGTTAAAACTGTTAAGTCCAATCCCGGCAAATTCGGTTATGCTGCCGCCATCGTCATTTGTGAATGCTGTGGCTGGAATTATAACTGAGGCCGACAAATCCAGATCGGTGTCCGGAAAATAAAAGTATCGGTTTGCCGTAGGAATGATTTCAATTCCGGGTATGGTACCCGGCGGACCTTGCTCACCTGGGGGCCCCGTTGGTCCTTGCGCTCCAGGAGTTCCCGGTTGGCCCGGTTCACCCTGAGGGCCTGCTGGGCCTTGCGCTCCGGGGAGCCCCGGTTGGCCCGGCTCACCCTGAGGGCCTGCGGGACCCTGTGCTCCGGGGAGCCCCGGTTGACCCGGTTCACCTTGAGGGCCTGCGGGGCCTTGCGCTCCGGGAGCTCCCGGTTGACCCGGTTCACCTTGAGGGCCTGCGGGACCCTGCGCTCCGGGAGCTCCCGGTTGACCCGGTTCGCCTTGAGGGCCTGCGGGACCCTGTGCTCCGGGTACCCCCGGTTGACCCAGCCCACCTTGAGGGCCTGCGGGACCCTGTGCTCCGGGAACTCCCGGTTGACCCAGCCCACCTTGAGAGCCCGCGGGACCTTGGGCGCCTGCCACACCTTGCGTCCCGGGGAGACTCACAGTCTTTAATTCATGTTGTCTCAACGGAGCATGCATGGGGCTCGGCTCACGACATACCAGGTTGCTGCCTGCCCCTCTCGGTAATGCAATGACTTTTTTGTCACGGGCCATTTTCTGTAATCTTAATGAACGCTTCAGGGAGCGGTACTTTCTTCGGCACACTTTACGAATCATCTTATATTTCCGTTTTCGTGGAATTTTGTTTTTGCATTTTAATCTAGCACGTCTGGGCCTTAATTTGTTGAGGGTAGCTGTCCTCTTGTTCAGATTCTTCAAAATAGTCACTCTCCTTAGGCCGATGCACATAGTGTGTATGCCCTATGTATATGTCAGTGGCACATTCGGAGAGTGTGCGAATAACTATGAATGAAGCCCAATAAAAAAGACAAGAGTCCTGCTATAGTTGTCTTTTGTCTTTCCAGACAAGACCTCGCATATCACATTTTATGTTTAACTCAGACGATCCATCGGGATGAATCTCAATAGGTTGTATTCTATCTTCACCCGCCAACTTGACCGTAGTAATTATACGCAAATTTCAACGAAGTCGATTGGAATCAAACGGAGGATTCATTTTCTCGTTCAAGTTGCAGTAGATGGAAAAATTCATTGGCCAGATATTTTGCGTGTTCGGGCAAGCTTTTTCAGTAGACTCTTACTTTTTCTTAAAATACTGAACGATCTCTTCCGGTTCCTGCGTTTCCAATGTGATCTGGCCTTTCTCGAACAGGATCATGTATGGATATGATTTCAGACCAAAAATCTTCTCATAATTAAACTTGTTTTCATCACGGACATTATAAAAGGTCACGTTAGTAATTGGACCTTCTTCCCTCAAATTCTCGTTATTCATTTTATTTAATTGCGTCTGTAAATCAACAATAAATGGCCGCTCCGCAGTACGGTCGGTAAATACAATAAGTGATGCATCATTCCTCTGAAACTGAGTTAGTTGTTCTATGGCTTTCTCTCTACTGTCCTGACCACATCCTGTTAATAGGAGTATTAATATACATAACATCCAGAACCTCTTCATTAAATCCCTCCTCCAGAATATGATATAATTGGTTATTAATGATCAACTGCACTTCAATACATTTTTTCTCTGAAAGGAGCACTCACATTGAACAAAAAGAATATTATCATTGCTCTCATTATTGGTCTTGTCATATTGCTACTTCCGCTTGTACTTTATTTTTTTGTTACTAATAAGGTAGAATCCGCACTTCCCGATTCAAACATCCCAACTCAAACCAAAACTGTAGAAGGGCTTACCATCACCCTGCTTAATGAAACCTATACAGATCATGAAGTGAAGTTGGGTTATGAGATTCAGGGCGATGAAGTAGTCTGAGAATGATTTAACAGACGCGTTTTATAATAAAGAGTCCAATGCTTTGTACAGATAAAATCCCGATTTTCCACCTTTCATATAACTACAAAAACCTGCACAGCCAGCCTCGGCTTCACAGTTTTTATTAAGAAATTGCATGTGGATACATCTCATTTAAAGCTTAGGCATCCAAAAGGGGTTCTCTTCCTTCTCACAACCAGTTAACACGTAAAAAATACGTCCCTGCTCACTCTTCATCGTCCTGATCCCTTTGCAGGTGTCGGTCTTCATTCCCTGTTTGGAGCCATAGAGATCCCTTGAGTTATCGTAAGTCGCTTGAATAGCTGAGCCATCGTATATCAATTCCTGGATAATAGCCCCACCTTCAATGGTATACATCGTTACACGAACCTGATCCTGCTGTTTTTTCTCCACATTTTTCATAAATGTGTCCCACTTATCTTCGTTCCGTATGTCTCCATGAAGCACAACCACATCCCCACTTTGCTCCGCTTGCTCTGAATTATGGGGCTCAATAATTTCTGGAAAAGCTTGCGTAATTCCGGGAGCATCCGTTGTTGGATTATTTGCCTCACAGGCAGTTAACAGCATGAATGCTAACAATAAGATAAGCATAATTTTCATTCCATCACCTCATGTATGGAACGTTTCAATATTATCCTTTGTTGCATCATTATTCTTATTTTTCCATTTACCCGTAACCCTCCTGCTGTTTCGAACGTTTAGAATCATAGAAATGTATAGGTAACAGGAACCGAAATTTTAGAGTATTTTATCATTCAGCAGGGGGTTCATTTCATGATGTTAAAAACAATGCTTGGTGTAGCACTGGCTCTATCTGTACTTAAATCCACCCATTCGGCAAATACAGCGACTCTAGC
Organism: Paenibacillus sp. 2003; assembly: GCF_031455635.1. Lineage (NCBI taxonomy): Bacteria > Bacillati > Bacillota > Bacilli > Caryophanales > Paenibacillaceae > Paenibacillus > Paenibacillus sp. 2003. The sequence goes on along the minus strand of NZ_JAVDTB010000003.1, from coordinate 132,893 downwards.
TTCAACGGACAAACCGCAGTCAAACGGATTACCCCATGAAATGGAGCGTTCCGTCCCAGCATCTACTTCTGTTCTTCTCATTGCCCCAACTCAACATGAAGGTCGTTCCGCATACAATGGCAGCTTCACAATGGTTTCTTCCAATGGAAAAAATGCCAACATCTCGATTGAAAACAACAGCAACCACACGGTATATGTGAAGATGTATGTCAATGAAGTAAGTGAACCTATGGAAACATCTATCAGCAGAAATAATGATAAAACGATCAATCTGCTTGCATTACAAGACACGGATATTAAGTTGTACATTTATAGCCGAATAGGTCATCACTTAGATCTCTTAGTTGAAGCAGAGCAGGTTCATTGATGTTTTCTCCCACACCTACATATAAGAAAAAACCCTTCACGCAAGCGATTCAGATCCACGTTTCCATGAACTGATGCCTGCTTGAAGGGGTTTTATATTTACATCACACTTACTTCTCGAAACGGAACCAGTCGAAGTCAAACTGACTTCCCGGCAAGAAGATAAAGATTACCTTTTGCACACCTGTCACCCGTTCAAGCTCAAATACACGCTCCTCATATCCTTCGGATTGTGTGAACTCAACCAGCTGGTTACTCTGGCCATCCTCACCTGCGAAGCGGATATGAATTGTATTCTTATCTATTGGTGAATGGCCATGAATGACAAGCTTCGACGTGCCTTCTGCCGTAAAGTCCATGTTTTCGAACTCCAACGACACGTTGTTCCCGATGCCTTCAACACGGTCACCCTCAATTTTGAACGTATCTCCATAGAGTTGGTCACAGGATGCCGCCGCATTTTGTTCAAAGGCCTGACTCTGACGCTCGAAGGAGAACCCTTTAATATGAATCTTCTGCTTCAATACAAAGCAGATCGACGTAATCCCACTCAGGCGTTTGGACAGATGATATGTCTCTTCCTGGTACACATTCCATTTGGATTCCTTGTCATATACCACATCCGCGATCATTGTGCTGCCCTCTTCGTCAGGCATGCCTTCCCAGATCTGAATAAAGTACTCCTCGCTCGACAATGCAAAGATCGGAATGGTGATCGTATCGGAACCATAGGGTCCAAAGTCGATATTGCGGAAGCCCACATGGGTCTCCCCATCCCGACTTGTTGCTACACCCCGTTCATTCCCGTTACCAACCTCACCTTTAGTGTAATCGTACAGTCCGCCAGTGATGAATCCATATGGATCTTTGTAGGCTGTACCGAGACCGTCCGCCTTGAATTCCAGCTGTGAGATGAGTTTCGTTTTATCCGTACCATTTGTACTGGTAGCGCGAAGTCGGAACGCCCCGTCACCAATCGCTGATACTTTCACCGTATGTTGATTCTCTCCATTGCCATCCGTTCCCGCAGGAATGACTTCCACCTTGGCAATGTTGGATTCGATGCCCCCATCATTCACAGCGGCCCACTCGATGTCCCGATAGGACGTGTTCTCCGGATACAGCTTGGCCGTTACGACCAGCTCCGGGTTGGACGGATCGAGAAGCTGTCCTGATTCGCTGATGATCTCAATTTTCCGCAAAGGAATCTCCTGAGCGTTACCTGTCAGCACCGGACGTTCTTCATTGACCATGAAAACTGGTTGCACTTGTTTCTGATCATCGACATCCGTCGCATCCACAACCTGCACTTCATACTCAGCTGCGGCACCTTCCAATCCTTTCGAAGATACTTCGATCCGTACGGTTCCAGCCTCATCCGTTGCCCCGATAATGGCCATCAGTTTACCGCTAAACAACCTTCTGCTGACTCCTTTATATGGATCATAGTCCGTGCTGTCACCGTTATCCAGACCCAGTAATCGCCCGGCACCGGACACCTGAACCTGCACGCGGTTGTTTGCATTGTGCACCGGATTACCCGATTCGTCTTCCACCGTAATTTCCACGAAAATGAGATCAGTACCGCTCGCCTGTAGCTGCTCCCGATCCGCCTGCAGACGAATCTTCTTCGCATCCGTAAAGGAGCGTTGTACATCGGTTGCAATCACAACACCGTTCTCATCATAAGCGATCGCCTTCAGCTCACCCTCTTCATAAGGGACTTTCCACCAGCCGGATAGCTGTGTTCCATGGGCGTGATCGATGTCGTAGGTGCCGATCGTCAACCCGTTGAGTTGCAGCTCAATCTTCGGCGCGTTGCTGCACACGCGTACATCAATGATCTGACCCGGGTTGAAATCCCAATAAGGGAACAGGTGAACCATCGGATTTTTCTTATAATCCGTCCATGCCGCCTGGTAGATATAATAAGCGTCTTTCGGGAACGTTGCCGTGTCCAGCTGTCCAAAATACGAATTCTTCGTATGATACGGAGTCGGTTCTCCAATATAGTCGAATCCGGTCCACAGGAATTGGCCCAGTGAATACGGACGATCCCGCTCAGCCAGAATGCAATATTCTGCCGACTTGGCGCCCCAGCTTGTCGTACTGTTCCCGAGTGCCGAGCACTGCTCGTCATCATCAGCCAGAATAGGCTGTTCGAACGGGAAGTGATAGATGCCACGACTTTGCACCACTGATGAGGTCTCACTGCCATAGATAATCCAGTCCGGATGTTCTGCATGATGTTGGTCGTAGTACTTTTCCGCGTAGTTGTAGCCAGCCAGCTTCACGATATCCGCACATTTTTGAGCATTTTCCCATGGCATGTAGTTGGAACCAATGGTCACGCCCGCATTGCCCTTTGGATCAAATTCCAGCACATAATCCATCAGCATCCCAGTCACTTCCTGGCCGCGTTCATCCGCATGGGTATCATAGATTTCATTCCCGATACTCCACATGATCAGACTGACATGGTTACGGTCACGCTTCACCCAGCTCTTCACGTCCGTATGCGCCCACTCCGGGAAGAACCTCGCATAGTCATATGGCGTTTTGGCACGTTCCCACATATCGAAGGCTTCAGATACCACGAGCATCCCCATCTCGTCCGCAAGTTCCATGAACTCTTTGGCTGGCATATTATGCGCAGTTCGAATGGCGTTGACACCCATCTCTTTCAGCAGGATGAATCTTCTTCTCAGTGCCGTCAGGTTAAAAGCAGCACCCAACGCCCCGAGATCATGGTGTTCACACACGCCATTCATCTTCGTATGGACCCCATTCAGATAGAAACCTTCACTCGGATCAAGTTTAACGTCCTTGAATCCAATACGTTGGGATACAGTCTCAATGATCTTCTCGCTCTGATCTTCCGAGATCAGTTTCAGTTCGGTGACCAGCTCATACAGATGCGGTGCATCTGGGCTCCACAGGTTTGGATTCTCCACAATGATCTGTTGGCTATCTGTCGATACAACCGCGTTCTCACCCACCGAAGCCGTAACATTCGCTTGGCTGGATGCCACCACCTGACCTTCATACCGGATCGTATGCACCAACTCTGCCTGCTGATTCTGTTCCAGGTTCAGTTCCGTATCCACTTCCACCTGCCAGCCATCTGGCTGTTGCTTGATAGATACATACGTTCCATCCGTAACAATATGGTTGCGGTCCCTTGTCTTCAGCCACACGTTGCGATAGATTCCAGCCCCGGAATACCATCTGCTGTTCGGACTCTGATGTACCACTTTGACCACAATCTCATTCTCGCCTTCCACCAGTGCATTCGTGATCTCATGTTCAAAAGCAGAATATCCATACTTCCACTCCCCAACCAGCAACCCGTTCACATACACCGAAGAATCCATATATACGCCATCAAAACAAAGCAAAATCTGCTGCTCATCCTTCGTGTAACGGAACGTCTTGCGATACCATCCAATGCTATCCTCGTACAGTTCCAACGTGTTGTAGATCAGCCAATCGTGGGGGAGTTCAACCGGTTCGAACAACAGACCCGCAGATTCCGTGACATCCAGCTTACTTTTCGCAAATTGCCATCCATCATTAAAAAGCCTCTTCTGATTCATGGTAGATTCTCACTTTCTTGAAGTAAATTATGATTACGGTTACAACAATAAATATCGATTTTTACGAAAACCTTTTCGGTAATACACAACTATGACTATAACACATAACCCGATTATACCATCAGTCTCTTTCCTGTACCCCCATTTCATAAGTTTTTTTAGCCAGATTGTTGAACGTTTTCCCCCTCCAAGCATTTCAACTCCCAATGACAATAAGCCAAAAAGGCAACCCGTCAAACGGGTCACCTTCTCTGTTCCATATCTATCCTTTATCCCGCCACGCTTCTCTCTACACTCCTATACTAACTACTCAACCTCTATCCCTTGTAAAAAGGGTTCCACCCTTTGCCTTTGCCCGATGGCATCGCGCCAGGCACCCCATCCGCTTCAAGCAGCGGACGGACAACTAACTTCACGGGCCACGCCTCGCTCTCAAATATCGCTTGAGCAAGAGCAGCCCGGTCACCCTCAGGAAGCTGCACCTGCGTCAGCGCTTCCTTCCAGGCCTGCTCCGTGATCTCCCATAACTTCGTTTCCGGGATGTGATACACCTCGCTAAGTGCCTCCATGATCGCAGCCAGATTCACCTGCGTCCCGAGCGACTGAACATAAAAGATCAGCTTCTGGATCGTCTCGTTATACAGACTGTTCGAGTAGCCAGGTCGAATATGATAGGCAGGGTCTGCAATACCATGCTGATCCAGATAAGGCTGATGCAGACGCACGGAATCATGGTCGCGGAACAAGAGACCGTTTACCTGATTATCCCGTAACACCAGACAGCAGTTCTGACCATGAATCTCAGGTACAACGCCCACCTTGAATAGACGCATCACGATGTCATAGAACGTAGTCGCTACGTTAGTATAAAAGTCGAGAACATCCGCGCTGCTCAGGTCATCTCCCAGAATCTCCGTTAATAGATGATGCCCTTCCAGATTCACACTCAGTGCAGCCATGGGGATGACTTTGTAGGCTTCACTCAGCAATTCAGCGGGATAAACACGAATCTGTGCAGCCAGATGCCGGGGATGATCGTCGAACAATCCCATGGATTCGGGCATGAAGCCCCACCAGTTCTGCTCTTCGCACATATATACCTTGTCCTGCAACATCTCGTCACAAGCAACGGCCTGTCTTAACATCCGTTCTCCCACAAGACCATTCAACAGTTTGACCACCGGCAGATAACGAGCAGCCCCCAGCGAAAGCACACTAACGGGTAGCTTGAGCATCAAATTAGATTCGGTTGACGGAGCCATCGAGCGTAGAGAGGATGTGGCCTGTACTTCGCCCACTTCTATATCCAATACAACAATGCTGCCCTCTTTAATTTCTCTAGTGAAGCGAGGCAGAATCACATGTTCCAATTGCCACGGATGAACAGGCATCGGCAGATATTCGTAGAGCGTGATCCCTTTTTGGGCAAACTCGTCTTCCAAAACTCCGCGCTGAACATCGTCTAACACGTCCAAAATGGACAGTCCATCTTCGCAACCTTGCTGCACGTCATCCAGACGGATAGCCATCCAGCGGAGCGAAATCGCCTTCCCGAACTCCGCTGCATACTGTGTGACATCCTCTGCATTGAACCCCACCTTGGCTTTGGACGATGGGTGGAATGGACGATCCCGCAATGCAGCAACACGTTCACCTTTGATAAACCACTCATAAGCAGTCGCCGGAACGCTGGCGGACAGATACTGGACTTGTTCCCAGCCTAGAGCATACTGCTCTACAGCAATATCCAGACTAGTCAGGAAATCCGCCACTCCGGGTTGCCTATAGTCTTCATCTGACAAAGCCCTCTGTAACACCGCACGTCCAACCTCTGCCGGAGAATCAAGGAGAACCCAGTTTCCATCTGCTTTCTCTTCGTAGATTGCTGAACCCTGAACCCACTGAATCGCTTGTCTTACTCCTGTTTCAATCAGGCACAATACGCCTTGCGTATGCAATCTAATGTTAGAAGCACCATTCTGTCTCTGCTCCTCGCCGTCATATTCCTTATACAATCGTCTGAACGGTGCAGGTGCTGCGGCAAAATCAATGAATGGGTGATCCTCCAGTGGGAGTAATTGCTCGGCCAAAAATGAATTCATCAGATCCGCCATAATCCGGCGTTCAGCGGCTTGCAGACTGGAACGCTTCATCAGTGTTGACATGATTATTGTCCTCCGTTAGATAATGGAATGCCGGGTGCGGATGTCCCAGAAAATCATGATGCGAGATGGTCCAACAATAAGCTCCGGACTTTTCAAACAAAACAATGTCTCCCACCCGCAGCAGTGCTACCTCCACATCAGAATGCATGCGATCCTTGGGTGTACACAGCTCACCTACGATATGGACTCGATGATCTCTTACCTCTGGACGGGCAAATGAATGCTTCCAACGGTCCGTCTCCATAATTTGAAACGGGTGGTTATGCCCCCATGAAGCAGGTAAACGATTGTGGTGCGTACCTCCTCTTAACACGGCAAAATGCTGATCATGAGAAGTTTTGATATCCGTAACCTCTGCGGCATAATACCCATGGTCTGCCACAAGCAGTCGACCCGATTCAAAATACAACTCGCCTCCACTTGTGGCAAGGCGTTGTCTGGCTTCACTTTGTTCAAGCAGGGAAGTAAACAGCGACCAATCGAATCCGGGACTTCCATCATACGTCACCCCGAATCCACCTCCTGCATTCACCACTTCCACAGGAAGACCATACTGGTGCTGCCACTGCTCTACCTTTTGCAAATACAGCTCAATCATCTCGGCGTGCAGTCTGGCGTCCATATTGTTGGACAAAGAGTGAAAATGGAACCCGCTCAACCGAACAATACCCGCGCCTTCCACACGAATGAGTTCGATCGCTTCTTCCACCGACTCTTCATCGATGCCAAAAGGACTTGGCCCACCGCCCATGACAATCTTCGTCCGGGGTAACGTGCTGCTTCGAAGATTGATTCGGAGCAGAATGCGCACTTCCTGCGCTTGACCGTCGTAATGCTCATGCTTGTCCTCCTGTGCCTGCTCCTGTCCTCGCATGTGCTTGCCTTCATACGCCTCCTCCCAATCTTGCTTCTGCCTGCTCCCCTGCGCCTGCTCCTGATCCATCGCTCGCACCCTCGCAATCGCAATGATGCGCCTCAGCTCCAGCAGACTTTCCACATGGATATAACTCACGTTATTCTCGATTGCTAACCGTAGCTCGTTCTCCTTTTTACCCGGACCTCCAAACAGAATCGGAACCTCTCGACTTACAGCCTTTACCTTGAGCAGTTCTCCGATGGAAGCCACTTCAAAGCCCTTTACCAATGGAAGCAACGCCTCAATGATGCGTGGATCTGGATTCGCCTTGATCGCGTAGAACAATTGTGTGTTCCGGGGCATGCTGCCCAACATCTGACGTACCTGTTCCTGAATGCCAGCCAGATCATAGACGTACGCACATACCGGTTCTCCCATCCCGCGTTGTAGTTCATCAATCGCATGCCATACACTCGGTTTCATATCTGCCCACCCACATTTCTGTAGTCATTCCGCTTTTGGGCATACGCCCGAAACGCCGTATTCCGATCATCACCCAGCACGTATATATGTACTCCCCGCTCAGCCCAGAGCGCCATGTCTTCCACGCCTCTCGTGACCGTAGCATAAGGTACTTCGCACTGCTGCGCGGTAGCATGCAATTCATCCAGCGCACGTCTCACATCCGGGTGCTCGGTCTGCCATGGCACGCCGAGGGATTGCGACAGATCCGCCGCCCCTTCCAATACAAAACTCACCTGAGGATGAGACAGAATCTGTGCACTTTGCCGAACGCCCTCTGCACTTTCAATCATGGGGACAATCATCACTTGTTCGTTCGCTTCCCCAATGTATCTCGTGAGCGGATATTTCCCGAATACACCAGGACGACCACTATTCAGACTCCGCATGCCAACCGGATGATAGTAGGCGTGACGAACCGCTTCTTCCACCTGCTCCAGCTGCTCGACATGCGGAATAACGATGCCCTGGGCGCCACAGTCCAGCACTTTAAGAATCTCCGCTCGCTCTACCTTCGAGATACGTACCAATGGAGTTAGGCCGACCAGTTCCGCCGCCCGGATCAATTCCTCTATCGACTCCATGGATGTTGTGGCATGTTCCAGATCAATGATGACAAAGTCATATTCCGCATGCCCGATCATCTCAATGATGATTGGATGCGGGATAGATACAAAAAGGCCATACACCGGCTGTTTCCGTGCAATTTTTTCCTTCAGCGTATTAATTCTCATTCGATGATTCCCTTTAATTCGGGCGTTCCCTGTGATTCCAGTTCATCCTTCGATACCTTGAGTGGATTGCTCGCCTTACGGAAGTACAACTCCCCATCCCCATACAGACGGCGCTTGGTCATCTCTTCGATCAGTGCATCTTCGGCAAAAAGGTCAAATGCAACAAACCGCTCTGCGTATTCCGGGTGCTGCTTCTGATAATTCACAATTACACCTGCGCATAGCTGCCAGAATGACTGCTCTGACAATCCAAACTTCTCAAAGGCCAACGCAATATCCGTCATGCAGATAAAGAAGAATGCGTCATACGTATAGTCACGGACTTCCGACACATCTCCCGCATAGATGAAAGAATACCGATTGAACTTGCGATGAGTTTCCGGCTCGGGGTTCAGCTTCGGTGCCTGTTGCGGGTGTAACAGTTGATCCGGTACGTAGCGGACACCATCATGCAGATCCTTGATAATGATTCGTTTCGGGAGATCGTCTTCCAGTACCAAAATGATATTCTGAGCATGAGACTCCAGCGCAATCCCGTGTGCATAGAGCAGATGAATAATCGGCAGTGTAACCGTGCGAACGAGAGCCTCGCTCCACTTTTCCACACCATGTCGTTCTACAGCATTCTGGATAAATGGAACACCATCCGGTTGTACCAACATCAGCGCATTCAGCGGCCACGCCGTCTCACCTTGCTTCAGGTGAACCGATACATTCTCCCGCCAGATGGCTCCGAGTGTACCGTAGGCCCGTCCATACTGCGTTGCAGGCAACTGCTCATAACGGAACGACAGTCCCATGATTTCTTTTAAAATGCCAAACTGCTCTTGCTGCAACAGCTCATCTTCACGAACGAGATTATCCAGCCAATCGCTGATCAACGGTGCGTTCTGGGTTGTATGCTGTGCCAGAATACGTGTGCTCGACGTGTTGGTAATGCTGAGAGCCAGCTTAATGTAAGGGGCTTCCGAGTTCACCCGGTTCGATAGTGAACGGATTGACTGCTGTGCACGATAGGGCGAAGACGATGGACCGAGATACACGATGTCTCCATCCATCAGTTGACGGGCAAATACCGACTCCAACTGGTGCTCCCACTGCCATGGATGAACCGGAATGAACACATATCGATCACCCGCGTCAGAAGCTATTTCCCCATCAACTTTGCTACCTTCTCTGCCCGGGCTACGGACTGTTTCACCTTTTTCACGAACTGCCCCATGAAGCTTCGCTTGGCTTGTCTCTCCAACGCCCTCACGAACTTCGGTACTGCTCCCCAACTGACCTGCACCCGCCACATATAAGTTGACCGTCTCACCTATGCCCGTTCGACCTTGTTGTTGCAGGATGTGTTGATATCGCTGTACATCCTCCGCGGTCAGATGCTGCCTTACCAATTCTTCCGAGCTATAGCCCTCGGATACAGCGATCTGAGCGAGTTCTTTTTTCACCGCCACCCAGACTAATGCAACTTCAGAGTTAAACTCAGGGCCATAGGCCAGATTGTCTTTCAGAGAAAATCCCAACCTCGACTTATAACTCGGGTGATACAGATGACCGTCGGTCATATGACTTTCAAGCGCATCATAATGCCGATCTTCACGCGGAATGTTCAAGGGTAATATCGCCCGGCACTGGCTGTCTTTTGCCATCGTTTCGAGCAGTTCCTGAATAAAAGCCGTCACATTGGCACCCTTCAATGAGTTCAGCACGATTTCCTCCAAAAACAGATCCAGATCGGTGCAAGGTACGCCTTCCCTTTGAATCGAACCCTTCTTCACCTTCACCCGGCCAAATGAAAACTTCCGCTCGGCTTCACACGTGTACGCCACAGAATCGCCGGAAGATGTAAGGCCGCTGGTTCGCCATTCGCTTCCACTCACATCACTGTCCAAAATGCCTTCGAACCACATCGCCTCCAGCGTCTGCCGCATGATCCGTTCCTGTACACCCACGTAGACTGCTTCTGTCCTGCCGCCTGCTTCAGCCCTGTATCCCACAACTCCCACGCACTTCACTCCCTATTCGTTTCATTGGATTGCTCACCGGCACATAAACCGGAGTCTGGCTGATACCCCTTAGACAACTCACCAAATTTTGCTTGGCCAGGAATGCTTCCGTAGTCAGCAGATGCCGTACATACGCATTGCCCGTTCGTTCCAGTTCATCCTCAAGTACCTTACGTACCTGCTTCCAATAATGCTCCTCCGGAACGTTCACATCTCGCGCCAGGACATGAATCAGAGAACCCAGATGATTGACGATAAAGTAGTACGATGTCCGCGACCAGGCGTTCTCTCGCGAATAAAATAATAAATCGGACGCAGCACGATCCTGCTCACGGATAAGTTCCTCATCCACACTGACCCCTTCCAGATCGCGGACGATAAAGTCCACAGGCATGCCATCCTTTAATGTCACAAGCGTATTCTGCAAATGGGCTTCAAAGTGAATGCCTTTCTCTCCCGCCGCCCGTACAATCGGCAGCAGAGAACATGCCAGATAACGATCCATCCAGCGCTCAGCTATGTCACGTCCATCACCCAGCATCGTCATCAGTCGCGACCGCATCCCAGGAAGCGGTGCTTCAACCAGACTGGATAAGACATACGTATTCTCGACGTCAAACTCAACGGGCCGATAAGCTATCGTAAACAGACTGGTTAACTCTTCATCTTCAAAAGCACAAGTCGCTACACCTGTCTCATACGCAATATGGGTGTTCGGTTCAGCACCGAAGCAGTCATGCTGCCTGACATATCTGGAGGCATCCAGTGTTCTGCGCATCTGCTCAGCACTGTTGGTGCGGATCATGTTGGTGATCTGCATGTTCAGTGACAGCTTGATATTGCAGTTCCATGCCGGAATATAGACTGTACGGACAGAAGAAGTTGGATAGACGATTGGCCCCGCACTGCCGAGCAAAATTAATTTTTCATCTCGAATATAGTGCTGTACCTCGGACAACCGTGATATGTATGCGTATTGCCATGGATGGACGGGAAGCAGCCCATACATTTCACTCTTTCCTTTTAAAATAGGCTCCATATGACTCCGCAGGAGGTCATGCAAATCCATTGCCGCCTCGTCATCGACCCATTCCTGCATATAGACATCCTGCCTCACGGCGATATAACAGAGTTGAAATGATGTCCGTAACTCCGGACTGTACTTCTGCACATCCTGCTCACTGAAGCCTTTGGAGTTCTTCGGGAACGGGTGAAACGGATGACCAACCAACAAAGACTGTTCCGATGTGCGATAGTCGTGGATGTCGAGACCCGCTGCTTGTTCGATATACAAGGTAAGGTTACGCACACTGTTATCTACCTTTTGTGCAAAATCTCTGGCATACGCCGCCTCGACACGGTTCGTATTTTCACCCAATGGATGTATATTCTCCAGCTCAAGTGAACTTTTCATTTCCACCGCACTCTTCAACATTCCACGTTGATCCAAACTCGCTCCCTGTTCCCCATTCCCGCTTAGCTCAGATGTGATCCAACGAACCAGGTCGTGATAATGCACCGCTTCCCCGCCAGATTCCATGCTGAGGTATTCATGCTCCCCTATGGCAGAATAATAAGACAAGCGTCCTGTCACCTTCACCCTACTAGCTTGAAAAGTAACAGTGTACGACAGCGTATTTGGATTGATCCGAATATCGCTTTCTTTCTCTAGCGCAAGCTCACGTATGTAACAGTTCAGCAACAGCTTGCACGAATGTTCATGGGCCTGCTGCTCAGCCTCAGACCGGAGCTTGTTTTCCATCTCGAACAATGATGCCAACCTTCTTTCGGGTTATAAGTATGACCAGGGGAAGTGTAAGCAGTATGGCGCAGCCAAGTCCGATACAGATCTCTTTGAGCGCCCCCCATTTTGCCATCTCCAAGGACGTTCCTGCCCCGGCAAGCCATTGCCAGCGCATATCGTAATACAGGGTCATGCCCATCACCGCAAACGAAGAAGCCAGACGCTCAATCGTGGTTGATAACACCGACCCTTCGTGCATGTCTTCATCCGGTAAGGCTTGCAGACCAATAGCCGAGATACTCATGCCTGACAGACCAACGCCAATTCCGCGGCACGCCATGAGCATACCGATGATCCAGATCGATGCTCCCATCGGCAGAACCGCAAACGACAAGATCGATATGGACACCAGCAACGTACCCCATGCGATAAAATGCATGGACCGACCACGATCCAGCAAGCTGCCGCCAATCCACATGAACAGACTTGTACAGATCGACAAGGGAATGAACAACGCACCGGACAGGGCCGGCGACAGGTGGAAGACGTCCTGGAACAATAACGGCAATGCAAAGATCACGCCAAACATGACACAATCCTGAATGGTCGAGATCAGCACGGTCAGTGGAAAGACGGCATTACGCCGCAGTAACTGGTACCGGATCAGTGGTTCCTTGCGACCATTCTCGGTTTGGACAAAACGAATAAGCAACACCACACCAAGCGCAATCAGCATCCAAGGTACCCATACTGCCACGACAGGACTTGCGTACAACTGTACCCCCAGACTAAGGGCACCTACAGCGCAGATCAGCATTATGACACTGGATGGATGCCATTTTTTCCTACGTGCAGGGATATAGGTCTGAATGACTCGACCGCACCCGATGAACGAGAATATAGCCAGCGGCACATTAAGCCAGAACAGCATTTCAAGCCGTCCATACTGAATGATGAATCCACCCAGCGTAGGCCCTGCAGCCGGAGCCAACATAAGCAGCAAACCCCACGCTCCTGTAATTCGTCCTCGCACCTCTGGTCCGTATACATCAAACAGCAACACAAGTGATAACGGAATCATCAGTCCCGCGGCAACGCCATGCATGAAACGAACCAGCAAGAGTACTTCGATGGAGTGATAAAACAACGCACCTGCCACCGAGAACAATCCGTATAAACTGATGCCCAACATATACGTCTGCTTACGGCCCAATCGGTCTACGATTAAGGAAGCCAGCGGCATCGTTAACGTCATAGCTAGCATGTAGAGGGCGATGATCCATCCTCCTGCTGTCGTAGAGATCTGATAATATTGCACAAAATAAGGCAGCAGCAGGTTGAATGCACTGTTGGTCAGCACCAGCGAAAAAGCACCGATCAGAATCGCGAGTAATACTGCATGCCTTTTCATCAGGGACAGCTTCAGCATGCGGACGTTGCTAAGGCAATCGCTTCAGCCACCGATTTCTCAAAGATCGCAAGGATTGCATTCGTTTCTTGCTCCGTAATATTCAGCGGAGGCAGAAAACGAACAACAGCTGAATGACGCCCGCCCAGTTCCACAATTAATCCATTCTTGAAACATTCACGCTGAATAGACTCAGCCAGCGCACCATTAGGCAGATAATGTCCCAGACGATCCTTCCGTCCCATTGAATCAACCACCTCAACGCCAATCATCAATCCTCTGCCTCGCACATCACCAATCTCTGCATACCGCTCTTTCAATGCATTCAGTTGATTCATGAACTGCTCACTGCGCAGATGTACGTTGTGTAAAACATCCTGTTCCCGAATATAACGAAGTGTCGCAAGTCCCGCTGCCATGGCTAGTTGATTGCCACGGAACGTACCTGTGTGTGCACCAGGTTGCCATTGATCCAGTTCTTCCCGGTAGATGACAACAGACATGGGCAGACTTCCGCCAACCGCTTTGGAGCAGATGATTACATCGGGAATGATTCCAGCATGTTCGAACGAAAACATTCGTCCTGTCCGTCCGATTCCGGTCTGCACTTCGTCAATGATGAGCGGAATACTTCGCTCTGCTGTGATTCGGCGTAACTCCTTGAGCCATTCGATATCCGCTGGAATCGCTCCACCCTCTCCCTGCACCGTCTCCACAATGACTCCGCATGGTGCGGCAATACCGCTCTCGCAATCATCGAGCAAGTTCTCGATATACTGTGCGCTTAACCGGGCCGTCATGCCCTCACCAACACCAAATGGGCAACGGTATTCATAAGGAAACGGCAGGAAATGAACATCCGGCAGCAGGCTTTGCAAATGTTGTTTCTTGCTCAGGTTGCCACTCATCGACATCGTCGCTTGGGTCGAACCGTGATAACCACCCTGAAAGGCAAGAATGGACTTGCCGCCTGTTGCATGTTTGACCAGCTTAATGGCTGCTTCTACTGCATCCGCTCCGGTTGGACCACAGAACTGGATTTTGGCTATGTCTCGCATCTCTGCCGGAAGAATGGAAAACAGTTCTTGCATATATGAAAGCTTCAGCGGCGTTGCTAAATCCAGTGTATGAAGCGGAATCTGCTGATCCAGAACATCGCGAATGGCGTTGACCACCGTGTCATGGTTGTGCCCCAGCGCCAATGTCCCTGCACCAGCTAGGCAGTCGTAGAATACGCGGCCTTCCGTATCCGTAATCTTCACCCCATGGGCCTTGCTAATGACAAGCGGGAAATGTCTGGGGTACGATCTTGCATTGGACTCCTTCTCATTTTGCATCTTCAGATATTCCGTCTGCACCTCTACTGACATAGCCCTAACGCTCCTTATAATCGATTCAAGCCGAAACTGCTGCCTGTGATTCTTGTTTTGCATTTTGCATATGACATAGTATTGGTTCAAAATCATGGTAAGTTCCGATTTATAAATGATGTTATCTATCATCTGTCATCTGATATTCGTTATATATTGTCATCTATACGTTGTTATAAGTTATACGACTTATATTCAAGTTGTTCCTGACACAAGTATTCCAGATATAACCGAACCACATCACGAGTTGTCCCCCCATGGGGAAAGACGTGGTGTGTCAGATCTGGCAAGGCGTTCACTTCCAGAATGCCCCCTTCTTCTCTGGAGATCGGCGTGCGGATATCACGACAACGAACATCGACCCCTGCTACATCAATCTGAAGAGTTTTGGCCGCCTGAATGATCATTTGCGCATTCTCGGGATGAATGTTTTCGGTACAATCCTTGTAGAATTCACTGATTTTTCCGGCGGCTGAGTTACGGAGATCATATAGCTCGATTTCTTCACCAGCAGCAGGAACTTCATCCAGAGTTGTCCCTTGTGCATGCAATACCTCCAGCAGTCGTTCGGATTCTGCATCCACCTGGGGAAACGCTTCATACTCACCAATGGACGTCATCTTCATTCGTTCCTGATTCAACTGCTCAATTAATGCCCGAACGGTTGAAGTTCCGTCTCCCTCGACATAGACGGGCCGATACTGGTTTACAGCCGCTACTTCTCCGTTGATGATCAGCACTCTGTAATCGATTCCGGTTACATATTGCTGCAACATAATGCTGCTGCCGTGGACACTCGCAAGATGAATGGCTGTCTCCAGTTCTTCTTCAGTACGCACATCCAGCGTTACTCCCACACTGCTGCTCGCATCCAGCGGTTTCACTACAATGGAGCCGTATCTATTCAGAAAAGTTACTGCTTCGCTTCCCATCTCTGGAATCACGATAAAGGAAGGTACAGGCATGCCCTGTTCATGCAGCAGCTTATTACATGCCTGCTTGTTCTTCGCGAGCAGTCCAGCGATTAACGGCAGACGATGAGATCTGGTCTTGTTAATGATGATCTCTTTTTCCCCTACAGACAGCTTCAAGAAATCTTCGCATCCCTCAAGAAGTGGCTCACAGGTGATGCCCATTTCTCTTGCTTTACTTATAATGAGTCGGTTTTGCAGATTATGAATCCCTTTCGGAAACACTGAAAATCCTCCTCGATCGAATGAAGGTACTCGCTCATACGTTCATCAATATTTATTGTGATTTATATTGATAATGATTATCAATATCATATAAAATCTATTTTATGGCAATTCGTTCTTTGTTGTCAATAATAAACTTTTAAGTAAAAATAAGATTGATTTTGACGTGAGTTTATGTCGGCGTGGTTTTGTTACATCGAATAACAGGTACAACAAACGCGGCAATCTCTGGATCGAATGAAAGCAAGAGCTTGCCTGTTTCTGTTATCTGCATTGAACGTAGAAGCGTTGACGAGGAGGGTTAAAAATAGAGATATAGCTTGAATCATTCGTCGAATCATTATTGAAGTAATCATGGAACACGTAGAGAAATACTTAATGGTTTAAATTGAGACAGGTCGGACAGTAATTCTTGGGATCTTCGTCAGTCGATATTCCGCAGCCAAAATCTGCATCATCAGATCCTCAGGCCAGCTGAGTGTAACGCTGTTCTCCATTCAGCTTCCTTCCCCTTCCATGCGGGATAATGGTTGGTGTGCCGGACAGTGGACGACTGCAATCTCACACTCCATCTGGAAAACCTTCTGGACCATGTCCTGTGTAACGAGATCTTCCGGTTTACCTTTCTACGTAGATGGACTTGTTGTAAACAGCCACAATGTGATGTAACCCGTCTCCCTTTTTCTCATAAATGATATTGAATCTCATTATCAACTGAATTGTAATGGAGATGAAATCATTATACAAGCATTTATTTGGAAAAAATTTTCATTCTACTTCAAACCATATCACTTCTGAAATCAACGATATAATCCAATTCCACATCAACCATATATGTAATTTTTTCTTTCTTAATTAACATACCAATTTCTCTTCTTACTTTTAGCTTCATCTAGTGCATGCCCTTTTTGCTGGTGAAACATTATTCATTCATATGCATTCAACCAAGGGTTTTACTGTAAAACAATTCCTGTAATTTCTTGTCGCACTATGTTAGATTATCCATTGGAATAAAATCACATCTATAGATAGGGGATATTAACACGTGAAGAAATCATGGGTACTATCAATCATTATGAGTTTTGTCTTGCTTGGCGGGGTATTCGCACCTGCGGGGTCCTACGCCTCAGCTGCGGATGACTCAACCACTACATATTCGGAAGACGAATACTATGAAGAAGTTGACACGTCCGAACAAGAACCGATCCCTACAGCCGAAGAAGAAGATTTCCTGAACTACCTGGATCAGTTGGATACCGCGTCGGTATATGAGGAGAAAGCCTTTAATGCTTTGGGAGGTGGATTTTACATTACATCTTCCAATCGCAAGTCCGTTTACCTGAAACTGACCAACACTGCGATTCCTAACTACACCAAATATGTATCCAAGCTGAAGCTTATTAAACCGCAAAATGCAGAGCTGAAAAAAATCCATGCCAACTTGATCAAAGGTAGCTATACACAGCTGGAAGGATTCCAACTTGCTAAAAAAGCGGTCTCCAAAACAACGGTAAACAGTGCTCTCCTGAAACAATCCAATGCCAAAATTGCTGCTGGCAAGAAAAATATCGAGAAGTTTCACAAAGAATTCTCTGCATACGCCAATAAACTTGGATTTGATTTATAAAAAACAGTAATTGCAGATATGCATCCTACATTTCGAATAAAACAATTTGAAATTTAAGGAAGAAAAGTGTTTTCTTTTGCTGAGTTAATTCGTATAATAACACTATAATCAAAAGGCTATGCTGCCGAAAGGTACAACCTCGTGAACAATTGAGGTTGTGCCTTTTTTTGCGTTCATGGCCACATTGATCTGAAATTCATCATCTAACGAGGAGTGATTCACATGATTCTTGAAGCCATTTATCATCGCCCCAAACTCAATTGGTCCTACGCTTATGATCGCTCGACCATGCATTTGCGACTTCGTTCCAAACGTGATGATCTGGATGCGGTGATTGCCATTACCGGGGACAAATATGCCTGGGATCGAACGATTACGCACATCCCCATGCGCATCTTTGCCCGGGATGAGATGTTCGATTATTGGGAAGCCGAGACTTCACCTCCCTATCGCAGATTACGGTATGGCTTCCAACTGATTCAGGGAGAGGAATCGGTCTGGATGACAGAGCGCGGATTCGAGCAGGCGCTGCCTGATCATCCACTGGAGTTTTTTGATTTTCCATTTATGAATCCGGTCGACATTTTTGAACCGCCTGCGTGGGTTAAGGACGCCGTGTTTTATCAGATCTTCCCTGAACGTTATGCGAATGGTGATCCATCGATCAGTCCCAGCAATGCTGAACCCTGGGGAGGGGAACCCACACCGGTGAACTTCTTCGGCGGGGACCTGCAAGGTGTGCTTGATCATCTGGATCATATAAGCCAGCTGGGCGTCAATGCCATCTATTTCTGTCCGCTGTTCGAGGCCACCACGAATCATAAATATAATACAGGCGATTACATGAAGGTTGATCCTCATTTTGGAACCAATGAACAGTTCAAGACCTTTGTGGATGCCTGTCATCAGCGCGGCATACGTGTTGTTCTGGATGCGGTATTCAATCATTCCGGCAGAGAGTTCCCTCCTTTTGTTGATGTCATGAAGAATGGAGCTGCTTCCCCCTACGCAGACTGGTTCTATATCAAAGACTGGCCGCCGCGTGTGGAAGATGGCATTCCAACTTATGATACCTTTGCCTTTGAACCGCTTATGCCAAAGCTGAATACGGAACACCCTGAAGTGAAGGCATACCTGCTTGAGGTAGGACGCTTCTGGATCGAGGAGATGGACATTGACGGATGGAGGCTCGATGTAGCCAACGAAGTGGATCATCAGTTCTGGCGCGAATTCCGTCAGACGGTAAAAGCCATCAAACCTGATGCTTATCTGCTCGGTGAGATCTGGCATGATTCGCTCATGTGGCTTCAGGGAGACCAATTCGATGCCGTGATGAATTATCCGTTTACCAATTCGGTATTGGACTACACCGTGAACGGAAAGCTCGATGGACTCGGATTTGCCAATGAGATCGGCAAACTGCTTGCAGCCTATTCACAAACGGTTACTGAAGCTGCCTTCAATCTGCTCGGAAGTCATGATACACCCAGACTGCTGACCTTATGTGATGGAGACGAGCGCAAGATGAAACTTGCCGTTACGTTGCTGCTTACGTATCCAGGTGTGCCATGTATTTATTATGGAGACGAAGTGGGGCTTGACGGGGGGTATGATCCGGGTTGCCGCAAGTGTATGGAATGGGATGAGACCAAACAGAACCGTGAACTTCTGGAATTCTTCACCCATACGATCGCCCTTCGCAAACAGCACCCTGCACTGCGCAGCACGGAACTGAAGATTGTATATGCAAAAGCCGGAGACCCTTGTCTTGCCATTGAACGATCGGATTCGCATACGGGTGAGCGCATGCTTCTTGTGCTGAATGCGGGAGATGAGCCGTGTACTCTTGAGCTCCCTTTGGCAGATCGTAACGTTTGGCGGAATCTGTACACATCAAATGCCGTGGAATCCCGGCAAAATAAAATGACCCTCGATCTGGAAGCATACGGCTTCTCCTTACTGCAAATGGAGGTCAAACAACCTGCGGAAGCCTGATATAAATACAGCTAACAAGGGAATATAACTCCAAAGAGGCTGTCTCCTAGGTCATATTGTCGACCAGAGGCAGCCTCTCCTACATTTTATACGTCGTATTCTAACGATCCCACCACAAGTTATTCGCTTCGTTATAAGCGGACTCAATGGCTAACGAATCAGAGAAGCGTTATTTCGTTTAGGATATCGACATCATCGGTTTACGGATTTTTTTCATTCTTGAACTTACGAGTTCTCCCTGTGTAATTACGATTTTCTGCGGAATCTTGTATGAAGGCAGCTTGTCCCGACAATATTCCCAGATGGATCGCCGCAGATCGGTGAGAGTACATTCTGTAGCCAGACGGATAGTCACCTTCACCCTCTGACCAGTGATACCACTCTGTTCTCCCGAAACTACGGCGGCTTCAATACATTCCATCTCTTCCAGAACACCCTCGACCTCGGCAGGATACACTTTCCGTCCCCCTATGTTAATGATCTCCGAACGGCGGCCCAGAATACGAATGTACCCCTGCTCCAGCACAGCTTCATCGCCTGTTCGCAGCCACCCATCCTCTGTGAAGGGTGATGGTGCATTCAGATATCCAATCATCGCTGTTGCTGTATGAATCTGCAATTCTCCTTCCACCACCCGGTACTTGACCTCTTCATCTTGAATGGAGAACAGCAGAGAACCTGGTTCTTTGGAGCGGGTTGGCAGAATACCAAGTTCAGACATGCCATAGGCCTGTATCGTTCTGATCTGTGGAAATCTCCGGTTCCAGGCTGCCAGTACGGACTCAGGCATCACTTCCGATCCGTATGATACAACCTCGAGACTGGACAAGTCATACCCTTCATCGTTTCTGCCCAACAGCAACAGATTCATGAATGTTGGGGAGACGGGCAGCGCCTGCACACGAAACTTCTCAATCGTCCGGCACACTTCTTCGGGAGATCGATCCGCAATGATACACAGACATCCCCCACTGGACAGGGATTGCAGCATTGTGTTCACACCGCCGATATGATCAAACATCATGAATGGAATCGTTCGCAAGGGCCGAACCTGCCGCCGAAAACGATGTAACAGCCGATCTGCACGATGCACAGTCGCTTTACTCACTCCGGTTGATCCGGATGAAAAGAGTACCAGTCCTCCTACACCCTCCTGTGCCAGCGTAGATAACAACACAGGAACCTCTCCAGAATTTTCACACGTTTGCCGAATGCACAGCTTGCCTTCTTCAACGCCCAACCGCCATTTCACCTGTGCCAGTTCGATGTATTCCTGTCGTTTGGCTTCAACCAGGTACCGATCCATGGGGAGCACGATACACCCTTGTCCGAGCAAAGCAACCAATGCCGCCGCTGCATATGGGGAATAGTCATCCTCCAGTGTTACAAGTTGCCCAGTCAGCCCTTCTGCTATAATCCACTCACCCATTATGCCAACCTGTTCCAGCAGCCACTGATAGCTGTACTCCTGATCCTTCCAGATCAGTGCAGGATGCTGTCCCTGTTCCGCGAATCGTTCAAGCAAGAATTGGTTCAACATTTTGCTTCCTCCTCACCAGCAGGCGAATATTGTTGTGCGAGATAATCAACAAGTGAGCCTACCGTCTGATAGGGACTTTCCGGCATGGAAGCAGCAGCTATCTCCACCAGAGCAGCTCCCATTCCTGTACCCCATCGATCTTCAATTCCCTGCTCCACCACAGCAAGCAAGGACACGAGCTCCAGCGAATCCAGTTGTCCATTTCGTCCGTATAGCGGAGCGTTACCACCCTCACCAAGCGGAATCGATGTATTATGGTATGCATTTAACTCCCGGCAACTATCCATTACGATACGAAGCAAAGCCTCCCTGTGTTCTTGTTCAATCATTGGCACGGTCTGACGTTGAAAGCAATTTGCCTGAGGCATGGACTGTCGAAGCGACTCATACCAGTGCCATTCATCCGTGACCAACATTTTAATGACACCTGTCAGCTGTACTTTCCATTGCTCACGCTGCTTTATCCGACTGACCTGAAGCATATTGTATGCCTTCTCCCACCGTGCAATGATGTCGCTGAATTCTCTCGCATATTGATCAAGTGGAGAACCGAGCCATAAGGCAGACTCCTGAAGAAGATCTCGAAGAAAATACCGGCTCCATCGCATATCGAACAACAGACCCGATATTAACATTTCATTGGCCTGATCCCCTTCTTTCGTCCCATGTAACGTATCCAGGAGCTGCAGAGACACCGCATGTCCAAAATAATAATTCCGCTCTCCTTGTGTAATCGTCCGGCCTGTCAGAAATTCATCAATCTGCGTTGTTAACGCCTGGGTCAACATGTCTCGGTACCCGGCAGAGTCAAGCTGCACAGTTGCCCGAATGTCCATGGTGCCAAACGTTCGGAGTTTTTCTTTGCGCTTCGCGTGAGCAAGCTCGGGTATGCTTTGGTTCCCTTTCCAGAAATCATGAAAGGCCCTTTGAGTAACCTTTCCCTTATACTTGGAGGGCACGGGATCGTAGACGTGAACATGCTCATCTTCCATACCATATACGGCAATCCAATGGTCTACCAGATGCAGTCGGGAGCCTTGCTTCACGTGTTTGCGAATGTACTCGGGATTCTGATAATCCTCACAGTAAGGCAGATGATAACTGGTTCCTGTAGCCAAAAAAAGTCCACCTTCGCCGATATGCTGCCTGATCAGCGCCTTGCCTTCCTCGAAGGTTTCCAGCTCCCGCTGACCATACATCTCCCAGATCGGCTCTACATAATCCAGTTTGTGAAAATAAGGCTTCACCAGTCCGTTATCCCCGCACGATGGAAGGCTGTACAACCGGCTTGCCGCCAGCAGTGCAAGACTTGTGATGGATCCTTGCTGATGGAGCACTTCATGAATCAGAGGGAAATTGCAGGGATAATAATAGGGAATGTCCAGCACTGGAGCGAATGAAGGAATGATCATTTTTGGCCTCCTGTTCCCGTTTTGGCTGACGTACTGCCCCAGGATTGGATTAGATAATGCACAGACATATCATCTGTCGCTCGAAATACCCGATTGGAAACAGGTTTGCCATCCACATCGGTCTCGAAACGGCGGAAACCGCGAGTAAACCGGAAGGAGAATCCACTATCACGCGGAACTCGGTAACAACCTTCATATCGACCTATACCGGAACGGACAAGCTTCATGCCCATCCCACCATAGATCGTTTCCTCCTGCCCATCCTCTGAGGCTACCTCTGCATGAATGCAGACCTCCACATGAGTGGACAATTCAGGAACCACAGTATAGATGCGTGTAGCAGACAGTTCCCCCATAGTCAGCGTAATGGATGCACTTCCAATACCAACAGGCACCAGTTCTCCACTCGAACGAACCTGGATTACATCCGGGTCACTTGAAGAATAATTCCCATGCAGCAGACTCTGAACCCATCCGCTCTCATAGTGCATTTGTGCATTGATACACACGCTCATTCCACCCTGTAGTCCGATGACATCCCTGCCAAGCAGTTTGAGCGAGGTGGGTTTACCAACGTGGCCGAACATGTATAGTAACGGGAGATGAACGCGTGCTCCCCAGTCACCTTCCTGATGACAGGCACCCTGCTGTTCCAGAAATGCCAAGTCCTCATCCGATCTGACTCCGCGTTCAAGTAATTGATGAGCTACCCTTCTGACCTGGGAAGGCAGAAACAGACCTTCCGTGTCTCCAATATCCATCCACATCCGAACGTCGGGTACCTCATCTGGCAAGCGATACATGTTTTCTTCCAACAGCCCGCTTTCCGATGTTTCGTCCAGCTGCACATCCACATAGAATGGCGACATCATGATCAGTTTTCCGAAAACATCCGGATTTCGCATCCCCATGTGCAATGTACAAAGTGCAGCAGCAGATGAACCCAACAGCCCGGTATTCTCCTTGTCCGGCAACGTCCGGTAACGATGGTCAATGATCGGTTTGAGTTCATGAATGATAAAATGCTCATAGTCGATGCCTGAGCATCCCACACTCACGGCCTCTCTCTCCGGAGCGATGAAGTGATAGAATTCGTTGTGCGTGACTGGACGGACATGCGTAATGCCGACAATAATCAGTGATTCAATCTGCCCGGAAGAAATAAGACCGTCTGCTGCCTGATCCATATTCCATGTTTCATTGCCTGGCCCGGATGGACCAAAAGCACGCTGCCCTGCATGAACGTACAGAACCGGATAATGCCGAGCTGTCTGCTCATGGTAACCGGGCGGGAGATACACATAAATGTTGCGGATATTGCCCAGCCGTGACGCCTGAATGCCTTCCAAACATTCGATGACAGAATGGGTACTCAACGATCATCAACCGCCTCTCTTCTCCCGATTCGACTGCATAATACAAATAACCCCGCCTCAGAAGAGACGGGGTTGTCCCAAAACACACGTACGTGTCCCGGGATACATAGCCCTTATATTGTGAATCTGCGAATAGTTTAATGCGCAGACGTCCTTTTGTAAACATAAAAATAGAAAATAAATGCTCTCAAAAAAGTTATTGACATAAGATCCAATATTTCTTACGATAACGTTGTGATCATAACTCGAGGGCCATGCTTTTAAACCAGAGCGGTTTAGGACAACCCCGGTAACTCCCGAAGGAGATGCCGGGGTTGTTGGCGTGTCAAAAGGAGGGAAGTCTTCAATCCACTGCGTATCATTCCGTTGTATTGAAAGCGCTATTATTCAAGAGCCAGGTTAGTTGTTTATTTAAACTACTACATTCACGAGAAGGGTGGATTACTATGTTTCAAATGGCCAAACGCGTACTCCTCAGCACAACACTGACACTCAGTTTACTTGCAGGAGGCGCACTTCCCTATCTGCCTGCTTCCGCGATCTATGCCGATGCGGATACCGCAGTTACCAACAAGCAGAACTTTAGTACAGACGTCATCTATCAGATCTTTACGGACCGCTTCCTGGACGGCAATCCTTCCAACAACCCCACCGGAGCTGCCTACGATGCTACATGTAGCAACCTGAAGTTGTATTGCGGAGGCGACTGGCAGGGTCTGATCAACAAAATCAACGATAACTATTTCAGCGATCTGGGCGTTACGGCATTGTGGATATCCCAGCCGGTTGAGAATATCTTCGCCACGATCAACTATGGCGGCGTAATCAACACAGCTTATCATGGCTACTGGGCACGTGATTTCAAAAAGACCAATCCGTATTTCGGAACGATGGCTGACTTTCAAAATCTGATTACAACCGCTCATGCCAAAGGCATCAAGATCGTAATTGACTTTGCACCGAACCATACGTCTCCTGCCATGGAAACCGATACGTCCTTTGCTGAGAATGGCAAGTTGTACGATAATGGTAATCTTGTTGGCGGATACACAAATGATACAAATGGATATTTCCATCACAACGGCGGCTCCGATTTTTCCTCCCTGGAGAATGGTATCTACAAAAACCTCTATGACCTGGCTGATCTGAATCACAATAACAGCACCATCGACCAATATTTCAAAGATGCAATCAAGCTCTGGCTTGATATGGGCGTGGACGGTATTCGTGTTGATGCGGTGAAACATATGCCTCTCGGCTGGCAAAAGAGCTGGATGTCCTCCATCTATGCACATAAACCTGTATTCACCTTCGGTGAATGGTTCCTGGGATCTGCTGCATCCGATGCGGATAACACGGAATTTGCCAATGAATCCGGGATGAGCCTGCTTGATTTCCGCTTTAACTCTGCCGTACGTAACGTCTTCCGGGATAACACATCCAATATGTATGCCCTCGATTCGATGATTACAGGCACAGCGGCAGATTACAATCAGGTGAATGATCAAGTTACGTTCATTGATAACCATGATATGGATCGCTTCAAAACAAGTGCCGTGAATAACCGTCGTCTGGAACAGGCGCTGGCCTTCACGCTGACTTCACGCGGCGTACCTGCCATCTATTATGGTACCGAACAGTATCTGACAGGTAACGGGGACCCTGACAATCGGGCCAAAATGCCTTCTTTCTCCAAAACAACAACGGCCTTCAACGTAATCAGCAAGCTGGCCCCTCTTCGCAAATCCAATCCGGCCATTGCCTACGGCTCCACGCAGCAACGCTGGATCAATAATGATGTGTACATCTATGAGCGCAAATTCGGTAAAAGTGTAGCTGTTGTTGCGGTGAACCGTAATCTCTCCACACCAGCGAGCATTGCGAATCTAAGCACTTCACTGCCAACAGGCAACTACACCGATGTACTGGGCGGCGCACTGAACGGTAATAACATCACTTCCACCAATGGTACCATCTCTTCATTCACTCTGGCAGCCGGAGCAACCGCGGTCTGGCAGTATACAACAAGTGAAACAACACCAACGATCGGACATGTAGGTCCGGTGATGGGTAAACCGGGTAATGTTGTTACCATTAGCGGACGTGGATTTGGCTCCACCAAAGGTACCGTATACTTCGGTACAACAGCCGTTACTGGTGCAGCCATTACATCCTGGGAAGATACACAGATCAAAGTGACGATCCCAGCTGTTGCCGCAGGCAATTATGCTGTGAAAGTAGCTGCGAATGGCGTCAACAGCAATGCGTATAACAACTTCACCATCCTTACGGGTGATCAGGTCACTGTACGATTCGTCATTAACAATTCTTCCACCACACTGGGTCAGAACATCTATCTGACAGGTAATGTGGCAGAACTCGGCAACTGGAGTACGGGCACCACCGCTATTGGACCTGCTTTTAATCAAGTTATCCATGCCTACCCAACTTGGTACTATGATGTGAGCGTGCCCGCTGGAAAACAACTGGAGTTCAAATTCTTCAAGAAAAATGGAGCAACCATTACGTGGGAAGGTGGTTCCAACCACACGTTCACCACACCAACCAGCGGAACAGCGACTGTAAATGTAAACTGGCAATAGAATATTCTGTCCACAAGCTAACCCGGAGTAGTTACGCTAACGCAGCGTGTGCTCCGGGTTTTGTTTTGTTTTGCTTAGCCAGAATGCTTAGGTTCTTTATAAGCTGCTAAGATTACCTCTATCTCACTCTCTGCTGATGTGTACATGTGGTTCAATCCATATCATTGATAATCCTAATACGTTTTATTGATAGGTTCGGATCGACTTCAAGGTTGTAGCGGCCAGAATACCTGTCGCCAGCAGCAGTATGCCCACGCCTTGCAGCACAGAAGCTGCCCCCCACTGATCTGCCAATACGGAGACAACAGTCAATCCCAGAATAGGCGCTGTACTGGTGATTGTTCCAACGACACCATAGACCCTTCCTTGCAGCTCGTCTGGAACGGCTGTCCTCAGCATAATCTGGGTGAGCATCGTACAGCAGGCGAACATCGCACCTCCGCCCACGATTAACGGCAACGCCATGATTGGTGAGGATACATTCGCCAAAAAAATATAGAGTGGTCCTAATACAATCAAACCGATAAATACCCATCTCCCTCTTCGCTTCAATCGTTTTCCCGAAGCAATCAGCAGTGCAGAGCCAATCATATATCCAAGTGGAATACAGGTTTCAATTAACCCAAATTGTACCGGATTCGCCTCCCACACCTTGACTGCCATCACTTGAACCAGCATCATGGCTGACATGAAAAACAAGATTAGCACCGGATTGAGTAATACAATGGATCGAATTAGACGATTCCGATAGATATAGCCAAACGAACTGCGCCATTCCTGAACAAACGTGGTCTGCTGACTAACGGATCGCTGTACCTCAGGAAAGCGGCCCGCCATCAGCACACAAACTGCGGACAACAGAAAGGTTGCCCCTGTAATTAATATGGCGACGAATCCTCCAAATGCAGACACAGCAATTCCCGCCGCGGCCAGACCGCTGATTCGGGCAAGATTATCCACCATATGAATGGTTCCGGTTGCTTGTTGAATATGCTCCCTGCCTACCATACTTGCTACAGAGGCGTGGAATGCAGGTGCCTGAAACAGACTTGAAAACATGGAGAGTGAGAGCAACAGAAGTACCACCGGGAATGGCGCATGCCAACCAAATAAGCTAATCGCAATCAGCACAGCCATTAAGCCGCGGAATACATCCGAGGCCAGCATCAGCTTCCTCCGATCCAATCGGTCTGCAACCGTACCCGCTACCGATCCAAATAAAAAACTGACGGCCATATTGCAGATCTGTACGGCCGCCATGCTCTTCGCACTCCCTGTGGTCTGTAACACCCACAGACTGATCGCAATCCCATTGAAGCAATCTCCAAAGACCGAGATCCCATAGCCGTACAATATCCTGCGGAAGGTGACATTATGCCATAGCGCTTGCGGAGTTTTGCTATTATTCAATGCAGCTTGTCCATCTTGGTATGCCATAATCTCGGGCTCACTGGACGGGTTCATGCCCATACATCACGTTCCTCCCTCATCATCATTCAAGCCCATACGGAACCAG
The DNA here is from genome assembly GCF_031455635.1 of Paenibacillus sp. 2003. NCBI lineage: Bacteria > Bacillati > Bacillota > Bacilli > Caryophanales > Paenibacillaceae > Paenibacillus > Paenibacillus sp. 2003. The sequence continues at coordinate 104,858 of NZ_JAVDTB010000003.1, read as the reverse complement.
GCACTTCCGCAGTTCTGTCAGTCGACAAAGACATGACATTACGGAAGTGCCTGGTTGGATGTGCCGCAGGTATCGCGGCTAACTATGTTGTTATGGCACAGAATTAACCTTTGGAAGCTCCTGCCGTCAGACCTTGAACAAGGAATCGTTGCAAGAAAACAAACAGCAGGGTAATTGGGATGGCGATCAGAACCGCCCCCGCAGCAAACATGGTAAAGTTACTGTCCTGATACCGATTGACCAGATCCCACATCCCCACCGCCAGCGTCCAGTTTTCCTTTGTCCGCAGCACCAGCCGGGCAAAGATAAAGTCCATCCACGCACCAGTAAAACTGGTTAGTGCCACATAGGTCAGCATTGGCTTGGATAAGGGCAGGATGATGCTGGTAAATACACGCAGATGACTCGCACCATCCATGCGGGCCGCTTCATCCAGACTGCGGGGAATCGTATCAAAGAAACCTTTGACGATAAATCCACCCAGTACTGCTCCGGATGAATAGACCAGAATGAGCGCAGCGTGGGTGTCGAGCAATTTGATTTGCAGCAAAATGATATAGATCGCAATCATGCTCATAAAGCTTGGGAACATACCAAGAATCAGCATGGTGGAGAGAATGGTTTTACGTCCACGGAAGCGGAAGCGGGAGAGTGCGTACATCCCGAGTGTCACCATCAACGTGGAGAAGATCATCGTGAAAAAGGCAATTTTCAGCGTATTCATATACCATCTTCCATACATAAAGGACGGATTATTAAATAACTCACCGTAATGAGTCAGCGTGAATGCTTCGGGCCACAACCGTTCACTGAACAATGCCGCACCAGGTCTCAGGGAAGAGAGAAAGATCCAGAGTACCGGGTAGATGGAGATAATAGCGATAATCACCAATAACACATAACTCAGGGCCAGACGCAGCGGATTATTACGTGTCTTCATTGAATCATGTCCTCCTCCTTGAATGATTTGGAGCGGCGGAAGTTCCAGATGGAGAATGAAGCGATGATGAGGAAGATAATAATCCCTACCGCTGAAGCCATATTGAACTTGTTATTGTCGAGCGTGAGCTTGTAGAGCCAGGTTACCAACAGGTCCGTCGCCCCCGCGTACTGATAATCTCCGCGTAGCGGATTTCCGTTCGTCAGCAGGAAGATGACATTGAAGTTGTTGAAGTTTCCGGCGAACTGCATAATGAGTACCGGAGTTGTAGCAAAAAGAATGAACGGCATCGTAATAATTCGGAATTTCTGAAATGCGGATGCTCCATCCACTTCCGCAGCCTCGTAGAGATCACGAGGGATGGCTGTCAATACACCTAGAATCAGTACCATACTGACGGGAATACCAATCCACATGTTGACAACAATGACGGTGACTTTGGCCCAGAACGGATCTGTGAGCCAAGGTAATCCTTCCAGCCCAAACGCTCTCATGTACGTATTGATTGGGCCAAACTGGCCATTGAACAGATTACGCATGAGCAGCAAGGAGATAATCTGCGGAATCGCATAAGGCAGAATAAAAATCGTCCGCCACAGCTTCTTGAAGCGTATGCCCCGCTGTTCAATCAACAGTGCCACAAGCACACCGCCAAAATAGGTGGTGACTGTTGCCAGAATCGCCCAGATAACCGTCCAGGTCAGCACACCGTAGAATGTCTGACTCCAGGATTTCAACTGAATCAGATCACTGAATGTCTTGAAGCCCACCCAGTCCACGAGTTTGGCTGGCGGAATGTGGTCCGGCGCTGAGTAGTTGGTAAATGCAATGGTGATCGTAAACAGAATCGGCATAACGGTGAAGAAAAGAATGCCCAGTGCCGGGATGGACAGAAACAGGTAGGGAAAGTTTTTGTCCATCATGTTCCGAAGCGAAGCCGCTGCGCCCAGAGTCTTCTTCCCTTCCTCCCTTGCGAGTCCCGTGACATACGCATCCCGGATATTCAAGATGTAGATCAGGATAAACACAAAAAACACCAGTAGTACGATAATGCCATCCAACAGTAAAAAGATGGAATGGTCTCCCCTTTGAAGTACGGTGGACCCATTCACTTTGACAAAACGCTGTGTATTTTCCCCCAGTGTCCATATGCCCCATACAGCCTGTGACAGACGAGGAAGCAGGTACGCAAGCCCTGCTCCCTCCAGTAACAATAGACCAATTCCCTTAATCCACTGTCGATTGTACAGCTGTCCAAGACCTTGCAGTATGATGGAACATATGGCCGCTGTCATCCGGTGTTGCCTTTCCCTGTTCGGTCCAACGGGCACCGGGACATGCTGCTGTTGCATTTGCTCTCTCCTCCCCGCCTCTTGCTAACCTGTATACATTGAACAAAAATGTACTTACACTGACCACTCTGATGACAGAACAAGCTTCCGATCGCTGTTATCCCCAGATTTTTTTCGATCCCTTTTCCAAAGGGGAAAATCCGGTGATAAAGGCGAGCGTTTCACTTCTTCAGCTTCCTTCTGCCCTCTCCGTTTTTGTGTAAATATTAAGTTCAATCTATACAATTCTTATGCATATCTTCGCATTCTTCGTTCGTCCCTATTGGACGGTAGCAAGGCTTTCCTGAATCTGTTTCACGGCATTGTCTAGCGATGTCTTCACGTCCTTATCGGTATCCCATATATCCGTAATGGCAGACGTGATCGGGCCCCATACACTGTCCATGGCAGGAAGCGAAGGCATTGGAGTAGAGTTGTTGAACTGTTCCAAAAACGCCTTATTAATCGGGTCCTCCTGCACCTTGGAATCAGCAGCCACGTTTTTGTTCGCAGGGAGTGTACCGTTCAGATCAAAGTTCTCCATCTGGGCCTCTTCATTGGAAAGGAACGCTGCCAAAAGCTTCGACGCATTCGGATATTGTGTAAATGCATTTACATAATAGGCTTTTACGCCTGAGAAGGAGGTCATCGGTTTGCCATCAATTGCCGGAAGCGGAGCAACGCCAAAATCAATACCGGCATTGCGATAATCGGCAATGGTCCACGGACCGTTAATGTCCATAGCCAGCTTGCCGCTGGAGAATAATCCTTTTTTGATATCATAGTTCACGTCACCCATCTTGAGCGGCAGCACCTCCGACTTCAGCTTCTGCAAGAACTGTCCACCCTTCTGGGCTCCTTCATTATTCAGACCGAGATCCGCGCTATCCATCCCGTTGTCTCCAAAAATATAACCGCCCTGTGAAGCAAGGAATGCATAGTTATAGTAAAATTGCTGCAATTCCCACATTAGCGCATACTGATTGGATTTCACGTTATTGAACGTCTTGGCGAAGCTGATAATCTCATCGAAGTTTTTCGGAGCTTCTGGATACAATGCTTTGTTGTAAAAGAGAGCATAGGTCTCCACGCTGTACGGATAGCCGTACAGGATATCCTTGAACGTTACCGCCTTCAGTGCGTTGTCACTGGTGTTCTCTACAGTCTCTGCTTCGAATATGTCGTTGGGCAGAATAAGTCCCGCCTCTGAAGCGCTACCAATCTTATCATGCGGGAAAACGACGACATCTGCCGCGAGACCCGCCGGGCCATCCGTCGTCAGTTTGGTTACCTGATCGGTTGGAGGTAATTCCTCCATTTTGACCGTTACCCCATACTTCTCTTCGAATTTTTTGGCTCTTTGCTCAATAAAACTGCTTTGATTTTTGTCCTCCCAGATCACCAGGGTTGCCCCTTCTTCCGGTTGAAGGTTCTCGGCTGTCAGCTCTACCACTTCCTCCGGATTCTCACCTGCCGTAGTTGGAGATGGACTTCCGCCTCCAGCCCCGCACGCAGCCAGTGTAAAAGCCATCATGACGGACAATGTTGCCCCTTGCCATTTTCTCATGTAAAATGTCCCCTTCCCTCTGCTTGGTCCAACAATGTTCGCGCTTTTCACCCTTTTGTCTGCGTATGTTGTCAGGTTTGCATTCCATATTCACCCTTGTACAAACGTTTGCTCAAATGGAAGACAAGATGACTCCTCCGTTCAATATGTAGGGGGAAATAAGTCAAGAAGTATGTAAATCCACAGATGTAAGCGCTACAATAACAATCACATCATACAATACCAAACTTTATTTGCACAAACGTTTGCACAAGCCATATTTGCTCAATTTTAACCAATTTACCTCTTCTACCTACAGTAATTTCCTGTTTCCTTGTTCAGGCTCTTTCTTCCTTTATTTTACTTCCTGTGCATCTCATACTTGGCAGTTAGCAATTGATTTATCGTATCCTTTGGATTACCATAGAGAATATTTATACGATTGTTCAGAAGGGATTTTTTTACATGATTACGATCAAGGATATTGCCAAATTGGCGGGTGTTTCCCCTTCTACAGTGTCACGGGTGATTTCCAACCATCCCAGAATCAGCACCAAGACGTCTCTCAAAGTGAAGCAAATCATGAAAGAATTAAACTACCATCCCAACATCATGGCGAAGAGCCTGGTTTCCAAAACGACACATACCCTTGGCATTATGCTTCCACGTCCTGCTGAAGAGTTGTTTCAGAATTACTTTTTCGGGGAATTGCTGCGGGGTATTATTACACATGCCACCCGTATGAATTATGAATTGCTGCTAACCACTGAAACTTCATCAGACAATGAACTGCACGCGATCTCCCGTCTTGTTCATGGTCGCAGAGTGGATGGCATTCTGTTGCTTGGGTCCAAAAGAGACGATCCCATTATTTCATTTTTGGAAGCGGAAAAGTTTCCTTTTGTGTTAATCGGTCGCAGTGAAGCTCATCCCAATGCCCCCATGGTGGATAACGATAATGTACAGACTGCTTATGATGCGACACATCATCTGATCGCCCAAGGGCATACGCGAATCGGATTTGTCAGCGGCCCCCCGGACATTACGTTATCGCATGATCGCATGCTAGGATACCAAAAGGCGCTTGCCCAAGCCGGGCTGGATGCCGATAGTGACTGGATTGTGGAAGGCGAATTTCTACAGGAAAGTGGATTCAGGGCGATGTCGCTGTTCATGTCTTTGCCGAACAGACCCACCGCAATCGTTGTCATTGATGACAATGTGGCCTTTGGGGTACTGAGAGCTCTTGCCGAGCTTCATTATCTGGTGCCTGAGGATATCAGTGTGGTTAGTTTTAACAATATTGCTCTATCGGAGCTGGCTTCACCACCATTAAGTTCTATAGACATTGGAACCTATCAGCTGGGCTATACAGCCGTTCAGGTCTTGTTGAAAATTCTAAGCGGGGAACCACAACCTCATAATCCGGTCATTATCCCCCATCGTCTGATCGTGCGCGAATCCTCACTCTTTTCCAAACCAAAGCCACCCTCAAATTGATCCATTTCGAGCATCCGTGTAGTAATGCAAACGTTTGTCCTAATACGGGATATGACACTGTGGTCCACCGTTTTCGGAGTAACACAAAAAAAGAAGCCGCATATGGTTATGCGGCTTCCTGACTTTTCGCACTATTTCAGTGCTCCATGCTCGACTGCGCTTGAACGGATTAATAAGAGCTCCAGCCTGCATCAGCTGTAACAACGGTTCCGTTCACGAAGCTGGACTCGTCCGACCCAAGGAACAAGGCCACCTTGGCGATCTCTTCGCTCGTCCCGATGCGTGGGTTGATTGCCATGCCCAGCTGTTGCCGCCCTGCACCGTATGGGCTAATACCAGCCATGGATGCGCTGATGTTGGTTGCCACGGCACCTGGAGCGATAGCATTACAACGAATGCCTTGCTCAGCATACATATACCCTGTATTTTTGGTGAAGCCCACGACCGCATGTTTGGAAGCCGTATAGGCTGCTCCTGCACGTCCGCCGTGCAATCCACCTGCCGAAGCAATGTTCACGATGACGCCTTTTTGTTTTTCCAGGAAGATCGGCAATACTTTCCGTGTTGTCCGCATCACACTGGTTGTGTTCACAGCGAACAATCTCTCCCACTTCTCATCCGTTATATCCGCTGCAGGCTCCATACCATCCATAATGCCCGCATTGTTAATCAGAATATCTACTGTACCGTATGTGCTCACCGTCGTATCAATCAAATTCTGCACATCTTCTTCTTTGGCTACATTGGCCAGAACCACAATCGCTTCCCCGCCCTGTGCCTTAATATCATGAACTACCGCCTGTGCGGATTCCTCGTTAATATCCGATACAACTACTTTTGCACCCTCTTGGGCGTACAACGTCGCGATCGCTTTCCCCATACCTGAACCAGCACCTGTAACAACTGCCACTTTATCTTGAAGTTTCATTACATGTATCCTCCTTTGTGTATTCGTTTACAATAAGTTAACAAACAAATGTTCATTAACTCTTATCCTTAGTATAATAAGTCATAGCGTTTCACTTCAATCAGTAAAAGCTTGTCCAGTTGTACGTTAAACAACACTACTAAGCCCAAATGTTCTTTAATTAATAAAGTGAACTCGCGAGGAGGAAAACAGATGTCTGAAACTCCGAATTCGATGGACCGAAGAATCAAGAAATCAAAAGCTGCGCTGAAGGATGCTCTCATCCATTTGATGCAAAAACATCCCTTTAAAGAAATATCGATTACGGATATTGTGCACCGAGCCGACCTGAATCGGGGAACTTTCTACAGGCATTATCAGTACAAAGAAGACCTGTTCAACGAGATTATCGATGATGTGATTCAGGATCTGGTAACTTCTTTCCGCAAACCCTATCAGGGTATGGAAGAGTTCGAGGTCAATCTTATGCCATCTTCGGCAATCACCATATTCGAACATGTGCACCAGCACGCACAATTCTATACACTGGTTGTGAAATCGGAGGCCTCCTCCAACTTCCAGCGTATGATCTGTGATGTTCTTCGGGATCTCGCCTTACAGGATCTGAACCACATTTTCCCGCAGCACATTAACCATGAACTGCTGGCAAGCTACCAGTCTCATGCGATATTTGGCATGATCATGGAGTGGATTAGACAGGATTTCAAGCATAGCCCCGTCTACATGGCCGAGGAGTTATTCAAGATCATTCATTACAAGCCTGACAATGTCGTGTTAAAAGATTGAAGTTTTGAATCGCCTTATTTCCCTATAGTATGGTCATTGAGAGGAATTTTGAAAAAGATCAACAACCATATTTATGTAAATACATTCCTGTAATTTCTGGTATTGATATGTTAGGTTATCCAATGGAATACAAACAAAAGGGGATGACCTTACATTTGAAGAAGTCGTGGATTATATCATTGATTACCAGTTTTGTTTTGCTTGGCGGGATGCTTCTTTCTCCAGCCGCTTCTGCCAATGCAGCCAAAGTAGCAACCTCTACATATTCAGATCAGAGTTATAGTGACGACGAAGATGATTTGAACGAAGAACTTATGGACGAATTAGAATTAGATGATGCAGAACAGGAGCTCACTAAAGATCAAAAGGAATTCGAAAAATACCTTGAACAAATATCTCGTCTGGTACCTTATGAGAATAAAGCAATCGACACGTTAGGTAGTGTGGGAGGTGAGGTGAATTCAACCAATCGCAAGTCCATGTACCTCAAACTTACGAATACGGTGATCCCTAATTATACAAAAACGGTCTCCATGTTAAAACAAATCAAACCTTCCAATCCTGAACTTAAGAAAATACATGCCTATTATGTCAAGGGAAGCTACCTTCAGTTGGAAGGATACTTGTTGTACAAACAAGCCGTTTCTAAAAACAAAGTGAATTCTAAGATACTGCAACAAGGTCGCACCAAAGTACGTGCGGCTGGCGTTCTCCTCGACCAATACGAGCAGCAGATATACCCTTATGCACGGAATATCGGGTATGGCAGTTAATACTTATTCATAGAAACCCAAAAGCGACCATTCCCCATACTTAATGGAGAAAGGTCGCTTTTTCTAATTATAAAAAAAGATAACAATATAATACGTATTATTTCTCTCTCTTCTGATCACAACCCCAGCTTCTGCCCTTTCTCCAACCGCTGAATCTGCTGCTCTCCGGTATCCGCAAGTTCACGGAACTGGTTAATCGTCTCGTGCATTCTTGGCAGGGCTTCCTGCTTATACAGACTAATTGAATCGAGTGCTGACAATACATCGGTGAACGCCTGTTTCATCGTATCCACAGAAATGCTAGCTTCATACGCCTGCTTCTGAATGGCAATCCCCTGATCCTTGAGCATTTTGGATGTACCGGCAATAAGATCATTGGTTGTCTGGTTCAGCAATTCAATCTTCTGCAGAACAATCTTCTGATTATACAAAGCACTTGCTACAGTAACGGCAATTTTCAATGCCGAGATCGTTACATTCTTCGCACGGTCTACGCCTCGGATCAGTTCCTTATTATTGCGGATGACTACTTCAATTGCCATGATGCCCTGCTGGTTCACAACCAGCATTTGTTGCAGGTCCATGACCCGCTGACGGAGCGGGAACAACACTTCTTCCGTAATAAAGCGAACTTTTTCGGGGTCTTCATTGCGAACCTTGGCCGCTTCAATCTGCGCATCGATGGACTCATCCATGAGTACGCCAAGCTGAATCTCCTTTTGCAGTCGTTTGGTGAGTTCCCGCAGGTTCTGCTGTTCGATCTCCAGCGTTGTATTATCGTTTCGCAGGGTGGATCTGCCTTTATCCAAAGAGGTTACGATGTCAGCAATGACTGCGTCAGCCTTCTGATATTTCAGGAAATAGGCTCGCAGCGGATTGAACAATTTCCCGAGGAAACCGGTCTTGGCAAAGTCGACCACGCTCGGGTCGAGATCCTTCAGTTGCATATGCAGCTCGGTCAAACCTTTGGCGACCTGACCGCCCTCGTCTCCCGTCTTGGACAGATGTCCAACGGAGACTTGAAGCAAGGCGTTTTTCTCGGAAGAGGATCTCATCGTGTTCATGCCAAAGCCGTCAATGGATTGCAGAATCTCTTTGCGTTTCTCCAGGGATTCGAGATCCAGTGTCATAATCATCTCTACGTTGGCATTGGCCACTTGTTGAAGCTCCGCGACCTCAGCGGGCACGGGTTTCACCTCTTCTTCAATCACCTTCTGAATTTCCTTCTGGCTTGGTATTTCCATTGAAAATGACATCTATAGTTCCCCCTTTAGATTACATCTGTACGTTAAACAGGTTACCGATCTTGTACACGACATCGTCGGTATCTGCATTGATGCTTGCCGCTTCGTTAATGCTGGAAATACTCTCCAAAGCCTTGATATCTGCGTTGTACCCAATCGTATAGATTGGTACTTTATACGTCTCAACCAAATCCCGAATATCCTTCAGGGTATGACCTTCATTGGTCTCGCCATCACTCAGGACAAAGATTAAAGGCTTCACGTTTGGATTAGCAGCCATGTAATCTTCGAGCATCTTCATCGCTACCACGATCCCGTCAAAGGTCGCCGTCCCTCCGCCAGCTTGCAGACTATCCACTGTTCCGACAAACATGGACTGCTGGTTCGTATCATACTTGGCAATGGGCAGATTCACGGTTACCCCACTGGAGTATGAAACCAAGCCAATACTGTTGTCTGTACCCAGGTACTTCTGACCTTTGCGCAGCGACTCCTTCAGTCGGTTAAGCGGTTCGCCGTCCATGCTTCCGGATACATCCGTCACGAACACAGCAGCAATCGGTTTACTGCCGTTTTTCTTTTCTTTCCATACTTTCTGTGCAGACAACAACGTGCCGCCATCCACAGTGGCCAGTTCGGATTTGTAATCCTGCAACCCGTTGAAACCAAACTCTTCCGCTGATTGTTGGTACTTCGCCTGGGTTACGAATTCCGCAAACTTCTGGATAATCTCCTGTTTGTTCTGCGGCAATTGCCCCAATGCATACAGCGGACTGTCATGTCTCACGCCAAAAGGTGTAAAGACGTAACCACTCTTCAGATCGGCGGTATTCACATACGTCTGATATTCGAGTACAAAGGCATCCAGTCTGCCTGACTTGGCAGCTTCCCGCATCTGAATGGTTGTCGAGGCCGTAAACGGAACATTCGTCTGGAATTTCTCAAATCCCTCAATCGCCTTCTCTCCCAGCGGATTGGCGCTATCATACGTATTCAGTGCAGTCACCAGGAAGTTCAGTCCGGTGGAGCTGGCAAATGGATCGGTATATCCCATCGCGAGTTCATTGTTGGCAATGGCTTCGGTTACGGTTTTTACATTAACGGAGCCGTACGTATCAACCAGTGCGTCATATTTGGCTTTAGAAATGACAATACCGGGCACATTCCCGACCAGTCGCTCGGACACCATCTCTGTTTTCACCCCACTGGCCTCAACCATCTCGCCCCACAGTTCATTGGAAGGTGTGAATGCATCCGGTATATACTTGCCCGACTTGATATAATCGGTAGCCGTACCGGAGGCAATATTGCGAATTTTGACCGACACCGGTTTTCCACCAACGGTGATATTCGCTTTGTTGAATTCCTCGCCCACCTCGGTTAACCAGCCGTCTACCCCGCTGCCCGACTTCTCCGTGGAAGAGAAAATTTCGACGTAATCATTCGTTGTATTCTCTACAGCAATTGCGAATTTGGAGATATCCGGCAGCGATTCCGCCACGTCGACCGGATCGAGATCAATCTGTCCTTTGACCGGCTCCGCCGTCGCTGGCGCAATGTCCGCGTACAATTTCCCCAGTTCCTTACCCGCGTTCTCTGTGCTCACCTGTGTGGTCGACTTGCCAAAGTTCGATGTTAGTGTAATTCCTGCATAGACCAGACCGAATACAAGTACCAGCATTACAATGGATATGAAAAAAAACTTTCCCTTCTTGGCCATACGAGCAACCCCTCACTGTCTGTATAATTTGGTGTGCTTGATTAACTGATCAATCTCCTGCATACAAGGCATCTGTTCAATATCTCCGGCTTCAAAGCTGTCGAGGCGTGAAATCTCAAGTAACAACTGATCCAGCTTGAGCAAAATTTCCTCATTGGTGTGTAATGCATTCTTCACATAAGACAGATAATCGTTGTATACCTTGGTTTTTTCCTGAAAAAGTTTCTGGGGAAGGTTTGAGGATTTGGATTTCATCATGTTGGCATAGTCGGCTTCATCAAATACATTCAACCGGTTCAGCACACTGCGGATGTTGAGATATAGCAACTTCTCCACTTCCAGCGTGACCGATGCGAATTTTTTGTAGCTTAGTTCCCCCGGATCAAACCGCTGATGAAGCACATTCAGGAGTGTTTCTTTCTTCTTTTTCATCCGGCTAAGTTGGGACAGCCCCAGCGTAATATCTTCTTCGAGGACTTTGATGCGTCTATAAAAAGATAAAGCTTCCACATATTCGTCATGCGTTTCGATATGCCTCACGGGCAGGACTATCGGCTGTCTCAACAACAAGGTATAACTGCCATATAAAAGTGCCATTGCACTACCGAACAACAGGGTAACGGATAGCGCAGTTGTGAATGCACCCTCCCCGAAATTCAGCCCGATAAAGCCGGGTGAGAATGCCAGGACATTCACAGCCACAACTCCGAAGATTAACCCCATCAATTTTATGTACTTGATCATGTTCAATCATCCGACCTCCTTTCATGTTATATATTGGTGCTTCATGTCGTTATTTCCCTGTTAAGCTTATTCTTATTGTACATGATGTTAACGCTCTCAGGTGGATATCATTGGATATTTGGATACTCATAATATACGTGGTTTGGGCTTATCCCATTTCATATTTTCAGGGACAACGTGGAACTTGGCAGGAAATTTGGTGGTCAATCCGTAGAAGTATGTCTTCTCAAACAGCAGATGATGGAAAAAGAAATGTTATCCGGTAATACGTGGAAAATAGCTAGGCGTGTCATTTTTTATATAAGACTTGTCTAAAAAATAGTAATGCAAAAAGGACGAATCGGAGATCATCCGGTTTCGTCCCTTATGCGTTGGTTCACTTTTTTTGTTTCCTCTACCTGAGCTTGAACAACGAATCCAGCGGAATGTGCAAGTCAGGATATACGACGGAAATAATCGTTTCCTGCTCTGTATATAGATGACGAGTCTGGTAACTGCCATCCTCCAGCGTGTACACATGGACGGTTTGATTGCCTGGATCAACAATCCAGTATTCGTTCACACCATATTTCTGATACAAGTTAAATTTTTCGTTAAAATCCTTTAACGCAGTCGAAGGCGATAACACCTCGATAATTAAAGAAGGTGCACCCTGGCAACCACTTTTGGATATCTGGTCTTTGGAGCAAACCACCGATAAATCAGGCTGTACAACTTGATCTGGCAGGTCATATTGTTCATTTTCGCTAAAATACACATCAAAAGGGGCAACAAACACGAAACATTTCCGATTCTGAAAAAAAGTCCGCAAAGAGAAGTGCAGCTCACCCACAATAAACTGGTGCGATGAAGTAGGTACTGGCGAGATATTAAAAGCTCTGCCGTTAATTAACTCCCATGATCCTTCCCATGTTAACCAATCCTGAAAGCTATAAGTACCTTTATTATCGGGTTTTGCCACACTTCCAACCTCCTCTTCCACCTAACCGTAATTTATTTTCATTATAACATTGTGTTTTGCGCCTTTTCACACCATGCCTCTTATTTCGAAAAGATGGATTCCGGTTTGCTTCGTGTAGTACGTACCTCTACGACTTTCCCGGCACAGCCATTGTTGCCCTTCGCCTGGAACATCACCTTAACGCTGTCTTTTCCTGATGTAACCGCCTCAGGAATATCATAGGTCACATAGAACACTTCGCCGATTTTGTTCATATGAATTCGCTGCTCGCCAATGATTGCCCCATCCACGGTAATGGTGAATTGTCTCTCATATAACGTACCTTCCCGCTCAAACGGGGAATGATCTCCACCCCAATAGGCCACACATAAATAATTGGTTGCGGCGTGGTCCACTGCCAGTTGGTAACTGAAATAAGCTCCACTGATGCCAAAAGCCTCTCGCCACATATGCAACTTCTTACGGCCATCTGTGGTTGAACCGTTGTGATGCTCCCCACGGCAGTTGCTATCCAGTTGATGTCCAATCTCATCCTGCTGACCGTCAGCCTGAACCCTGTCGATGGTGATATCGTTCAACTCTTTCTCGAGCGCATCACCTTCATCGTTAAACGGCCAATACACGGTATAAAATTCATGATGCACATCATAGAACGGAATGAGTTTCACGGCTTCGCCTGTGGAAGTGACATCCTTGCTAAGTTCGAAAGTTAACGTGTCTGCATCTACAACCTTGATCCACTCTTGTACTTCCTCCTGCTCCGTCCAGATCACAGGTACGGGTGCGGTCTTGGGATTCAGTGCTGTTTCATCCACAATCGTATCCTCTGGAAGACCCTCGTTTCCCAGTGCACCGGCGAGTACAATCGGGCCGTACAGGAATGCCACCTTGTGGGCATCATCCCGGGAGGTGTACTGGCGAAGTGACATCGGCAGGGTGATTGTGATGACATCGCCCGCAGACCATGTGCGGTCGATGGACAGATAGCCGGGTTCCATCCGTGTATACGGATGTTCCGTATCCCCGTTAACTGTTGCCGTCATTGGCTGTTGCAGCCATGAGGGCACACGTAATCTTAGATGAGCCGAGGCGCTGCCTCCGGTGATCGTCAGGGTCACCTTTTCCGAATAAGGAAAGTCGGTTTCAAGCTTCAGGGATAATCCCTGTGACACCCAATCCAATTGGGAAGCGATATACAGGTTGACGTACAGGTCTTGTTCATTCTCAAAATAGATGGCCTCGGCATATTTGCCCGGGTTCTCCATGCCTGATCCTGTGCAGCACCACCAAGCAGTATCGTGAGTACCATAGATTTTGTAGTGGCCTTGCAGCGTTGATGCAAAATACGTTTTGTTCCCCGTATCGGGGTCCTGCGTGCCGAGGATGTGATTATAGATGGCGTTTTCATAATAGTCCATGTAGGCACTATCGTGATTCCAGGCGAAGAGTTGCTTGGTAAGTTGCAACATGTTGTGAGTACAACAGCTCTCTCCTGTTTTGATGCCCAGACTCTCCATACCCCTTGCTTCGTAATGCTCCGAGATGCTCGTCGCACCAAATACGTAAGAACGATGATGCACCGTGGTGTTCCAGAAAAACTCTGCCGCTGTCCGGTAACTCTCATGGGTATGATCCTGATTGTAGATTTCGGCTGCACCGATCACTTTAGGAATCTGCGTATTGGCGTGTTTGCCTTGAAGATCGTCCTGCTTGTGCTCCAAGGGTCTCAGGATCAATTGATGGGTGAACTTGTTAGCGATCTCAAGATATAAGGCTTTGCCGGTAATCCCATACAAGTGTGCAAATATTTCATTCATGCCCCCGTGTTCACTTTGAAGCATCGTCTGCATCTGTTCTTCTGTCATCGGGAGCAAACCTTCTACCGCCCAGTCTGCAAATCGAGTAACTACATCAAGTGCCTGTCCGTTACCAGTGAGTTTGTACGCATCAATCAGGCCGCGATAGATTTTGTGCACACTGTACCAGGGAACCCAGTATTCACCGATGTTGAACCCACCGATATTCTCTGCTCGAAAAGCCATGTGGAAAGGTTCTTCGGACAAACCACCGATATACCCGCTCCCCGTGGTCTGTTGGATTCTCGCCAGTTCGGTGACAGCATAATCCAGTCTTTCTTTTAACGTGATATTCCCGGTTGCCTGATACGTCACAGCCAGGGCAGACAGATAATGTCCGAGGGAATGTCCGCTGATGGTACGTGCCTCCCAACCCGCGTAACGCTCTTTTCGGGCAGGTAAACCATGAGCTTCGAAGCATGGAGCCAGGAATCGATCAATATCCAGCGATAACAGGTAACGCTCCCCCACCTCTTGTGATGTTTGGAACACTCCATTTAACAGATCTACATGTTCCGGTCCCAGAAATCCTTTTTTCGTATCAATCATGACACTCACTCCTTCTCGGGATGTAATAGATAAGTTGAACTAAAGATTATTTACACTGACACTACGATGACAGAATAACCTTCCAATCGCTGTTATCCCCAGATTTTTTTGATCCCCTTTCTCAAGGGAAAATCCAGGGATAAAGGCGAACGCTTCGCTTTTTCAGGTTTTTTCTGTCCTCTCCGTTATCATGTAAATGCTTAGTTCAACTTATATAGATATCCATTCATTCTTAAGGGGTAAAATCCGTGTTCTGTTCCATATGTCCAATACTCAATAATCCATTACAGAGCTTGAATATCCCCATATTATCAAATAAAATATAATTACATCAGACTCATAATCCAAGAAAAGGTGGATAAATCCGTCCTATGCAAATGCCACTGGAACATTACCTGTGCGGCAAGTTCATATCCGAAGGCAACTGGAGCCACATGAGACGCAGCATGCCTGTGCATGAGATCATTTTGATGCTGGAAGGTGAGATGTACATCGCGGAAGAAGAGGAACAATATGTAGTTCGTGCCAACGATCTGTTGTTTCTGCGCGCGGGTCGCACCCACTATGGCTACCAAATCAGCGATGCCCCCGTCAGCTTCTACTGGGTTCACTATGATGCCATGCAGCCAGAATTCAACCAGTTTAAGACACATGCCACCATTCAGGTACCTTCCATGGCCAATCAGTTATTCAAGCAGCTGCTGCATGTGTCATCCTTCTCACCGGAGGAAGCCGACGCTGCTTTGTTATTGTTGTTCCGAGAACTGGAGCGGAATATAGAGGCCGATTATCGCCCGCACAATGCAATTGTGGACCATATCTGCAAGTGGGTCGATATTCATCTGCATACAAACATTACGGTGAGTGAGATTGCGAAGAATTTTAATTTTAACAAAGACTATATTTCCAAAATGGTGAAGCGCGAAAAAGGCACTGGACTCAAAACCTATATCCTCACCGAACGTATTCGCCGTGCGAAACAGCTGCTGCTGAACACCAATGCCAGTGTAAAAGAAATTGCCGGACAGTGTGGCTTCTCCGATTACAAACTATTCCTGCGCATGTTCAAGCAATACGAAGGCAATACGCCAACCGAATATCGCAATCATCTGTATTCCACACAGCTCAATCGCTGATATGCTTTGATCTATAGAAATGACTGAGTTTACTATAGAATATTTGAATCAATCGGATTGAATCCGTTATGGTAAAATGCAAGAAAACGATATTCCATACTTAACCCATAAGAGAAGGGGAATTATTAGATGACAACGGCTGCCGTTACGATTCATCCTGCCACAGAAACGGACCATCCAGAGATTGTAGATATCCTTATTGCAAGTTACGCCGAGTATCGGGAGACTTTTGAGCAAAATGAACGCTGGGAGGCCTACCTAAAAGATATTAGAGAGTCTGTGGTTAATCCGTACCTGACACAATTATGGATCGCCAAGATTGATGATCAGATTGTCGGTACAGTCCAATTATTCGAAACAGCACGCAAGGCTTATCCAGACTTTGAATTACCAATCGATTATCCGTTTATTCGGCTGTTAGGTGTTGATCCAAAATGGAGAGGTCATGGAATCGCCAGAGAATTGCTCCAACAATGCGTGGAATCTGCCAAGGACATGGGCAAAAATACGGTGTATTTATATACGGGCGGTCAGATGGTCAATGCCATCCGTTTATATGAGCGTTTCGGATTTACAGAGGATGAGGAATTCAGCTCCGAGAGTAGCGGGGGCAAGGCGATCTGTTACCGATATGACTCCTAGTGGGCGGTAAAAGTAATCTGCGAGCCGCGATCAGCGGAATATGATTGATGAAGAGTAGCTAGTGAAAGATGCGTGTTCTACTTGAATAACGCGAAAAAGACCATTCATACGGATGAACGGTCTTTTTCGCGATCTAAAACTTATACTTCAATTACGTTGATATGAAAATCTATCTTCGTTAGCGAACGGTTTTTAGCCACCAATCTCCACCAAAATCTTCGCATGGCTCTTGTCGCTCATCAACAGCTCAAGTCCTTCCTGCACGATGTCGTCCAGTTTGATTTTCTTGGTGATGACTTGTTTCACATCGAGCGATCCTTCCGCAATCAATGAAATCACTTCAGGGAAAATGTGGCGATATGCCAGCGTTGCCGTTAGATTCGCTTCCTTGACAAGAAGATCGAAGAAATTCACTTGAAGCGGGTTCGGAATTGCTGCGATGACAACAACTTCTCCACCTTTTTTGACAACCGCAATGGCGCTATCCATCGTTGGTTGTACACCCGCTGCTTCATAAGCCACATCAATGCCACCCGATTGTTGCAAGATCACCTCTGTTGCATTGACTTTGGCACTGTTCACCGGAATCGCTCCCAGCTTGGCTGCCAAGTCCAAACGTTCCTCAAATACATCAACTGCATAGATCTCAGAGGCTCCTGCAGCTTTGGCAGACAGAATGGTCAATAATCCAATTGGACCTGCTCCATATACGGCTACTTTGTTCCCCACTTTCAGCTTGCTGTGACGAACCGCGTGAAAGGCTACTGCCGTAGGCTCTACGAGCGCACCTTCTTCGAAAGATACGTTATCCGGTATGGGATGAACCATGTATGCTTCAACAACAACATACTCCGCAAAACCACCATCACCATTCAGTCCAACAAATCCAAATTGAGTACATTGGTTATAGCGCCCCTGGATACAGTACTCGCATTTTCCACAATGGTACAATGGCTCTACCACAACTCGATCCCCTACACTGATACCGCTTACATTACTTCCCAATTCACTCACGGTTCCTGCAAATTCATGACCCAATGTCAACGGTGCTTTCTGTCCTGAGAGCGGATGATTCTCGCCTTCTTGAATCCCCACACCATGATGATAGGCATGCAAGTCACTGCCGCAGATCCCCGCATATTCCACTTTGATTTTGACCTGACCCGCTTGAGCAACCGGAACCTCCCGCTCTTCCACACGCACGTCTTTATGGGCATACCATACTGCTGCTTTCATGAAGTTCATCCCCTTTATATGATTGTCTATATAAGTTGAACTAGACATGTTACACCTAATTACGCTGATTGCAGTACCATCTTTCGATCGCTCTTATCCCCAGATTTTCTTCATTCCCTTGATCCAAGGGAAAAATCCGGTGATAAAGGCGCACGCTCTGCTTCTTCAGATTGGTTCTGCACTCTGCGTTTCTGGTGTAAAAGAAAGGTTCTACTTATATAGTAAAGAACTATAACGCTTGTCTATATATTATATCGCTGTTCATGTATTATTCATATTTATAGATACTAATGTTAACATTAGTTGTATTAATGCTAAACGGAGATGAAATCATGAATCTGGAACAGCTCGAATATGTCGTTGAAATTGCGAAAACACAATCATTCTCCGCCGCCTCGGAGCATCTGCATGTCACACAATCGGCGATCAGCCAATCGGTTCATCGTCTGGAGAAAGAATTGGGTATCATCTTGTTCGAACGCTCGCGGCAGGGTACTCATCCCACTCCCGAAGGCAAACAATTCATTGCCAAGGCACTGGACATTTTACAGCGGATTGATGAATTAAAATCCCTGAACGCAGAAGCCTCCTCTCTTAGCGGAGAGCTTCATGTGGCTACTTTTCCAAGTGTCATGCCCTATCTTGTCCAGTCTGCTGCGGATATGAAGCGTGAGCACCCACAACTTAACATCTCCATTGAAGAGAAAGGGTCCATGGAAATTATCGAGGATATTCGCAATAACAAGACCCATCTGGGCTTTATCGCGATCTACGCCAAACAGCTGCGGGAATTCGATGGACTTCACTTCAGTCCCATGTACTCGGGTAAGCTAGTAGTCGGTACGCATCACCTGTCTGAACTTGCCAAGCACCCCCGTGTTTCACCTGATCAATTAAAAGAACACAAGCTGGCACTCTATCGAGATGGTTTCATCGAAGACTTCATCAAGGAATTCACCTATGATCATGGATCTCTGTCCATTCTGTTTAAAACAAATAATTCAGAAGCCATCAACATGGTGTTACGAAACGATATTGCCGCCACGATTGGTCACGACTTTTCCTTTTACCAAAATCCATTATGGAAGGAAGGTCTGGTGAAGATGGTAGAAATCGCTGGAATCGATCAACCGAAGATGCAAATTGGCTTCGTGCAGACGGAATCCAAGGAGGCCGCCGTAGCCGCAGAACGATTCGCCCGACGCTTCAGACAGGCGATAGAGCTGGATCATCTATAAAAGTGATATGAAAAGCAAAAAGTGCTCCACACCTCTGAAGGAAGTTTGGGATGAACACCAACTTCTCCAAGAGCGGAACACTTTTTTTTGCATTACATCGTTACACTGGCTATACAACAAACCAGACTCTTTTCTGACCACTTTTTGGACTACTATTACTACATCTTACTCAAACTATACTTTCACTTTTCGCACAGCTTCGCTCATCTCGTTGGTCTGCTGCTCCAGCATGGTGGAAGTCTGCGCCACCCTGTTGAACATAGCCGACTGTTCACGCATCAAACGATAGATTTCATCCGAATGATCCGACACTCCGGCTGAGATCTGCGAGATCGTATTGACGGAGGCTGCCGCCTCTTCCGATCCTGCCGAGATTTCCTCTGCCGCAGCGGAGACTTCTTGAATGCGACGAGTCACCAGTTGGAACGCATCAACCACATGGGCGAAAGCTTGCTCCGCTTCTACGGTAATCGTAACACCTTGTCCAATCTCCTGTGCGGTAACCCCCATCTGTGACCCAATCTGCTGTGATTCTTGTTGAATGCGAAGCAGCAAGTCGGAGATCCGTTCCATAGATGTGCTTGAGGCCTCAGCAAGCTTGCGAACTTCATCCGCCACAACCGCAAAACCTCTGCCATGTTCGCCTGCATGAGCTGCCTCAATGGATGCATTAAGCGCAAGCAGCTTCGTCTGACTCGCAAAATCACGAACCGTGTGCAGGGCACCACCAATCTCCTGGGAATAGTTGTTCAGCACCTGAACCATCGCTACAACTTCACCTGAGACATGTGAGATGCTCTCCATCTGTGTTTTCATCATTGTCATGCTCTGTTTACCGGACTCTGCTGTAGCAAGGGCACTTGTTGCTGCATCGGATACTATCATGGAGGATTCGGAAATGTCCGTTATGCCTTTGGCAATCTCTTCCATGGCATTCGCGCTATCGCTCGCACCCTGCTTCTGCGTATGCGCCCCTTGCCTAATCTGTTCGACAGACTGGTCAACCGTCTTGCTCATCTCAAGCATCTCGTCGGTACTGCGATTAAATTGTTTGGTTGAGTCTGATAAAATATTGGTGGTTACTGCCACGCCTTCAACCATGTTACTCACGATCTTATTCAAGTTGCCGGACATATGTATCATCGCTTGATATGTGGTTCCAATCTCATCTTTGCTTTTCAGATTATACGAAGTCAAAATTTGGTTGGCTTCTGCAAGCTCACCCTGCGCCATTTTTTCCACACTCGCTTTAAGCGGTTGAAGTGGTCGCAGTCCCCTTACGATAAACCACATGACAACGGCAATACCTATAAGAGTAATTAGTAGCAATAAGGCATAGAAGGGAATACTCGATTTCATGATATCCGATTCAATGCTTCCGATCACCGATACCGCCGTATCGATACCAATTACACCTGTTACAGCGCCATTACTATCGAGCATCGGAGCGTAAGAGGAAATATAGTTGCCATACTCCTCATTGTTAATGATTGAAGAACTGGCTGGTTGCCCCAGCAACAGCTTCTGCACAGCCTCCTGAGGGATATCCGTTACTTCATTAGTCGGTGAAGCTTTATCCGCATCCTTCATACCGTCCACCATAATAAGCGGGGTACCTTTGTCATCTATTTTGACGAAATACACATACATCGCACCGATACTTACGCGAAAATCATCCAGTTCATCACGAATCTTCAAGAACGCGTCATTCTCTTTGGGATCCTTGGCAAACTCGGCATAAGATGCTGTATCCAGCTGATTCACATAACTCTGAGCAATTTGGATATTGTAACTCGAAATTGCCTCCTGCGCAGCCAGTTTCATATTGGCCACCTGTAACAGCATGCTGCCAACAGCTATAATCGTCATGGCCAGTGTAACGACTGCAACGATGCGTACAACCAAACGTTTTCTAAAAAAACCGATCATCCGCTCCTCTTCCTCTCCCGTGAACCCAAGCCTTTTTGACTAGGCGCACCCAAAAAACGCATGCTTGAAGCACTAAGTATGGGAAAATAGTAAACGAATATGTCGAATTAGGCAAGAAAATATTGGATTAATATAAAAACGCTATCATGGCTGTGGTAGATTTGTTAGCAGAAACTATATCTAGGCATAATTTTAGTTTTTTTCCCAACAGAACCTGCAATATATACCTTTGTCTTGTAACCACTTCTAGTTAAAATCCTTTCAGCAAATGAATGGACAACTTACTATTGCCATAAGGAATTAATTCAGTTATATTATTAATTAATTGATCAGTTAATTAATTAATTGTAATGATGAGAGGAGAATTCATTTGGCCAGACCGGTTAATGAGGAAAAGAGACTCGAGCGGCGTAAACGAATCCTAAAAGAAGCCGTGATCCTGTTTGCCGAAAGCGGATATTCCAATACCACAACGGCTATTATTGCAAAAACTGCAGGAGTAACTTCCGGAACCATCTTTCAATACTTCCCAAGCAAAGAAGCTCTGTTCCATGCCGCTGTACTTGAACCGCTTGATGATATTCAGAAGAAATCACTTGCTTCTCTACAACAAAAAGGAACACCAGGTACGCTGATTAAAAACATGGTAGAAGAACAATTCAGTCATATTTACTTCTACACCAATGAGTTGCGACTCGTTCAATCTGTGTTGGGGCAACGAACCAGATTCCCCGAACTTACACAGAAGGTCCTTGAAAGCATAAAAATAATGACCGATACGATTGAAGCTGTCTATACAAAGGGGCAATCCATGGGGGAGTTCAACAAAAGTTTCTCTCCAGCAATGATCTCTCGGAGCTATATCTCTTTTTTGAATGGAGTAGCCTTGACTCTCGGGGAAGACATTCTGCATCATCCTGAGTGGGAGAATCTGAAGGGACATGCCTTTTATCTGTTTGCACCAATACAACATGATGAAACACTGGAGGAATCTGAATGAGTCAACCATCTTTACCACCCGTTCTGACATTTAAAGGTCGCATGGAGAAACGCAAGAAACTGTTATGGGGCCTCGGGATTGCACTTGCTCTTCTTGTGGCTCTTGTATTCTTTGTATCCTACAAAGTAGTAGACACGTTATTACACCATCCACGAGATACCAATGTCAGCTACGAGTTGAATATGGAGAAAACACCTTACGAAGAAGTCGAATTCAAGAGTTTGAAAAATGATAATACGATTCGAGGAACTTTCTTCCCAGCGAGTATATCTTCAGGCACAGCAAGTAACAAAACAATTATTGTCGTGCATGGGTATACGAGTAATCGTTTAGTCAAAGGGCGTACTCCCAAATTGGTAGAGCATTTCGTTCCAAAGGGGTATAACGTACTGGCCTTTGATCTCAGCTCACAGGGTAAGTCCGATGGGGATTTGATTACGCTGGGTCTACATGAGAAATACGATTTACTTGGGGCTGTAGACTATCTAAAATCCAGAGATCATGCAGGAGACCATATTGGAGTTATCGGCTTCTCTATGGGGGCTGCTACTTCTCTACTGGCCACAAGTGAAAGTGATGATATCCAGGCTGTAATTGCAGATAGTCCATTTCGTAATGCCGGTTTATTTCTGAGAGAGGGCCTGCCATTCTTCTCAGGTTTACCTGCATTCCCTTTCAGTTATACATCGACATGGATGGCGGATTGGGTCTTTAACGTTGATCTCGATTCCGTATCACCTATGGACGCGGTTAAAAAGATGCAAAACAAGCCCGTTATGCTCATTCACGGTACTGGGGATCAGCAAATAAGTTATAAAAATACAGAAAAGATCTATGAGTCCTTGAAAAATAATCCCAATGCAGAAGTATGGTATCCTCAAAATACGGAACACATTGATGCGATTAACCATTATCCTACTGATTATTTCCAAAGAGTAGATCACTTTATGGATAAGTATGTAGGACAATAAATTGAATACCAAAAGACTATTAACACAAAGAACATCCCGGCTCGAATACCACCGCCGGGATGTTCTTTGTTACGTATTATCGCACATTTATATATTACAAATACTAAACTGTCCGTCCATTCATCTTTCTGAATCGAATCAGGGACCAGATGATCAGCACCGCAAGTACGGCAAGACAGATGCTAATGCTGAACCGATTACCTTCATCAAACACAAACATCACCGCAATCACACTGAGACATAGTACCACGACTCCGGTTATATAAGGGAATCCCCAAACTTTGAAGGTCGGTTGAACCGGATATTTCTTCCGCAGTTTCAACTGGGATGAGGCAATACAGATCCACACAAGGATCACGACAAACCCCGGAACTGCGAGCAATACACGGAACAGTTGATCCTGCGCGAACAGGCCAAGCAAGGAACCTCCGAGCAAAACTACTGAGCACACCAGAAGTGTGTTAACAGGGCTACCGTTGCGATTCGTCTTTGACAATGCCTTCGGAGCTTCCCCGCCCACTGCCATGGAGTGCATCATCCGGGATGCACCATAGATCCCTGAATTTGCAGCAGACAGAACTGCCGTCACCAAAATGAAGTTCATTATGTGCGCCGCTCCTGGTAGTCCCGTTGAGGCGAGCACCTGTACAAACGGACTGCTCTCCGGCCCAATCTCATTCCATGGGATCAGACCACAGATGATGAGAATTGGCAAGGTGAAGAACAGAATAATTCTGAGCATGAAATTGCCCACGATTTTGGGCATCACTTTTTCTGCATTTTCAGTCTCGGTCAGGGTCAGACCAATCAGCTCCGATCCTCCATAAGAGAACATGACCACAAGCAGTGCCGAGAAGATCGATGACCATCCGTTCGGGAAGAACCCGCCTGCTTGCGTATAATTTTGCAGATATGGAGTGTTATCACTTGGGATAATGCCAAAGATCAACCCTGCACCCAGGAAGATAAAAATAATGATCATGGCAATTTTGATTCCGGCCAGCCAAAACTCAAATTCCCCGAACACACCTACACTTAGCAGATTAACCAGTATAATGAACGCCGCACAAGCCAGACTCAGCATCCACAGCGGTACTTCCGTGAACCAATACTGCAAAAAGCTCCCGGCAGCAATCACCTCAATGACACATACCGATAACCACAGAAAACAGTACATCCATCCCATAACAAAGGAGACTCGGCTACCAAATGCCTCTTGCACGAAGTCTTTCATATTTTTGTTCTTGTACACCGTAGCCATCTCCGCCATCGCGGCCATAACGACCAGCAGCAATAATCCAGCAAAAATGTACGTGACAATAACGCCCGGACCTG
The DNA here is from genome assembly GCF_031455635.1 of Paenibacillus sp. 2003. NCBI lineage: Bacteria > Bacillati > Bacillota > Bacilli > Caryophanales > Paenibacillaceae > Paenibacillus > Paenibacillus sp. 2003. The sequence goes on along the minus strand of NZ_JAVDTB010000003.1, from coordinate 80,493 downwards.
CAAGTCCGATCGTCTCTGCGCTGCCTTTGAAAATCCCCGTACCAATGACACCACCCATAGCCATAAAACTGATGTGTCTTGGTTTAAGCTTCTTCTGTAGTGTTCCTTCTGTCTGAGCCAATTCAAAGTCCTCCTGATGTAAAAAACGTCTGTAATGCTGTCTTGTTTCATAGACATAATGTCCAGTATACCCTATTGTCCATCAATCAGCCCAGAAGTTCCTTATGGCCAATTCATCCCAAACATATGTGGACATAACCTATGTTTTATACCCCACAATGGCACGGAGCAATCTGTGTACAATCCAGCTGAGCACTACAGCAATGATGGGACATAACACCAAGACAGCAAACAGCGGATTCATATGACCAAACCACCAGTAAATTATGGACAACTCCCTCCTTATTCTTCGTCACAAGGCCAAGTTGCTTTAATACTGTATTATTGAGTTTATTCTACTCTTTTTCCAAATTTTAAGATGTACGATATGTTGCAAAATAAATAAAAAACCAGCATCCTGTAAAAAACAGAATTCTGGTTTCTCATGTAAATCCATTTAGATTGTTTTCGTCATAAATACGCTGTTCGGGTCCAATGTATAATCTGCGAATGGTTCGCAATATTGGAATCCGAATTCTTCATACAGCTTCCGTGCCGGAATAAATGAATCCATTGAACCCGTCTCCAGACTAATTCGCTTATAGCCACGCTCTGTGGCAACCTCCAGAATGTGAGCCAAAATTTTTCTCGCTACGCCTTTTCTCAAGTGGGCTGAAGCCGTGCGCATCGACTTCAACTCTGCATGCTCTGGATCAAGTTCTTTGATAGCCCCGCAGCCGAGCAAGTCTTCCCCTTCCCACGCACACCAGAATGTAATTTCAGGTTTCTTAAGCCCATCCAGATTCAACGCATGAATACTCTCCGGAGGCGAATCCGCTGCCATCCCTTGCAAGTGCTCCGCGATCAATGCCTTAACTTGTACTCCACTCAAATCATCCACTTTGATCTCCAAAACGTACCACTCCTGCCGACATTATTATTGGTTCTATCACTGAATGTATATCGATGATTTCATCTTACTACCGTGTTAGGTTTCATGACAAGAGCATACTTACATGCACTGAAATGTTCTATTGTGATCCACCTATAATTTCCAGTATGATGAGGCTATCAGATGCCAAAAGGAGACCCCTATGACACTCACAACGGACAACCTGTTTTATAGCAAACGATTGAAAATGACGCCGCCACGTCCTGAGGACGTGCAGACGATGCTGCAATGGAACGAAGACCCGGAGTACCTTCGGAATGTGGATACTGATCTTGCCATTCCCTATTCAGAGAAACAGTTGGAAGATGAGGGCGAGACAAAGAACAAGGAAGTGTACTTCAGACTGCGCATGCATGAAGAGGATATGCTGATTGGTTTTGTCGTTATCCACAGCATTGAATGGAATAACCGCTGCGGACAGCTTGCCATTGGCATCGGACTTGCCAAACATCGCAACAAGGGATATGGCACGGAAGCGTTGAATCTTATTTTACGATATGCATTCCATGAGATGAATCTGGACCGGGTTGGCCTCGATGTCATCGCCTACAACGCCAAAGCGATTCGCTCCTATGAGAAGGCTGGTTTTCAGTTGGAAGGACGGGCACGCTCCGCTGTATATCGTGATGGTAAACGTTACGACCGCTTAATGATGGGAATCCTAAGACCAGAATGGGAATTACACAATCAGATCCATACGGAGGGTGAACATGCATGACCAAGAATGTAGAAGTTACTGCGTTTATTGAACAGATTCAGATCCCCTGGCAAGTACAGGTCGCTGAACAATTGCGCCAGTTAGTGCATGACACCATCCCTGACGTGCAGGAACGTGTGCAATACAAGAAACCTCATTTTTTGAAAAATGGAAAGTACGCTGCGGTCATCTCTCCATCCAAACAAGCCGTTTCCTTCACCATCTTTCATGCAACCGGACTTGATCTACCCGATGGGATATTTGAAGGCCCGGAAGAACGCAAAACGATCAAGCTCAAGGAAAAAGATACACCGGATTATGAGTGGCTGGCTGGACTGCTGAAGCAGGCATCTGCGGAATTGTAGGAAAATCTGACGTACATTAAAAAGGCATCCCCTGAAGTTCAAGAACTTACGGGATGCCTCTTTATGTCATAGTCTGTATGCTACTGTCTGTCATTACAACCTAAACAGCCCTGTAATATTATAGATAAGTTAATGGCTTATAATTGCTTCCACCATCAAGATTGCTGGTATGATACGGCGGTCATCTGACACGGCTCACATATGAACATGTAATACATACCCTCACCGTATTCCTCAACCTCGCCCCAATCCAGTTGTGCGACAGCCTTCATTCTCGCGGAACAGCTTGGACATGTTGGATACTCTGCATCCTGAACCCATCCTGGATGGCCGCCGACCTGAGATAACGATGGCTCCATCGCCCACTCACTGGCATGGAATGCATGACGCGATGCATTCGCAATCCGAAACTGCTGGCCAACATCCGGTGCAAGTTTACCATAGTCGTCCAGGTCAATCTCGTCCATTCCCGCAGGCATGACATTATGTGAACTCCATAACGGTTCCCCTGCTGCGTCCAACTCCATGTAAACCACACCGTAACTGCTGCATATTACGCAAGTCTGTATCTGAAGTCGGTGGGCATGCCAAGACACCTCCTTCAAAGCGGGATGTTTAACATCCAGATTAATTAAGGTGGTTAACGTATTGCCACACCATGGACAGCAATTGTTACTAGGGTTCAGCATCGAGAGTGAATTTTCGGTTAACTCCACGTTAGGTCCTTCATTCTCTTTTATTTTATAGAGTGAATAACTTGGGGTGATGAATAATTCCCTGCGTTGCCCGTCTTTTGTAAGTTCCCAACCAGCTTCAGTGGTGTAATGCTCAGGTGCCACGTACAATTCACTCGCCCAAGATGGCGGAGACTGTCTCCATTGCCGGAACTGCTGCACGACAACATCATCTCCGATATGGGCCAGCATGAGCAATATGTGATTCCGATTCTCATCATCGGTGTTCACCTGCTGCAAGAGACGATCACGAGCCTCACCCGAGGCACTTTTATACAAAATGGCAGGATAATAGATCTCCTGTTCCAGCAGCTCAGGAATTTCGGCAGTTAACGATATATCATGGTAGCAGACCAGATATATCAGAATGTCTTTGCCCATATCTTCATCACCTGTACGACTCCGTTGCATCGCATAATCCTTCATCTGATCTTGTTGCTCTACAGACAAGGATAGATATACCTGTTCCTCGGATTGTTCATAGGGTGTATAACGAATTAGTGGATCGCGTACCTGAGGTTCATGCATGATTTTCAAAACCTCGACCGGGTCTGTGATACCTGCATACAAGTTCACGTCACGTCGATTCGCTTCAATGTATCTCTGGCGTTCCTCGCGCTCCATCTCTTGCTTGCAAGGCATGCAATACCCACTTGTTCTGGCAGCCGTTGCTGGCAAAATGGTATTTGGACACCCTTCACGTATACACGGAATTCGTTCTGTCATGTTCCAACCTCCTTCAACTATTGGCAATGGAAAACACGCCACAATGTGACGTGCTTGTCCCCTACTTATATTTCAATACCTGCGTGTCTTATAAAGGAAAATGCGAATCAGTGATGTCCCAGCTGATCCTTGGTGAATTCGTAAAAGGCAAGCGCATCTTCACTGCTGGCAAAGCCCGCCTGAGCCATCTTTTCACTGCCGCCACCTTTGCCATTGTAGGCTCCAAGATTGCCTTTGAAGAAAGGTCCACAAGCCCATTCAGGCGGCTGTCCGTTCTGTGCCAGAACAACTTTGGCCTCTGAGATACTGGCAAAGAGTACAAGGCCTTCATGGTCTGCCGTCAGCTTGGTGGCAAGGCTCTGCATATCCTTGAGCGATTTGTCTTCAAAGACCTGCGCAATCACCAGCCCCTGCCGGGCGGCCAGAAGTTCCTCCGCATAATAGGCATCGTTCGTTGTTTTCACTGCATTCAGCTCGGTTTGCAGCTGTTTTTGCTCCAGCTCCATTTTCTCAATGCGCTCCAATAACTCGTCCTTACTGGTCTTTAATTTAACCATGATGCTGTTGAGCACGTTTTGTGTAGCTGTGAATTCATTCAGCGCCCTTGTTCCACATTTGAAATAAATGCGGGTGCCGCCCTTCACTTTTTCGGTTTTCAACAGTTTGATGATGCCAATCTCGCCTGTCGCCGACACATGGGTTCCGCCGCAGGCGTTATACTCCACACCCTCGATCTCGACGATACGAATGTCTTCCGTTACCGTAGGCTGCTTCACCAGTGGCAATTGTGCTGCCTCTTCTGCTGTAACCCAGGACGTGTTGATGCGAGCGTTACGATAGATCTGGCGATTCACTTCTTGTTCAATGGCGGTCAATTGATTCGCTCCCAGTTCAGGCGCAGCCACATCAATCGTGTCATACTCCGTTCCAAGATGGAAACTGAGCGTCATCGCTTCAGTCAGCTTCAGAGTGATTGCCGATAACAAATGCTGACCCGTATGCTGCTGCATATGATCGAATCTGCGCTCCCAGTCAATCTCACAATGTACCTCAGTCTGTTCAGGGGCGCGTTCCAGCTTATGCCACACCTCGCCATCTTCAATGTTCACATCCAGAACTGCGATGCCGCCAATTTGTCCCAGATCACAAGGTTGTCCGCCCCCATGCGGGTAAAAAGCAGTCTCCGCCAGCGTGACATATACACCATCTTCCTTGTCCACTTTGCCTGTAATTGTTGTATGCCACTCTCTTGTATAAGCAGAGTCATAATAGATTTTTTGCGTCATTGAATCATCCCGATCCCTTCTCGTTCAAATGGTTTTTTACCGATCTGCACCTAACCTCCAGATTACACTATCTGGAACTGCGAATCCAATTTAAGGCACACAAGATCGCTCCTCCATATCAAAAAGACCGCTCTGTAAGCCAAGCTACAGAGCGGTCCCCTTACTTATATCCACGTTTAATGTAACGTTGGATATGGTTTGACCCATGATTACACCGGAATGGAGATTGCAGTTATATTACTTATTACAGACACAAGAGCGAAGCAGACAGAAAGGACCTGAAGAAGCGAAGCGTGCTCCGGGGATAAGAGAGATCGAAAGGTTTTCTGTCTATGTAGTTCCTGAGTGTCTAAATCAAGTATGGTCTGCAATCGGAGTGGTCAAGTGTAATCCTAGGTGCATTCCATATCTTTTTCACATTAAACCAAATTCCAAAACAGTGCGGTATTCGCCACCGTAACCATGGTGAACAATAATGTGTTCACAAATGCGGCAAGCCATAAGTTATTCGTTTTTTCAAACAATTTGCGTGCATACACGGCAGCGATGATGAGACAAGGCACCAGTGCAAAGAGCAAAATGCCATTCAATGCCTGACCTGGATACAACGCCACACCTGTCATAAAGTCTTTGCCGTATTGCACTAGCAACCACAGCACCAACCCGCCAACATTCAGTACCATGGCCAGGAACATCCCCCCACGTTTGCCACGTGTATTGGCATTCAGGGCAACCGCGCTGACAAAGTAATATATCAGGAAAAACGGGGTATAACGCAATGCGGTAATGAAGTGTTCACTCTCGAACGTACGGACCGCAAACGTCCAGATTCGGAAATCTGTTCCGAAGATCGCCTGTACTACGAATAACAATGCGTATCCAATAACTACCGCCAGTACTGCGGTTACCAAGCTGGCAATTATCGTAACAGGGTTCAGGCTGATACCATAATCGCTGAAACGGGTTCCAGCATCCTTTTTGGAGAAATAGTGGAATGCAAAGGTTACCAGGATCATAATTAAGGCTGATACCAACGCCCAGTACACAATCTGGTTTGTTGTTGGTTCATTGAAATACGAACTTGTAACCACAATCTTATCTGCATAGTTGAAGATGACCCACATTACCAGAGATACGATCGCGAGAAGCACACTGCCCACCGCAATATTGTTTACCCGACGGTTTGCGGTATAGTTGTTTCTTTTGCTTCCAGCCACGACGAATCCAATAATGGCACCAAGCACACTTACGATCAGCAAAACCAGAGCAATGATGCGGAGTACATTCAGTCCGCTCGCCTCTTTATCCATTAAGGTAGGGAACAAGATTGCTGGGATCAATGTGCTGAATGCAATAGCGAGCCAATACATTGTTTTTTGTTTTCCATTGACCGCTGCGGACACGGTTGCAATCTCACCTGTTGCCGCGTTACGCAAGAACGGAAGTCTGAGCAGCAACGTAATCAGCGGAACAATCATCAGGAAGAACCCGATCAGAGCGACAAAATTAAAGGCTTCCTTAGCCCACCAGATCTGATTACCGGAATCCAGATTCACATTTGTCTGGTTGGGTGAGGTCACACCATTGAATGCATGCGTGTAAAAGTCGATCAAGTGACCGGTCGTTGTTCCCGAGAAATGGTTCCATGGGTGCGTTTGATTCGGCGTAAACATAATGTGTTCACCCGTCTGAGAAGCACGTACCACCTTACCATCCACGGTCAGATCACCGGATGTTACTTCTTTAAATTGGTCCGTCTCGCCTTTTGGCGCATCTGGCGTAAGTCCAAGGAAAGCTTTACCCGAAGCAGTTGCAGCAAAGTCCTTACGAGTTACTGTACCTTGCACTTCTTTCTCTGCCGCTGTTTTTTCTTCATCTGATTTGTTGAAGAAGAATTCGTCATACTTACCTGCAATCATGCCTACAGTCCGGCTGCCATATGCTGCTTGAAGCTGATCTTGAGGTGCAACAGCTGCGGCGTAGGAGAAATCCGAACCAACGGAGATACCTGTATAGATCATGCGGTATCCAGTTTGCAGAGAACTCATCTCATCCATGTACATGGATAGCAATGTTGAGAACCCACCCATGGAATGACCGCTAACTGCGACATAGGCATTGCCTTGCTCATCTTTTTTGGTGAAGTCCTGCTCATAGATATATTTGGCGGCATCAAATTGCGAGTAGATCCAGAACGTGCCAAACAGGTCCTTCACAGGAATATCTGCACTCCAGCGGGAATCGCCGTGGTCGTACATGTCCAGTGCAAGCACGATGTAACCGCGTCGAGACATTTCAATGGCAGGTGCATCCTGCATTTCTTTGGTATTCAGATACCCGTGAGTTGTAATAATAACTGGACGTTTGTCATCTGCACCCGCGCCTTTGGGCATGTAGAGCAGGCCTGACAGTGTTCCGTGCTCAGCTTGGAATTTGATCTCTTTGACCTTCACGGAATAGAAGGACGTATTGAACATTCCGGCAAACAAGCTACCGAAAATAACCAGAACTAGTGATAAAACCAGCAACCCCTGCGGTTTTTTCAAGAATGATGTGACTGTTCTCATAGAAAACTCCTTTAATAAATATAAAATGTTAGATAAATAAATGAACATATGCGTGAAAAAATAAGATATACCCATTGATGTAAATGATAACATGTAAAAATTGACTTAATATGGCCTAAAAAAGGCACACATAAAGACGCCGGACATCCGGCGCCGTTACCTGTGTCAATCACTGCATATCATATTGAATTTTGGATGATTGAAACCAATCTTACTTCATAGACTCAGATAATTCTGTGAAAATAACACCCAGCGCATACGCGCCTGCATCCGGGTAGCCCAGACTACGATCGCCGACGGCACCTGCACGTCCCATACGCGCCACGATGTCTTCGGTTTTCTTCGCACCTTCAACGGCTGCTGCTGCACCTTTGGCAAATGCGGTTTTGAAGTCATCGCCAGATTCCGCACTTTGAGTCCAGGAATCGGCACACGGAACGAGTGCATCGATCAAGGTTTTATCACCTACAACGGCGCCACGTCCGAAGGAACGCTCTCCAGTAGACTGAATCCCTTGCACGGCCGCATGGATCATCTCAGCGAATTCAGCAACGTCTAATTGCTGTTTATCCCCTACAGCTTTGCCAGCCGCACGGAATGCCGAACCCCAGATCGGGCCGGATGCGCCGCCACAATATTCCATGATGACCAAGGAACATGCATCCAGGAACGATCCGATGTCTTTTTTATCTTCGTTAATGATGTGGTTCCATTCGCGTTTCAACTGGCGGAAGCCTTTTGCTACACTCATACCAAAATCGCCATCACCGGCATGGGAATCCAGTTCACAGAACGGTACTTCGTTCTTGATGATGATCTCACCCATTTTATCGATCAGGTAGACGACATTGTCCAGTGAAAATTGATTGCCTTTGATTACCGCAGCTGATGCATCCGTCTCCACTTCGTAAGATACGGGAGCGTCTTCACCCACAACAGCCTCAAGCGCTTCGGAATACGCCACTTGTGCTACTGGAGGGCCAGATACTTTAAATGCAGGTGTATCACTTTCCTTGAACAACAGCGTTTTTAGTTCATCATCCAGTTTCAGAATCGTAACCGATGCACCCGCCATATCGATACTTGTCATGTAGTTGCCTACAAACGTAGTAGCGACCTTCAGACCTGCATGTCCAGCAAGCTCACGCTGAACGGAATTGTTGAGCAGGTAAAGTTCTTGCAAAGGTGTTGCACCAAAACCATTCACGAGCACCGCAATCTCAGCGGATGTATCCTTATCCAGCTTCATATCTGCGAGCAATGCTTCGACCATACGTCCTGCCAATTCATCAGCCGATACGATTTTCTCCCGGCGAATCCCTGGCTCACCATGAATCCCTACGCCGAATTCCATCTCATTTTCAGCAATTTCGAATGTAGGCGTGCCTTTGGCGGGTACGGTACAGGATGTGAATCCAAAACCAATACTGCGAACGTTCTGAGCTGCTTTCTCGGCAACAGATTTCACATCTGCCAGACTGCGGCCTTCTTCGGCTGCTGCTCCGGCAATCTTGTGAACCAGTACAGTGCCGGCAACGCCGCGGCGTCCTACCGTATACAAGCTGTCTTGTACAGCGATGTCATCCTCAACGCGTACATATTGTACGTCGATGCCATCCTCTTCTGCCAGATGCGCTGCATTCTTGAAATTCATCATGTCGCCACTGTAATTCTTGATGATCAAGAGTGTTCCCTTGTTGCTTGCTGTTGCCTTGATCGCTTGGTACACCTGGATTTGGGAAGGGGATGCGAACACATCTCCACATACGGCTGCATCCAGCATCCCTTTACCCACATAACCTGCGTGAGCCGGTTCATGTCCACTGCCGCCGCCACTGATTAGGCTGACTTTATCAGCCTGAATCTCTCTGCGTTTGATGACTTTATATTTTTTCAGAAATTCAAGCTCCGGGTGTGCAAGCGCAATCCCGTTGCACATTTCCATAACAACATGTTCGGCCTGGTTAATAATTTTCTTCATTATTTTACCTCCCGGCGAGCTGCTTTGTACTCACGACCCATGCGGTCAGCCGCTGCTATGGCAGCAGCCACTTCAGGAACAGTGATTGGGAACGGCATGGCGTGAATGGATTCTTCCGGAATACAAGCGATCTCTGCAACTTTCAACAACTCTTCCTGACTAATCGTGTCTACACCGATATCCGCCAAGCTGATCGGCAGTCCCACTTCAAGACAGAAGTCCATGACTTCATGCAACTCTTCGGTTGGTGCATTTTCGAGTACAAGTTGTGCAATCGTACCGAAGGATACTTTTTCACCGTGGAAGAAATGATGTGTGCCTTCCAGAACAGTCAAACCGTTGTGGATCGCATGTGCTGCGGCCAGACCGCCACTTTCGAATCCAAGACCTGACAACAGAATGTTGGTCTCAACGATGTTTTCCAGCGCTTGTGTCACGACGTTGCTGTCACTTGCTACCTTGGCTTTTGCACCGTCAGTCAGCAGCATTTCATAACACAGTTTTGCCAAGGCAAGTGCCGCATTGGTACCTACTGCGGATGGCGTATACCCTTCACGAGAACCCATTGGCAAACTTGCGTTTACACGGGAATAGGATTTCGCTGTTGCTCTTGCTTCGAAGTATGTAGAGAGCGCATCTCCCATACCCGATACGAGGAAACGTGTTGGTGCATTAGCAATTACCGTTGTATCAACGAGTACCACACTTGGGCTTTGTTTGAAGTAAGCATAGTCATCGAAAGAACCATCCGGTGTGTACAATACAGCCGAGTGACTTGTCGGTGCGTCTGTTGCCGCAATCGTTGGGCAGATGATCAGTGCTTCGCCTTCAGCTACACATTTCGCAGCATCGATCGCTTTACCGCCACCAAGACCGATGGTAGAGTCACATCCTTTTTCCTTCGCGATCGCTTGCAGACGAGCAACCTCCTCACGGGAACATTCCCCTTTAAAACCGCTTTCAACAAATGTAATGTTAAATTTCTCTGCTGTTGCATCCAGCTTTGCTTTGACACGCTGTACATCATCCGGATGTGCAATCAGCAAGGCCGATTCTCCGAAGGATTTAACAAAGTACCCCAGGTTCAACAACTCGTCTTCGCCTTGTACATATTTGGTTGGGCTGATAAATGCTTTTCTCATAATAATATATGCCTCCTAAGGATATGAAATCGTGTAGTGATTACATCAAATTTTAATTTCTTACAATTGACCTTAATATAACGCATGAGCAGCAGGTTTACAGTGGACTTTGATAACAAATTATTATAATTTACAATCGTAATTTTTTGCTTTTTAGCGCAATCATGGTATCTTATTGTCATGAGATGGTTGAATTTTGACCTCCCATTATACATTACCCGTCATCATTACGTCTTAATATGTACAACTTGCTAACTTTTAACGGCCTAAATTATGAATCAGGTTAGCCTATGGAGGTTGCACCAATGATCAAAGAATATCTGCATATCAATAAAATTCTCGACCTTAATAAATGGAAGCGTCTACAAGATTCTCTCGCAACAGTAACCAAACTGGCGATCCTCACCGTTGATTATAAAGGCATTCCCGTAACCAGTCATAGCAGCTGTCAGGCTTTCTGCCAGAATGTGCGTAAAGACCCGGAGCTTCTCCCCTACTGCCAAAAATGTGATTCACGCGGTGGTCTGGAAGCTGTTCGATTGAACGAGCCTTATGTGTATTTATGCCATTTCAATATTATAGATATCGCGATTCCGATCACGATTGATGGCAAATATATCGGCGCTGTCATGGCAGGACAAGTGAAACTCGCCAATCCCGAGAAAGGTAGCGACTTGGAGCAAATTGTCACGTCCAAAAACGTACCCATGCATGCAGCCAAGCTGGAGGAATTAAAGGACGATTACGCCCAGCTGCCTGTAATGACCTATGAAGAGATTGTGAAAATCTCCAACATGTTATCCCTGCTCTGCAACTACATTGTGGAGGAAGCGCTCAACAAAAATCTGTTAGTTGAAATGTTCGAGAAAGCTTCAGGCAATCAGGAGTCTCTGAACCTCTCCACCATTCTGCCGGGTTACTCCATTCGTAATATCGAGTCGATCAAAAAAGAGATGACGAATGCGATTGCGGATGCTTATCTGAAGAACAGCCCAAGTGACACGGAAAGCTCCAGCCCTGTACTTCAGCCTGCTTTTGAATACATTCACAGTCACAAAAGCGAACAAGTTTCACTCAAACAAATGGCCGATCTATGCCACCTGAGTCCGAGTTATTTCAGCAGACTGTTTGCCAAGGAAACGGGTGAGAACTTCACAACCTACCTGGCAAAACTCAAGATAAAGTGGGCCAAGCAATTGTTGGAGGTCACCGACATGCCTGTCTCACAGATCAGTGATGAGCTGGGATTTAATGAATCGGGATATTTTATCAAAATATTCAAAAAGTTCGAGGAGATTACGCCTGCTCTCTATCGCAAATACCTCCAGGAGAAAATGTAGATTCACTGATACTTTTTTCGTATCAAAGATGAGGTTAAAAGATATTTCACCTATTAATCTGCCATTGTTACAATGGAGTCCAGATGACTTAGGGAGGCGACATGAATGGAATATCGTAAATTAGGAAACAGTGGATTAACCGTCAGTGAGATTTCACTCGGCAACTGGATTACGCATGGAGCGCAAGTCGAGGATGGAATAGCAGAAGCTTGTGTGCGAACGGCATTGGAGGCAGGTATTACCACATTTGATACCGCAGACGTGTACTCCAATACCGAGGCAGAAACCGTACTGGGACAAGCACTTAAGGATATACGAAGAGAGAGTATTGAACTGTGCACCAAAGTCTGTCACCCAACCGGCACAGGTCATAATGACCGCGGACTTTCACGTAAACACATCATGGAAGCCTGCAATGGTTCATTACGGCGGCTACAGACTGATTATATCGATGTCTATTACGCTCACCGTTATGATTACAACACTCCACTGGAAGAGACGTTTCTGGCATTCTCCGATCTGGTGCGTCAGGGCAAGGTCCACTACATTGGCGTAAGTGAATGGAACGCGGATCAGATTGCACGAGGAGCCGCTTTGGCGAAGGAACTTTATGTACCCTTCATTGCAAGTCAGCCCCAATATTCGATGTTGTGGCGTGTGATTGAGCAAGAAGTAGTACCTGCAAGCGAACAACCAGGACTTGGACAGATTACATGGTCTCCTCTGGCTCAGGGTATACTATCAGGCAAATATGTGCCTAACGCAGCGTTGCCCACCGGATCACGTGCAGCTGGGGAGGCAGGCGCACCCTTTTTCAATAAACTGGCTGGTCAGTGGTTACGCGAAGATGTTCTTACCGCTGTGCAACAGCTTGTTCCGCTCGCTAAAGAGATTGGTCTAACTCTTCCTCAACTCGCTGTGGCGTGGGTTCTTCAGCACTCGTATGTCAGTTCCGTCATTATCGGTGCATCCCGACCGGAGCAGGTATTGGAAAATGTAAAAGCTTCTGGTGTGAAACTGGACCCTGCGATCATGACTCGTATTGATGAAATACTGAATCCTTGGATTGAGCGTGATCCAGCCAAGACGGGTTAAACACATTCATCAACAATGTCCATAAACCGGGATACCACTTCCTGATTCATATCCGTCCGCCATGCCGTATACAACGGTACGGAGGGCGGAGTTTCTTGTAATGGAAGAAAGACCACACCTTTTCGCTGGAATACATCCACCGAGGAGGGAACGATGGAAATACCCATGCCCGCTGCAACGAGATTCACAATCGTATACATCTGGATCGCTTCCTGCGTAATCCGTGGGTCTACGCCATGTGTTCTACAGTAGTCAAGAACCATTCGATGAAATGGGGAGCCCAGATGTCGTGGGAATAAAATAAAATCTTCATCCGCCAGTTCTCGAATCGAAACTTGAGTCAGGGCTGCCATCGGGTGATGCTCTGGCAATACGGCGAGCAACGTTTCCTCCTGACAGGTGCGGAAGGAAACATGTCGAGTATCTTCCTGATACCGCAGAAATCCAATATGGATCTGACCGTCTTCCAATGCCTGTAATTGTTGGGACGAAGTCATCTCACGTAATGTCAATTCAATCTGCGGATACGCAGTGCGAAATTTTCTAAGCACCTCCACCATGATCCCGCCCGAAGCGGAATCCACGAAGGCTACGGATATATGCCCAATGATACCTTGATCTGCCTTTTGTGTAAGCTGAATAGATCGATCAAGTTGGGCCATGATGAGTCTGGCCTGTTCCAGAAAGACGGCACCCGCTGGCGTCAAACGAACCATTTTTCTCGTGCGCTCCAATAACTTTACGCCAAGCTCTTCCTCCAGATTTTGAATCTGCTGGCTCAGGGGTGGCTGCGTCATGTTTAATTTTTCCGCTGCACGGTGAAAATGAAGTTCCTCCGCCACGGTGATAAAATATCTTAACTTACGAATATCCATAGGTCTGTTGCGCTTCCTTCCGTCTCCCTGTTAATTCATCTGTTCCTGTACCCAGATCGCGGACTCCGTCAGCTGCGTCATTAAATCAATAAAGTCTACTGCAATCTCTCGAATTGGCGTATCTCCTGCATCATGGATCAACATCAGGATCTTGCCCGAAGTCTGATCCAACATAGCCATACTGCCTTCGCCAAATCCACCAATCGGGAACGGATTGAGATCATCCGACAGCTGGTACTCTTTCTTAACTTCACGGTAGACTTCCAGAAACTCGGGATATGCCCAATCCAGTTCTTTTGCTGAATACAAGGCAGGATCGCCGAAATTACATGCCCCGAATTCAAGCAAAAGTGCACGGTACGCTGCGGGTAGTATCACGTTATACTTTTGCTCAAAATCTTCAATGCTCTGTTGCGTTTCGGGCGTGCACCCTTCTCCCATAGTTGTATCGTAAGCTTTCACCAAAAGATCACGAATCGGTTCTAATTCCATCGACTTCACTTGAACTCCCCCTTTACGCTAGAATCCGCTTGTTATCTCACCTGTGTACGCAACTCTTGATCCAGCCATTCCAGTGCTGCACGCAGCTTATCCTGGGGAAGTTTCTCATAACGATCACCCGTAGACAATTCAAAGGCACAGCTGTTCCCACTCGTCTTGTTCAGATATGAAGTCATTCCTATACCAAACCGCTGAGCCATTTGCACAAGGATTGGTTCAACTTCGGTAGCACCGAGCGCAAGATGTACATGGAACATATTGGATACCGGGACTTCGGGCAATGTATGTATCCCGTGACATGCATTCAATAGAGATGCCAGTTCTTTAGCCTGCTCATAATAAAGCTCCATTTTTCCAATACGTTCATTGAAATAATACTGGGAGCTCAGAATGTACGGATACAGACCGATCAGATCTCCGCCGTGCCGCCGTTTCCATACTTTTGACTCTTGCATCACATCCGTGTCTCCGGCCAATATGGCCCCCGCAATGCCCCCGATCCCTTTGTAAAAAGACACATACACCGTATCAAACAGACTGCAAATCTCCGCAGGCGTTTTCTCGTAATAGGGAGTAATCTCAAACAGGCGTGCCCCGTCCAGATGCAGCTTAATCCCGCGTTCACGGCAATAGGCCGAGATCGCTTCCAGTTCTTCATACGCTGGCAACTGCCCGCCAATCTCGCGTTGTGGCAGTTCCAACAGCAGGCAGGCAATGTCCAGATCAAGCGCCTGTACATCTTCCAAACGAATCAACCGATCCTTGTCCGCCAGCAAAATCGATTCAATCTGGTGTAACTCTTTCAATCCGTCTTCCTCATGGATTTCCAGATGACACAGAGGGTGGTAAGCTACCCGTTTTACACCTTTGCGGTCACACCAGATCCGTAATGCAATCTGCTGGGCCATCGTTCCGCTTGGGAAAAATACGGCCGATTCCTTGCCGAGAATGTCAGCCATCTGTTGCTGAAATTCTTCAATGATGGAGCCGTTGCCGTAGTGGTCACTGAACACCTCCCCATCGATCTGGTCCAGTACGTTCTGAAGTACCTTCACTTGGCGACTGCCATGACCACCTACAATAAAGTCTGCCTGATTAAATGCATCACCCAACGTTAGCGCAGTTTCTTTCAAGATCACTCACTCCTTTATAGTGCATATTCATAAACAGACTTTTGAACAACCTCTTATAGTTCTGGTTCTGTAATAATCTCAACCAAAGCGCTCAGCGCACTAGATATATGTTCACCACGGGAATACACAAATCCTACTTCCAACCGGCAATAGGGATCTGGCAAAGACATCACTGAGATCTCACCTCTTAATTCTGCTTTGGTAACTGAAGACCGCGGCAGCAATGATACACCGAGCCCGGCAGATACTCCATTCAGAATCGTGTCCAGTGTTCCATATTCCATAATGCGCAGAGAGTGGATACCCTGATCTTTCAAAAAGGATTCCGCCTGAGTGCGATGTGTGCATCCGATCTCAAAAAACAACATCGGCCTGGACAATAACTCGTGTATCTCATGCACTCCAGGTTCAGCGATCAACACCAATTCCTCGTCATACATCTTCATATAGTTCAGCTCAGGATGATCGATTGGGCCATATATTAAAGCGCCATGCAATTCATGTTGAATGACCTTCTGGTTCAGCTCATGGGTCCCACCCGTGACAAGCGAATGGTGTACCTCAGGGTAGCATGAACTGTATTCAGCCAAGAGCGGCGTGAGGAAAGTGGAAGCTGCTGTCTCAATGGCACCCAGACGAAGCAGGCCGGACGGAGGGTTACCCACTTGTGTGGCCTGCTCTGCTTCATATAATAATTGCAAAATTCTATCCGCATACACAAGCAGATTCTCGCCCGCTGGTGTAAGAGACATCCCCCGATTGGAACGATGAAACAGCGGTACTTGTAGCTGTGTCTCCAACTGTTTAATCCGTGTTGTTACATTGGACTGCACATAATTGAGTGCGAGTGCAGCTTTACTGATACTACCTTCGCGGGCAACCGCCTGAAATATTTTCAAATCACCTGCATCCATACCCTGATCACCTGCTCGTCGTTATATCGGCATTCTTCATCATCTAATTCATGCAAAGTGCTTATCTATTATTTTCAATGATACTGACAATCATTTTTGTTCATTTTACGTGAATCTGCTCCGTCTGTACAATGAGGCTCAGTAGTGAAATCTGGCTACACAGACAGGAGGAATGTTGAACATGAAAGC
This sequence comes from Paenibacillus sp. 2003, assembly GCF_031455635.1. Taxonomy (NCBI): domain Bacteria; kingdom Bacillati; phylum Bacillota; class Bacilli; order Caryophanales; family Paenibacillaceae; genus Paenibacillus; species Paenibacillus sp. 2003. Next base: position 63,897 of record NZ_JAVDTB010000003.1, on the reverse strand, counting down.
TATCGTACATTCAGGCCAGAGCGGCCTTGCAGGTCTTCAATATACAGAGTCAACATCTCGGGTACCAGAAGCCGGGGAAGTGCAGATCCAATTGAAATCCGCTGGAATCAACCATCGTGATCTTTTTATCATGGCAGGACGCACCAGTCAGGAAGCCCCGCTCATTCCCGGTTCCGATGGAGCAGGTATCATCGTTGAGATTGGCGAAGGTGTAAGAGGGTTCGCAATAGGTGATGAAGTCATTATCCATCCTACACTCGGATGGGAAGTTGCAAGTAACGTGCCCATTGTGCCCGATATTGTTGGTGGTCCTACGGATGGAACGCTGGCTCAATATATCACGTTACCTGCTGAAAATGCCCTGCCTAAGCCAGCCCACCTATCTTGGGAGGAAGCAGGCGTGCTGTCCCTTTCGGCGTTGACGGCCTACCGTGCTTTGTTCACTCGCGGTGAACTGAAACAAGGTGAACATATCCTCATTCCCGGTATTGGTGGTGGTGTAGCGACCTATGCCCTGCTCATGGCGGTTGCGGCTGGTGCCAAGGTGACCGTCACCTCCAGAAGTGAAGCCAAAAGAAATGAAGCTCTGCGTTTGGGTGCTACCCATGCACTGGATAGTCATGCCGATTGGTGTATGAAGAACGATATGGAACCTGTGGACATCATCTTGGATAGCATCGGACAAGCCATTTTCCCAAAATATTTTGATATAATCAGACCAGGTGGACGTATCGTGATGTATGGTGCAAGCTCGGGGGATGATCTGACCGTACCCATTCGCTCCATCTTCTTCCCGCAGATCAGTCTGATCGGCACCTCTATGGGCAGCCTTGAGGAGTTTATCCAGATGCTGCAATGGGTGGAGCAACATGATATACATCCTGTAATTGATGGCGTATATCCATTGCAAGACGTAGCAAAAGCATTCGAACGTATGGAAAAAGGCGAGCAATTTGGTAATCTGGCTATCTTTATGGAGTGACATCCATTTTGAGATGGGCCTTCATGAATTGTTGAAAATTGATTTACAATAATGGGGTGAATCCATCTGACCCGTCTCGCTAAACGTATACTAATTGTTCTTATTGCTATTATCATCGTGGCCCAAATTCCTATGTTAAAAGAAACCTAGCCCGAGGAGTTACTACGTTATATGTGAAGATAAAGTATCCCGAACATTCCTTTCAATTCCAAGACTTTAACTACGAGTCTCATTTCGGGAACTATTTCATTTCTTATACTGATCAAGACGAACAACGTATTAGTCTGATGCTTGAGCCCATTTTTTTTCCGGCGCTCATTACGTATGATCCATTGAATCAGCCCATGAAAGACTAGTTTGTTCACACTATGAATCATTCAGGAGGTATCGATATGGACAATAGATTACATTTGGTCGAATTGGTTCGCAAACTGATGGACTCTGAAGGAACGGAAGCCGAGTTGGATGACATGTTGACGGAGCTACAGCAGCAGGTTCCACATGCGGAGATCAGTAATCTGATTTTCTGGGATGAGCGAGACCTGACGCCTGAACAGATTGTGGAAGAAGCCTTGGCTGCCCGTCCCATCCTGCTTCCACCCCAATCTTAATATTCTTCAGGAGGTGAACAATAGGATATGTCTGACATGTCTGATTTAAATCATAATAACAACAATGAACACCCTGATTTTAACGAAATCAGTGGTGAAGAAAAACTAAAGGCACTTCGTGATCTGATCGAACTAACCGATAATCACCTTACTCAGCAAGTTCTCGCTATTGGCATGGATACACATGAAGAGGATCTCATCCGTATCGAAGCTTGGCGTGCTTTAGGCATGGCAGGCTCCTCTGCTCTTCTGGGGGAAATCCTTCATGCTGCCGCGCAAATTGTTCGTGACTCAGAAGAAGATGAGGATGTACAGAATTACGTCTTGCAAACCCTCGCTCTACTGCCCATCACAGAAGCCGAGATCCAATTGGCTCAGGAAGTGCTGGAGGGAAATGCCTATATATTACTTCAAAGCGCAGCTTTTGCTATTCTTACTGCTCACAAACATGTTCCGGGCGCAGTCCTTGCGCTAAAATCTCTTCAATCTCATTCCGATTTCGGTGCGTCTGCGAAACGTGTTCTGCTTTCAATACCAGGGAGTGAACATCCATGACTCATAACGAACCTGCACCTGAGCAAACCAAAGAGCACATCACGAAACCCATTTACCTCACCCAAGGTGAAATCAACGCCCTACAGAAAGCTATTCTGTTCCTCAAGTTTGAATCCGGAGAAACAGACTCCCTGCTCTATGCTGGGAGTCCACTGCTGAACAGCGTACTGGAAAAGGTACGGGATGTCAGCGCATTTGGAGAATATGCCAAAGAGCTTCATTCACATCCCAACGAATATGCAGAGTGTTTCATGCGCGCCAAACTGGAGCGTTCTTATGTAGAAGAATTGGCACCGCGTAAACGAACGGAGGAGCAGAAGATTGAGATTCTCAGATCCTGCATGTATCCATATCCGGTTAAATAAAAATCCTCCATGCTCACGTTGGGAGCATGGAGGATTATCTTTATTGATCTGTTAAACTAAACGCCATTGTAGCAAATACAAGTCTACGGTGTATGTTTACCCACGTACTGTAAAGTTCCTTTAGGGAACTCATTCCATTCACCGGTTAATGAGAACTGTTGTGAACCCGTATATATCCCGCGTTTTCGGATAAACGTCCCGCCAGCAGGCATGAATTGATCATGTGAAGTTGGATCACCTAATACATCTACAGTTCGTCCATCCTTTTTGAGAACCAAAGCAACAACGTTATACTCATTCGGGTTATACAATTCCAATTCATCATTGTAATACTGGGCTGTAGTTATATCGAAAAAGTCGTAAAAAGTATAATTGATGTTTAAATAAGGTAACCCTGGAGTAACATCAAATATGTTTTTGGTTGTCACTTTCATTGTGGATGTCTTTTTCATCCACTGATGAACTTCCAATTGATACCCGGTTGCTTTATGTGACGGATCACCGTCACCTGTGTAATAAAGTTGAACAACACTGCGTCCATTTCCTGCATCTACATACTGAGAGAAGAATAACTCTGACGTGCCCTGATTTTTCGAGTTCACCTGAACGACCACGGCCCTACCGTCATTCCCTATGATCCAGAATAATAATGGAGATACACTCAAAGGGATCTGGGAAGAATTAATCGTATCCGGTCCTGTAAACGTCGAATCCGGCGTACCGCTATATACTTTAAAACTCGTCTGCCCAGGGAACCAATTGGACGCTGCAAGATTCAGAGGATCTATGACACCGGACTTGGTGTTGATCTGCATGACCCCACCGTTAACCAGAGAAGCAGTCCGAACGTTGAAGGTGTAATCTACCTGTCCACCTTTTCCATCCTTCGCTGTTATGGTTAGAGGAGCAACTACGTTCCCAGTCCCCGGTTTTAGTATGATCTGGTTACCATTAATGCTTGCATTCACCGCTTCATTTGAGCTGTTGCTTATCGTGAACTGCAACGCATCTCCATCGGGGTCACTGAACAGTTGACTCAGGTCAAACGTGCGCTCATTCGTTACATTAGGTGTTAAAACTTGTTCGTAAATGTTACTTGCTACCTCTGGGGCCAAGTTAGGACCAGCAGGCTCGCCTTGTATAGTCACACCAAAGGACGCTTGTTCACTACGCCCTTTCTGGTCATATACCGTTAACGTCACTGTCGTATTTCCTTCAGCAACTGGAGCAACAGCTATCAGTGAACCATTGGCAGAGACTGTCGCAATATTGGTATCTGCTGAGGAAGCATCCACCGTTAACGTGGCTGTATCAAAATTCATCAGGTACGACGTCAAATCAAGATTCAGAGCAGACCAAGGCCATGTTACCGTTTGATCCGGAATTGAACTGATATTTCCAGTTTCAAGAACTTCAATATCAATATAGGCTGTCGCTTCTTTTCCATACATATCTTTTGCTTTGATGTTAGCTTGAAATTTGCCAACCTGTCTTGGATGAATAATCAGCTTGTTATCTTGAATATCTACCGCTGCGATCAGGAGATTATTGAAATCAAGTGGTGTATGAAACTCTAATGCATCTCCATCGGGATCATTAAAATATCCCGAGAGATTAATGATCGTATCTTCCTTGCCTACAAACAACGTTTGAGCAGGCAGATTCTGAGTAAGCACAGGAGAAGCATTAGGCTTAGGATTAACCCTTATCTGAAATGCGGTTGAAATGGAACCTCCTTTTCCATCCTCTACTGAATAATAAATGACGTATTCTCCAAATTCTAGAGCGGTAAAGCTCAGTACACCCGCTTCCTCCTCAACAATTAAGTCAGGATTAGAGGAGTATGCACTGAATGTGAGTGGGTCACCATCCGGATCTGTATAATAATCATTTAAGTCCACCGAGGGGATAGGATCTGTCAGGAAACCCAGATATGCTTCAACCCATCCTGGTGAATTTCCTACCGGATTATGATTTGGCACTAGTAGAATATCGATATCGAAAAAATCTTCAGTGATTCCTCCGTTACCGTCATTCACTGTGTAAGATATCCTATACGTCCCATTTTGAAGTGATGTTAACTTCAGTTCACCCGCATTCTCCTCTACTGTTACCCCGTCTGGATTGGATGAAGTCGCTGTATACGTCAAAGGATCACCGTCTGGATCAGTATATACCTCGTTTAATTTCACTACAGGGATGTCATCCCCCAGGTATACCTCTATTTTCGATGGAGCTTCCCCCACAGGCGCACGATTGAGTGGTGGCAGAACAACAACTTTCATGTCGAGTTCAGTAATTCCCGTACTGCCATCATCTGCAATTTGTCCATCATCCACCTTAATTTTAAGAACAACTTCCCCCGCCTTTTTAGGCGTTAACCTCAATACAGATTCAGCATAGTTCGATTTCACGATTTCTGTGTCCACGATTTCCGTGGCACTGTTCGTTACACTGTATAGCAACTCCGATTCATATTTCTCATCATCCATAACATAGACCATGAGATCCACATCCTTGCTACCTGATTCAGCTATCAATTCCTGATCAGGAATTGGCGATGCAAGAGGAGGTCTATTCACGTAGACTTCGAATGTGGATCTCAGCCTTTTACCACGACCATCATTGGAAGTCACCGTTATGGTAGCCGTGCCATCCCCCAAGGGAACAATATCTAATTGCGATCCATTCAGGATAACCTTTGCTACGGCAGGTTTGGATGAACTGACCGTATAAGTTACCAAGTCACCATCCGGATCAGTCACATATTTGTTTAGGTTTAACGTTGCTCCTTGTCCATTTTGCGTATACTTGCGACTTTCAAATGGTTTTAGTAGTTCAGGAGCACGATTGGCAACAACAGGAGATGTTTCGCCTCCACTCCCCCCACTCGCTCCCCCTGATGAAGGAGATACCGTATTGGAAGATGCCGATCCTGTATTTCCACTCACAACTGAAGACGAAACTCCGGCAGCCAAAGAAATCTCTGAAACTTTCACATTGCCCGCCACATTAACCTGCGCGGAAGGGTTATTCACTTGAAGCTGCTGAACGGTGCCTGCAGCATTAATGTTGACAGCGCCTGTCCCATCCACATTAAGCTGTTGTAAAGTGATGTTACCGTTGAGTTGCAGGGACTTGGATGTATTCACATGAACCGTCTCAACGGCTCCTTGTAGCTCCACTTTGCTTGCACCTTCGAGAATATTTAATAACGGGAGATTAGCCGTTTTCTCGATATTAAGCATACTGTCTGATCTAATGTTAACTTCTTGAGTACGGGTATCCCCTGTTAGTGCCACATGTACATCGCTTTTATCTACATCCACGTTATTGAGAGTGGAATTGTCAAATACAACCGTATTACTATCGCCGCCATAAACGAAGACAGACTGTTCCACATTGATATTTTTGGCATAAAAATCATGCTTGACCTCGGGTGCAATCGTCAGCTTGCCCTTGACTGTAAGTCCTTCTACTGAAACAAAGTCTGTTTTCGTGGTTAGATCCCCATGAATTACAGCGTCTCCGCCATCCAATAGCAGATTGCCGCTAAATTCAGCTTTTCCTTGGCCCACCTCTTGACCACCTGTTCTAATTTCCAACACGTTAATTTCGGTGAGCGTATGATTTCGACTCTTAAACTGTATTCCAGCCTGATCCAATACAGCCTTATTACGGTTATTCAGAAGACCTGCCACTTGTTCAGAGATCTGATAAATAACACCGTTGATCTGAATCTGCTTTCCTTCGATTGACTGAATGACAGACAAGCGGTTTTCCGGGAACATCGCCGACAGCAGCATGCCTATGGCTTCGCCCCGAACAAGCCCTTGTTTAACTTTATTCTCTCCCTGATATTCGCTTAGAAGTTCAGCCTTCTCAGCAGTTCGAATATATGGAGCAGCCCACGTACTCGCTCCTTTCCAATCTGAAGGAAGGGGATACCCCTGAACTTCTTGTTTAGCCAAAGCCGTGGCTCTTACCAGAACTGTTACCAGTTCCTGTCCAGTGATCTGGGCCTGTGGACGGAAGCGCCCTGTTGCATCTCCTTGCAAAATCCCCGCCTTCTTGACCGCCTGAATGGAAGGTGCTGACCAGCTAGTAGATTTCACATCCGTAAAAGATGCTGAAACTGACTTGTCCAGTGTGAGACCCAGAGCTTGAGCAAGAACAACTGCAAGTTCCTGACGGGTGATTGGATCAGATGCACGAACGTTTCCATCTGGATCTCCCTTGATGAATCCCATGGATAAGGCCCTATTCATAACATCGTTCAACTTACTATTGTTATGATGAGCTGAGGATATGCCAGACACAGACACAGTCTGTGCCTCTGACTTATCATGTTGTGCAGATACGGGTACAGTGTTGGAAAGAAGCAACGCAATCAAAGCGAGCTGCACAGTCCTTCTTATTTTTGGCATAGAGGTTCTCCTTCATGATGTGGGATATTTCGAAAATTAAGGAATGGAAGGTGAGGATGTGTAGTTACCCAGACCGTTGTAATAGTTCTCTCCTTGTTGGATCCACCGTGCCCCGTCATAATTTGCATCACCATGAACATTACCTGACGTTCTTGTTAAAGATTGCGCAGGCTTCAAGATGGCTGTATCCATGGGTTCTCCATCGCTAATCTGATAGAGTATCAAAGTGATGTCTTTGGGTTGAACAATATCAAAATTAAAGGACATATAATAGATTTCGTCCTCATTGATCGGGAAATCTGTAGAGTCATCGGCAATGACCAACGTTTTATAAGGTGCAATGGTTGTTCGGGAAGCAAACGTAATAGGATCATCAATATCACTACGTTTAATCTCAAAATAACTGAGTTCAATTGGTTTGGACGTTGGATTATACAGTTCGATCGCCTGAGTAGTGCCTTCTCCCCAGACCACCTCGGAAATAAACAGACCCTTTCCTGCATCCGGGTCCTCCACCTTAACCGTAAATGTCGTCTCAACATCTTTAACAGCGGGATCAGTAGCCTTAACGGTAACGGTTGCGGAACCAATGACGTTCTTGAGATCTAAAGTCAATATATCTCCTTGGACACTCACTTCTACCACAGCTGGATCAGAAGATTGTGCTGTATACGTTAGAATGTCGCCATCCATATCTGTGAACACATCAGCCAAATCAACCGTCTTGCTCATGGTACCCAATTCAACTCCAACAGTTGGCAGTGTTTTTACCACTTCAGGAGCATGGTTGATTGGTGGTTGTGGAATGATGATTGGTGGAAATGGCGGTGGAATTAAGACCGGTTTGACCACATAAATGAATGAAGCCGATACACTTCCTCCTTTTCCATCTGCAGCTTTCACCGTAACCGGGGTTTGGCCTATAGCAACGCCCACAATTTTTAATTTTGAACCGTGAATATCCGCTGTAGCGATGTTAGGATCGATCTCCGTAATCTCATAGCTCAGCTCATCCTCATCCGCATCAGTGAATACAGCACCGAGATCAATCTCTTGCATTCCCTCTCCGAGATATACCATCATGTCAGAAATGCTAGACTGAACAACAGGTGGTTGATTCTCGGGAGACGGAGGTACAATAACCGGCGGCTCAGGTTCTGGAGTTGGTGTCGGCGTGGGAGTCGGTGTAGGAGCTGGTGTTGAAGATCCTGTTCCAGAATTGGGGCTGCTTGTCGCTGTATTGCTGGATGGCACAGTCAGTGCAGGTGTACTGCGAATGATCTGTGAGCTTACTCCGCCTTTTGGAAGAATAACTGTATTTGTTTTCACACTTTCCGGTAATTGAATAAAGGATTTCACGTCGTTCAACACAACTTCCTTCCAAGTCCCACTTCCAAGAACAGTGACTTTGTCAGTCGTATCTACGGTTATCGCATCGATATCTCCATCAATCGTTATAGCGCTTACGCCTGGTTTTAATACAACCTTGGACAAGGTATCAGCTTTCAGAGCAACGTGATTTGAAGAGACTGTAACCACACCTTGATAGGAGGTACCGACCAAATTCAATGTCACGTAATTTTGAAGTGTGCCTGCTTGGGTAATCTGGATTTCTGATAATGCAGACAGGTTACGTGTACGTGCATCATAAGTAATTACAGCATTTTGTAATGCCTCTTTGTTCTCATCATTCAAGATGCTTTGTAATTCCTGACTGATCACAAAAGGACGTCCATCCATATAGGCAACATCTCCGTCCAAGGCAGTCAAAGAAGCTGTTCGCTCACCCGTCTGGAAAACATCTACGAGAACCTTCGCTATATCTTGCCGTTCCACCAGAGCCTTGGATTCAAATTTCCCCTCATTTGAATCCAATAACCCCAATTTCAACGCCGTATGTACCTGTTCTTTAGCCCAGCCACTCACCGTGGGTTCATCTGTAAGTGTCTGTTGTTGTCCTCCTTTTGCTCCTTGTGTTCCTGTCACTCTTACCAAAATGGAAGCAAGCTCTTCCCGACGAATCGGATCGTTAGCACGGAAATTGCCTGTTGCATCTCCGGTCATCCATCCCATTTGACGAATTGCTTCAATATAAGGAGTCGCCCAATCTGAATGGTTAAGTCCAGTGTTGGAGGTCTTATCAATCTCTAATTGTGATGCTTTGGCTAATAACACGGCCATTTCCCTTCGAGTCAAAGGCTGGTCTGGGTGAAATGATCCATCTGGATAACCCGAAATTAATCCTTTCTCTACTGCTTCCTTTACGGCCTGAAGAGAGGTCGAGCGGATATCGGTCTGATCTGTAAAAACCGACGAGATGGAGTCTGTTGATTCTCCAGTTTGCTCTGCTGCGTTGACAAATTGAGTTCCCCACAACATGCCTACTACAAGTGAAGTCAGCAACACTTTCTTCCAATCCTGATTCATATTTGTTCCTCCCAATAAACTCGTTTTCGGCACATAGCTTATCAAGATTTTCTGAACAATTTCTGAACAAAATAACTAGAAAAAAATCCAGATTAAAGGAGCTTATACAGAAGGAATCCACACTGATTTCGCTTAACATGGGAATACATTGTCCTATATAAATTTTGGGGTTTTGGCACAAGAAAAATGTGCAAATAACTAATCAAAAAGTACAAATAATATTGATACATATTATATTTTTCTGTGTTAAAACTTTAATAAATTAAAACTAATCTTTTTCTGAAAAAGCGTGTTACTATCTCAAAAATCGTTATAATAAAAGGAACTTGGTGAGATTTGTAAGTTAATGCAATCATTCAACTTAGCTATTGGAGGAGAATTATGGAAACGGAAGCTTTACGCAACGTGGAACAACTAGCTCTGAAGAAACACAAGATTTACAAACAAAGTTTAATCAGGTACCTCGCACGCTCCATGCTGGCCAGTATGTTTATCGGATTCGGCGTCATCGTGGCGTTTAAGACAGGTAACTTCTTTTATATGGAGCAGTCCCCGTTTACCTATCCGATGGCGGCAATTACGTTTGGCGCGGCCATCATTCTGATCGCCTATGGCGGGGGTGACCTGTTCACGGGCAATACGTTTTATTACACGTATGCGGCGCTACGCAAAAAACTGCGCTGGTTCGAAGTGATCAAGCTGTGGATTGCGAGTTATAGCGGTAACCTGATGGGCGCAGCTGTGTTTGCCTTGTTAATCTATCTGACCGGATTGTTCGACTCGTCTCAGGTGAACGGTTTTCTGTTAAGCGTGGTGGAGCACAAAATGGAAGTTCCGACCATGCAGCTCTTTTTCCGGGGAATCCTGTGTAACTGGCTTGTATGTATGGCGTTCTTTGTCCCGATGTTCATGAAGGAGAATGGAGCCAAAATGTTTGCCATGATGCTTTTTGTATTCTGCTTCTTCATCTCGGGATACGAGCACAGCATTGCCAATATGTGTACGTTCGCGATTGCACTTGTGCTTAACCACCCGGGGACGATCTCATTTGAAGGTGTGCTTCACAACCTGGTTCCCGTGACCTTGGGTAATCTGGTGGGTGGTGTTCTGCTGATGGGCTTCATGTATTATGCGGTGAACAAACCGTTTCTGGATGAAGAGACACATTAATCTCTGGCAAAAAAAAGCCCTCCTTACAGCCCGGTCCGTTGACCGTGGCTAATCGGTAAGGAGAATCCAAAACACCCCGGCAACCTTCCCATCTCAGGGAGAAGGTTGCCGGGGTGTTTCTCTATGGGCAGGCTCACGGATAAGCCGCCTGCCCCTTGCTTTTAGCCATGTGTCACATGAACACACATGGCCCCCATCCCGCGGGTCGGCAAGCAGGCCGCAATCAGGTAGCCCTGCGTTGCCCGCCTGCGAATTCCATCCGTGGCTTAGAAGTAATCCCGCCACGGAGTATATTCAATATCGTTGTCGCCACGCGTGACCACGATCATATTTTCCATTTTGCCCGTTTCCTTATTGGTACGGTAGATCATCGTACGTGTCTCGCCTTCCTCCGGCACGGAGAACAGGAATTTGTCCGCGACGAAGGATGAACCTAGTCCTGTCGCATGTTCCGTGAAGGCAGAGCCCGTCTTGCTTGTGAGCAGCAGACCAATGCCGTAGGCTGTAGCCGTTTGTGCTGCTTTGCCAAAGAGATGCTCGCCTTGACTGGTGGTGTGCGTTTGCTCCGAATACTTATACTTTTCCGTATCTTTGGTATAGTCCACCACATTGCCCTGTTTATCCAGACTGATGGTGGTCGTTTCGCCCTTGTCGCTTTTCACCTGATACGTACCTACGATGGAATCCTCGGTTATTTTTAACGTCTTGCCCGTGTTGGGGTCAGTCTGATAGATTACATCTTCATACTGAAGCCGAATGATGTTCATGCTGGCCTGAATCTGCTGCGCCAGTTCTACGTCACCCATCTCTTTGGCTTTCTTCAGCATTTCCTCATAGTTCTGGTATTTCTCGGCATCCTTCTCATCCCATTCATCCATGTTCTTTGGTGGACCTGGCGTTTTGTCCAGATCATCGCCTTTATTTTTGCCCATGGTTGATAGCGCCCGCGCTGCGGTCAGCGCCGTCATGATTGCCTGGCTCACCGCCTCCTCATCTGTCGTGCGGAAACGCTCGGCAATTTTCTTAAGCTCCGACTGAATGGACAGAACCAGTTCCAGAACAGATTTCATCGTGCCTTGAGCCGTTGAATAATCGTTATAAAAACGCTCACGCTCCATGCCATCCCAGTTGCTGCGCATGACACTCATCTTGCCGTCCAATGTGGACATGAAGCCCGATAATTGCTGATGTGCCTGAGCGAACTGCCCACTGACTGTCTCCAGTTGTTCCGGTGTCACCTTGATCTGTGTCATCCTGCACACTCCTCATCCTGGTCATGTATAACTCATGGTCTATCCATTACGACAATCTCTCGGCCTCTTCCTGTTTGATCTCCAGATGCAACAGTGGAAACGGATTACCGGAACTATCCAATTCAGACCGCCCCATCTGTACAAATCCCATCTTTTCATAGAATCGGGCTGCCCCAGTATTCTGCTCATTAACATCCACCTTGAGGTGACGGCCTTTGATTTCGAAGGCATGGTCTATTAGAAGACGTCCCAGACCCTGTCCGTGTTGGCTCGGATCTACAAACAACATCTCGATAAAGTTATCATCCACACCAATAAAACCCACGGGTTGTTGCTTCGTATTGAGCACTTCCCAAATCTCAACTTGTTTTTGTTGCAACACATCACTCACCACTTTTTTGTAGAACTGAATGTGATGCTCTTCCAAAAACGTATGGGTTGCCCGCACAGCACTCTCCCAGATTCCAACCAACTTGTCATGATCCTGTTCCCGATATGCAACGACTAACATGTCCAACGTATTCTCCTTTTCTATTAAAAGTAAAAGGTTATGTAAAAGCCCGATCTAGGATCGGACTTGTTTAATACATCATATTTGAAATAATTCTACATTTATTTTACCATGTCCATCATTCAATCTGTACCCATAATTTCCAATCTTGAGTCAACGTTCTACCCCCGTTTTTGGCTTCCAACGGAAGGTTGCTGCCGACTGGGAAGGCAGTATATATTGAAACGAATCTCCGCCCATGACTACATCAAAGGAAACTTCTACCTCACCCGTGTTAGCTGCAACCAGCGCCATCGTTCCGTCAGGATTGCGGAAGGTTACGTTCTCGATCTTGCCCTGTTCTTGCGTGGATTCAACTCTCACAGCTCCCGGACGCACATAACGGCTGATGTGGCCTAACGCATAATACTCGACATTTCTGGTGATTTCATCACGCTCCGGGTCAATCGTCACAACCCCACGACAGTTCTCACAGCCACCGTTCGTGGGTCCACCTTGCGGATCAAGTCCAATGTTCCAGAGCAGCACATTTTTCGCCCAGTTGCGAGGTGCACCAATGATGAGATTGGACATTTGCCAGATAAGATTCTCGCCAAAATCAGGACTCCACTCCCCACCACTACATTCGGTAAAATAGATATTTTTGTCCGGGAAGCGCTCATGCACTTCCGACATGGCAGATGGATCACCTGCATAACAGTGAAAAGCAGATCCATCGATATATGCAGTGGCCTGCTCATCACCAAGCACCTTACCGGTATATTCAACCGCCTGATCCCAGTTATGATCATACGCGATGATTCGTGTGTCCAGTTCTGCATCCTGTAGCGCCGGGCCTAGATAATCCCTTATGAACATGGCTTGTTCTTCGGCGCCCATACTCATACTCGGATATTTATCCGAGGTGAACTCCGGTTCATTTTGCAACGTCATCCCGTAGATGGGAATGCCCTTTGCCTGATAAGCTTTGATATATTTCACAAAATATCTCGCGTACGCTTCATACACCTGGGGATCGTTATAATCCAGATACCAACCGTTAGTGGTCTTCTCCCCATACTTCATCCAGGCCGGGGCCGTCCACGGTGTGCCCAGCACTTTAAGATCCGGTTTGAGCCCAGTCACATGCTCCAGCATATTCACGACTTCCTGATCCTTTTCGATCGAAAAGTGTTCCATCTCATAGTCCGTGTCGGACTCGATATCATCATAGGTATAACTTGAAGCCACACCTGATTCATCTACCGAATAATCGGAGGCACCAATCGTATGACGCACCATATCCAAGTTCAGCCCTTCCGTTGTAAACAGTTCCTTCAGCAGTTGCTCTTGCTTCTCATCTTGAAGCTGATTAATCAGATGTGTCGACGAACCTGTCATCGCTGCGCCAAATCCATCCATAGTCTGATACGTCTTGTCCGGGTCGATCCGTATGGTGAACGCTGACGAAGAAATGTCTGACTCCTGCGTTGAAGAAACTGAAGAACTTGGTTCTGCATCATGGTGATCTGTAATTGGAATGGGCTTCTGTGGTGTAAGCAGATTTTGCTGATCTCCCGTGGTTAGCCAGACTTCGGCCGTTCTCTGTTTGTCCACAACCGGTGGCGGAGCAGGTTGTTCACTTCGGTTGAAGATAAGCCAGATTCCTACACTGACACAACAAACAGCGATTAACAGGATGATCCATCGTTTGGGATGTTCTCGCCAATCTATGTACATTACGCTTCACTCTCCTTCCATTGTGGAAAAAGCCGCGGCCACTAGGCCACGACTCATTTTCCTAATCTATATGAATTAGAACAAACTGCATTTGACACAAATAACTAACTTCACTGGGAGAACACCTTCCAATCTCCCTAATTGAACTTTATTTACCGGACTTGCTTCCGATATTCACACTGCCTGTTAGACGGATATCATCCGATGCACTGCCAACATACACTTGGACTTTACCCTTAGGCATTACCCATTCATGGGATGTTTCATCCCAGTAGGACAATGCGCTGCGATCCAGTTGAATGTTGACCCGCTGCTGCTTGCCTGCCTTCAGATCTACCTTCGCCCAACCAGCAAGCTGCTTCTCTGGCGTTTCAACTTTAGTTGGCAGATTGCCAACATAGACCTGTACAACTTCTGCACCGGAAACTTTACCTGTATTGCGCAGGTTCAGAGATACTTCTACAGTTGCTTTGTCGCCTTTGCCTGTGTTCTTCACATGCAGATTACGATAATTAAAATCGGTATACGACAGTCCGTGTCCAAAAGCAAACGCCGGTGTCATGCCTTCTTTGTCATATCCTTTGTACCCTACAAAGATACCCTCGGAATAGTTGCCCACCCCGTTAACACCCGGGAATTGTTCCGCAGTGGATACCGGGGTCTGGGAATCATCTGATGGGAACGTCACCGGCAACTTACCGGATGGATTCACATCACCAAACAGCACACGTGCCACTGCATTACCTTGTTCCTGACCTGCATACCAAGCCTGAACGATGGATGGCACTTCTTTTTGCCAGGAATCCATTTCAACAGCGCGACCACTCATTTGCACCACAATCGTTTTTGGATTGGCTGCAGCTACCTTGCGGATCAACTGCTCCTGGTTATTCGGCAGCTCCAGGTCGGAACGGTCGACGTAACCTTCACTGTCATACGTACGAGTTACCACGACGGCAACATCGGATTTTTTCGCCAGCTCAACTGCTTTTTGCATTTTGATATCCACAGCGTCTTCTGGAGCTTCCCAGCCAAAACGAACCTGTGCACCCATATCATGATTGGTCTGTACCGGGAAATCCGTACGATACTCAATTCGAATATTGTGGGACTCGCCTTCTTTGAATGTGATTTCTTTCTTCGTTGTACTCAATGTTTCACCTTGATTGTCTACGAGTAACTTATCATCCACATACAGTTTTGCAGAACCTAGACTGGTCAGGGACAGTTTATATTCACCCGTTTGAGGTGCTGTGATCGCCCCTGTCCAACGAGCAGACATTTTGGCATTGAATTTCGTTGGTGTCACTGGAAGCTTGGAAGATTGTGCGTTAAAACCTTCATAGTTGTAGAATCCAAGATTCATGTTGACCTGATTGTCCGTACGGACCAAAGAAGGATTACCCTCCATATCTTTATTCGTCCAGTATTCAGCACGCAGACCGTATTCCGCGCGATCTGTACCATAGTCTCTTTCACTTTCCTGAGCATCCGCTGGTGATAAAAGAGTAGAAGGTACGGCGGATGGTCCATTAAATGCATCTCCTGCGGAGATAGGATCCGTTCCGGCAGCATATTTTACATCCACACCGTTACCGGCACGGTTACGAATTCCTTGAAGCGGACTTACAGTATACGTCGGATTAACCAGACTGCTACCTCCACCAGCAGCAGATGCGTTATCTGCATCCGGACCGATGACAGCGATGGATTTCACGTTTTTCTTGGACAGCGGCAGCACATTATCGTTGTTTTGCAAAAGAACCATGCTCTCTTCTGCAATTTCACGTGCCTGTTTGCCGTCTTTCTTGGCATTGATTTGTGTATTCGTTACAGGGTTATCGAACAGCCCTTTATCGAACATTTGAAGCAAAATGCGTCTAACCTTCTCATCAATGGTTTTCTCGCTGACTTCGCCATTGTTCACGGCTTCCAGCAATTTGTCTCCCCATTTGCCATACGGCTCTCCAGGTGTCTCCAGATCCAGACCCGCATTGGCGGATTTGGCTGTGCTGAAGTTTGCACCGTAGTCACTCATGACAAACCCTTCGAAGCCAAACTGATCCCGAAGGACATTGGTCAGCATCTCTTTGTTCTCACAAGCATATGTACCGTTCACCTGGTTAAATGAACACATTGCTGAACCGAGATCCGCTTTTTCGACCATCGCCTGGAACGGACGTGCATAGACTTCCTGAATCGCACGTTCACTGGCTGTTGCATTGGTCGTGAAACGTTCCGTCTCCTGGTTGTTCAGGATGTAGTGCTTCGCTGTAGCGATAACCGGATTACTTTGAATCCCGTTCACATACGCTGCACCCATGCCGGAAGCCAGTAGAGGATCTTCCCCGAGAGATTCGAAGTTCCGGGAACCCCATGGTGTACGTGCAATATCCAGCCCAGGGCCGAGCACTACATTATGTGTTGTATCATGTGCTTCCTGACCGATCAGATCGCCATATTTCTTGGCCAGATTGGTATCCCAGGAAGCGGCAAGCGCGATGGGTGCAGGCAATGCCGTGGACTTTTTGTCCTGTACATCCGGGTTTGCCACACGTACTCCTGCGGGTCCATCTGCCATCTGTAATGCCGGAATGCCGAGGCGCTCCAGTCCATCATTATAGAAACCATAATAGTTATTTACTTTACCGGTTACGAATCCAACTTTCTCCTCCAGCGTCATCTCCTTGAGCAGCAGCTCGGTACGTTCCTCCGCTGATAGAGATGTGTTCATCCAAGGCCGATTGGCCCCAGAATCCGCCTCCGCGGCGAAGGCGTGCAGCGGCATAGCCGCAACCGCCACGATGATTAATAACATAAACCATCGTTTGAGGAAAATCAGATTGAGTCTTCTGTTCATGTTGTAAGTTCTCCTTCTCTCTTGATCATTTTTCTTGTGCACATATTGAATACATGTATACAAGGGAATGCAAACTGGCTTGATCCCAGTCTTTCAAGCATTCAGGTCGTCCTGCACATGGCTTCTGAAACTGCAGCCTGCAAGCAAGTCAGCAGATTTCGCTTCCTAACGATAGCCGACATGAACATGAATTACATCCCCTTAAATTTGGTAAATGACCGATTAGAACAAGCCTAGTTCTTTGGAATCACCATATTAATAATTCAGATAACAAAACAAGAAAACGAATTATTTACATTTCCGTAACTACTTTCGAACAAATTCTTTACTTTTAAAAACAGTCAGTTCGACCCACTCCCATTCAACCAATTAATGCAATTAATTATCAGATTAAGGAATATGCCAACACGCTCTGGGTCCTAAGTCTAATTGAAACCGGAACCAATCCGGTCCATTGAAATATCCAAAAATTTAAAAGCAACTGAGGTCCCTTTTAACAGGTTCTTCAGTTGCCTTTATGTTGGAATTTCTCCAGAGTAACAAATAAAAAACCGCCCCAAGAGGGGCGGCTCACTTCTGTTCAATCACTTCTAGTTCTGTAACTGTGCAAGAATCTGCGGGTCCTTGATCTTCTTATCTTCGGCAAGCAACATCACCTTGGACAGAATCTCAGCCGTTCTCGGATCTTCATCAAGGAATGGCAGGAAGATTCGACCCCGATGCTGACTGTGCACTGGTACGATATGAAGTGCACCTGTGGCTTGTTTGAACACATTACCACTCCCCAGATGAACAGCATACTCACCCAATTCACCATCAATTCTTGCGTAATTCCCGTCCAAACGTACATTGTCGATCTTCAGCAGACGCAAAGACTCGTTCACAATAACGTGACGCATCTCGATTGTTGTCAGGCTGGCTTCCGGATCTACGCCTCCCACATGTGCAACGCTGACCACCAGATCGATATCACGCATGACTTCCGAGAAGAACGTTAGCGGTACATCTTGCAGCGCTACAGGTTTGTAGCTCTTACGATCGTAGAACTGCACCGTCTCCAAGGTAGGTGCCTCCGTATCTGCTGGTGAGAACCAATCTGCCATGGCATAAAGATTCGCAATCAGATTGTGCTCGTAACTTACCTTCTGCAGACCTTCCTCATAACTGACAGTCCATTGGCGTCCTTTAAGCAGAGCTACTGCTTTTTTCGGTTGAATCTGATACCCGGCATAGCGGCGGGACACCGTACCATTAGCCAATTCGTCCTCGTTAGGAAGATATAGCTCACGGAATACCTGCTTGAACGGCTGACGCTCCTGACGGGTGAACAGATCCCGCTGGAATTCACTCCAGCTTCCGCTCTGATACAGATGAAGCGGATGAGCAATCAACAGTTGATCCTGTTCCGCTAGTGTATGGTTCGTACCCTCCGGCCCTGGAGCAACCAAACCATTGGATGCTACATCGAATCGTCCCGTCTTGTCACCTGACTGGAATACAAGTGTTCTTACCAGCGGATGTATAACCGGATTTTGCATCAGACTGGCAATTTCCTCACGTGTAAAGGACGTTCCAGCAGTCATCGAACGTTCCAGCTCCTGCCGTGCCCGGCGATACTGATCCACCAGATCCGATTTGAGCTCTTTCAGTTCAGCGATATATCCATCTTTTTTGAACCGAGCTGGTACAGATTTGAGTGTCTTGCCTTTGCTAACGATAACCATCTCGGGTTGGCCTTCCTCATCGATGACCAATTGCGCTGTCGTGTCAGCATCCAATGCATGAGGTTCAAAGAAAGATTTCATCTCATCCAACTTACGTGCTTCCATGTCCCACATCAGCCGCGTAACATCGGCATAACCTGCATTACGAGCAAGATTGCCCAGTGCAATCTGTGATGCCACACCTTCACTGGCACGGCGTTGTGCACCGAATTGTTTGCTCTGCATCAGAAACTTCTGAATGAAGTCGTATCGCTCACGCAGATCCTGTTCCCGATTAGCCGCGAATGGAATCAAACTGTAGGTTAACAAATGATCTTTGTTTCGCTTATCTGACACGGAATCACGCATGTCGTCCAGACGAAGCTTGCCCAGTGCAGCATCTGCGAACAATTGGGATCTGCGGTGATTAGCTCCCCCGGAAATGTACTTGGCACAATCGTATAACAGATTGAACCGTTCCTCCCCGACAGCAGCATAAGCCTCCTCGAACCAGGCAATATCAAACGCACCTTCATTAAAGTCCTGTGGTGAGATTGGAGAATAGTGGGCCACGATGGTTTCTTTCTCCGCAGTAAAGCGTTCATTGATATGGGCATGGAAGTACCAGGCTGCACTGCGTAGACCTTCCCATCCCAGATGTTTCGCAACAATCTCCATCCACTGCGGGGCGTACATGGCTGCTTCCAGCAATTTTTTCTCATTCACCGGATACTTCTGGAGCAATGCTCCAAGACGCTTCTCATCTTCTCCCTCCCGTGGATGACAATTCTGAATTAGATAGCTAAACGTCTCTTTACGTGTTGTGTTGTCTCCATAGCTATAGATATATCCACGGACAAATGTATCCTGATCCATCGCCGAGACCAGATGTACCCAGTGTTCCATGCCTTCAATTCGTTCCAGTTTCATGGCAAGTGTACTTACTTCTGTAGAGAGTTCTCCTCTGGTCAGCTCGATCTCCAGAATCCGATTAACGACCGTATCCCGTAAGTGAATCAGCTTCGGATCACTTGCGATCCCTTCTGTACGAGTGGATGTTAAGTTCCGAATAAACATCAGACGATTCCCACCGACCAGAACCTGTCGATATATCTCCTGTTCATCAATCAGGTTCAACTGGAACGCACGCAGAAAATCTTCAAGTGACAGTAAAGACAGCGGTTGACTACTCTCTACAAGACTGGTGAACTGGTAAGCTGTCTGAAAGAAACGTTTGAAGCTGTTGTCGTCATGGATTTTGCCACGAACTACATAATTCCAAGGTCCAGTCAGAATATGAAGCATGCCTGACTCTTTCTCGAGTCGATCAGCAGGCACACTCGCGATGATGGAGGCCCAGGTTTTCTCAGCTATCTCAAACGTGTCGATCGGATCGCTATCCAGAAATGCCGCCGATATCAGCGCCACTACCTGATCCTTATACGTTAACGAATCCAGCATCTGCTGCAGCTTTTCGATATCATCCAGAGGATAGGTCTGTTCGGCAAATGTCTTGCGCCAGCCTTCCAGTAACGGAATCTTTTGCAGTTCTTCATAACCATACTGATCATGGAAGTAACTGTAATGGTCGCTCAATTTGCCATTGAAATCCCCGAGCTGTATACCCATATACAACTGCATCAGTTCCACACTGCTAAACCCGGCATGTTGAATATAGTTCTCCCATACGTCATGAAGCGGAAACTGTTCCATTTGCTTCATTTCATTCCGCTCTCCATACGGAACCTTGGAGCGAAGACTCGCTCCGATTAACAATGTGTCTTTGTAGCCAGCGTAGTATTCCACCTGGTACTCATAATCCCTGTGTTCATGCACTAATTCACTAAGTCCCTCCAGAAATGGTCTGGTCTTATCCAGAGAGAGTGTAAAGATATCCTTCGGATTATGGCCCTTGAGATCACGCTTCTCATCCAGCAATGGCTCACGTCGCTTCGGATCAAATAAACCAAATCCATTAGAGGTTGTGTAACGACTCCCCTGATCGGTCAGCTTATCCAGCAGTTTCTGCTCCTTGGCAGTGGGTGTCTCAATCAGCTGCGCCAATGGCTGCAATTGCTCCTGCTGATCTATCCGCTCTGGATCTGCCGCAATCTCGGTCAATAATTCGAGCGCACCCAAGCGCTGCAGTTCACTCTTGGCCTCCAAAAGTTGCTTCAGCGAGACCGCCAATTGTTCCACGGGTTGCAGTAACAATACATGGATGACCTTCTGACGAAGTGAGCCTGTTTTGAGCTTCATCAACGCCTCCATCTGTTTCATCTCATCAACCGTCAACGTGAGCAGCTTCGCTTTGGCGAGTGCACTCTCCCGATTACTGATGCTTTTATCAGACAAACTCTCAAACACAAACTGTCTTTGTACCTCATTATCAGGATGCTGAACAAACTGGGACAGCAGTTCTCCGCGCAGTTCCGCGCTCAATCGGTCCTTGATTGCGATGACCTCCCCGATCCATTCCGGGTCCATATCATATGCAGCCAAATATAACATTTTCTTGACTACATCATCCGTATCGATCTGGTAGTGAACATACTCAAGTACACCCGATGGTCCACCTGACCCGCCTTTTGGAATGGCAGCCAGCATCTGTTTGAACCGATCAAAGTCCTTACGCCGCAAGGCCTTATCTCCCAGAGCAGGTAATGGCCACACGTAGACGCTACGCTGATTCTCTCCATTCTCGAAACTCCAGTTGTACATATACATCGCATCATAATTGCTCACAATCCAGTGCATCAACTCGGTATCCTGCGCCTCCAGATAACGACGTGCAATGTCCAAACGAAGCTCTCGGTTCTGGCTGTTAGCCAGTACATATTGGGCAACAATCTTCTGATATAACTGACCTTGATCCATAATCTCGATGATCTTGCTCTTCAATTCATTCTCTTCAATGACCGCTGTCGCCCACAGACTGATAAAGAGTTTGTTGGCGTTAGCTTCCTGTTGCCAGGCCTCGCGTATTTCTGGTTGCACAAGCGCCTGATAGGCCTGTTCAATCAACTGTACGGCAACACGCTGGTTGGCTGCTTCTATGCCGATCCCCGTCCATACGGCAAGCGCTCTTACCACGGAACTGAAGCGAATCAAGTTGTTGTCGATAATGATTTTTAATATGTAAATATAGGCTTCCAGTGTCCCTTCATCCATCCGCTCCACAATGCTTTGGCGCAGCCCTTCCTGCAACCTTGCTGCAACGAGCAGCTCACCCACCATCTGATAGGCATCCGCCTGATCGCTCATGAATATGCCTTTGATCATTTCATGGGTTAACAACGCCGTCTGATTGTCACCATAGATAATATCATGCAGTGCCTGCTTCATATCTCCGCCCTGATGATCCAGTTCATAAGCGATACAATCCGCCAGAACCCAACGGATCTCATGCAGATAATCCAACTTGTACTCACGAAGTGACACATATTCTTCCAGGGAGAAACTTTTCATTTCCATACGGAACAATCCCATCAGTTTACGGATGACTTGTTCTACATGCTGCTCCGGATCGGATGTGCGAAAAGGCCGGCGTTCATAGTTGTTACTGTATGGGAAACGAGTCGCACGCTCTGCAATATAACGGAATCGTGCAACCAATGACTCGCTCGCCAGATGCTGGAGCACATCCAATAGTGGCTGGAATAATGGTTTCTGCGTTTCTGCAAACAACCTTCCAAGCAACTTATCAGTATTTAAAAACATCTTTTCGTCTCCACGCAAATACGTAGATCCGGCGATCTCCACAACATAGCCTGCCAGCTCAAGCTGTACCCCTGTTAACGACTTGGCTCTTTCCTGTAATCCATCGATATACACCTGTACTTGCTCTTCCTGATTCATCCTGTTCTCCTCCTTCATCACTCTCTACCACAGACGTCCGGCAAGCATTGTAAAACGAATAAATACCACGTTATCTCCGTCTTTTACAACAAGTGACTCATCTAGTTCCTGCAATTCTTCATCGTTGAGAAATACTTTATACAATCCATCCTCATAGGCGGTTATAGCTGTCTCCATCGCAACATTCAGATCAGGAACACCCTCATTGTATACTGCGCCAAACCCGACTTTTCCCGCCGCTCCCTGCGCCTCAATATCATCCGGCATCAGGTAGGCGAGCAATTCAGCCTGTTGTTTCTTGTCCTGAAGCGCTTTTACTTGCAGAGCCACCATGTTCTCAATGAGCTGCCTTAACGTATGAGTTGTTTCCGGAAGTTCGGCAGCTTGCTTGGCAAGTACCGGCTTGCGCT
Organism: Paenibacillus sp. 2003; assembly: GCF_031455635.1. Lineage (NCBI taxonomy): Bacteria > Bacillati > Bacillota > Bacilli > Caryophanales > Paenibacillaceae > Paenibacillus > Paenibacillus sp. 2003. The sequence continues at coordinate 41,046 of NZ_JAVDTB010000003.1, read as the reverse complement.
TACCCAGACTTTTTACCGTTATCCATACGTTCACTGTCATGCCCCCTCTGTCCTGCCCTATTTGAAGAAACTTCCATAAGCCCCGATATCTATACCACGATGCGTAATAACCTAAACTCGAAATGACGACCTATCTCAAAATAAAACCAAAAATACGTACATATGTACCCCTGATGAACATCATAACTAAAATTCAATCCATATTCATGAGCCAATCCTCATGTTTACGTGGAACCACGGAACTATGGCCTACTTGCGTACATATACGCAAAAAAAACCGCACAGTCTCATATAAATATGACTGCGCAGCCGCTAAGCTACTATTAGAACAGCTTATGACACCTGAGAACCTTTAAAAACTGAAACCTGCATGAATCATCTGACCAATCGCAACGGTCGAATGGTTACAGCTGCTGTCTTGAACCCAGGCATCCGGCAGAACGGATCTAGCTCTGGTCTGGTGGCCCGATTCACATTCTGAATGCCGCCCCAATGCATCGGCACGAACAAGGTATCCTGCCGAATCGAATCTTTGATGCGCGAACGAACCGTGAAGCTTCCGTACGTCGATTGAATCTCTACCCACTCTCCATCGTGAATACGATAACGGGCAGCGGTAGCCGGGTGAAGTTCAACAAAGTTCTCCAATTCACGAGCTGCCAGTGCCGGACTTCGATGTGTCTGCACCCCTGTAAGATAATGAGGTAACACACGCCCATTGGTGAGAATTAAGGGGAACTCCGAAGATATATCATTCCAGCCCGGGCTGGATTCAAATGTGAATGCCGCTTTGCCGTCCGGGTGAGCGAATCGTTCACCGAACAGCAGTCCTTCTCCCTGATCCTCCAGGGCAGAACACGGCCAGTATACCCCTTTCTCTTTACGCAAACGCTCATAGGTAATGCCATAGTAATCAGCCACCCCGCCACGACTCGCCACCCGAAGCTCATTAAAGATATCCTCAGCAGTGTCATATTCAAAATAAGAAGCTTTACCCAATTGCGCGGCAATCCGGCATAATATATACCAATCATCGAGCGTTTCTCCCGGCGCAGGCCGCCCCTGTTCACGGAGCAGAACACGCCCCTCCAGATTGGTCAGCGTACCTTCATTCTCCATATAAGATGTAACCGGGAGAACCAGATCAGCCATGCGTGCTGTCTCCGACAGGAACATATCTGCCACGATCAGAAAGTCCAGCTTGCGCAGACCTTCTTCCACCAAACGCACATTGGGGTTGGAGACGACCGGGTTGGAGCCCATTACAAGCAACGCCCGAATCTCCTGATCATGGACCTTCTCCATCATCTCGTAGGCCGAGACCCCTTTACCAGGCAGACTTGCAGGGTCCACACCCCAGACGGATGCCACATAGGCACGATCGGCTTCATTTTCAATGGATCGATAGCCTGGCAGTTGGTCAGCCTTCTGCCCATGCTCCCGTCCGCCTTGCCCGTTCCCCTGACCTGTGATGGCACCATATCCGCATCCTTCTCGGCCAATTTTGCCAGTCGCGAGCACCAAGTTCAGAAAGTGCCTGACGGCCATATGCCCATCCGTCTGCTGCTCCACACCACGTGCTGTCATGATCATGCCTGTCTCTGCCTCACCGTATGCCATCGCCGCCTGACGAATCAACGCCAGATCAACCCCGCATGCTTGTGCCGCCTGTTCGAGTTGCAGATCAGCCAACCCTTGTATCAATTGCTCGTAACCATGCGTTCGTTCATCTATAAAATGAGGCTTCACCAATCCGGCATCCATAATCACCTTCAACATGCTATCTGCCAGCAGAGCATCCATGCCAGGCTTCACCTGCAAATGAAGGTCGGCAATGGCAGCGGTTGCCGTCTTGCGTGGATCAATAACGATAATGAAGGCCCCGTTCTCCTTCGCCTTATTGAAGTAGGGCAACAGGGTTGGTTGGCATTCTGCAATATTGGTACCTGCGAGTACTATGCAACCTGCCTTGGGAATATCGGACAGACGGAACGTCAATCCACGATCCATCCCGAACACTTTACTTCCAGCTGAAGCCGCAGCTGACATGCAGAACCGTCCATTATAGTCGATGTATTTCGTCCCCAATGCAACTCTGGCGAACTTACCGAGCAGATAGGCTGTTTCATTTGTCAAAGATCCGCCTCCGTAGACTCCGACCGTATCTGCTCCGTATGAATCTTTCAAGTCCTGAAACCGCTCTGCGATGGTCTGAATGGCTTCCTCCCAAGAACAGGGTTCAAGCTCGCCATTGCGACGAATCAGCGGATGCATTAATCGTTGACCACTGAGCGCATGTTGATGAGCATTCATACCCTTCACACACAACCTGCCCTGAGAGGCTTCATTCGGAACGCCTTGGACCGTATATTCCGCTCGGCTCTGGCCTGCAACAGGTGCAACCAACTCTTCAACTGTCATCTTGCATTGCACACTGCAATATGGACACTGTGTTTCTTTTACATACAGCTTGGATGCCGCCATTTCCGAAGTTATCGATAATTCCATTTTCCCATCCCTGCCTTTCAGCTGTAATACTGATCCATTTCAGACGGTGCCCTGCACCGCGGGAGATTCAAGAAATTGCTTCATCGGGGATGCTGAAGCCACATCCCGCTCATGATGATGAATCGCAACAAGTTCCTTCTGTAGTTGGTCATCCAGCAGCGTTTCCCGAATCGACATGAATCCCAATCGTTCCGTCCATGCCCATAACGGCTCATCATACCAAGCGGTTTGGCGATACCATTGAAGGCAGGCTGATGCGAGTGTGGCCGCTTGCACCTCTGTTTCAGCCACCCCGAGCAAGCCACCTTGTTTGACCGGATGCTCTGCATGACCGCCTGCATAGATCTCCCACCCAGCTGGTGAAGCCAGCAAGCCGATATCTTGCACCAGTGCGCTCACCAACGAACCGTGCCCTGGTGCGACGCCCATATTCACCGGCGACGGCATCACAGCGCCGATCCAACTCGCACGAAGCTGTGCAGCCAACCCCCTAGCATCTCTTGCATAGGATGAAAGCGGGATCTGATCATCCCAGCGTACCTGAACCTCTGAGTGCCCTTCGATCTCTCGTGCAACTATCGTTCCACCGGATAACTGCAAGTAATAGTGGATCACTGGACGACATACCGCGCAGCCACGCTCCGACCCCCATCCCAGTTGTTTCAAGATAGAGGTTAGGTCTGTCTCCTGATCAACAAAGTCATCCAGCATTTCCTTCAGTTCTGCATGCCCAAGCGCCGTACAACTGCACACAGGCATTGGAGCAGGTTTATCTGGTGTGGCTTCCACTCCAGTACCCCCGTTATTTTTCAGGTTATGCGTATGTTTCAACAGTGCAGCCACCATCGGGCGACAGCCACCGCATGAACCAGAAGCCTTCGTCTGTTCCTTCACCTGATCTGCCGTCTCGAGGCCCTGTTCCTGAATCGCCTTCATAATGGCAGCCTTGGTCACATTGTTGCAGGCACATACGGTCTCCTGAGCTGGTAATGCCGCAGCAGCCATCTCAGCCGGGTCCGGGGCCCCTTCACGCGGAGCCAATTCCGCTACATCCGCACCTCGTTGCACCAGTCCAAGCAAAGCCGTTCCTTCCGCTGTATCTCCAAATAAAATGGCACCACGCACTTTGCCAGCCTGCATCAGCACTTTTTTATATGTGCCTTGAATGCCATCCAGATGTTGAATTGCAGTCTGCATGCCTTCCCCACTGATCTCGCCGGCCGAGAAAACATCAACCCCTGATACCTTCAACTGTGAGTAGGGAATAGATCCTTTGTATTCAGGCGTTTCCTGTCCACAGAGCGTATGTGCGAGCACCTTCCCCTGTTCGTATAAAGGAGCCACCAGACCATAACTGATTCCCCGATGTTCGGCACATTCCCCAACTGCATATATATCCGGTACACTGGTGCGCATATAGTCATCTACCATGATTGCCCGATTCGTAGCGATTCCACTTCGTCTGGCGAGATCCACATTTGGCCGAATTCCTACAGCGACAATGACAACCTGAGCTTCAAGCTTGGAACCATCTGTGAACAGCAGTCCCTGCGCCTGCGATCGTCCGGTAATTTTCTGCGTATTTTTGGACAAAAGAAAGGACATACCCTGGTCTTCAAGCTCCTGTTGAAGCATCGCGGCAGCCTTCTCATCCAACTGTCGGTTCATAATGTAATGTGCGTTATGGACCACCACAGCTTCCATTCCCAGATACAGCAACCCGCGCGCAGCCTCCAGCCCAAGCAATCCGCCACCAATGACTGCGGCCTTGCGATATGTTTTGGAATAATCAGACATGCGCGTACAATCATCAATCGTTCGGAAGGAGATGACCCTCTCTTTATCAATCCCCGGAATCGGTGGGATAAAAGGTGAAGACCCTGTCGCCAGAATCAGGACATCATAGGTTTCTTTTAATCCGGATTCAGTCTCTATATATTTTCCACGGGTATCAATGCGGTGCACCGTTTCACCTGCGCATAGCCGGATTTGATGCTCGGCATACCAGCTCCAATCATTGATAATGATATCCTGTAACGAATGCTCACCCTGCAATACTTTCGATAACATGATCCGATTGTAGTTGGGACGGGGTTCATTACCGTAGATTACAATCTCATACGTATCAGGCTCCAGTGCGATAATCTCTTCGACACACTTCATTCCAGCCATGCCATTCCCGATAATCACCAGTTTGCTTCTACTCATGGGCTGCCCCCTATCTATCTCACCTGAAAATAAACAGAAAAATCCCTTCTCCATGATTCGGAAAAGGGCACCGTTGCCTCCGGAATCCACACGCCTTTGTGTAGATTCATATTAGATTCAGATTAAGGGAATCTGAATCTAATGTCAACTAAATTAACATAAAAATGCGAATAACGATTAAAAAACGAATTATCTAAAATCACATGTAATTTTTGTTGACATATACATTTTCTCTTGATTATAATTTGAATCAAAATCACAGTGCTGTGATCAACTCAGATGCGGGAACACAATGACGTGTACCGCCTGTCGGCAACGGGGCCGCAAATCGTTCATATCTGGACGAATTGCGGCCTTTTTCTGCCTTAACAAGCACATAGACAAATCACGAAGATCTCAATTGGATGAGGAGCGATGATGGATGATGGAGAGCAAAAGTTTTTGGAAAAGCGGGCATAAGCCCACCCTTTTCGGGGCGTTTATGTATTTTGACATCAGTTTTATGATATGGGGAATGCTGGGTCCACTCGCAGTTGTCATTGCATTGGATTATCCGATGACTCCGCTGGAAAAGGCCAATCTGGTCGCATTGCCTATTCTCGGCGGCTCCATCCTGCGCCTTGTGCTTGGGTTCATGTCTGATTATATTGGTCCGAAACTGACCGCACAGATCGGGATGCTCGTCACCTTAGTTCCTTTATTACTCGGCTGGTTATGGGTCGACTCTTTAAGCCAACTGTACGTGGTGGCACTCTTGCTCGGTGTCGCAGGCGCCTCCTTTGCCGCTGCGCTACCTCTGGCAGGCCAATGGTATGGCAAAGAGCATCAGGGTCTGGCGATGGGTATTGCCGGGGCGGGTAACAGCGGAACCGTACTCGCAACGTTGTTTGCCAATCGCTTGGCTACGCATTTTGGCAGCTGGGAAGTTGTGTTCGGACTTGCTATTATACCGATCGCTATTGTATTCATCCTCTTTTCTATCTTTGCCAAAAATAGCCCTAACCGGCCTGAACCCAAGAAATTGTCTCAATACGGAAGTCTGCTTAAACAAAAAGATGCTTGGGTATTCTGTGCCTTCTATTGTGTGACCTTTGGCGGCTTCGTTGGATTATGTAACTATCTCACCATCTTCTTCAACACCCAGTATGGGCTCTCTCCTGTTCGTGCCGCTGACATTACCACCTTCTGTGTAATCGCAGGCAGTTTCTTCCGACCTGTTGGGGGGTACTTGGCGGACAAAATTGGCGGAACCCGCATGCTAACTTTCCTGTACACAGGAGCCTGTATCATGTTGATCGGTGTATCCTTCATGCCACCACTTCCTGTTGTGGTAGTCATGTTGTTCCTCGGTATGATGTGTCTGGGAGCCGGAAATGGTTCGGTGTTCCAACTGGTTCCCCAACGCTTCGGTAATGAGATTGGCCTGATGACAGGTATTGTAGGTGCCGCTGGCGGATTGGGCGGGTATGCACTGCCGCTGATTCTCGGCCAACTGTACAGTAGCTATCAATCCTACACGCCAGGTTTTGTCATTCTTAGCCTGATTGCAGCAGCTTCCCTGTTCCTTGTTCTCTTCATGCAATCCCGCTGGCGTGTAAGCTGGCTGAGCCGAGGTAACAAAGGCATGGCCGATTCGACATCCCTCTCTTCCTGAGGCGTACAACCACTCGGCCGTTAACCAAGGTACAGTGTTTACGAGTGATCCATAAGTAACCAAAGAAACAGCGTTGCCCCATCAGGCAGCGCTGTTCCTTTGGTTACGGCTGTCTTTCTACTTAAGATTAATATTTTTGAAGAACAATAACCGCATTATGACCGCCGAAGCCAAAGGAATTAGACATCCCAATCCGCAACTCCGCTTTTCTTGCCTCGTTTGGTACATAATCCAGATCACATTCAGGGTCCCTCTCTTCCTGATTGATGGTTGGAGGAATGATGCCATGCCGCAGACTTTGAATAAGTGAGATCGCCTCCGCACCACCTGCTGCACCAAGCATATGTCCCGTCATGGACTTATTCGCTGTGACCGGAATATCATAGGCACCTGTCCCGAAAAGTTGCTTAATCGCTCTTGTCTCAGACAGATCACCTGCCTCCGTACTGGTGGCATGAGCGTTAATCACATCAATGTCCTCAGGTCCAATCTGAGCCTCTTTCAGTGATGCTTTCATCGCCAGATATGCACCCCGTCCTTCCGGGTGGGTAGCTACCATATGATACGCATCTGAACTGGCACCATATCCAATCACTTCGGCAAGAATATTTGCCCCTCTCCCCAGTGCATGAGACAGTGATTCCACAACCAGAATTCCAGCACCCTCCGCCATGACAAAACCGTCTCTCCCTGCGTCAAATGGACGACTTGCTGTTTGAAAAGTTTCATTTCTTGTTGATAATGCTGTCGCATTACCAAAGCTTGCCAGCGACACCTCGGTTACAGCCGCTTCTGTCCCGCCAGCAATAATGACATCGGCTCCGCCATGACCAATTAACCGAAAAGCCTCTCCAATGGCTGTATTTCCAATGGAACAAGCTGTTACTGGCGATAATGTCGGTCCCCAGCAACCAAACCTCATACTGACCATAGCTGCCGCCATATTGGATATCATCATAGGTACCAGTGTTGGGCTGACTCGCGCAGGTCCCCGATCTGACAGGACCTTGCCTTGTTCCATCAATGTCTGGATTCCTCCTATGCCTGAACCAATATATACACCTACCCGTTCACGGTCCAGTTCATCCATCACAAGACCCGATTGCGATACAGCCTGATCCGCAGCAGCAACAGCAAATTGAACGAATCGATCCATGCGCCTTGCTTCCTTGCGTCCAAAACGCTCTTCACCATCAAAATCACGGACCACACCAGCGATTCTGGTTTTGTACGAAGCTGTATCAAAATGTTCTATAGGTGATACACCTGATCTCCCCTCAATTAATCCATTCCAGAATGTATGTACATCATTTCCCAAAGGAGAGATGACTCCCATACCTGTAATCACGACTCTTTCCATATCCATCCTCCTTCAGCGCTGTTGTCTACCTTACTCTTACGCTCTGCCACTAATAGTGCACTTTTGAATATCCTATTACAAGTTGTCAATTATAATAGTATAATGACTACCATGATAACGAGGATTGAAGGTGATGGATTGAACTACGATATCAGGTTACAGGCATTGTCCACTTTTCTGAAAACACAGCGTTCCAAAATTTCTCCCGAATCGGTCGGTTTACCCACTGGAAGTCGGAGAAGAACGCCTGGGCTGAGGAGAGAAGAGGTTTCCCAACTGGCAGGAGTGAGTACAACATGGTATACCTGGCTTGAACAAGGTCGGGATATTCAGGTATCCCATTCCGTGTTGGATAACATTGCTTCAGCACTGAGGCTTACTGCAGATGAACGAAAGTATCTGTTTTCGCTCGCCATGGAGCATCACTCGGAGCTGCCCACACTGGAAGAAGAACCAGTTCAACTTCACCCTTCCTTGCAGAAAATTCTGCAAGAACTTCATCACTGTCCTACCGTGATCTCGGATCGGCGTTGTTACATAGTCGGCTGGAATGATGCAGCCCGGCATGTTTTTATGGATTTTGAACAGATTGCCCCCGAACAGCGGAATATGATCAGTCTGTTATTTGATCGAAAGGAGTTTCGCAGGCTCGCGGTGAACTGGGAGGATTTTGTGAGCGGATTTCTGGCGATTTTTCGTGCTTACTATGGCCAGTACGTTGATGATGAATGGTATAATTTATTTCTGGATGACATGATGAACAGACATCCCGATTTTCATACCCTTTGGAAACAAAGCAGCGTCAGCAGTGCCCCGGACGTTTTAATCGAATTCAGGCATTCCAAAGCAGGCAAAATGTTGTTTGATCTGACTTCGTTGCAGGTTCAGGGTAGTTCCGATCTGCGTTGCAGTGTCTACACCCCTGCGCCAGAGAGCGCTACCGAGCGCAAACTGATGCGCCTGATCGAGCGTGAAGCTGATCCACATCTTGGCAAGCATTAAATCGGAGTCTCTCACCTTCTTGGAGTCATGTTAGAGTCTTGACATCCTCATGTTGCATGTTTTAAATATCAGGTATATGAAGTAATTCATGGATCTTAGTCCTTCTACAAGAAGGGGGTTCAGAAAGGAATATCATGACGAAAGTGCTTATCATAGAGGACGACAACATGTTAGGCGATACATTATCCTTGTATTTGCAAGGTGAAGGGTATGATGTTATACGTGTCGATAACGCAAGAGATGGTCTTCTACAGCTTCAAGCGCGGCCTGATATCCTGCTTCTTGACTTGATGCTCCCTGATTCGGGTAATAAGAATCCTTGTTCTCTCATGCGCCAACATACGGCAATCCCCATCATTGTCATCTCTTCGTTAACTGAGGTTTCTGAACGGATTCGATCATTAACAGATGGGGCTGATGACTATGTATGTAAGCCTTTCAGCATGCAGGAGCTGAAGGCACGTATTGAGGCCGTTTTGCGCCGCTACTCCATATTGAACAGCTCTGTTGTCACTGAACAGGAAACCGGAATATCTCTCGATCTGGCCCGAAGAACTGTTCTGTTGAATAACCAGCGCGTGGAGATGACATTTTCCGAATTTGAGATCATGAAGCTGTTTATCCTCAATCCTGGCAAAGTCTACAGTCGGTATGCCCTGATTGAAGCCATTCGTGGTATTGATGCCTACATTAATGATCGCACCATCGATGTGCACATTACCAAGCTTCGCAAAAAAATTGAGGACAATCCAAAAAACCCCCAATACATTCAAACCATCTGGGGGGTAGGATATAAGTTCACACCTTAAAACAACACAGCTTCATTCCGATCACCATGGCAGGGACTCGGTAATTTTATCAATTTCCTGTTGTACTTTCTCCAATACCGAACGCAGTTCCTCATCTTTGAATAACGGACGGGACAGGAGCGATTCCAATTGGAGAACCGCACACATCAGGTCCACCGCATGCAGATTCGCAGCTACGCCTCGAAGAGAATGAACACTACGAATTACATCAGCAATCTGCTTTTGCTGAAGCTGAATCGCCAGTTTTTGCTGAAACGAGCCATACTCCATTCTGAATTTCGTGAGCGCATATTGCAGAATATGTGGCTTGCCGTCCATCTGTCTGATCGCCTTATCTGCATCAATTCCATTGATCTCCCTTATGCCTTTTAGATCAATCCATATTTCCAAAATGTCCGCGAGCTGTTGTTCATGTATGGGTTTAGTCAGTATGGCATTCATGCCTGCTTCAAGATATAATTCATGGTCGCTTTTTAAACTATTCGCTGTAAGCGCAATAATGGGTGTACGATCATATTTCCTTATCTTGCGAATGTATCGCGCTGCATCAATTCCATTCATATCTGGCATATAGAGATCCATCAGAATCAGTTCCCATGTTTGTTCATTCAATTTCTTCAAAACCTCTGTGCCACTATCTGCCAGCGTCACCTTGAATCCGGTATGTTCCAGCATGGCCCGAATGACCAGTTGATTGATTTCATGATCTTCAGCAATCAGAATGTGCCCTTTGGATTTAAGCAAATAAGATTCATCGTATTCTATCAACCGCTTTTTCTCCAATGGCCCTTCACCCTGAAGTGCAAGTAAGACTTCGAATAATCCCAGACGTGTAATCGGTTTGATCATCATGAGATTCGGGCGAAAGGATCTCTCCTCACTCCACAGGGCATTTTCACTAAAAGCATGGGTATAACCCACCATTTGAAATTTGGTTCGATTCATTCGCTTCATGAAACTGTCCCATGACGATCCGTTGACGGTCTCCTCTACATCCATATCCAACATGATCAACATCGAACTTGTCCCTTCGGCTTCAGGAGTATACCAATCACTCTCCATCATATGGTTCAAGGAAGTATACAGCGTCGGATTCATCCCGAATGAATAGAGCAGCTGCTTCAGATTTGCGCCCATCCGTTCATCATCTTCAATGATAACCACATCATTCGCACCATATAGGAGAGGGTGTGTCTGCAGGGAAAAACTCTCTTCTTCTTCCGAATCTGCAAGTTCAAATATCAAGTCGAATGAAAACAGACTGTACTCTCCCAGCACACTATCCACCCGCAAGCTTCCTCCCAAAGAGGTGACCAGAAGGTAACAGATGACCAGCCCAAGACCAGAGCCACCATATGTTCGATACGTCGAGGGTTCCGCTTGAGTAAACGGGACAAAGAGTCGTTCCAATTGTTCGGGTGACATTCCGATTCCCGTGTCCTCTACCTCAAAACGGACATGAACTCGCTCCGCCTCCAATGAAAGAACCTCTGCCTGCAGCGTTACATATCCATGCTCCGTAAATTTAATCGCATTACTGAGCAGATTCAATAACACCTGTTCAAGTCGGAACGGATCACCAATTACCGTTAATGGCAGATCGGGATCGGTTGTAAAGATCACTTCGATAGCTTTGTGCCCAATAGCCACACCAATCTGATCTGCCACACGTTTGATCACTTCCTCTGGTGAAAAAGAGACCTTCTCCAACATCAGCTTGCCTGCCTCTATTTTCGAAAAATCAAGAATATCATTTACGAGGGCAAGCAAGGTTTGGGAGGACGCATTGATTTTACTCAAATAATCCTTTTGTTGTGGAGATAGATCTGTTCGTTGAAGCAACAACGAAAAGTTGATAATGCCGCTCAGTGGGGTACGAATCTCGTGGCTCATGAATGCGAGAAACTCACTCTTCGCCTGGCTTGCTTTGTCGGCCTTAACACGTCTATAGTGATCCGAAATGTCATGAATGACTGCCTTAATTTTCTCACTCGAGTTTAATACTTTAACAGGGTATAGGTGAACCCGAACATGCTGCTCAAGACCTTTTCCAATAATGAAACTCAGTTCCGTATCCTGTGCTATATTGTGATGTAAGGCTTTTTGGAAAACGAATAACCAGTTCTCCAGCTGCTCAATGAACAACAATTCTTCAAGCTGACGCCCAATCACTTCCTGCCTGCCGAGACCGAGCACATCCAGAAATTTCTGATTAACCGACACAATACATCTGTTGTTATCCAAACCGACAAACAAGTCTGCTGACACTCGCTCAAGTGTTCGATATCGCTCTTCACTTTCTTGAATCCTTCGTTTAACTGCTCTGTGTTCCGTGATATCGAGTCCATATCCCACGACATATTTCACCACACCCTCTTCTCGCAGAGGGCGAACTTTCACCAGCGAATAGTAACCTTCATGCTCAATCTCGTAAAAAAAAGATTCCCCTTCCCATGCCCGGTTAAACTGCTTTCGCAGAAACTCTACCTTTTCCTGAGGTAAAATATCCAATGTGCCCAGTTTGTAATCTTGCTTCAGACTACTCATATCCAAGCCCAGTTGGGAGAGCATCTCTCCCTCAAGCACAAGATACTCGAATTTTCCGTTCTGTTTTCGGATTTTAAAAGTAAAACCCGGCTGCATACGAAGCATCTCCAGCATTTCCTGATCCCTCTGAATGACCAATCTCCTATATCGATGATTTTGGTTCAGATAATACAAGAATAATATAACGGACAGCAGGCAGATACATTGAAAAAAGAGAATCTGCCCCATCATTAACAGAGAAGGAGAATAGGTCTTTAGTACAGAAAGTTCATACACAGTAATCAGCAGCAACGCTCCGTATAACCACTTCTGCATAAATCCCCTGATATACTTAAAGATCAGACATATGGCTACAACAAATAACAACTCTGTCAACGCATACTGCCAGTTCTCCAACAAGGGATTACGCCCCATATTAATCCGAAAAATCCACATGAATGCAAAAGTAATGAAAGCAGATCCACTCCCACCAAAATAAGCAGCAAGCAGATACACACTGGCCCGGAAATTCAACAATGTACCATCCTCAAGCACAATAGAGAAATAATAGAGCGCCGTGCCCAACATGCTCAGCGTAATACCAATAATGATCCGAGTCGTGATGGATGTTGAACGGGTAGCATTTGTATGGTTCAGATAGTGATGAATTAGGAAAACAAAGATCAAAATTAGCGTGAAATTTAATACAAGATCGCGTAGCAAATGGTCACCGTCCACATTACGACTTCAGGATTTCATGCATTCAATGAATGTTGTCAGATTCATGGTCGCAGTTCCCCAGTACACAAATCATAGTATGCCGGACTCCCTTATTCAATTGACGATATTGACCATTTTTTTGAAAATAATTACTACTTTCAGCTAACATACCCTTATCACCAAACAACGGTTTTTTTTCATGAAAATTCATCATTAAATATGCTGATATAAAAAAGAGAATCATCCAAATGAACCGATGTAATCGTAACTTGGGCTTCCCACACTTCCTGATCGGCCTTCATCAGTTTGGCTACGCCGGACCAGGTCTGATTTCCTCTCCAGTGGGTATCCATTAGCAATCGGGCAGGCTGACCTATGGTGCTCTCCCGTGAGAATCCTGTTTTGGTTACATAAACGGAATTCACATCCAGAATCACACCCTCCTCATCTGTAATCATGACCGCATCCGTTAGCAGTAAGAAGGCTTTGAGTTCCAGTTGCATGGTTGTCCACTCCCTCTAATGAAACATGATGTGATGCTGTCCCTGTGTGTTACTCTCTTCTACGATCCCGTTTAATACTTAAACTGTCTAATCAGGCGCTGCAGCTCTTCAGCCAGGGTAGACAAGCCACGAGCCGATGAAGAAATCTGCTCCATCGCTGCCAGTTGCTCCTCTGAGGAAGCGGCCACTTCTTCGGAAGTTGCGGCGTTGCCTGACGCAATGCCTGCCAACTCATTGGATACAGCAGATACTTCCTGTACACCTGCTGTGATCTCTTGCGACGTGGCAGCAATCTCTTCAATCTGAGGTGTCGTTTCCCGCATGCTATCCAGAATACGTTCAAACTTCCGAATCGCTTCTGTAGAGATGTCCATGCCCTCTCCAACCTCTGAAGTCACCTTCTCCATCATGCGAACGGAAGCAGCCATATCTTCCTGTACCGCCGTAGTCAGCACGGTGATTTCATTGACGGACTGCCCGGATTGCTCTGCCAACTTGCGAACCTCTGCTGCTACAACAGCGAATCCATTGCCATGTGTACCTGCACGAGCAGCTTCAATGGATGCGTTCAGCGCGAGCAGGTTTGTCTGTTTGGCTATATTTCCGATTAACTCCGTGATGGCTGAAATTTGGTGTGATCGTTCATATAACGCCTGAATCAATTGGTTTGTCTGTTCTACCGTCTCTTGAATCGATTGCATCTGACTCACCGTCTGTTTGACGGTGTTGCCGCCTTCTTCTGCTTGTACGGTTGTATGTTTCGCCAAATCAGCGACGTGTATGGAACGTTCGGCGATTCTTGTAATACCAATCGTAATTTCATTCATGGCCTGATGGTTATGTTCAATACCCTGGGTCTGTTTCTCCGCACCACTCGCAATTTCCTGAATGGCTCGCGCTACCTGCTCACTGGCTGCACTGGTTGATTCCGCACTCTGAGTCATTTCATCCGATGAGATGACTACCTGACTGGCGCTGTTCTCCACATTTTGAATCAACACACGCAGATTGCTCTGCATTTTGCCAAAAGCCTCACTCAGTTCACCTATTTCATCATTACTTGTGCTTGTAATGGTCTGGGTTAGATCCCCTTCGCTCACCTGAATCGCCTGAACCTTCAACTGACGAATCGGTTTAACAATTGATCGCATCACCAGCCAGATGATCAAAATCCCGATGACAAGAAAAGAAACGATGACCATAATCGTTCGATTCAGAATAGGCGCAGCAGCATCCTCTACTTCAGAAGAAAACATGGTGCCTGCGACCTTCCATCCCGTGGATGCATTCGTGGCGTAATACATGACCTTATCAATCTGATCAAAGGTATAGTTGAAGTTACCGGATTCATTCGTATACACTTGAGTCCAAAAATCTTCTGTTGCATCTGTTCCAGGTTGCATCGTCGGGTGATAGATATACTTTTCGCTGGCATCCAGCAGAATCAGATGTCCCTTTTCTCCTACTTTAATTCCGCTAACCAATTGACTAATGTCCGCCAGATTGAGATCCAATTGGACCACACCAGATTGGTCTTCCAGTGCCTTGGCAATCGTAATGGTGATCTCTTTTGTCTCGGCAGAAATATAAGGGTCTGTAACAATGACCTGCTCTGGATTTCCCATTGCTTCGGTATACCATGGTCTTACTCGGGGATCGTAATCCTTGGGCATCTCTGCATCAGAGGACATCAGATACACACCGGCTTCTGTGCCCACACCTATGGTGATGATGTCTTTGTTCTGTGCAGCGTACCCCTTCAATTCGTTCACAACCCGAACCTCTGCATCATCTTGACGTAATTGCTCTGCAAGTGTATTCGCATAATATTCAATGTGATTCCGCTTGGTATTGACTGAAAGATTTATCGTTGCACTGGCAAGGTTCACATTTTCCATCGCACTATGTAAAATTTGCTTCTCCACTTCATCTTTTGCACTGTTATACGATAAAACTCCAATACTTAACGAAGGAATGGCCAGGAAAGCAATAAAGGACACCACCAGCTTGGTCTTAAAGTTCTTATGCATCTTGTTGAACCAGGTCGATTTGCTATTTTTTTGGGACAAATTTCTCTACCTCTTCCAGATTAATTTTAGTTTTACTTGATCTACTTATAAGTTGAATTAGTGATTATTTACACTTGCCACTCCGATGACAGAACAACCTGCCAATCGCTGAATGATTCATACAACTTATTTAGCTCT
This sequence comes from Paenibacillus sp. 2003, assembly GCF_031455635.1. NCBI lineage: Bacteria > Bacillati > Bacillota > Bacilli > Caryophanales > Paenibacillaceae > Paenibacillus > Paenibacillus sp. 2003. Next base: position 25,549 of record NZ_JAVDTB010000003.1, on the reverse strand, counting down.
TGTAAAGCTCTCATAGATTGTAAACCATCTTTTCAAAAAACTAGGTCTCACTTCTTGTGAAAAACACTCTTTACACTAAAAAACTCGAACAAATCTCTTCATTTATAATCCTAAAGAACTATTTTCAAACAAATTATACGAAAAAACTATTAAATAAAGTGTTCCGGGGATATGACCAAATTGTTAACTTTCTAAATACTTATTAATAAGCATGCAGATGACAAAAAAAAGATCCAAGCGTTATCGCTCAGATCTAAAGGTTATTTACATTGGACCAACGTATTCTCTATTCAAATGCCGGGATCGCAATATCTGCATATTTCTCTTCGAAGAAGGCTTTGACCTCTGGACCCGCCATACGTTTAGCCAGTTTCTGGATCGCTTCGGAGTCCTTATTATCCTCACGGGCAACCATGGTGATGGCAAAATGGGAATCATCCTTCTCGGTTAACAATGCATCCTTCTTCGGTGTAAGACCGAGCGGACTGGCATATGCCGGTGTCATGGCTACCAGATCAGCATCATCCATCATGCGAGCCAGCATCAACAAGTCCACTTCCTCAAACTTGAAGTTCTTTGTATTCTCGGTGATGTCTGCCTGTGTGGCGTTAAAACCTACGCCCTCTTTCAGCTTAATCAATCCGTTCTGCTCCAGCATCACAAGAGAGCGACCAATGTTGGAAGGATCGTTTGCAATTGCAATCGTTGCACCTTCTGGCAATTCCTCAATCGTTTTGTACTTTTTGGAGTAGCCGCCATAGATGGCATTATAGATAGGCTGTACAGCCACCAGATTGGCATTGTTTGCTTCATTATACTGGGTCATGTAAGGCACATGTTGGAAGAAATTTGCATCCACTTCCTTATTCGCGAGTGCCGTATTTGGTTGAACGTTATCTGACAACACAACAACTTCCAAGTTGACGCCATCTTCCTTCAAAAGCGGTTTAACAATATCCAGCACATCTGTCATCGGTGGAATCAACGTAGCTACTTTCAACGTAACTTCTTGTGCAGCTTGTGTGTCTTCCTTTGTTCCTTCCGCCGCAGGTGTTTCTTCTTTTTTGCCACAAGCAGCTACAACCAGCATTACTGCAAGCAACATAAGCATCATTTTTGCTTTCATTTCATGTCTACCCCTCATCGTATAATCTGTATTGGTTATTCGTAATAATGCACGGTCCAACCGTTCAGGATCTGCGATCCAGCCAGTGGGACAGTCTGCTACCTGTGAATTGGATCATCTGTACCAGGATAATCATAATGATGATCGTAAATACCATAATCTCCGTTTCGAAGCGCTGATAACCGTAGCGAATGGCAAAATCACCAACCCCGCCGCCACCTACAATACCCATCACCGTCGAGTAAGAGATGAAGCTAATCGTAGCTGTCGTGAGTCCCAGTACAAGACCAGACCGTGCCTCCACGTACAAGAATTTCACCACGAGTTGCATCGTCGATGCCCCCATGGAAGCAGCAACTTCAACCACTCCCCTCGGTACATCCAGCAACGCTTGTTCCACCAGTCTGGCGTAGTAGGCAATCGCAATGACCGAGAGTGGCACGGTTGCCGCCAGCGTACCGATGGACGTTCCCACAACAATCCGTGTGAATGGAATCATGAATACAACCAGCAGTAAGAATGGAAACGAACGAATGATGTTGACGACACTACCGAGTACAAAGGACAGCGTTTGATTCTGATATCGTTGTCCTCTCCGGAATAAGTATAGCAGAGTACCCAGAGGTAACCCGATCAGAACAGCTGCCGCAATGGAGATGCCCACCATGACAAAAGTCTCTCCGATCGCCTGCCATATCTCATGCTGATACTTCAGCACAGACTCAGGTAACTTCATGACTTGTCCTCCTGTTCTGCCTGACGGAACAGAGACGAACCTGCCATGCCATATTCGTCACCCGCAAGCAAGGAGGTCAGCAGATCAGGCTGCGGAGCGGGGATACTGCTCACTTCCGTTTTAGACAACGTACGAACGAGTCGCCCATCCTTCATGACGGATATCCTGTGACATAGTCTGCGAGCCACTTCCATCTCATGCGTTACTACAACAATGGTCACGCCCAGCGTTTCATTGATATGTCGCAGCACATCCAGGATACCATTCGTGGTCTGTGGATCAAGCGAAGAGGTCGGTTCATCACAGAGCAGCACATCCGGACGACTGGCCAGCGCTCGCGCAATCGCCACACGCTGCTTCTGTCCTCCGCTAAGCTGAGCAGGATATTGACCCGCTTTGTCTTCCAGTCCAACAAACCGCAGCACCTCAAGTCCACGTTCGACTCGCTGCGCACGGGGCATACCCGCAAGCTCCAATGGCATGCAGACATTGCCACTCACCGTTCGGTTACTGACAAGATTGAAGTGTTGAAAGATCATGCCAATGGATCTTCGTGCCTGACGCAGACTCTGTTCATTCATCTGGGTCAAGTGCTGCCCATTCACAACAACCTCACCATCATCCGGCTTTTCCAGTCCGTTGAGCATCCGCAGAAGTGTGGATTTGCCTGCACCACTCGATCCGATGATGCCATGTATTTCTCCTTGTCCCACTTCGAGGGACACCGAGCTTAATGCTTCGAATCCCTGATCTGCACGGGAACCGCGCTCGTTATAACGTTTGCTTACACCATATAATGAGATCATGGAGAGTCCTCCCGTGAATGATCATGCATGGTTCTTCAAGAACACATGAAGAAAGCCCGCACAGCCGATAACCGGAGCGCGAGCAATCCTGTTCATTTATAATAAATCAACATCCCTGATGAGACAAGCTTTTAAGGTGAAATTGCCTCCTGAAGGCGGCTGGCTTCATACACGCGAAAACGTCCGTTGGACGAACCCACATACACTTCATTGCCCATCCGGTTGATCGTTCCATTCTTCGCATCCCGGTCGCGATGCTCCGGGTTTCCCATCACCACGTCATGTACACGACCTAACAAGGCTCCATTGTTTTTATTCAATACCAACCAATTCTCATCCATGGGCAGCAGCAACTGATCATCAATGACCAGATAACTTCCCTGATTCGTCGGATGCCTTAGTGTTGCAATCGCATCTTTGGCATTCCAACGTGTCTCCCCCGTTTTATAATCCACAGCCGCCGGATAGCCATTCTTAATCACATACAACTGATCCTCTTCCACCAGTCCTCGTTCAATCTTGCCCTTGAGCGTCCAGCGTGTTTTGCCTGTCTTGGCATCATACAGGGTGGTTGTAAAATCTTCATATTCTCCGTAATGATCGCCGTTTTTGTTCTCACGGATCAACAACATGCCATCATTCAGCTCCTCAAATCTCTGTCCTGCCCGAGCAGGAAATTGGGCAAGCTTTTTCCCCGTGTTCAGATCAAGCAGAAGCCACTGATTGTCTAGTGATAGCCATCTTTCAGCATTCGTGATTGCAAAGGGATCCCGACGTTCGATTCCATCAAAATATGGATCATTCACAAATTGTTCTATGGTGGATCGTTTGGCCTTCAAGCTCCATACGGTTCGGCCCGATTGCGGATCGGCTGCAGTCAGCTTATTCTTTTCCCAATACAACACATAGGGGTCATCTGCACTCTTGTTCAATAATTCATAACCCGTAGCCAGTTTTCGCGTCCACAATGTTTTTCCATTTGCACTGTCCAGAACCGTTAACCAACTGTTGCTTGAGCTCTCAACAACCGGGTTATCTACAACCACAACGTTCTTCGCAGCGGTGATGCCATTTAGTCTAAAATTTTGCTTAGGAGTATACGTCCACATGACCTTTCCGTTCTTCAAGTTCAGATGACGAATACGATCCACGTATTTTTTCTTATCAGAGTCATAATCGGTGTAGATTGTAACGTTTTTGCGCTCTGCATCCACCTCTGCCTGCTGTCTTCCAAAGCCCCCGTTGATCTCCCATAATTGCTGGCCGGAATGTCGGTCAAGGGCATATATGGAACCTTCGTAGTAATCCCCGCTAAATCCACCGTCATCTCCTTTCATCAGGAGCACCTCATCCGTGGCTGCTTGTAAAAAAGTGTAGTTAATATCCCCCTGGTTGGTCCATACCGGTTTCCAAGGGATTGTCGTTGGCAGTGTTGTACCATAGATTTTTGTTGTGAACCCATATTCATCCGCCCGACTGATGTTCCAATCGGAAACAACAGCATTTCGATTATCCTGTGCTAAATTCCAGCGTGTTCTGACCAGTCTGCCATTCTTGTTGAATGTGACCAGAAATTGCGCATCTTCCCGCTCATATCTCCAGGTCTGTCCAATACTCATTGAATAACCCGTGAAATTTAGATTGCTTGAACTCTCTTTCCAATCCGGCTCGCCTAACCACCCAGCCACTTGTTTGGAGGTGGTTGCCTTGTTCAGCTTAATATCTGTCAGATGGCGTATAACCGAAGTTGGCAGCGATGTATCCTGTTGGAACCAACCATCCGCCACATTCATCCGCTGTTCTATAGCCTGTGACTTGATCCAGAAGAGTCCTGGCCGATACGTGAAGGATTCTTTATTCCAGACTCGTGGGGCAATGGAGACCCCATACCAGCCTTTCCACTTTGCAACAATAACAGCCTTATCTGTTAGCGCTTTCTCAAAAGACCAGGTTGTAGAACTATCCGGAGCCAGATACAGCTTACTGCCTGATCGGAGCGTGAAGTTTTGGGGAGCTGATTCCGTCATGCTTCTGCTCTCCTTCAGGGCATACCAACTTGGCAGCCAAAAGTCTCCATGATCGGTTGACTTAAGCTGCACCCACTCGCCTCGAACCGAGGCTAACGTATACTTTTCGTTTTTTGTTGTATAGTATTCAATTCCCAGCTGGTCAGCAGCCACACTGCCGTCCCTTCTGTTTTTGAACAAAGGTATGTCATTCATGAGCGTAACGGGTTCTCCTTGTTTGTAGGCCAACTGTGTTGATAAGACTTGAGAACTTGCACCCAAGGCTTGTGGCGTTGTAGCCAAAGCTTGTCCTCCAAGCACAACCATCTTGGAATCCAGCAGCATCCAGCCCGTCAACAGCACAGCTGATAATCCTGTCATGGTAATCCATTTGTACCCCGTTCTCTGCCAGTCAGGACCCGTCTTCACTCTCGTTCATCCCCATCCATTAGAAGTTATTTCCAATAGAGACGCAGTAAAAAGGAAAAAGTTACCGTTTGCCTCAATATATTATATTTCTATCTATCTCCCAATATTACCTTACATCCACCATCGTAGCATGATAAGGAAAGGTAACCCCGATGTAATAAGCAGCTGTTAAGGTGAGCATATAATAAAATACAAACCACAGATCAGCTCGCGAATAGCCCATCTGAATGTAATACGTTCGGCTCGCGCCATCCGTAAATCCTTTCGCTTCCATCGCCACCGCCATTCGCTGTGCACGGCGAATACTCTGTGCCAGCAGCGGAATAGCGTAACGCTTGAGTGTACCATACACATTCCAGCGAGAGCCGCGTTGCCGTGTTCCACGAATACGAATAGCGTAACGGAGCGTCTGGAATTCATCCAGCAAAATCGGGATCATGCGCATCGCGGCCAGAAAGCTATAGGCATATTTTGCGGGAAGCCGCCACTGCTGCATCAGGGAATAAAACAGTCTCACAGGCTTGGTCGTAAGACCAAAGAGTAACCCAGCCGCGGCCATAGTCAGCGAGCGAAAACCCAAGTGTAGACCGCGATAGAAACTCTCTTCGGTTATGTGGATCAATCCCCACTTATACCATGTGGTCTCGCCCTTACCAAACATCATCATGCCTGTAGACGTGGAGATAAAAACCAGAATAAATGGTGATGCATACAGTATCAATCTGTACCACGGATGACCTGTCCAGCACAGTAATAGCATCATCGCCACCGCAACGTTGGCCATTACATTCAGATTGTGAATGAGGATAACGATGACAAATATCATCGTCAGAATGATCATCTTTAATCCCGGATTGACGTTATGAAGCCAAGTTTCACGGTGAGGAAACGACAGTTGCATCAGATAACCTCCCCTCATCCACCGTCCAGATTCGGGTGCAATATCTTTTTACAATTTCACGATCATGGGTAACCATAACAATGGCTGTTCCCTCTCTCCGCAATTGCTCCAGCTGTGCTAACATGGCAAACGTATTTCGGGCATCCTGTCCAAAAGTAGGTTCATCCAACAGCAGTATTCGCTGCTCTCTCACCAGTGCAGAGGCAACGCTTAAGCGTCGTTTCTGCCCCATCGATAATTGGTAAGGATGGCGCTCGGACAGGTCGATTAGTCCAAATTGATTCAGCATATGATCAGTTCTGACATGTCTTTCCTCCGTTGTAAGCCTGCCCCCCAGCAATGAGAATTCCACTTCTTCCGCGACCGTGTTGGTCACAAATTGAAACTCCGGGTTCTGAAATACAAACGCGATTCGATCTGCAAGCTGCTCCGTTTTGCCAGAAGGCTGACCTTCCACCTCATAATGACCTGTTGTTTTCAGGATATTCATCAGAGATAACAACAATGAACTCTTGCCTGCTCCATTAACTCCGACAATACCAATCCAGTCTCCATGCCATACCTTGGCCCACTCCACCTGAATGAAAGGGGTTTTCCCACGCCATCCGGTGAACTGCTGCAAGTCCAGTGCAGGCTGATAGGCGGGTGATACAGGTAATATGGATGAGACGTGAGATATGGGGGATATACCCGGTGTATCGGATAAACCAGACGATTGCTGTGCTTCCAAACTTGAGATGCCGTGGTCCACACACAATTGAAGCTCTCCAGAAGCACTTCTCTCTTCTTCCTTAGCTGCCTGCTCGTGCTCATCCCACACACCCGGATACCAGATTCCATAAGCCTTCAGCTTGCCCCGTTCATGCGTAAATACCTGCTGTGCTGGCCCATCCGCCACGATCTTTCCTTCAGGTGATAACACAATAATTCGGTCGACCATATCCACAATCTCATTAATTTTGTGTTCAACGATGATGATCGTTTTGTCACTGGCGATGCGTTTGACGGTATCCCACACCTGGGAAGTGCCCTCATCATCCAACAGTGCAGTGGGTTCATCCAAAAACAATACCTCCGGGTCCATGGCAAGCATCGAAGCAATCGCGAGACGCTGCTTCATCCCCTGAGACATGGACTGGATCAATACACGATTCTGTTCAAAGAATAATCCCACTTGTTTCAGATAATATTTAATCAGAGCAGGCATCTCTTCACGCGGAATATTTCGGTTTTCCAGCACAAATGCGATCTCTTCATCCGTAAAGGACATACAGAACTGGGTATCCGGATCTTGAAAGACCACTCCTGCTTTGGCGGGAACCTGAATATCATCACATTTCATCGGAATCTCAACCGAACGTGGTATCAGACCGCTCAAAATTTGCAATAACGTCGATTTACCGGAGCCACTCGGGCCAAGCAACAGCACTTTCTCTCCTTGACGCACAGAAAGAGACAAGCCTTGAAATACCAAGGCTTTCTCTCCCGGGAACTTGCATCTTAGATTTGTCACACTTACCGCTTGCGAATTCCCCTCTACGCTCATCTAATCCAGCGCCTCATAATCTTGTTTGGATACTGGTCTGAGTGAGCGTGTTACACCGGTCAGTTCCAATGCTTTGGCGAGATAATAAGCAAACACTCCTGCAATCAAGATGCTTCCGATGAAGCGGAATCCGATAAATAACGTATAATTCCAGGCCGAGAGTGAATCAATATACCCGTACTGATAATCCAGCAAAAGCGAAGCCGCTGCGGCTCCTATGGCTGCAAGACAGGTGACAAACAGATTGGTTTTGCGATACAGGAATGCTGCGAAGAATATCTCGGCTCCCAATCCTTGCAACAGACCGTATACAAGTGTGGACATGCCCCATTCACTGCCCAGAAAAGCACTTACCGTTGAAGCCGCAACTTCGGCAAGAATAGCCACGCCTGGTTTACGAATGATAACAAAAGCAAACGTGCCCGCCATAAACCACATGCCGTAGATCATCTGCTCCGCATGAACACCAAATGGTTTCATCAAGTCATATGTAGGTCCCCATATCTTGTAAATCACCCCAAACACTACTGCGATCACGATGGTTACCAGAATATCCGTTAGTTTCAATCGCTTGTTGCCTGCTGTTGTTGCCATGTTCTCTACGTCCTTCCTTTGTTCCCTATGGGGGTTATCAAAATAAACGAAAAAGCCTCCCCGGTTCCGGGCAGGCCTTACGTACAGTGTACAATCCTCACAATGATGTATTGGATGGTTGACGCAAAGACGGAATATCAACCAGCTCCCCTCCCCCCTGGCAGATACACCACCAAAGTTCAAAGAGGTCTGTTGTTCATCCACGTTCATTCCCACAATTCACCCTTACATATTGTAATTCCATGTTCTCTACGCTGGCATTACCCAGATCAGATGTACGGTCAGCGGCACAAGGCCACTCTCTCAGCCCAACTTCATTGAGCTCCCGGTTCACTTATTTCATTGCTTCTAATGTACATCAGTTGGGTATTTGTAGCAATGGTCTCTACAAAAATCAAAATTTGGCATAGGAAAAGGCATCCCCCTGGATGCCTTTTGGACATACTTCATGATGTGAAATGGCTACCTTATCCGTACACGCCTTCAATCCGTATTCCAAGGTATCCCTGTTCTTAATATTGCGTGTTCCCAGACTGGCTCGTTTTCCCTGAAGCAAACCCCTTGAACAACGTTGGTACTTTGGAATAACGGGTATTCGTAATTTTCCCTTGTGATGTGCTGCTGTCTGTACGCATAATCGAATCTTTTACATTGGAAATGTTGGAGTTATCCAGCGTCATGTTAACTGCGAAGGAAGTTCCACCATTTTGGCGAACCAGTTTGCCAATATCATCTGCACGGAAATTTTTGATGTTAATCGTCCCGGCTGCATTCATCTGGAACACTTTATCATAAGCCTTATACGCTGCCCCACCGGTAATGTTAACCGTTCCAGCCGACTTCAATGTCAGTGCATCCTCGCCCACGTCCTGCCAGACTACATTCGATATATTACAGTTTCCATAACAGTGAACACCATCAGCAGCTGGTGATCCAATGTTTACGTTTTTGAGCGTGGCCCCTGCCTCCAGACGGAAGACTGGCTTCTGATTTTCTGCTTGAGATCCGTCGCCCAGTGTGGAAGGATTGGCTACAAATGTTTTACCTTGGCCGTCATAGGTCGTGCCCTTTGGAACCACAATGGTTGAATTTACAACGGTAGGTGCAGCCGCAGCCGGAACGGCACCAAATATAGAAGCAACCAAACCAGCGGACAGCAACAATGTCAACATTTTTTTCATTACTTTATTCCTCCCTTATTCTCTCGTTATTTGGTATTGTACAAGCCTGAGCTTGTCCTGGAAGATCGTCAGAGGTGCACCTCTGTCCGACCCACAACCTAATCCTACCAAATAAGGAAGGTAACTAGAATAATCATTAGATCACGTTTGTATTTTCCAGCATAGAGCCTGATGTTTCAGCATGCTTAGCGGTATCTTATCTACTTGTTATGTACCGATATCAACTTGGATATGCTCTATTTAAGCCACCAAAAGATTTAGACACGAAAAAAAAACCCTTAGTCTTTTTAAGACAGGGTTTCTACATGATACATTTAAAACTAATCTAAATACTCTATTTATTCTAGAGTTTCCAATTCATCTTCGTTAATTTCATCCGATGGTTGAAGTGAAGTAAGTGGATCAACGTTGGTAAATTCATTTACTGTTTCATAAGTAACCACACCCTCTTCAGAAACGATCATTCTGAGAACGACCCAGTATCTTTCATTACCACTGGCATCTGCTACAGTATACGTTGCACTTGGAGTGGCTACAGCACCATGGAACACGTCAATTTTGGCACCAGATTTCTTGATTGTGCTTGATCCAGAAAAATGATGAACATAGAATGTGTACGTTCCAGGAAGTAAGTGACGAATGGTTGTCGTTTCAGGTCCGTAAGACGTTACATCATCCAAATCCAAATCAACCATAAGTACGCCATTATTATAATATTGTTTATCAGAGTAGAACGTATGGAACATTCCCTCATCACCTGCTGGACCTACGAGGTGTGAATCCAGATCCACTGGATCTTTACCCCAAGTTAACACGAAGCGTGTTTCATCTTGTGTAGGTATTTCAATAGCAGTTTGATTCTCACGTTTATTCTCCACATTTACTGCTGAGACACCAATGAGATAAGTTGTAATATATTTTGTATCTCCACCTCCAAGTTCACCTGTATAGATGCCTGGGGGAAGATTGATATAGTAGTTTCCTTGAGTATTCGTTTTGACAGTTCCAACAATTTCACCTGTTTTGTTGTCCAAGCCTTTTCTAAACGAAATACTTAAATCTGCAACCGGTGCTCCAGCTACATCCTTGATGTGGCCACCGAATCCTGTAAGTTTGATTGCACCACTTTGGCTTCCTGCAAAATGTGTTTTATTAACATCTGACTCCACAGTGATGTACAATGTGGCACCATAGCTATCAATAGCATCAAAAGTAAATTCGCCATTGCGGTACTGCAAGTTATTCAATTGTTGTTCCGCCCCATCAAAATAGGCACGAACTAGGAAATCATTTGCAGTCAGTTCAGAAGGTTCCAAACCCTCAGAAAAATTCAACTTTACACTTCCATTTGTAACTTGAATCCCTTTGAGTGTCGGATAGACTGTTCCTTCGTTATAGACTGCAACGGTTACTGGAACATTGATTTCGTAATCTCCATATTTGGCTTTTACCACTGTCGTACCGTTACCTTTAGCTTGAATCTTGCCTGAGTCAACAATGGCAATGGTGCTATCCTCGACATTCCATTCTGCAATGGAAGTGATATCTTTGATCGCTGAGGTAGTTATACCCGTGAATACGATCTGACGGGTCGAATCAATTGCTGAAAACTCTGTCTCTTGAGGTGAATAAACTATACTAGTCACTGTAGGATCTACCTCAATAGCTGGGGGTTGATTAAGTTGACTAAAATCAATACCTTCTACATTGACCAGAGCTGAAGATAATGTTCCCGCTCCAGAAAATTGTACGATTGCATTTAATATAGCCCGATTCACTACAGCACCATGGTTAATTTTAAAGATTGTGTTCAATGCTTCTTGGAACACCTCGAGATTTTCAATGGTGGAATTATCTCCGAACTCCACTGAAACTTGTTCTGCATGAACCATAACAGAGTCGAAGCTTCCACTGAGCACTACCGAAGAATTATGGGGAATCGACTCTGCTATTTCAATCGGTCCGACATCACCCGTGGAGACATTCTGTACGATTGCACCAGATCTAATCTCAATCTGCTGAACATCACTTCCACCTTCCAGGACCAAACGAATACTGCCGTCCGCTTTGTCAACAATCACTGTTGCAAGAACCGAGTCCACTGCATGAATACTATTTGGTCCTCCGCCTTGAATCTCAGTAGTTCCCGTGACACTAACATTATCAAGAGTCACGTCACCATTTCCTACGGACTCAAGTATCTTCAGCTTACCATTTACTTTGGTGTCTTTTAGAACGACACCTTGGGAACTAATAGTTACATTTCCAGTTACATTACCAAGAGTATATGTACCTGGAGCAGAGAGATTATTACTAGGGGCTTGTTCCCCGCCTCCACTATTTCCACCGTTGTTACTTCCGTTCCCTTTATCTCCGGAACTGCTACCGCTATTTCCCTTACTGTTACCTTCAGAAGGTTTTGCTGTTTCAGGTTTTGCTTCATTTGAATCTTCAGTATCAATCTCTGTCTTGGCAGGAGCCATGTAACTATCATATGTAGACTTATTAATCACAAACTCATATGCAAGTCTCGCTAGCGCCTGGCGATCCGCTATGCCTGATGGATTAAATTTTACTGTTCCATCTTTTTGAACTAATCCTTTGATAAAACCAGATTGATAGGCTAGTGCTACAGAATCTTTCGCCCAGTGAGATACTTGACCCAAATCTGAGAGTTGAGGTTTGGATGTTTGACTCGTTACATCTTGATTGTCCCAACCAAAGGCTCTAACAAAAAATACAGCCAACTCTTCTCTTGTCACATTTTTATTAGGTGAAAAGCTATCTTTGGAGGTACCTTGAGCAATTCCAGATTTGACAAGTGCACCTACATATCCGGCATACCATTGATCTTCCTTTACATCTCTGAATTGACTTGCTTCAACATTATCAGGCTTTAAATTAAGCGCACCGACCATAATTTTTGCTAATTGAGCTCGTGTTACGGAATCAGAAGGTTTAAATGTCCCATCAGTAAATCCGGTGAGTATTCCTTGTTCTACTAATTTGGTTATTTCCGTTTTGGCATACGAATTATCAATATCAGTAAAAGAAGTTTTAGATGTAGCCATTTCTGCCGATACAGATAAATTGATAGATAACATAGAAACAATCAGCGACGTAGAAAGCATTAACGATAGTTTGTGATTAAACTTTTTCCATTTTGAATTCAAAACTAAAACACACTCCTCAGTAGGCTTCTGGTTGGTAAATCCACTAATATATGAATCTTTAGAACTAATACACCTCCTAATCAATAGGATAATAATACCATGCAAATTCATAAAAACAAGATTAATAGACTATGATTTTACAAAAAAGTTTTTATCCTGAATTGATTTCAATTCTTATTATCTAAATAATTTCGCAATAAAGACAAAACGAACCTACCGAAACAAATATTTTCGGTAGGTTCGTTTTTAAGTAAATTTATATATCCTAGGCTCCAAATCTCTGACGATAACCGCACTTTCGACACAACTCTTCCACAGCTTCCCGCCTGGAGAAGCCATATACCAGATTGTTCGCTCGCTCACCCTCAATAATCTCCGAGAATGACTTCTCGTGCACATTACCCAGGTTAATTACACCCTCGCCATCGAGACAGCATGGAACCACCGTTCCATCCACAAGCACAGCTGCCTGACCACGCAATGCATGGCAGAAGCCTTTGCCGTCATCTTCAGGTGCATCCAGACTTGGCCACTGGAACTCATGGTCCTGATTGAGGTATACATTCGGGGCAATTTTGACCCCGCTGCCTGGAACTACTTTTTCCTCAATGCGGAAGTCCAGATTGAACTCACGTTCCAATACTTCAAGGGTCTCCCGATTTCGATTCATCTGAGCATTTGTGAAGTTATCTTGCGTCAGATTCCACAGTCGGAATGAGATGATGACATTGTGCTTAACGGCCTCGTGTACAAAGGACAAAATGTTGCTCAGGTATCCGTCACGGTCGGTTGAACCTTCATGCCCATCGAAGCTGTGCAGGGAGAAATTCATCTGCCGCAGTGCCGGTTTGCCAAGCAATTTATGCTGAGTCTTGGGCAATAGTGTACCATTCGTTGTAATGTTCACCTTGAGTCCCTTCTCATGTGCGGAATCGAGCAACAGATCTATTTTGGGATGCAACAAGGGTTCACCTTTGACATGTAGATAAATATGATTGGTGTGTGGTTTAACTTGTTCCAGTATATTGTTGAAGACTTCAGGGTCAATGAATCCTTTGGCACGCTGCGTCTGTGGACAGAAGCTGCAAGCCAGATTGCAGATACTCGTGATCTCAATATATACTTTTTTGAACGTTTTCAACTTGGGTCCCCATTCTGCCTAGGAGGGAGAACAATCCCACCTGCATTTTGTGATCCGGCCTATACGGGCCATCCCTATTATATCGGGTTCATGAGCCGAGGTAAATCAGAGAACTGGTTTATCTGGTTGTGTCAAAATGATTTGGCTAGTGCCAAATTAACAGATTCAATCGCATGAATACGTGTTGTATCAAATAATGGAACTTCTGAATCCTCTACTTTTACTAATAATCCAATTTCGGTGCAACCTAATATGATCCCCTCAGCTCCATCATCAACTAGCCTTTGGATCACCTTTTTATAATAATCCCTTGATAAGGGCTCAATTTTCCCTAAACATAATTCCTCATATATTATTTTATTGATAACTTTTCTATCCTCTTCATTCGGTATCAAAACCTTAATACCATTAAATTCAATTCGTTTTTTATAAAAGTCTTGTTCCATCGTATATTTTGTGCCGAGTAAACCAACCGTACTTATTTTGGACTTATGAATTTGATTTGCTGTTGAATCAGCAATATGTACAATGGGTAAACGCACTTTTTCTTCAATATGTTTAATCACTTTATGCATCGTATTTGTACAAATTACAATCATTTCTGCTCCTGCCTTTTCCAAAGACTGAGCAGCATTCCCTAATAATTCACCAGCACTTTCCCAATCACCTTCAGCCTGATAACGCTCGATTTCTTCAAAATCCACGCTATATAAAATGCATTTGGCTGAATGAAGTCCTCCCAATTTATTTTTCACTTCTTCATTAATAATTCGATAATATTCTAACGATGACTCCCAGCTCATTCCACCAATAAGACCAATCGTTTTCATATACACTCCCCCTTCCATTTAATACATTCCGAAAGCAACATATAGAAATTTAATAGATATTGTACCGTATCTATCTGATTAAATAAACCTGCCCCAGTAAGAGGAATAGAGGGACCTGGAGCAATTCCGGCAACGAATTATTGCTTCTACCCGAATGATCTGGCTGTACAATCCGAATAATCTGACCGGAACCATTTTCACGGCTGCTTGGTTTACTCAATCATATTCCCTCCCATGTCGTAATTGTCTTGGACGAAGCGTATTATGAATCCGCGGAAAGCCAAGATCAGTACTCACATTCTTTCCGAGCGCCCCCTTTACATTCCACTTGCATGTGATATATGCTGAACACACAACTGCATATCTTGAACATTGCACTAGGGGAGCCTTACGGCTGAGACGAATCGAATGATTCGGACCCTTTGAACCTGATCTGGATCATACCAGCGGAGGGAAGTGGAGCGGCCTTTCAGTAAGCGGATTTTTTCATGTTGATGATGAAATTTAATGTGAATTGAACTTACAGACCCACTCATTTCTCCGGAAATGGGTGGGTCTTTTTCGCGTTCTGCGGGCATATCAGAAGGTGTAATTAAAGATCCCGCAGTTTGAAGTTGAATTTGGAATAACAAGGGGGAACCAAACGAGATGGATAATAACATAACCATTCACAACATGAGCTACGCTTTCCCGGGAAAAAGGGATTCCCCCGTGCTCTCCAATGTGTCGATGCGTGTAGCCAACGGCGAATTCGTCTCGCTCATCGGCTCCAGCGGCTCCGGTAAAAGCACCCTTTTCAAGCTGCTGGCAGGCCTGCTTGAGCCAACCCACGGAACCATAGAAATTCCTTGGGTCCCTGAAGGAAAGCGACTGGGGCAGGTGGCCTACATGCCACAAAAGGACCTCCTGTTATCCTGGCGAACCGTCATGGAGAATTGCATGCTCCCCGCTGAACTTGCTCCAGAGCGGCAGGATAAGGGAAGAATTCGCGCGGACATTCTGGCTGGGCTCGACAGATTTGGCCTATCCGGCTACGCGAATGCTTACCCAGACGAGCTGTCGGGTGGCATGCGCCAGCGTGTCGCGCTGCTTCGTACTTTGCTGACAGGTGGCCAACTCATGCTGCTGGATGAACCATTCGGCGCACTCGATGCCTTAACCAAACGGGAGATGCATCGCTGGTTGTTGGAACTGTGGGAGGGCTTTGGCAAAACCGTGTTGTTCATAACGCATGACATTGAAGAGGCGCTGCTGCTCAGTGATCGGATTATCCTGTTAACTCCGGGGCGCCAAGGCCAACAGCTTGAGGATTTGACGGTACCTTTGCCACGTCCAAGACATTCGGACATGATCTATGAACCGGCGCTCGTTCAGATGAGACGACGACTGGAGGAACAATTGCATGCGAGAAGGTAACTTGGGAAACTGCATGAAGGATAACGTAAGGCGTTGGCTTGCCCGTTATGGTCTGTTTCTTTGGCTCCTGCTCTTGCTGCTTGTCTTCTGGGAGTGGATTGTGCGTATGGGATGGGTGCCCTCCTTCATCATTCCAGCCCCAACGGCGATTGCCAGCTCCCTGTATGAGCATCGCTACCTCCTGCTGGCTACCCATCTGCCTGCTACCTTGATGGAGGTTGTTGTTGGTTTTGGCTTGTCCATAGTGACTGGAATTACGCTAGCGACAGGCATGCATATGAACCGATCGATTGAAAAGGCCTTGTATCCCTTCATCGTGATCAGTCAGACCATACCACTGATTGCCCTGTCCCCTGTATTCATCCTGTGGTTTGGTTATACCTTGTGGAGCAAAGTCGCCGTGGTGTTCCTGATCGCATTCTTTCCCATTGTGGTCAGCACCTACGATGGGCTTCGCCAAGGCGATCCAGAGCAGCGTGAACTGCTGCTCACCATGGGCGCCAGCAAGTGGGATATTTTTTGCAAACTCCAGGTTCCACTGGCACTTCCCTCTTTTTTCTCGGGGCTAAAGATGTCTGTGGTGTACTGCGTGGTTGGAGCAACGATTGGCGAATGGCTCGGTGGCAGCAAAGGTCTCGGATACTTCAGCCGCCGCATGTCCAGCAACATGAACACGGATGCGATGTTTGCTGCTATTGTGCTGTTATCCCTGCTTGGGATCGTTTTGTTTGTACTGATTGCCTGGCTGGAGAAACGGTTTAACACACGGCGGCATAGAGGCAAAAGAAAGACTGGATAATCTTCGAGAGTGAACCCGATTTAATTATAGGAAGTATGATTTCCAAACACTTTTTTCACATATCAGCAATTATGTTTCAGTCATCACGTTGCCCGTTAACATCCTGCTGTTCATTTCCTACAAACCAAACCTTAAACAATGAAATGAGGAACTTCCATTATGAATAACAAACGCATATACTCCCTGCTCCCTATCATGCTCATAATCCTGTTGCTGTTTGTTAACGGATGCAGCCCCGCGGGCACCAGCCAAAATACGCCAACAACAGATTCCGCAACCAACACACAGCAAACAGATCCGTCTACAACAGAAGCAGCATCAGACACCAAAGATAGACTGTCCATCATGCTTGACTGGTACCCAAATGCAGTACATTCCTTCATCTATGTTGCTCAGGAAAAAGGATACTTTGCAGACCAAGGTCTGGATGTCGAAATTCAGATGCCTGCGGATACCAATGATTCACTCAAACTTGTTGCTGCCGGTAAAATTGATCTGGCTCTAAGCTACCAGCCCCAAATCTTGCTCGCGCGTGGCGAGAACATTCCTGTACGATCCATTGCTGCTGTTGTTCGGCACCCGCTTGTTCATCTGTTAACCGAAGCAAATGGCAACGTGAGTTCACCCAAAGATCTTGACGGTAAAACTGTCAGTTATTCTTCGATTCCACTGTATGAAGCGATGGTACGTACAATGATTAGCCATGATGGCGGCAATCCCGACAACATGAATCTGGTCGACGTTGGATTCGATCTGATTCCTTCGCTGGCTTCCGGACAAGCGGATGCAATTATGGGTGGTTTTATTAACCATGAACAATTGATTTTGGAGAAAGAAGGACATTCCATGAAATCAATTAACCCTGTCGACTATGGTGTGCCTGATTATTATGAATTGGTCCTGACTGCGAGTGAAGCTGGCATTCAAGCAAAAAAAGAACAGCTTACCCGGTTCGTCAAAGCGGTCCAGGAAGGACAAAAATATGTGACTGAACATCCAGAAGAAGCCTTGAATATTCTGCTCGCTCATGAGAATCAAACGTCTCCGCTTGACCCGGAGGTCGAAACCAAAAGCCTGGCTATTCTACTGCCACTCATGAATGAAGAAGGCCAACCGTTTGGCCGGCAGGAAATGGCGTCCTGGGAGAATGTACGTGCATGGCTCGTTGAACAGGATTTGATTCCTGAATCAGTGAAAGCCGAGAATGCTTTTATTAATCTGCAAGGAGAGTAAATAAAGGAGAGCAACGTGAATGAAGGAAAAGTAACTGGACCCTGGACACAAACAGAATGAAAGCAAGGGGTTAAAAACAAATTTTAGCAAAATATAGGATCGGATGCATGAAGGTTTGTGAAATGGAATAGCCCTGAAGCAAGCATTGTAGGATCAGAATTTATAACAAGCCTAAGTGGCTTGATGTGCATCTGGGCAGCTTGAGATGCGTTTGGCCTGCTTTTTGATATGTATTTGGTAATGTACATTAGCGCTTATCTTCAAGCCTACTGGGAGCTGAGACGCTCCTTAACTTGATCGAAACAGAGCATGCTGCGACCGCTAACGAATCTGAGGCGTCCTATTCAGGGATTTGGAGCGGTTGCAGAAATCTAAAGAACCTGAAACATGTTATATCAGAATAAATAGCTGTTTGCAGCGTTTTGGTCCGGAGATTCTGGGAAATAACGTGTCTGATGTTCCTTACATTTCAAAAGGAGGACCTGACAGCCAAATAAGACGTCCTGTGTTCTTTAGAAACATCGTCTGACCAGTCGTGCCCCAATCAGTTGGGTATCGACCAGCCTGGACTTCAAGACACTGGTTAGACGCTAACATCCATCACACTATCTCTTGCCTGAGTTTGGAGAAAGACCCTGGGTTCACTTTCTGTATTTTGTATCGTTTCGTTTTGTACTGTTTCGTATTTGTACGGTTGTCTATCTGCGAATTTACATTTTATATTGAATCTACCTTTTAGCTATTTCAATCAAGGCTAGATATCGATCAGAATGATTCAATTCATCTATATTCAGGTACAAAAATCCATTTTTAGTGAGTTATGAAATTGATTTATATCTTACGTTTCTGCTTTTATGCTTAATGCCTCTCGTTGTCATTACACTCTGCGCCCCTACTCAACAAGAAGACTCATATCCTATTATTCTGCTGAGTGACCCTTCATATCGGTCTTCTACCGATGGGGTTACTTCATAACAAGGAGGAAATTATATGTCTTATCTGGAACGTGTTCGTACGCAAAATCCGCTGGTACACAATATCACCAACCTTGTCGTGGCTCCCTTCACAGCCAATGGTCTGCTTGCACTAGGTGCGTCCCCTTTTATGGCCTATGCTCATGAAGAGGTCGCTGATGTCGCCAAGATGTCAGGAGCCGTGGTACTCAACATCGGTACACTCGATGACAAAGTCGTTCAGGCGATCCGTCTGGCAGGCCAATCGGCTAATGCGCATCACGTGCCTGTGGTGCTTGATCCGGTTGGAGTTGGTGCAACCACCTATCGTACAGAAACCGTGCAGATGCTCGTTCGTGAGCTTCGCCTCACGGTACTGCGCGGCAATGTGGCAGAGGTCGCTAATGTCATCGGCGAGAGTTGGAGTATTAAAGGTGTGGACGCAGGATCAGGTGAGGGCGACCGAATCGGCATTGCGGAGCGGGCAGCGCATAAACTTGGCTGTGTCGTGGTCATTACCGGAAAAGAAGATATCATTACTGATGGACAATCCACATTCCTTACGAGTAATGGTCATGCCCTGCTCACTCAGGTCACAGGTGCTGGCTGTCTGCTCAGTTCGGTGATTGGTGCTTTTACAGCCATAGCGGAATCAGGAGCCGATCTTCTAGGCAGTGTTGTTGAAGCGCTCGCGTTTTATGGTGTAGCAGCTGAACTGGCGGCAGAGCGGACAGCTCATCAGGGGCCGGGCAGCTTCCAGATTGAATTGTTGAATCAACTGGCACAAGTAACACCAGACCTCTTGGCAGAACGCGCACAAATCCGTCAGATCCGTGGAGGTGCAATATGAGCATTGCTCAAGCGCTAACCATTGCAGGCTCCGATAATGGGGGCGGCGCAGGAATTCAGGCTGATTTGAAAACATTCCAGGAGCTTGGCGTATACGGCATGACCGTTATCACCGCTATTGCTGCCCAAAATACCACAGGTGTGCAGGGCGTTTTCCCCATCCCTTACGATGGCATTGCCCAGCAATTGGACTCGACCGGCGAAGACTTTCAACCAACCGCAACGAAGACCGGCATGTTATATAGTGCTGAGATTATTCAGCTAGTTGCTGAGAAATGGCAGCATTACCGTTGGTCTAATCTGGTCATCGACCCCGTGATGGTCGCCAAAGGCGGTGCCCCTCTGCTCCAGCAGGAAGCTGTACAAGCGCTGGTTACGGAGCTGTTGCCCCATGCCCTGATCACAACACCTAATATTCCGGAAGCGGAATTGCTTACCGAGATGTCTATCACGAATCTGAGTCAGCGGGAAGAAGCCGCAAGACGGATTGTACAGATGGGCTCAACGTATGCTTTGGTCAAAGGTGGTCATGATGAAGGAAGTGGCATGATCGTGGATGTGCTCTACGATGGGCAGTCTTTTCATTACCTGGAGAATGTTCGTGTGGTAACACGTCATACACACGGAACAGGATGCACGTACTCTGCGGCCATTACCGCAGAGTTAGCCAAGGGTTCACCTATTCTGGCTGCCGTTACGACCGCGCGAGCATTCATTCAGGCAGCTATCGAAGATGAGCTGGGGATTGGGGCCGGGCATGGGCCGACAAATCATTTTGCGTATCAGCGCAGACAGCGGGGTGAGCAGTGATGCGCCCTTGGGATGTAGAAGCGGTACGCCGCGCGATGCAGGTGTATTTGGTGATGGGCAGCGTTAATACAACGCAAGACCCTGTAGAAGTGCTGCGCCAGGCCATTGCTGGCGGCATCACGCTTTTCCAGTTCCGCGAAAAGGGAACTGGCGCCCTGGTTGGCAAAGCTAGCATCACGCTTGCGATGCGGCTTCGCGAGGTGTGCAGCCAGCACGGGGTCCCGTTCATCGTGAACGATGATGTGGAGCTGGCTGTAGCGGTGGAGGCCGACGGAGTGCATGTCGGCCAGGAAGATGCGGACGCGGCGCTAGTACGCGCCCGCATTGGAGATGGGCGGATGCTTGGCGTATCCGCCCACTCTGTGGATGAGGCGCGCCGTGCGGTGCAGGCGGGCGCCGACTACCTTGGCGTCGGGCCCATGTACCCGACGCGCTCCAAAGCGGATGCCCACGCTGTGCTGGGCCCCGCAGGGGTGGCGGAACTGCGCGCCGCAGACATCGCAGTTCCGATTGTGGGTATCGGCGGCATTACGCCCGATACCACGGCCGCCGTGATGGCGGCTGGAGCCGACGGCGTAGCCGTCATCTCCGCCATCGCGGGCGCGGCCGATGTGCGCGCAGCGGCTGTGCAGTTCGCTGCGGCAGTGCGCGGGATGCAGGCGTAGCCCTGCTCTCCCTGCACTGCCAGCCCCGTGGGCTGCACCGAATACATGGTGCAGCCCATAACCGCTCGCTCTCCTCTCCATAACAGAGGAGCCTCCCCCCTGCGGTGCGGCAGTCTATGTCTTCGACTTAGAAGCGCATCCGCTCCCCTACAGTGACTGAATGATACAATAATTTATATATGTTGAACTAATCATTTACACGATAACGGAGAGGACAGAAAAAACCTGAAAAAGCGAAGCGTTCGCCTTTATCCCCGGATTTTCCCTTGAGAAAGGGGGATCGAAAAAAATCTGGGGATAACAGCGATTGGAAGGTTATTCTGTCATCATAGTGTCTGTGTAAATAATCTTTAGTTCAACTTATATAGTCATACTTAGTCACCAATCCATGATCAAGATGCAGCCTCCATGCTCGCATCTTGTTTTTTCATTTTCAACGGTTGACTCTCACGTAACGTGACACTGTAGAATCGATGTTGTAAGGAGGTTTCACACATGGCCATGAAGGTAAAAGAAGTTGCCGAACTTGCCTCGATCAGTGTGCGCACACTGCATCATTATGATGAGATCGGACTATTAACCCCGGACGAAGTGACTTCTGCCGGATATCGATTATATTCAGATGCCAACCTGGAACGGTTGCAGCAGATACTGTTTTTCAAGGAACTCGACTTCTCTCTGAAGGAGATCAAAAACATTATAACCAACCCCTCCTTCAATCCGGAAGAAGCACTTAAAATGCATCGACTTATACTGCTGGAGAAGCGCCAACGCTTGGACCAGATGATTGCTACCATTGATAGAACGGTTTTACACGTGAGAGGAGAAATTAAAATGACAGCCAAAGAACAATTCGAAGGATTTGATTTTAGCCAGAATCCGTATGAACAAGAAGCGCGGGAACGTTGGGGAGACCATGCCGTCGATCACGCCAATCAGACGCTGCACAGTAAATCAACCACAGATCAGAAGGCTCTATCCGAACAAATGAACGAAATCTACAAACGTCTGGCTTCACTTCGTCACACAGAACCAGCATCTGTGGAGGCACAGGCCGGCATCCAAGAGTGGTACACTTGGCTAAATCAAATGGGAAGCTACTCACCTGAAGCCTTCAGAGGACTTGGTCAGATGTACGTGGACGATGAACGTTTCACACGTAATATTGATCAGTTTGGCGATGGATTGGCAGTATTTATGAGAGATGCCATGGCTGTATTTGCTGACCAAAACAAATAATATAGACCTGTCTTCAACCACATACAGTATTATTCAACTCTCATATGCCTTCAGATGTGCACTGTAAACGATAGTCTGGAAGTTACACCCCTGTCCTGTAAAGGTAAAATATTCTCGTCATCAGCTTTATTCGCAGTAAATGACCCTTGGGATATTTGGACCTACCTTCTGGAGTGACCACATCTTTCTTGTAATTAACCTTATGAACATGTTGGATATATACTAGGGTTAAGTGGTAAGTAATTTAAATCGATCCGAGTTGTTGCAACAGTTATGAGCCGTATCCCACTTACTACCCAGTGGATATACAAAAGGGACGTACGCCCTAAGGCGTATCGTCCCTTTTGTATATGCAAGTAACTCAGCCGCAATGTGAACATGCCTAACTGCTGCTCACTCTGAGTACTTTATGAATATCTTTTAAAGTAGATGCTCTTTACTACGTTCTGCTCCCCGTCCTTCGATATAACTTCACCAGATGCTTAGGATGATGAGCATTAAGTTTCTTCTGTCAAACGTCCTTCATTTTGCTGCTAGCGTCCAGCGTCTATCCGATTAAGCTCTTGGCGCGTGTTCCGATGAAGATGCATCCGTAGCTAGACTAGTTCTCGCCATCCGGCCAGGAATCTGCCATGCAGATACAATCGCAAGCACGATGAATAACAAATCAATCGGTTGACTGAAATATTCCTGGAAGGTTTCCACAAACGCACTGATCATCTCGCTATCAAACACGAGTTCCATCACGCTTACATCACCAAACAGTTCAGAAGTAAAATAAACCACCGTCAGATATTTCCCCAACAAAATGCCTACGAGCGCAAACAGTACGGCAATAATCTTATGTACTGTCGCAATTCGTTTATTGGAGAACAACACAACCGCGTAGCCTGTGAGTGCTCCAATCAAAATCGCAATTAATCCTACCTCATACTCGGTCATTGCAGCAATAGCTGCCCATACGATGCCTCCCAGAATGGCTGCAATTAAACCACCAATGATCGGCATACCGATTTTAACTCCTTGTTTCTCTTCCACGTTGTCTTTCCCTCCTGAGTCATGCATATGCTTCTTTTCCAGAATTCACCTTTCCTATGAAACCACAAAAAGACCTATTATTCAACATTTTTCTACTTTTGGTGACCATGTATTTATATAATAGAAAAGATATATTAAGCATCCATTTCCTTATTCGCTCGAATATATCATTTTAGTTTTATCCACAAACATCTCATAATCATTCCCTTGGCACATAAAAAAACATCCCTCCAACAGCATAATTGCCGTAGAAGGGATGTTGTCCATATCTGTATCATAGATATAACCAATGTAACCGAGAAAACTACATTGAAAAGCTCTCTCTATCTTACCTTTGTACTTCCTTGGAAGGCTGAATGACAGCAGCAATCTGTGCCAAAATGGCATCCACCGATGCCGGATCATGCACATCATACTCATCAATGTTCAGACGTAGCACAGGGCAAGCCGTAAACTGATCAATCCACACGGAATAGCGCTCGTGCATGTGCTCCCAGTACGAACGATCCGTCTGAATCTCCATCTCGCGTCCACGTTCCGTAATTCGGTTTAAAATCGAAGGCAGACTACCTTCCAGATAGATCAGCACGTCTGGATGTGGGAAATACGGTGTCATTACCATCGCTTCAAACAAACTGCTGTATGTCTCGAAATCTGTAGCAGACATGGTTCCTTGATCTGCATGCATTTGTGCAAAAATGCCCGTATCTTCATAGATGGAACGATCCTGAACGAATCCCCCACCTAGTTCAAAAATCTTCTTCTGTTCCTTGAAGCGCTCTGCCAGGAAATAAATCTGCAGATGGAAGCTCCAACGCTCAAAGTCATGATAGAACTTCTCCAAATATGGATTATGATCCACTTGCTCCAAAGAAGTCTTGAAATTCAAACGCTGTGCAAGCGCAGCCGTTAACGTGGATTTACCCACCCCAACCGTACCTGCTACCGTAATTAATGCATTCGATGGAATGCCATAGTTATTCATATGATATACTCCTTTACCTGATTAACAATCTGCCTGAAGTGCTCAGGATGTTCCACAAAATCGAGTTGCTCCGCATTGACTTTAATGATTACTGGTGGATTTGAGCTATTCGCCAGATAGTCCATGCCTGTTTTGTAATCAGCGATCAGTTGTTCCATATATGCCGGGTCCATATCCTGCTCAAATGAGCGTCCACGCTTGTTAATGCGGTACATCAACGTATCCAGTTCAGCTTCAATATAGAGCACCAGATTGGGCTTTGGCAGATCATCTGTTAACAGATGATAGATTTGACGATACTTATCCCGTTTCGTTCCCTTTAAGGTACGATCGGCAAAAATCATATTTTTATAGATATGATAGTCTGAAATGACTGGGGTATTCTGCTCTACATAATGAGCGCCCGTGTCTTCCAGTTGTTTAAACCGATTACACAGAAAAAACATTTCCAATTGGAAACTCCACTCGTCGATATCCTGATAAAAGGAAGCCAGAAATGGATTCTCTTCTACGATTTCTTTAACTAACGGAAGATTCAATTCATGGGAAAGCATCGTTGCCAGCGTTGTTTTCCCCGCTCCGATCGGACCTTCCACGGCAATAAACGGGGCTGATTTCATCGTGTTCACTGTTCCTCCTCGTACTTATGCGTGTTTCCGTTTTCTATATAGACCTCACCTATTGTATCACAGCTTTAAGGATTGGAACGCCAGTATTTTATGTATATAACAAGTCAAATCGGAAATTATGAATTACATTAAAACATAAAAAAGACACACTCGATATCATCAAGTGTGTCTTTAGATTGCTTGGCGGCGTCCTACTCTCCCAGGACCCTGCGGTCCAAGTACCATCGGCGCTAGAGGGCTTAACGGTCGTGTTCGGGATGGGGACGTGTGGAACCCCTCCGCCATCGCCACCAAACGCGTAGCTTACATTTCAGAGTGTTGTTCTCTGAAAACTAGATTCGAAACGAAACATGCGAATTATCACTTGCTATTGGATAAGCCCTCGACCGATTAGTACTGGTCAGCTCCATGCATTGCTGCACTTCCACCCCCAGCCTATCTACCTCGTCGTCTTCAAGGGGTCT